>JBBQSP010000046.1:0-40541 GCA_038213735.1 Vicinamibacterales bacterium | reverse complement strand
CACGTCGCATTCGCGAGCCGGCCAGCGTCGCGTGAACTATGATCAGCCGGCGCTCGCCAACCACAGCCGGGCGCCGGTGGGAGTCGCAGTGGCATTTATTGACTATGTGCCGTCCGAGACGTTGTTGCCGGAAGACCGGGTCGCCGACCCGGACCACATCATTCAGGTTCATGCGGTCCATCCGGCGGTCATGCGCCAGCACTTTGAGCTCTACAAGCAGCTGATGCATCGCGCCGGGCCGCTGTCGCGTCGCGAGCGCGAAGTGCTCGGCGTCCGCGTGTCGGCGCTCAATCGCTGTCACTATTGACTGCACCATCACGGAGCGGGTCTCCGTGCCATTCTGACCTCCGCCGGTGTCGCGCCGGTCGCTCAGGACGATTTATTGAGGGCGTTGCAGACCTCACCAATCGTCAGCGCGCACCTGAGCGCTGCCGAGCAGGCGCTGCTCGCGTACGCGGATGTGCTCTCACGCACGCCGCATGCCGTCTCGGCGGCCCACATCGTCACGTTTCGCCAAGCCGGCTACTCGGATCGCGCCATCCACGATGCCTGCGCCATCATCAGTTATTTTGCGTTCGTGAACCGCATTGCCAATGGGCTCGGCGTCGAGTTGGAGGTGGCATCCTGAGGTCTTTGCTGGCTGGCTTGGGGCTGGTGGCGTTGTGTGCGATGGGTGTGCCGTCGGCCGCGTCGCGCGAACAGGAGCAGCGCTATTTCGATTGGGGATCACCGGCGTTTCCCCCTGATGAGTACGCGACTCGCCAGACCGCGCTTGGCGCCGCTCTCCGCGCTGATGGTGGTGGTGTGTTCCTCACGCCCGCCGCCGCTGGCCTGTCCGACGGCTTCACGTTCCGGCAGCTCGACACCTTCTGGTACTTGACCGGCCTCGAGGTGCCGGACGCGGTGCTGGCCATCGACGCGGATCGACAGCACACCACGCTGTATGCGCCGATGCGCGACGCCCGATTCGAGAATCGGTCGAGACGCAACGATTTTCCGGGACGCCCACTGCAATCCGACCCGTCGCTTGGTTCACGCTCCGCGATTTCGACCGTCCAGCCGATCGGACAACTATCCGCGGACCTCCGTGCCTGGAATCAAGCACGGCGCGTCGTGCGAGTCGATTCCGGAGCACCCGGCCCTCTCAGTTTGCGTCCGTCCTCCCGCGCGCCGGTCGCGAGTCTGTCGCCGTTGAATCAGTTCGTCGACTGGTTGCAGCAGGCCTTCCCGTCGGTGCGTCTTCAGTCCGCCTATCAGGCGGTCGCGCAAGTACGGATGGTGAAGTCGGCGAGAGAGATCGCGGTGATCCGGCGGGCGACACGTCTTGGCGTTGACGGCATCGCCCACGCCGCGGCGTTCGTGACGGATGGCGTCGACGAACGAACGCTCGAGGCCGAGTACGAAGCTTTCTGCAAGCGGGGCGGCGCACAGCGGTTGCCGTTTGCCTCGATCATCAAGTCGGGTCCGAACTCGCTGTGGCCGTGGCGCATCCTTGCCACCCACTACGATCGCCGCAATCGGCAATTGAAGAACGGCGAGCTGGTGATCTTCGACGTCGGCTGCGAGGTCGACGGCTACGTGAGCGACACCGGCCGCACGCTGCCGGTGTCGGGCACATTTACCCCCCGGCAGCGATTCATCTTGACGATGGAGGTGAAGGTGGCCGACGCACTGATCGCCGCGCTCGGCCCGGGCGTGACTCTTCGGCAGGCACAACAGGCCGGCCTCGCCGTCATCCCTGACGAGGCGCGGCCCTTCATGGAGACCGGACTGTACTTCGGCCATCACATCGGTCTGTCCTCCGGCGATCCCTCGCTGGACGACCAGCCCCTCGCGCCGGGCATGGTGATCACCGTGGAGCCCTGGTATTACAACCACGTCGAGCAGATCGCCGTCTTCACCGAGGACGACATCCTGATTACACGCGAGGGCCGCGAGAATCTCACCGGCCATATCGCGCGCTCGCCGGAGGGGCTCGAAGCAATCATGCGGAGTCGCCGTTAACGGCCCGGCGGCCTCGAGATGAAACACCGGCGTGCCTTCAGAAGGTCGGCGGCGATCGCGACCGGCAGCGCATCACCGCCGCTCGACGGCCTGGCTGCGGCAGCGGCGCGGGTGCTCGCCTCCCGGCGTCATAACGCTCACCGATGAGTCAGCCGCCGTCCGCCATCTACCCCGACCTGCTGGCGCGGCTGCAACGCCGCGATCCTGACGCGCTCCGGCAGGTCGCGGAGGACCTCGCCCGACCGCTTTACCGGGCGGCGCGCGGCATGGGTTTCTCCCAATCCGACGCGGAAGACCTCGTGCAGGACGTGTTTGCCACGTTCATGACCAGCCTCGACCGCTTCGAGGGCCGCTCACGCGTGAGCACGTGGGTCTTCGGCATCCTTTACCGAACAGTCCAGGAACGCCGCCGCGCGCTGAGCCGCGAGGCAACTCATGACCCGATCGACGAGGTGTTTGAATCCCAATTCGACGCGCGGGGCAATTGGATCACGAAGCCGGTTGACGTGGAGCGGCACGTGGCGTCACGCCAATTAGGCGAAGCGATCCGCGGCTGCGTCGATCGGCTGCCGGACGGGCTGGGGGAGGTGTTCGTGCTGCGGCAGATGCAGGATCTCGACACCGCCGAGATCTGTAAGATTCTCGGCCGGACGGTCACTCATATTGGAGGTCAGCTGCATCGGGCGCGTGCCCGCCTGCGGTCGTGCCTCGAATCAGAAGGTTGGAAGGGCCCTGAATGATCCGTTGTAAGGAGGTGGCGACCTTGATCTCGACCGACGCCCTGCAGGCCCTGGATGTCTGGCAGAGGCTGAGCGTTCGCTTGCACGTGATGATGTGCCGGCACTGCCGTCGATTCGCACGTCAGGTGGCGCTCGTCGGTCGCATGGCACGCGAGATCGCCCACGGATACGACGCCGAGGTGTCGCCTGAATTCGTCGAGCGCGTGACGCGAACGATGGCAGATTCATGATGCCGGCGGACGGACACGCATTGCCACGGAGCGTCGCCCTGATCCTCGCCGCCGCAAGCATGGCCGCCATGCTTTACATCGGCCTCTACCAGAGCCGTGTCGTCGAGAAGATGTGGTGTCCGCTGATGGGCGGCTGTGAAGCGGTCGCTGACGCGCCGTTCGCACGCCCGTACGGAATTCCGGACGGCTACCTCGGCGCAGCGCTCTACCTCGGGATCTTCGTCCTGCTGCTTGTCGCGCCAGGTAATCGATGGTCGTGGATCGCACTGCTCGGGATCGGCACCCTCGCCACCTACGCCAACATCAAGGGCGTCGTCGACATGGCCAGACTCGGCGCCTTCTGCACGTATTGCGTGTTCACCACGGCTGCTTCCCCCGTGCTGTTGTGGCTGATCTGGCGTCTGCGGTGAGGAGCGCTCATGGCCGGCCATAAGATCGAGTCCGTCTACCGGCGCTACGCCATCGTCAGCGAGTCTGACCTGCGCGGGCCGTGGAGAAGCTCGGCGCGATCTCCGGCTGGCGGCGTCGTAGTTTCTGCTCTTCGCGCTGGCCGCGTTCGTTTGGTGTGGTTTTCTGAGGCTGGTCAGTGAACCCTGCGCCACCATTGCGCAGCGCTGGCGATTCGTCGCGGCAACCGCGCCCGCGATGGAGCCACGCATCATGCTCAGGCCCAAAGGCCTGAGCATGCGCGCGGTCGCACGCTAACGCCGCCCTGCAGCTACGGCGCGGAAGTGGGCGCCGTGCGGCGCTTGGTCACTTGCTCGAACGCGTACGCCAGGTCGATCAGCCTCTGCTCCGAGCAGGCGGCACCGGCGAAGCTCACGCCATAGGGCTGGTCCTTCGCATTGAATCCGGCCGGGAAGGCCGGCGTCGGCGCATTGGGAATCATCCCGAACGGCACGATGACTGTTGGGTGCCCCGCCTTGGCGGAGATACCGGCGCCGCCCTGACCTGGGAACAACAACGCGTCGAGCCGCTGGGTCGCCATCACTTCGTCGATACCGTGGGTGGCGGCCAGGAAATTGTCCCGGGCGCGGTCCTGCTGCCAGCGCGCCAGATCGCGCGTCAGATCCATTTCGTCCGAGATGTCGAGCTGCGCCTGATCGTATTTGATCGCGTTGCGAGGCCGGTTCGCCAGGTTATATTGCCGCAATTCAGTCAGCGTCTTGACCGGTGCGCTCGCGCCGAGCGACTGCAAGTAGGCATTGAAGTCGCGCTTCATTCCATACTTCAACACCACCGAGCACGCGGTATCGAGGCCCCTCGCGTTCGCGAGCCCAGAACACACGCCAAAGGTCAGGAAGTTATTCGCGGGCGTCCCATCGACAATGCTGGGAATGTCGGCCGGATCGACGATCACCGCTCCCTCGCGCTGTAACACGGCGATCGCTTCGTTCATGACCGCGGTCTGCGCCGCGTTCAAGCCGCCGCTATTGGCGCCGGTGGCAGGATTGACCGTCGGCACGTAGAAGCTCGCTCTCGGGATACCGATGCGGGCGCCGCGCAAATTCGTGGTGCGCAGGTTGCGCGTGTAATCGCGATTCGGCGGCAGCGTGCACCGCGACGATCCCGCCACGTCGTTCGGATCGGGACCGGCCATGGCGCCGAGCATGATCGCCGCGTCGGTCACCGTCTTCGCCATCGGACCGGCGGTGTCCTGATCTGCGGTGATCGGGATGATGCCGTAGCGGCTCACCAGTCCGACCGTCGGCTTGATACCGACCAGCATGTTGGCGTTCGATGGACTGAGGATCGAACCGGATGTCTCGGTGCCGACATTCGCGGCCCAGAGATTCGCCGCCGTCCCGATGCCCGAGCTCGAGCCGCCGGTGTTCATCGCCGGCCGGCCATCATTCGTGGCCTCGCGCGGATCGGTGCGCGGATCGTACGGGTTCATGCCGTAGCCGCCATAAGCGCTGTAATTGCCGGGCATGTTGCTCGACACCCAGTTCGCGAGCTCCGTCATCACGGTCTTCGCGATCACGATGGCGCCGGCGCTGCGCAGGTTGCGCGCGATGGTGGCGTCGTACGGCGGCGTGTAGCCGGCAAACGCGAGCGCGCCGCCGGTCGTTGGCATGAAGGTGGTGTTGACGTTGTCCTTGAGCGCGATCGGAATGCCGTGCAGCGGCCCCCGCACGCGTCCCTGCCCACGTTCTCGATCGAGATCGTCAGCCTCGTTGTAGGCGTTGAGGTTGATGTTGATGACCGCGTTCAGCGTCCCTTCATATTGCGCGATACGCGACATGTAGGCGGCGACGAGATCGCGCGACGTGACACGCCCCGAGGTGAGCGCGGCCTGCATGTCGGAGATCGACGCTTCAACCACGTTGAAGTCGACACGCTGGCGAGTGATCGGACCTTGTGTGGCGGTAATGCGCGACGGCTGCAGCGCGGGAATCAGTAGCATAGCGATGATCGCGGCGAACAATCGAATTCTCATGGCGCCTCCTGAGCGGAACTGGATCTTGCTTCGCGGGCGGAGTTCCGTCAACCACTTCCGCACATCGACGTGCAATTCGGCTGCGTTTTCAAGGAATAGGCGCACATTGCGCGGTCAGAGGTGGCGGATGCGACGTTATCTCCTGCTGAACGCAAGTCTCGTCACAGTCCTTTCCATCTCTCCCGCCGCGCAAACCAGCACCTGGCGCCTAACCGCTGACGCTTCGCTTCCAATCACCGTCGACAAGCGCGGCGTCAGGCCGGGAGGGTCAGAACCACTAGAGTGGAGCGCGCTGGAGGCGGTCATCTACTGGCCGCCTCCAGCATTTTTCGGGCGAGTGCGCCTAAGCGAGTTGTCTCATCCGCCTGCGAACGATTGGGTCTTCGTCATGATGCCACTGCATTGCGAACGTGCTGACAACGCTTATTTCTTCGAGCCCTTGGGCATTGCCATCTTCGAGACGGTAATGGCGTCACCGTTCATACTTCCCGTGAGCATCACGGTGTGGCCCGCGTGCGCCGCAAGATCCGCGTTGTCCTGGTTTGCGATTTGGTAGACCTTGCCCTTCGACGAGAATACGTATTTGGCGCCGCCCTTCACGCAGATTTCCGTGCATTCCCGATCCGTCATCTTCTTCCCGTGCTCGCCCATCGCGTGCTTCGCACCGCACTTGCTGTCGCTGATCTTTCCGGTCCATGTCTTATCTGCCGCAAACGCGCCGCTACCGCTTGCCATTACCATCGCCGCTGCCACAATCCAGTATTTGATCATCGTTCAGTCTCCCTCTTAAAAGGCGTCGTCCGACGCCCTCTGAATTTTAAGTTGAATAGAGCTGCCATCGGAACCCCAAACCTCACGGTTGAGGTGGCTGGAGCGCAGGGTGTCGCGGTCATCGTCGTGCGCTCGGCAACGACAATCTGCGACGCACCAGGAAGGTTCGCCAAGATGCGCGCACCGTTCGACTCCAATTGAAATGATTCCGGATGCCCGTCGATCGCGATGCGTTTCAGGACGCGACCGGACACCGGGTCGACTGCGACAAGACCCCCCTGAGCCGCAACGTAGAGGCGTTTGGCTGACGCGTCATAGCGGACGTTGTCCGCATCTCCTCCCGCATTCACGCTCCAGAGTGTCCCGAACGTGTCGCCATCAACGAGCTGCAACGTTCCACTCGCGCCGTTCGCGACGGCGAAGGATTCTGATCGGGAACGACCACAATCCCCTGCGGTTCGTGAAATCCCTTGAGCGACTTCAGCCACTTGCCCGACGCGGTGTCCACGACCTCCACGCTGTCGTTGCCGAGGGCGGCGATGTAGAGCCGTTGTCGCACCGCGTCAAAGGCGAGATGATCGATCCGACCGTCGACGTCCGGCAGAGCAATGGTCGCGACAACTCGCAGCGGCGACCGCGCGTTGACCTCCATGACAGCTGCGGTCGCGGCAAGCGCGAGCGTGACGGCGCATGCCGCCACGGATCTCGTGTTCACCGCCGCGGTCCTGCGAGTTGCGCGATTGCCGCCTTGACACCAGACGCCAGCGTCGCCGCCGGTCCCTTTCCCCAGAAGTGAAGGAAAAACACATCAGGCGTGGTGCCGCAACGGCGCGTTGGCCAACCGGTTCCTGCCAGGCCAATTACCCGATGGCCATCGATGAATCGAGCGGCCGCATTTTTGTGGGCTGCCGTCGTCCCGCCGCTGTTTTCATTTGGGAGACTACGACGGGAAAGACAGTGGATTTGCGGCGGCCGTCGGCGACACCGACGATTTGTTCTATGACCGCGAGCGCGAGCGGGTCTACGTCATCGGTGGAGAAGGCTTCATCGATGTACTCGACCGTTGTCGAGCACCACCGACATCACCGGATTGACCTCCGCCTCGGTAAGGACGAGATCGCCCATCATCACGTCCATCCCGCCGTCGCCTTTGGTCAGGGCAATCCAGCCGCCGAATCCAAAGGGCGTGGGCGTGGCGACTCCATCAATACTGATCTTTAAATCACTGCGCGGGATATTCACTTTCAGGACGTTGTCTTTATAGTCACCCTGGCGGCCTAACGTCTGCAGGACCGCGGCGTATTCGGCGGGCATCGGTGGTGGCGGCCCCTGGGCAAATGCCGCGGTGGACGTCATCACGGTCAGACCGAGAATCAAGCTGCGCATCATCGCATCTTACTCCCGCACGCCGGATCCACTCAGGCTGCGCCATTACCCGCGAGCGCCAAGCCAGTTGAGCTCGCATGATCGGCTCATCGTGCGACTACGGACCCGCGAAACATGTTCAACCCGCAGGCAAACGCGATCTCCCCAGATTCAGGCGTGAACTCAATCGTCACCTTCTGCCTGAGCGGCAACTCGCGAGTGATATTCAGCGACGGAAACACCACCGTCGTCGCACACGTCGTGTCGGAAGTGCGCGTGAACGTCACGCGAGCGGGCACCCCCGCGCGCAACGTGAGGCGTGATGGCTCGAACCCCTGATCGGACACGGTCACGTCCGCCAGTTGGGTGGCCGAATCGGCGGCTGCCTTCGGCTCGTTCATCCCGCTCATGCCCGCGTGGGGGTTGGCAGGTGCGGTGCCGCTGGCCTGCCGGAGACCGAGACGTTCGCGCTCAGCACGAAGAAAGAAGCTGCCTTCAGCAACGAGCGTATCGCCAACATTCACACCGGACAGCACTTCGACCTTCGGTCCAACCGCTTGGCCGGTCCGCACGTCGCGTTCGATGAATGTGCCAGGCTCGTTGCGGTTCACGAGATAGACGACCTGCCGCGATCCGATCTCTTGCAACGCGGACTTCGGAATGATCAAGATCGAACCGCCCGCGGGAGCGGCGAGGGCCACATCGGCGTACATTCCGAGCCGGAGCTCGCTGGCAGGGTTCGTGACTTCGACACGTACCTTCGCCGTCCGTGTGGCAGGACTCACCTGGGGATCGATATAGCTGACACGACCGTGAAACACGCGTTCAGGATATGCGGTCGTCGTAATCGTGGCCGTATGACCGACACCGACCTTCGAAAAGTCTTTCTCGTAGAGATCCGCGATGACCCACACCGTCGACAGGTCGGCGACCGTAAACAACGCCGTCGCGGAATCCACGTTCAGGCCGATGTTCGCGCCCCGCTCGAGGATCACGCCATCGATCGGCGCGGTCACGCTATTCGTCGCACCCGACTCCCCTCCTGGCGTCAGACCGTCGAGTGCGGAACCGGAGACCCCGAGCAACTCGAGGCGCGAGCGGGCGCTCTCCACCTCCGCGGTCTGCGCGGCATGCTCGGCATGGATGCCCTCTAATTCCTGACGGCTGGCGGCGCCGATGGCGACGAGCCGTTCGGTCCGCCGCAGCTCCTGATCGTGGGCCGTTAGCCTGGCGCGCGCTGTGACGTAACGCGTCTGTGCCTCGGCGAGCTCAGGACTGTAAATCTGCGCCAGTGTTTGTCCGCGGCGTACTCGATCCCCAAGTTCCGCGCCGACGCGCGTCACGCGCCCGGCGACGAGCGGTGTCACCGCAACGGTCCGATACGCGTTCGGTTCGACCACACCCGGAAGGTGGATCGATGTCGCGCGGCTCGCGCTCGACACCGGCACCACAACGATCCCGGCGCGCTGGACCGCCTCTGCGGAAAGCGGGACGACCACGTCAGTCAGGGGTGCGTCGTCCGGGGGCAGTGACGCGCGTGGGGCGGCGGTTGGCGCCGGGGCACTCGGCATCTGTTCCGGCGGCGTTGACCGCATGATCAAAGAGGTTCCGGCTGCGCCGGCGAGCAGAAGAACCGCCGCGACAATCACCGCGCTGCCGCGAGTCATCGTGAGTCGTTCGTGGTTCATGGGAGATCCCCAAGCGCGCGCGCGAGCGCCGTTCGTGCGTCGTAGGCCGCGCGTAGCGCGTCGATATAGGCGCGCTGCACATCGAGGTACCGTCGCTGCTCCGAGAGCACGTCGAAGACGGTGCCCCGGCCCAGCTCGTAGGTTTGCGCGACCACGGTGAGGTTCTGTCGGGCGAGAGCCTGTGCGCCTCCACTGAATAATCCGACCGCTTGGTGAGCGCGATCGTCCAGGACCCGCGCCACGGCCACTTCCGTCTCCGCCGTCAGCCGGGCGGCGTCGAGCGCGGCAGCGGCACCTGTCCGTTCTGCACGCGCCGCGGCCACTTCGCCCTGATTGCGGTTGAACAGTGGCAAGGTGACTTTCACGCCTCCAGCGACGTAATGGAAGAGGCCATGCACACGCTCGATGCTACCGTCTGGAGCAAAACCACGTTGTGAGAAGCCGGCGTCCATCCGTGCATAGTTGCCGTAAATACCCAGGTCCACGCGGCCCTCCCGCTCGGCCCGGTCGATCCTGGCATCGGCGATGCCCACACGCGCAGCGGCTTCCCGGACGTCCGGACGCTGTTGGACCAACTCCGTGTCGCGCGCATTTGTGGGGCGCTCGATCGCCTCGCGTTGGACGACGACCTCCAGTGCGTCGCGCACCGTTAACTGGAAGGCCGGGCTCAGGCCCAGGAGGCGCTTCAGCTCGAAGACCGCCGCCTCCGTACGACCATCCTGCAGCAGGCGATCGGACTCGAGCCGGCGTAACTCCACCTCAAGCACGTCGCGCTCGAGCGGCGGCGATGCGCCTTCCTCGACGCGCGAACGGACCAGCGCCAGCTGGGCTCGGGTCGTGTCGACCAGCTCGTCGAGAATCTCCGACTCGCGAACGCCGATCAGCACCTCGCCGTATCGGCTCCGCACGTCCGACGCCAACAGACGCTGACGATTCATCACCGCGAGTTCGGTCGCCGTGACCTGGCGATCGGCGACCGCCGTGCGACCCTCTCTTCGCCAGAGATCGAGCGGCCATTCGACGCTGACCATCGTCTGGTTGTCGGTGCCGGACGGCTCCTCTCGTCGATCGAATGAGGCGGAGGGATTGGGGCGCAGTCCGGCCTGCTGCCGCATCGCTCGCGCGACGTCGATGTCGCTCCGCGCCGCACGCAGTGAGGGCTCCTGTTCAATCGCACGCGCTATCGCGTCCTGCAAGGACAGTCCGTGCACGGGATCCGTGTAGCGCGCCGTCGGCGAATCTTGAGGACTCAGCACCTGCGCCGACAGCGCCACGCCAGCGAGGATCGTCAGCATCAGGACACCCGATATTTTTCGCAGGCTCATTGCACACTCCCTTTGAAACTCACCGAGCCCTGCCCGGCAGGACCGTCCCACCGCATCTCCATCTGCCACGACCCGGCCATGCCGAATTCTGCGGTCGCGTCGAATCGTCCGGGCACGCCGGACGGCACCATCTGCAGACCACTCGACATCACCATTCCCGGCATCGTCATGTTGGCGCTCGGACGCACGGTGCCGACATCCACCAGGGTCGAAGTACCCGTCCGCCTGAACTCCACGGTGAACGTATTGCGCCCCTGCCGCAGCGTGCCGGTCGGCGAGATCAGGACCACGTCGAGATCGCCCGAGCGCACCGTTTGCACGATGGCTCCCGCCACGGGCTCGCCGGCACGATCCCCAATCGGCGCCGCCAGTCTCCAGATGAGGAGCGCGGCCACGACCACCGCCGCGAACACAGCGGCGCCAATCCACACTGCGCGTCGCGCCATCGGCCGCCCGCCGGAGATTGGCAATAGCTCGTGCTGCAGTCCGAGCCGGCGCTCGTGGATCCACAAGAAGATCACGGGCGTGACGATCAGCACGTGCAGCAACGACGACACCATGCCGCCAAGGACCGGCGTGGCGAGCGGCTTCATCACTTCGGCACCAACGCTGGTACTCCACATGATCGGCAGTAAGCCGGCGACCACCGTCGACACGGTCATCACCTTGGGCCGTAGGCGGAGCAGCGCGCCCTCGATGACCGCGTCTCGCAGTGCCACTCGCGTGAGGATCCCGCCCATCGCCTGACGCTTCTTCTCCACTGCCTCTTCGAGATAGATCACCATCACCACGCCGGTCTGCACGGCTGTCCCGAACAACGCGATGAACCCGACCCAGACCGCCACCGAAAAGTTGTAGCCCAGCAGCCAGAGCAGATAGACACCGCCGGTGAGCGCAAACGGAACCGCCAGCAGCACATGCGCAGCCTCGACCAGGGAGTGATAGGTGAAGTAGAGAAGGACGAAGATCACCAGCAGCACGACCGGCAACACGAGCTGCAGCCGCTGTCGGGCCCGCTCCTGGTTTTCCCATCGGCCGCTCCAGCCGATGTAATAACCCGCCGGCACCGCCACCTCGCGCGCCACCGCGGCTTGGGCCGCCGCGACGAAACCGCCGACATCGCGGCCCTGCACGTTCAGCAGTACCGTCGCGAGCAGCAAACCGTTTTCCGACGAGATCATGGCGGGTCCGCGAGCGTGCTCGATCCGCGCAAGTTGGCCGAGCGGAATCTGCGCGCCGTTCGATGCGGACACCAGCACCTCGGCGAGCGCACGCGAATCGGCGCGGTACTGCGCCGCATATCGCACCCGAACCGGAAAGCGCTCGCGCCCCTCGATCGTCATGCTCAGCGTCGTCTCGCCGACGGCGGTTTCGATGATTTGCTGGATGTCGCCGACACCAATGCCGTAGCGCGCCGCCGCCGCGCGATCGATTTCGATGTTCAGGTACTGACCGCTCGTCACATGTTCGGGATACACATTGCTGGCGCCCGGCACTCGTCGGACGGTCTCGGCGACCTGGCGTGCCAGGCCTTCCAGCACGCTGAGATCGGTGCCGAAGATCTTCACGCCCACTTCGGAGCGGATACCGGTCGTCAGCATGTCGATCCGATTGATAATCGGCATCGTCCAAATCGTGGAGACACCGGGCAATTCCGCTGCCGCCGTCATCTCGCCGCGCAGCCGGTCGATCGTCATCCCGGACCGCCACTGGTCCCTGGGTTTCAGATGCACGATGGTCTCGGTCATGTTGAGCGGCGCCGGGTCGGTGGAGGTGTCGGCCCGAGCGACCTTGGCGACGACATAGGCGACTTCGGGGAAGGTCATCAATGCCGCATTTTGTGTCTCGGCGATCTTGGTGTTCTCGTCGAGCGAGATGCTCGGGTCGGCGATCGGCATGAACATCAGGTCGCCTTCGTTTAGCGCCGGCATGAACTCGCTGCCGATTCCGCGAGCGAGGATCAAGGCTCCGACAAACAGCAGGCCGGCGACGGCCACCGTCACCACGCGATGCGCGAGCGCTGCCGCGAGTGCCGGACGGTAGAGGCGTTGCAGCGCACGCATCACCGGGTTGTCTTCTTCCTTGCGGAAGGTGCCGCCGAGCAGCAGGCTGCACAGCACCGGCACCAGGGTAACCGAGACGACGGTGGCGGCCAGCACCGCGAAGGTCTTGGTGAACGCGAGTGGGTGGAACAGCTTTCCTTCCTGCCCGGTGAGCGCGAACACCGGAATGAACGCCAGCAGGATGATGGCCATCGAGAAGAACACCGGTCGGCCCACCAGCCGCGTCGATTCGAGTACGGTCTGCCACACCAGGCGACGGTCGCGCGGGTCGACCTGTCGCTGCTCCATGAACCGGAACGCGTTCTCGGTCACCACGATGCCGGCATCCACCAGTACCCCGATCGCGATCGCGATGCCGGCCAGGCTCATGATGTTCGACGAGATGCCGGCGTAATACATGCCGAGAAATGACAGCAACACCGCGAGCGGCAGCGGAATGGTGACGATCAGGATCGACCGGAAATGCATCAGGAAAATCACGTGCGCGAGCGTGACGAGGACGATCTCCTCGAGCAGCGCCGTCCTCAGCGTGCCGGCCGCCTGCTCGATCAGATTCGAGCGGTCGTAGAACGGGACGATGGTGACGCCTGGCGGGAGCCCTGGCGCGAGCTGGACGATTCGCGCTTTCACCGCGTCGATGACCGTCTTGGTATTGACACCGGTGCGCGCCACGACCACACCCCCGACTGCTTCATTGGCGCCCTTGACGAGGGACGAGACGCGAAAGGCATTACCGACCTGCACGTCCGCGACCTGCTCAACGAACACTGGTGTGCCGCCCGACGCGCCAATGACGATCTTCTTGATGTCATCGACCGACGCGATCAGGCCGACGCCTCGCACAATCAGCCACGCGCCGTTCGACTCGAGGACGTTACCGCCGACATTGAGATTGCTCGAGCGCACGGCCGAGACCACCGCACTGAGCGGTAACTGGTACTGGCGCAGACGGTTGGGGTCGACGTCGATCTGGTATTGCTGAACGAAGCCCCCGACCGACGCGACCTCGGCCACGCCTGGAACGGCGTTGAGCTGATAGCGGACAAACCAGTCCTGCAGGGTTCGCAGCTCGCGCAACGAGTGAGTGGCACTCTCGAGGGTGTACCAGAAGACGTGCCCCACGCCGGTGGCGTCGGGACCGAGCACCGGGACCACCCCGGCGGGGAGCGTCTTGGCGACCAGGCTCATGCGTTCGAGCACGCGCGCCCGCGCGAAATACAGATCGACGGTGTCCTCGAAGACTGCATAGATCATCGAGAAGCCGAATGCGGACTGCGATCGCACCACTCGCACACCGGCCAGTCCCTGCAGGCTGACTGTCAACGGGTAGGTGATCTGATCCTCGACCTCCTGCGGACTCTGGCCTGGCCAGTCGGTAAAGACGATGACCTGGTTGTCGGACAGGTCCGGGATGGCATCGATGGGTGTCGCGGTCACCGCCCACCAGCCCCACCCACCGAGACCGAGGAAGACGGCGACGACGAGAAAGCGATTCCGCAGAGACAGTTCGATGAGCTTGTTGATCATCAGCCACAACCCTTGTTCCATCGAGCGCGTACGTGCGCGTACGCTGACGGCCCGGCATGGCGCCGAGCAGACACACGACGTGTGGTTGGCTAGATCAGGAAGACGGAGAGGAGCAGATGCCTGGGAACCAGCCTGCCGGAGAGGGGAATTGGCTCACGGGTAGCGTCGGCCATCAAGCTCAGCGGCGAAACGAACGCAAACAGCTGCTGCACTGGTAGCGCGGAGGGCAGCACCATCGCGAACACCGGGCTGGTTGGCGTCGGGTCGGCTGACTCCGATGCGACGCAGCAGATGTCGGCCTCGGCCTGGCTCACGGTATCGGCCGAGTCTGAACCGTGCTGGTGAGACTGGTGCATGGAGCACGCACCGCTGACGCAACAGGCCATTCGCGCCTCGGCCGTCACTTCCCGTCCGGCGCAGAGGGCGGCGTCTCCACCCGAAATGAGGAGGACGAGAGCAATGGCGCCGATGCGCCGGGCCAGCAGCATGTGGCTAGGATGCTCGCATCGGCCCGCAGGTGTCAAACAGGACGGCCGCGGGTGGGACCGTTGACGGAGGTGGCTAACAGGATGGCGCCAGCGACGGCGACCGCGAGCGATGCCAGGTGCGCAACCGTCAAGGGGCCGACGACGCGTTCGTTGATCCGCACAAACTCGATCGCGAATCGCAGCGAACCGGTCAGCAACAGGTACATCCCCAGCACCCGGCGGTCGGCCTGCCCATCGCGGCGCCACCTCAAGAGCAGCACGAGGATCGGCATCAGCAAGATGGCTTCATACAACTGAGTCGGGTGAACAGGCACGGTGGTCGGCGGCAGTCCGTCGGGAAAGGCGACCGCCCAGGGTAATGAGCTGGGCGATCCGTAGTCGTCGCCGACGAGAAAGCATCCGATGCGGCCGATCGCATGACCCGCTGCCAGTCCCGGAGTGGCGGCGGCGAGCACTGACACCAAAGCCAGGCGGCGCCGGCGCATCATCCAGATTCCGGCTAACAGGCCGCCGGCGAATCCACCGAACCAGCTCATGCCACCGCGCGACAGCAGCAGATCCATGACGGGCGCCTCGCCGGAGTGCTCGAACGCCCACAGCAGCTTCGCGCCGAACAGGCCGCCAAAGACGCCAGCCATGCCGACGTCAGCGGCATTCTCCGGCAGCCCCGCGCGGCGCAACTCGCGCCGGAAGAGCCACACCCCCACCAGCGCGCCGACCGCCACGAGCACACCAAAACTGGTGATTTCGAAGTCGCCGACGCGAAACAGGACTGGATAAATGGCGGTGCCTCGTGACTCTATTGCGCCGGACGGCGCGCGCGGCTCGAGGTGTGCGAGTGACGAATCTTCCAGCTGCCATCCGGCATCTTGGTGAGCGCCAGCGTTTCGAGCCCGTCCGAGTCGAGCTCTCGCTCACCCATCTTCGCCTTGATGGTGTAGCGCGACGTAGCGTACGCGGACTGTCCACCCGGCATCAGCGTCACCTTGGTTTCGGTGTGGCTGAACTGCAAGTTGGTAAAGGCTTTCAGTTCCGGACCGGCATGTCCCTGAGCGGCGGCGAGCCCAGGCAGAACCAGCAGCAAGGTGGCGACAGCAAGCAGTCGTTTCATCATCTTTTTCTCCTGGCGAATGGTCCGCTACTTGGTGGCGGGCGCCTTGCCCAGCTCGATGATCTGGGCGACCAGCTTCTCGTCGTTCTCGTCGGTCACTGCGGTAATGACGATGCGCATGCCGACCCTCAGGTCGCTGGCCTTCATCGCCTTTTTCGCTTGCCGGAACTTGGTGTCCTTGGTGATCGTCACGGTGGCGACCTTGCCATCGGGGCTCTTGACCATCACATGATCCACGGCGGCCATGGTGACCGTGCCCAGGATCTTCTGCTCGTGTCCGGGATGCGCGACAGCGGCGCCTGCCGTCAACACCACGGTCGCGAACACTGCCATCAAAGCCGCCAGATATCGTCGGGTCATAATCTGCTCCATCTACTCTTGTTGATACCGTTACCTTAAAACCACATGCGCACGCCCGTGGCCGCGCGCCAGCCGCCAATCCCGTCGCCCGCCGCCCGGGCGAAGTCCGCGGTGCCGTAGAACTTGCGCTGCCACACGAGCCCGACATACGGCGCCAGTTCGCGGCGAATCTCGTAGCGTAGCCTGAGACCGGTTTCCACCGTACTGAGGCCGGCGCCGATGCCCCGATCGGGCAGCCCCTTCCCAGACAGGTTGACCTCGATCAGCGGTTGCAGCATCAGCCGGTTGGTTAGCAGCACTTCATATTCTGCCTCGAACCGCGCCAGTGTCGCGGCGGACTCGCCGACGTAGAGTGTGGCCTCGACTTCGAACCACTGCGGGGCCAGCCCCTGGATACCAACGGCGGCCCACGTCTGAGCCGGGCCGGGACGAAAATCCTGCCGCACGCCGACGACCACGTCCCACCAGCGGGCGAAAGACCGGCCGTAGAGCGCATGGGCCTCCGCATCTTCGAGCGCGCCGTCGGCCGACTCCCCTTCCGAACGGACCCAGACGCGGTTCAGATCGGTGCCGATCCAGGTCTTGGTGTCCCAGCTCAAACCAGAGGTCAGCCCGTCGGCCTGCCATTCCAGCTGGTCAAACAGGACCAGGTAGTGGACGGCGCCATCGTGCACGGCATGGCCGCCCAGGTCCTGAGGAAAAGCAGCGGCGCGATCCTGCTCGGTAATCGCCGGGATCGGCGTCACGGGCGCTTGCGTGTCTGGGGCTGGCGAGCCGGGCGCCTCCGCACCGGCGGGCGCGGCGACGGCCGGCGCCGGTAGGTGGCCAGCATGAGGATCGACAGGGGCCGGCGTGCCGGACTGCGCAAACGCCGGCGCCGCCAATGCCATCAGCATGGCCACGGCGCCAGCGCGGAAGGCGCCGCCCCTCATTCGAACACCGCCACTTCGCGGAACATGCCGGATTCCATGTGGAACAGCAGGTGACAGTGATAGGCCCAGCGGCCGAGCGCGTCGGCCCGCACGCGGTAGGTGCGCCGTGTGCCAGGCGGCATGTCGATGGTGTGCTTTCGCACTTGGAACTCGCCAGCGTCGTTCTCGAGGTCGCTCCACATGCCATGCAGGTGGATCGGGTGGCTCATCATGGTGTCGTTGACCAGCACTATCCGCAGGCGCTCGCCGTATTTGAGACGCAGCGGCTCGGCGTCGGAAAACTTGACGCCATCGAACGACCAGGCGAAGCGCTCCATGTGACCGGTCAGGTGCAATTCGATCGTGCGCGACGGCGCGCGGCCGTCGGGATCGCTGAACGTGCTCTTCAGGTCGGCATAGGTGAGGACCTTGCGGCCGTTGTTGCGCAGGCCGATGCCCGGATCGTCGAGCCGGGCCATCGGCGACATCGTCTGCATGTCAACCAGAGGGTTGCCGTCTTCCGATTCCGGATGCACCGGCATCGCCGGGGTGACCGTCATCGCTGCCATGTCATGACCGGCGGCCGGCGCGGCGGTGGGCGCGGGCATCGCGTGCCCGGCGTGCGGATCGGCTGAGGCCGGTTTCGGTGCGGGAGCGGGTGTCGGCATGACGTGGCCGGCGTGTGGGTCGGCAGCCGCAGGTGCGGTGGGCGCGGAGGGCGGAGCCATGCTGCTCATGTCATGGCCCATGCCGCCATGCCCCATGTCCGCCATCGTCAGCAGCGGCCGCGGGTCCGGCATAGGCACGATCGCACTCACGCCCTCACGAATCGCCAGGGTTCCGGCCGCAAAGCCGGTGCGATCCATCGCCTGTGCAAAAATGGTGAAGGCCTCGGCACCGGCAGGTTCGACGATGACGTCATAGGTCTCCGCCGTCGCGATACGGAACTCGTCCACGGAGACTGGCGCCACGTACTGGCCATCGGCCGCGACCACGGTCATCTTCACGCCGGGGATCCGCACGTCAAAATACGACATCGCCGACCCGTTGATGAAGCGCAGGCGGATGCGCTCGCCGGGTTTGAACAGCCCCGTCCAGTTGGCGGCGGGCGCCATCCCGTTCATCAGGTAGGTGTAGGTGTGACCGGAGACGTCGGCGAGGTCGGTCGGATTCATCCGCATGTCGCCCCACATGCGGCGGTCGGCCACCGCCGCTTTGAGGCCCTGCTCGCGGACATCTCGCATGAAGTCGCCGACGGTGCGCTGGTGAAAATTGTAGTAGTTCGACTGTTTCTTCAGCTTGCCGAACACGCGGTTGGGTTTCTCGTCGGTCCAGTCGCTGAGCAGCACGACGTGCTCGCGATCGTAGGTGAATGGCTCCGGCTCCTTCGCCTCGATCACCAGCGCACCATAGACCCCCAGTTGCTCCTGAAAGCCCGAATGGCTGTGATACCAGTACGTGCCGTTCTGGTTGACGGTGAACCGATACTCGTATTCGCCGCGCGGCCGGATGCCATGAAAGCTCAGGCCGGGAACGCCGTCCATGTTGGCGGGCAGCAGAATGCCGTGCCAATGAATCGAGGTGTCTTCGTCCAGTGCGTTCGCGACACGCAACTGAACGGTGTCGCCTTCTTTCCAGCGCAGGGTCGGCGCCGGCACCGACCCGTTAATCGCCAGGGCGGTCCTGGTCCTCCCGGTAATGTTGAGCGGCATTTCGGCGATGCTGAGGTCGAACTGCGTGCCGGTGAGCACACCGGCAGCCTTTCGGGTGTCGGTCTGCGCGTACCCCGAGGAGGCGCCAAAACCGCCGAGACCGAGCGCAGTTCCGCTGAGCGCGAGACCCTTGACGAACGTCCGACGCGAATACTGAGGCATACCTCTTTACACCCTACTTCTGGCAGGGGCTGATGCCCATTAAAAGTCGTTAACCAAGCCGCCTCGCGTCGCTACGGACGCGCTTCTGACTTGGCGCTTGTCGCCGCTAGTGCTACGCTCCGCGCGGTTGTCGTGAAATCTTTCAGGAGGAAGTAATGAACGTTACCCGCTCACTCGGTTTGGCCCTGGCATTGGCGGTGGTCGCCATGTGTGTCACCGTCTCCGCTCACGAACGCAAGGAAGTCGCCGGCCTCACTGTGCTGTTCGGCGCCGAGCCGGAACCGGCACTGACTGGCGAGATGCAGTTCCTGCGCTGGCGCTTTACCGCGCCGGACAAGACTCCGTTCACGGACCTGGAAGAGATTAAGGCCACGGTGAAGCGCGACGGTAAGACGCATGGTCCGTTCACTGGCCGCATGACGGCGCGCGATGCGGGCCTGGTTGCCACCCAGCACATCTTTACCACCGCCGGGGACTACGAAGCGACGCTGACGTTCAAGAAAAAAGGTGATGCCACGGTTCACTCCGTGACGTTCGCGTTCAAGATTGCCGACCGCAAGACCATTGAAATTCCGTAGCCGACGTATCGATGGCTGGCGGATTCGCGGCCACGCGAGTCCGCCAGGTTAATCGTCATTTCCATCAAGCTACTTCACCGAATACACCAACGTCGCCCAATGCACATCCCAGTTCGCGTCGGCACCCGCGGGCGAGGGTACGACGTGAATCGTGCGCACGTTCCAGAGACCCTTGGCGCCTACCGGCACGCTCACCACCCCTTCCCCTGACGCAATCAGCGAAATCTCGGGCGTGTTCTTGCCCGCGCTCGGTGCGAGACCGGCATGCACACGCGCTCCCGCCAGCGGTTTTCCCTGGAACATCAGTCGCATGCGAAGCTCTGACCCGACGGCGGCCGCGTGGGGGTCCGCCAGCGGAACGAACTCCAACGGCTGGCCAATGACGCGATCGAACGCCCGCGGGCCGTCACCGACCTCGACCACGGTCTTCCCGTACTTCGCGTAGCGTCGGACGATATCGGCGGTCGGTAACTGACCGGTCCGGTCGTAGTGCTTCAGCGCGTCCTCGGCGCCTTCGCCGACAAGATACTTGCGGAAGCTCGCCGCCGTTTCGTTGACATGGCGCCAACCGACCGCCACGGCCACCACCTTCTGACCAGCCGTCTTCGGCCGATGACGCAGCACGAGCGAATTGTCACGGGTCGACAGCGCGGTGATCCGTTCGTCATCCGCGGCGCCGACGATCCGGGCCTCGGTCACCCGGTCGGGGGTGACGGCGGACAAAGTGGTGGGAAACGCGCTGCTCGTCTGACCCCGGACAACCACCTCGCCGTTTGCCGCGATGCGGAACACGTCGGGCACCAGCCAGAAATCATGGGCGTCGGCGAAGGAAGCCGAGAGCGTGACGACAACAATCAGCAGGGCAATGCGGTAGACACTCGGCATCGATTGGCTCCTTGGCTTGTTATTCATGATGCGGTTTCGCCGGGCTCGTCGCCGCCGGTGCCGGCGCCGCGTCGGACTCCCCGGCCAGGAACCGGCGCATCTCGTCTTCCTGCCTGAACTGGTCCGGACTCTTCGGATTGAGCGCTTCCATGCGAGTCACCTCGTCGGGCGTGAGACCTGGCAGGCGCCGGATGAAATGCACCAGCCCCCAACTGCCTGCCGCGCTCGCTTCAGTGCCGTCGCCCCACGCGGGCATGCCCGTCAAACGAATGCCGTTCTCGATAATCGCAAACAACTCGCCGTCCGACAAAGACTGGGTGTCAGGCGCCCGCATATCCGGCGCCTTGGGGAACAGGTTTTGGCCGAGAGCGGTCTGGCCACTCCCATCGTTGGCATGGCAACTGGCGCAGTGATCCGCGAAGTGGCCCAGGCCATCGGCCAGTACAGCGGCGGTGGGGGCAAGCGGATTGTTCTGGGCGCGGACGGCCGAGGGCGTGGCCAGTCTCCGCATCGTGCGCGCAATCATGATCTCGGCCGGGCTGGGGTCCGTGCGCGTACTCAACCCGCGGCTGAGAATGGAGTATCCAACGGCACCCGCCAGGACGGCCGCCAGGACCACCAGCATCAAAGCAGCACGAATGATCGACTTCATGATGGCAGCATTCAACCCGCGAATTCACAGGGGATCAAGAATCGGCGAACAGCTTACACGGTACGTCCAGTCGACCGCGGCCCTGATTAAAAGTCGTTAACGAACGGCCGGCTGAGGCCCCGTTCGAACTCGCTGGGTTATCATCGGCGGCATGACACTGCGCAATGCTCTGGTAGCTGTGGTCGCCGTTGGCCTGATGACAACTAGCGGCTCAAGCAATCAAGCGCAAACATTCGGAACGAACATCGTCCCCGTTGAGACGCCCGCCGGCCCCGATAGCGCCCAGCCGCAGTTGACGGTGTCGGCGCGCGGTGTCCTGCTCAGCTGGATCGAGCGTAACGGCGGTCTCGCCGCCCTCAAGTTCTCCGAGCGAAAGGGCGCCGGTTCGGCTGGATGGCCGCTACCCGCGCTCGGGATCATGAAGAAGAATTAATCTCCAGCGGCTCCGGCTTCCGAAAAAATCCGTTCGTGGACGAAAGGCACAGCGGCGACAATGGACCAACGCCGAGGGTGCTGATCGTCGAAGATGAAGCACGGCTCGCGGCGTTACTGGCCGAGCATCTGACCAGCCTGCCGTTGAATGTTCAGGTAGAACATCATGGCGCGACCGGCCTGGCAACCGCGCTGGCCGGTCCGTTCGACCTCATTATTCTCGATATCGTGCTGCCGGGACTCGACGGATTCGCAATCTGTCGCGAACTGCGCAAACGAATGGTGACGACGCCGATCCTGATGCTCTCGGCTCGCGGCGTTATCGAGGATCGCGTTCGCGGACTCGATAGCGGGGCCGACGATTACCTCACCAAGCCCTTCGAGTTCGTCGAGCTGATCGCGCGCGTCCGCGCCTTGTTGCGTCGTCGCCAGCCGGCAGCCGTGCTGACGGTGACGGTCGGCGATCTGGTTCTCGACCCGGTGGCACGGGCAGTGCAGCGCGGCGGTCGCCGCATTGACTTGACGCAAAAGGAATTCGAGCTGCTCGAATACCTGATGCGAAACGCCGATCAGGTGCTGACACGGGCGATGATCGGTGAGCGGGTCTGGAACTTCACCTGGGACCGAATGACCAACATCATCGACGTGTTCATCAACCACCTGAGACGGAAGCTCGAGGACGCCGGCGAGTCGCGAATGATCCACGCCGTGAGGGGCGTGGGCTACGTGTTACGTGCCACGGAGGGCGCGGATGATCGCCACCCTTAAAGCGCGAACGACCTTCTGGAATGTTCTGGTCGTGGCGTCGGCGCTCGGATTATTTGCCGCGTTGCTTTACGTCTGGCTGGCCAGGACTCTCTATGGCCATCACGATGGCGACTTGCAGGAAGAAGCTCGCCGCGTCGTCGCGGCGTTGTCCTCGAACGCCGATCCCATCGCGGCGCTCCAATCGCTCGATCAACAGGGAACGGTCGCTCCGTTTCTGATGGTACGGGACTCGCACGGACAGATGGTGTTTCGGTCCGAGCGCCTCGCCAAGGTGGAACCGGACATCGGTGCCCACGAGGTCTTGACCCATGCCGCGGCCAGCGGCGCCACCTACGAGCAGTTCTTCACCGTGCAACTGGCCCGTGGCCCGGTCCGCTTCACCTGCGTTCCCCTGGCGCGTCCTGATGGCACCTACCTTCAGCTCGGGCGGGCGCTCGGAGACGTCGGCATGATGCTGGAGGCGGTCACGATTGCGTCCGCGGTCTTGATCCCGATTGTGATCGCGATTACCAGTTTTGGCGGATTCCTGATCGCGAAGCGGGCGCTGCGGCCGATCGACAGCATCGCCATCACGCTCGAGTCAATTCAAGCGACTGATCTTTCCCGGCGCGTTGATCCAGATGCGCCCGACATTGAAGTCAGACGGCTCACCTCATCCATCAATCAGCTTCTGGACCGCCTGAACACATCGTTTGGCACGATGCGAGAGTTCACGGCCGACGTCTCCCACCAGTTGCAAACACCCCTTACCGTCATGAAGGGGACGATTGAATCGGCGCGAGAATCGACCGCGCCGGACAACCAACGCGTCTTGAGCGCTCTCTCGGACGAGGTCAATGCGCTCAGCGCGACATTGCAGGATCTTCGAGACCTGGCGCTGGCCGATGCCGACTCATCCGGACCGCGAGTCGGCCCCGTCTGCGTGAGCGACGTGTTCGTTGAGGCTGGTGAACTGGTCGGCGCGCTTGCCGAAGCGCACGATGTCACTTGTGAAACGGCGATCCAGCCAGGGCTGCAGGTCTGGGGCAACGCTGTTCGTCTGCGACAATTGATGCTGAATCTCGGCGAGAACGCCGTCGAGTTCACGCCGCCGGGTGGCACGATCCGGATTGAAGTGACTCGGCAGGAAGGCGTGATTGTCGCCAAAGTGTCCGATACCGGTTGCGGCATCTCTGCGGAACTACTGCCTCAGGTGTTCGAACGCCATGTGCACGGTCGCGGTCAGGATTCAAAGGCACGATCGGGCCTGGGCCTCGCAATCGTCAAGCGGATCGTCGATGCACACGGTGGAACAGTCGTGATTGAGAGTCAACCTGGCGCCGGCACGACGGCCTCGGTGACGCTGCCAATCGCCAGCCTCTAGGATCGGGCGGACCGCACAGCGGCAATGGCGCGCGTTGTGCAGGTTATTGGTGCAACAGGAGGAGTCATGGAAAAAGACGTGGTTTGTGGGATGCAGTTCGATCCGGCCAAGGCCGCGG
Source organism: Vicinamibacterales bacterium (assembly GCA_038213735.1). Taxonomy (GTDB): domain Bacteria; phylum Acidobacteriota; class Vicinamibacteria; order Vicinamibacterales; family UBA2999; genus 12-FULL-67-14b. The sequence goes on along the minus strand of JBBQSP010000046.1, from coordinate 16,848 downwards.
GTAGCAGCGAGTATCAGGGTACGACGTTCCACTTCTGTTCGCAGGGCTGTAAGGCCAAGTTCGACGCGAAACCCGCTCAATACGCGAAGTCGTAATGGCGTCGCGACATCAGCCTCCGGAAGGCCCACCCGTCCTACTCGTGGGCGATCCGGCGGCTGACTACACCTGTCCGATGCACCCAGAGATCCGGCAACCAGGGCCGGGAGCATGCCCGATCTGCGGCATGGCGCTCGAACCAGTCACGATCTCTCTGGTTGAAGAGCCGAACGACGAGCTGGACGACATGACCCGGCGGTTCAAATGGTCTGTGGTTCTGACCGCCCCCTTGTTGGCGTTCATGGCGGCCGAGCTTCTGCCCAGTCAACCGTTGCATCTGCTCCCTGCCGGCTTCTTGAACTGGGCAGCACTGGCGTTCGCGACGCCGGTCGTCCTGTGGGCCGGCTGGCCGTTCTTCGCGCGCGGTTGGGCGTCACTTCTCAACCGGCACTTGAACATGTTCACGCTGATTGCGATGGGCGTCGGTGCCGCCTACGCCTACAGCGTCGTCGCGACAGTGGTTCCCGGCCTGTTCCCTGACTCGTTTCGTATGGGTTCGGAGGTCGCGGTCTATTTCGAGCCCGCGGCGGTGATCGTCGTGCTCGTGTTGCTGGGCCAGGTGCTCGAACTGCGCGCCCGCAGCCAAACGGGCGCGGCCATTCGCAACCTGCTTGGCCTCGCGCCCAAGACCGCGCGAAAGATTGCGACCGATGGTAGCGAACAAGACATCCCGATCGAACACGTTCAGGTAGCTGACCGGCTTCGGGTCCGTCCAGGTGAACGCATTCCGGTGGATGGTGTCGTGATCGACGGTGCGACGACGATTGACGAATCGATGGTCACCGGCGAGCCCATCCCGGTCGAAAAGACCGTCGGTGCGAAGGTCACTGGCGGCACGGTGAACGGTACAGGCAGCGTGCTGATGGCTGCGGAGCGCGTCGGCCAAGACACGCTGCTGGCGCAGATCGTACGCATGGTGGGAGATGCCCAGCGCTCACGCGCGCCGATTCAACGCCTCGCCGACACGGTTTCCGGATGGTTCGTGCCGATCGTCATTGTCGTCGCCATCGTCACCTTCTTCGTGTGGGCGGCCTATGGTCCCGAACCGGCGATGGCGCATGGCCTGGTGAATGCCGTGGCGGTTCTCATCATTGCCTGCCCGTGCGCACTCGGCCTGGCGACGCCGATGTCGATCATGGTCGGTACGGGTCGAGGAGCGGAGCTCGGCGTGCTGCTCCGCAATGCCGAGGCGCTGGAGATCCTGGAAAAGGTCACCACTATTGTCGTGGACAAGACGGGTACGCTCACCGAGGGTAAGCCCAGGCTAACGACGGTCGAGCCCGCCACGGGTTTCGAGGCAGATACGCTTCTCCGTCTGACGGCCAGCCTCGAGAAGGTCAGCGAGCATCCGCTGGCCGGCGCGATCGTGGCCGGCGCGAGCGAGCGGGGCGTGACGTGGTCGCCGGTCGCCGACTTTCAATCGGTCACCGGCAAGGGCGTCACCGGGATGGTTGAAGGACGGCCGGTCGCGATTGGCAATCTTCGACACATGGAGGCGATCGGCATAACGTCGCCGCCGTTGCTCGAGCGCGCCGAGTCACTCCGGCGCGAGGGCCAGACCGTGATGTGGATTGCCATTGACGGCAAGGCCGCGGGGCTGATCGGCGTGGCCGATCCCATCAAGGAGACGGCACGTGAAGCCTTGCGAGACCTGCAGGCGCAAGGGATCACGGTCGTGATGCTGACCGGAGACAACCGCACGACCGCCGATGCCGTGGCGACGACCCTCGGAATCGATCAGGTCGAGGCCGACGTGCTGCCCGACCAGAAAGCGGTGGTCGTGAAGCGCCTGCAGGCGGCGGGCGCGGTCGTCGCGATGGCCGGAGATGGGATCAATGACGCGCCGGCCCTCGCCCAAGCGGACGTGGGCATTGCGATGGGGACCGGAACCGACGTCGCGATGGAAAGCGCCGGCATCACGCTGGTTAAGGGCGATCTGCGCGGCATCGTGCGGGCCAGGCGGCTCAGTGCCGCGACCATGAAGAACATCCGCCAGAATTTATTCTTCGCATTCGTCTACAACGTGCTCGGCGTGCCAGTGGCCGCGGGCATTCTGTATCCGTGGTTCGGCTTGCTGCTCAGCCCGATGCTGGCGAGCGCGGCGATGACGTTCAGTTCGGTGTCAGTGATTGCCAACGCGCTCCGCTTGCGGCGCGCCCGCTTGTGATTTCGGACGACACTTGAAGGTCAACCCCCTTGACATTCAAGTCGACGAGAAGGTGTGTAATAGGGCCATGCCACCGCTGAACATCGGCGCAGTTGCGGCACGCGCCGGGGTCACGACCCCCACCGTGCGCTATTACGAGTCGATTGGCCTTCTGAAGAAACCGGCCCGATCCGATGCGGGATACCGTCGGTATTCGGAAGCCACGGTGGGCGAGCTTGAATTTATCAAGAAGGCCCGCGCACTTGGTTTTTCCCTCGACGAGATCGGCGAGATCGTCCAGCTGACGCGATCCGGCAAGCGCCCGTGCGCTCGGGTGATGGCTTTAGCGAGAACGCGCCTGGCAGACGTGGATCGGCAAATGCGCAGGTTCGCAGCGTTTCGCGCTCAGCTGGTCAACGAGTTGTCTCGCTGGGAAGAACCGGCGGAGCCCGGTTACGGCATGTGTCAGATGATCGAGTCGTCCGATCTCAAGCCGGGTGCGGAATTTCCGGAGACAGGCCTGAGCGTTCGCAAAGCAGGAAAGCGAAAATGAGTCACTTGGCAATCGCCGGAAGCATCTTCGCGGCCTCTCTCTCGGGCGTGCTGACGCGGCCATGTTGCGTTCTTCCCGTGGCATTGTCCACGTTCGGTCTCAGCAGCGCCGTCATTGGTCAGTCCATCGCCGATCACAGGCCCATGCTCCTCACCGCAAGTGTGACGCTGCTTGGCGCTTCAGTCATAATCACCATGCGGCGTGAGGGCGGTACGGCCGCCAAGGTTATTACGGTAAGCATGTCGATCATCGCCTTTGTTGCTGCTCGACTGGGGACGGGAGTTTTCTAGTGTTCAAGCGTTCCATCTTTGCCGTCGTGTTCGGCCTCTCGTGCTTGATGCCATCACCGGCGTCGGCGCAAATGACTTGAAGCGGCTGTGCGAATCCCTACCTGCCCGGGTGGCGGGGTGTACTGACGGACGGAGTAATCGGTAGCCGGGTCAAGCTCGGTGCCTGGCTGGTCGCGGAGGATCGCGACCGGGCTTTTGACGGTCGGAGCGAAGCAGACAATCCGATGCAGGAGCGGACGCAGATCACGGTGCCCTTGCTGACGATGGACGTCCGCCTGACAGATCAGTTCGGTCTGCAGGCGGCGATCAGCTTACCCGACGTGACGCGCTCGGCGCTGGTGCCACGACCAAGCGGACCCGTGAACTTCTCGGAGACCTTTAGCGGTCTTGGCGACACCTCGGTGGTCGGTTGGTATCGCCTCCTGCCGATGAAGAAGTGGTACGTGGTGACGACGTTCGGCGCCTCGCTGCCGACGGGCAAGACGGAGACACCTCGATTCAAGACGGACTTGGTCGAAGGCAGCCTTGTCCCGACCTCACGACTTCAACGGGGTTCTGGCACGTTCGATCCCTTACTAGGCTTGAGTATCACTCGCAAACTCGACATCGGCACTCTGTTCGGAAGCATGGCCGCTCGGTTGCCGGTTCGGGAGAATGGCGAAGGCCTTCGAACGGGCCGATCGTCCGAACTCAACGCGGGAATCGCGCGCGAGCTTTTTACGACCCGCATCAGCACGTTCGCTCGGCTGGGCTGGTTGCATCGGGCACAGGATCAATTCCAGGGCACCCCGATTTTGGTCGGCGGAGGTCACTGGCTGTATTTGTCGCCTGGTATTGCGGCACAAATTGGTAAGGGCATTAATGTCCAAGCCGAGGTCAAGCTCCCTATCCGACGCGCCTTGGCCAACAAGCAGCTCGATTCGCCTGCCATCTTCCAGTTTGGTATCAGTCGTTCATTCTAAGGAGCCATTATGCGCGCGACGACAATAGCCCTCAGCCTGATGGTTTTCGTTTGCTCGGCACTTTCAGTGGCGGCTCAGAATAATGCTGGCAATTCGGCTAAGACATGTGTGCTCGAGATTTCGGACATGTCCTGCTCATCTTGTGCGGCGACCGTGCAAAAGGCATTGCTGAAAATGGATGGCGTGAAGACGGCCACCGTAAGTCAGCCCACGAGCAGCGCGGACATCACCTACGATTCAGCGAAGACGAATCCTGCGGCCCTCGCCAAAGCGATCACGAAGAAGACCGGCTTTCCTGCCAAACCCAGACCGTGAATACACCCGTGATGAGCCGCGTCGTAGTGAGCCCCTCGATCTAGCGAGGAAGCCTCGTCGCTACTCACTCCGCTGGCGGTCACCAGTCGATTCGATTGAGGCCGGGCACGGCGTCGAAATGCACGTCGCGCGTCAGCACAGGCAGGCGGTGTTCGATGGCCAGCGCAGAAATCCAGGCGTCGTTCGCGGGAATAGGGTTACCCGCTTTCTTGAGAGCGACCCGGATGCCGGCATAAACGACCGCGGTCGCGTCGGTTACCGAAAGAATGTCGAAGTCGGGGAGGTGCTGGTCGAGCCACTCTTCGTAGCGGGCCCGGTAGCGGGAACCGGCAAGGCCATACCTGAACTCGCCCAGCACAATGACCGGAATCGCGGCTTGCCCGTAGCGGGCCAAGGGCTCCCCCACGGCCGGATTGCCGTCGATGAACGCCGAGAGCGCGTTGGTATCGAGAATCACTTGCGATCCTCCGGCTCGACAACGTCGAACTCTTCATCAATGCGAGCCTGGACCCTCGCCGTTTCCTTCTTCAGCGTTCGGAGTGCCCCGAACCCTCGCATCCACGGGGGGCCCTGCGGCGCTGCTTGGCCTGCGCGACGAGTGAGTTTCTCCCTTAACGCTTCGGTGACGAAGGCCGTGAGCGACTGGCCGCGCTCAGCCGCGGTGGCCTTGGCTCGCCGGAACACGGCATCGGGAACCTCGAGCGTCGTCTTCACCTGCCCATATTCCCATATTCATGGGCCAGTCACAACAGACGCGGGCACTGGAGCGCGATTTGGCGCCAGTGCCGGGTCTTCAGTGTCCCTGGTAAACATGCGGTAGAGCACCGGTAACACGAGCAAGGTAAGGAGCGTCGACGACAGAATACCGCCGACAACCACGGTCGCGAGCGGACGTTGCACCTCGGCACCGGTGCCGGTGGCGAGAGCCATCGGCAGGAATCCGAGTGAGGCGACAAGAGCAGTCATCAGAACCGGACGGAGTCGCGCCAGCGCGCCGTTGAAGACCGCCTCGTCCACCGACGCGCCATCGGCTCTCAGCCGGTTGATGAACGTGAGCATGACCAGCCCGTTCAGCACCGCAACTCCCGATAACGCGATGAAGCCGACCGCCGCGGAAATCGAGAACGGGATGTCGCGCAACCACAGCACCAGAACACCGCCGGTGAGGGCCAACGGCACGCCGGTGAACACCAGTAGCGCGTCCTTGATGTTGCCGAATGTGGCAAACAGCAACAGGAAAATCAGCAGCAGTGCCACCGGCACTACCAGCTGCAGCCGGGCGCGCGCCGACAGCAACTGTTCGAACTGGCCGCCCCACGCCGTCCAGTAGCCGGCCGGAATGGCGACCTCGTTCTGGATGCGAAGCTCGGCCTCTGCCACGAACGAGCCGATGTCGCGGCCGCGCACGTTGGCGGTCACGATCACCCGGCGCTTGCCGTTCTCGCGGCCGATCATGTTGGGGCCCGTGGCAATCTCGAAATCCGCAATCGATCCCAGCGGGACGTAGTCACCGGCGCCGGTCGAATCCGGCAAGGGAATCGGCAGCCGCTCAAGGCCCTCGATGTCGGTTCGCAGCGCCTCGGGCAATCGCACCACGATGTCGAAGCGGCGGTCGCCATCGTAAACCTGGCCGGCAGTTCGTCCGCCAATCGCCACCTCGACCACTTCCTGCACGTCGGCGACGTTGAGCCCGAGCCGGGCCATCGCCGGCCGATCCAATTGCACCGTCAACATCGGTAATCCGGTGGTCTGCTCGACCTTGACGTCGGCCGCCCCCTGGACGCTCGCCAGCACGCCCTCGACGTCGGCGCCGACCGATTCAAGAGTCGCCATGTCGTCGCCGAAAATCTTCACCGCGACATCACTGCGCACGCCGGCGATCAACTCATTGAAACGCATCTGGATCGGCTGGGTAAACTCGTAGTTGTTGCCCGGCAACTTCAACAAGTCGGCTTCGAGCTGCTCGACCAGGGACGCCTTGGGGCGCCGCGGGTCTGGCCATTCCGACAGCGGCTTCAACATCACGTAGGTGTCGGCGACGCTCGGCGGCATGGGATCGTTGGCGATTTCCGCGGTGCCCAGCTTGGAGAACACGTAGTCGACTTCGGGATAGGTCTTCAGCTTGCGCTCCAGCGCATGCTGCATCTCGACCGCCGTCGTCAGGCTGGTCCCGGGAATACGAAGGGCGTGAACCAGCAGGTCGCCTTCGTCCAGGCTGGGCAGGAACTCGGACCCGAGCCGCGTCGCCATCACGCCGGTCACCAGCATCAAGGCCGCGGCGGCCACCACGGTGGCGGCCCGGTTCGCCAGTGCCATGCGCAAGGCCGGCCGGTAGGCGCGGAGAGCCCCGCCGACCAGGACGTTCTCTTTTTCCGACATGCGCCCGGTCATGAAGATCGCCAGTGCCGCCGGCACGAATGTCAGCGTCAGGATCATGGCCGCCGCGAGCGCCGCCAGCACCGTGAACGCCATCGGGTAGAACATCTTGCCCTCGATCCCGGTGAGCGTGAGGATCGGCAGGTAGACGATCATGATGATCAGCTCGCCGAAGATGGTGGCGCGGCGCACCTGTCGCGAGGCGTCGAAGACCACCTCGAATCGTTCAGCGCGCGTGAGCAGGCGCCCGAGTTCATGCTGCCGCTCGCCCAGCCGGCGCACGCAGTTCTCGACGATGATGATCGCGCCGTCGACGATGATGCCAAAGTCGAGCGCGCCCAGGCTGAGCAGGTTGCCGCTGACGCCCCGTTCGACCATGCCCGTGATCGTGAACAGCATCGACAGCGGGATGACGCAGGCCGTGATGATCGCGGCGCGAATGTTCCCGAGGAAGACGAACAGGATGAGGATGACCAGCAGCGCGCCGACCATCAGGTTGGCCTGAACGGTCTTGATGGTGGCGTCGACCAGCTTCGACCGGTCGTAGACGGTCTTGGCGACCACGCCGGCCGGCAGCGTCCGGTTCACTTCCGCCATGCGGTCGGCGACCCGCTTCGACACGACGCGGCTGTTCTCGCCCATCAGCATGAACGCCGTGCCGACCACGACTTCCTGGCCGTCTTCAGTGGCCGCGCCCGTCCGTAACTCCTGGCCCAGCGCTACTTGCGCGATGTCTCGGACGTAGATCGGCACACCCTGGGACTGCCGCACCACGATCTGCTCGATGTCGGCGATGGTGGCGACCTGTCCCGGCGTGCGCACTAAGTACTGTTCGCCGCGGCGCTCGATGTAGCCGGCGCCGACATTCGCGTTATTGGCTGCCAGCGCGGCCATCACGTTCCGGAAGGTCAGCCCGTGTGCCGCCATCTTCGCGGGGTCTGGTGTGACGTGAAACTGCTTGGTGTAGCCGCCAATGCTGTTGACGTCCGCCACGCCGGGCACGGTGCGCAGCTGCGGCCGCACGATCCAGTCCTGGATGGTGCGAAGATCCATGCCCGTGTAAGACTGCCCTTCAGCGGTGCGGGCTCCGGCTTCGGCCTCCACCGTCCACAGGAAGATTTCCCCCAGGCCGGTGGCAATCGGGCCCATCGACGGCATGATTCCGGGCGGCAGGTTGTCACGTGCTTCGAGCACGCGTTCGTTCACCAGTTGCCGCGCGAAGTAGATGTCGGTGCCGTCCTCGAAAATCACGGTCACCTGCGACAAGCCGTAGCGCGAAATCGAGCGGGTTTCGAGCAAGCGGGGCATGCCGGCCATGGCAGTTTCGACCGGGAACGTGATGCGCTGTTCTGCCTCGAGCGGCGAGTATCCCGGCGCCTCAGTGTTGATCTGCACCTGGACGTTGGTGATGTCCGGCACAGCGTCGATCGGCAGCCGCTGGTAGTTGAAGACGCCGAAGATCGCGAGGCCGATGGTCGTCAGCAGCACCAGCCACCGCTGCGTGATCGAGAACTGGAGGATCCGCTCGATCATGACGGTTCTCCCCCGTATCCGCTGCGCGCCGCCTTAGTGATCATGCGTCGCACCCAGCTTGCCGATCTCCGCCTTCACGGCGAAGCTGTTGGCGGCGGCGTAGCGTTCGCCGGCCTTGAGCCCGCTCAACACCTCGACCCAGCCACCGTCGGATCGGCCCAGTTCGAGCGGGCGTGCTTCGAACCAATCACCATAACGAACGAACACGACCTGCCAGTCGCGGAAGGTCTGGATGGCCTCCGCCGACACGGCTAACGGCACCATCGCTGACGACTGCTCGAGCTTGATGGTCACGAACGATCCGGGCCGCCAGGCGCCGTCGGTGTTCGGCACGACGATGCGGGCGGTGGCGCGGCGATTCTGCTCGCCGATCAGGGCGCCGATGAAGCTGACGCGGCCGCGCACCTCGAGACCGGCATCGGGGGCGGTCACCACCGCGGTCTGCCCTTGCCGAACGTTGACGAGATCCTTGGCGGGAATGCTCGCTTCGATCCACACCGAGCTGAGGTCGGCAATCGTGAAGATGTTGCGGTCTTCGGCGACCGCTTCGCCGACGGTGAGGTCACGCTCGACCACCGTGCCGGCAATCGGCGCGCGAATCTCGTAGCGCGACAGGCGGTCGGGCGCGGCCGTGCCAAGCGCGTTGACCGCCGCCTGACTCAGCCCCAGCGCCACGAGCTTCTGGCCAGCCACCTCGTGCGCCAGCCGCACTTCGTCGAACGCGCGACGGGCTTCGAGATATTCCTGTTCCGCCGAGATCTTCTTCTTCCACAGGTTCTCTTCGCGGTCGAGCGCGACTCGCGCGAACTGGACGCGCTGCCCGGCGGCGAGGTACGCACTGTTGGCATCGGCCAGCTCGCGGCTGTTGATCACCGCCATCAGGTCGCCGGCGCGGACGCGATCGCCCTCCTTCCGCACCACTTCGAGCACCACGCCCCGAAGGCGCGGCACGACGTGCGCGACCCGGGTTTCATCTGCCTTGATCTCGCCGGGCACTTCCAAGGTCGTCACCATCTGGCGCGGGCCGACCGACTGAATCGTGATGCCGGCGCTCTTCAGCGTGTCGTCGGCCAGCTGCACCTTGCCTTCGACCTGCGAGTACGCCCACTCTTGCGTGCGGCCGTTGCGCACCGCATGCACCTTGACGTCAAACGAATGCGGCTCTTCAACCACGGCCTCGCCGCGCAGATAGTCGGCCTCGGGTACGAACGCGATGCGATCGACGCGCCCGCCGAGGCGGTGGAGTTCCACCCGCAGGGTCACTTCGGCCGGCGCAATCGGCCGGCCGTCACGGTCGAGCGGGTAAATGCGGAAGTGCGGCTCGACACCGGTCTCGTAAATAGTGACTTCGACCTGGAAGTCGTCGCCCGGCAACAGCCGCGCACCGTGTGGACCGCGCGGATACTCGACAGCCGCCTCCCCTTCCTCGTGTTCCTCGGGACCGGCGGCGTCGCTGCGCAGCAACCACAACGAGGCGCCGACGGCGGTCAGGATGATCGCGACGATGAGCAACAAGCTTTTGCTTTTCATGACTGTTCCTACTGGCCCTTCACTGGCGCCGACGCGGCGGATGCGAGCGGCACGCCGATCAGCCGCTCAACTTGTGCCACCGCCTTGTGCGCGTCGGTCAATGCGCGCAGATGCTGCGTTTCGGCGCTGACCAGTGTGCGCTGGGCGTCCAGCACTTCGAGGTAACCGAACCGGCCGAGCCGATATCCTTCCTCGACGGCGGCAAACGCGGACCGCGCGCCCGGCAACACCGCACCGGCCAGTGCGGCCGCCTCGTCGTGTGCCGCTGCGAGGTCACGATACGCAGCCGACAGCAACGTCGTAATGCGTGCGCGGGCACTGCGTTCTTCGTCGCGAGCCTGCGCGACGCGCTGCGCGGCGGCCTGCACACCGGCCCGGTTCCGGTCAAGGAACGGCAGCGGAATCGACGCCCCGATCACGAAGGCGTTGCTGTCGACTTCGGTCAGGCGCCGGTAACCGGCGGTGACAGTGACGTCCGGGACGCCGCGGGCCGATTCAAGGCCGCGCGCCGCATCGCGACGCGCAATCTCGGTGACCCAGCGCGCGACCTCGGGGTGGTCGGCGACATGCCGGACCAGCGCCTCGAATGACGGCAACGGAGGCGGCGACAGCAGGTCCCCGGCCACCGAGTCGAACACCGCCGACGGGTGTCCCCACAGCGCGGCGAGTGCGGTCCGGGCCGCCGCGAGCGAGCGTTGCGCGCGCTGCATCTCGATGCGCGTCATCGCCAGCGCCACGCCGGCCTTGGTCTGCTCGATCGGCGAGACCACGCCGGCTTCGACGCGCGTCCGCACCGTTTGATCCACCTGGTCGAACAACGCGCGGTTGCGCTCGGCCAGCGCCACGGTGTGCTGGCTGGCGAGCACGTCCAGAAACGCCGCGGTCACGCGCGTCAGCACGTCGATGCGGGCCGTTTCGAAGTCCCATTCCGCGAGATCGCGGTCGAGACCGGCCAGGCTGCGTCGCGCCGCCCGCTTCCCGCCCAGCTCGATCAACTGACTCAACTGCAGCGTCGCCTGCGCTCCGACCGTCCCGCTCTCGTCGGCCGCACGCCCCGCGCCGAGGTCCTCGAACAAGAGGTCGGCCACGGGGTTGGGCGGACGGCCGGCCTGGATCGCGGCGGACTCTCGAGCCCGGATCTCCCAGGCGAAGCTTGCGAGCTCGGGGCTCTGTCGCAGCCCCATGGCCAGCGCATCGCGCAACGTCACTCGGCCCGTGGGATTCTCCAGCGGCCTAGACGGCGTCAGAGTTCCGCCAGTCGAAGGCTGACTCACGACTAATCCCGCACCGAGCGGGCGGGGCACCATCACCTGGGCCACCGCCGGCACGGTGACGACCGTGAGCAGCACCGAGGTCACACTCCAGGTGCGCACGGCGCACCAACCACGAGACAGCGAGACAAAGCCAGGCAATGACATAACCCTCCGGCCGCAAGGCAGCCGACGAAACACGAGCGATCAATTGGGAAGAGAGTACGTGCGGGGTCGCTAGACGACGGCTGGCGGAGCGGGCGAGGAGACAAAGCGTAACGGCGGATCGTGCGTCGGCAGCAGCGTACGGCGACTCACCGGCTTGGTTGCGGCGGAAGCTGAGCCGGCCAGGGCCCACGGCGCAGCGACTGGGAACGCGATGCCGGCGAACAGCCTGGCCACCTCGTATGACAGAGTCAGGATTTGCGCGTCGGCGTGGTCCTCGTGATCGACGCTCGCCTCGTGGTCCGCCGCGCCAGCGTCGTGTTGGTTCGATTCGCCACCGATGACATGGCGGTGCACCACCGGGTCATGCTCTTCCGCGTGCAGGTGGGCGAACGGTAACAACCCGCCCAGTGCAACCGCAACTGCGGCCACGATCGCCATCGCGCGAGGGATCGGGTTCAATAACACGCTGTCCGGAGTATGTCGGGGCGCGCGCGCCAAAGTCAATTCTCGGCCGAGGTAGAAGGCGCGCCGTTTCTGATAGGCTCGAACCAACATGCTCAAAACCATCATCGCCCTCGGGTTAGTGTTGATCTTCGGCAGCCACACTGCGGCGCAGGAAATGCCGGCCGACTACAAGGGCGTGCTTGAGGCGTTGTCGCGGCCGGGCGACTTCAAGGACGGGGTCCTCAAGGTCAACATTCCCCGCAATGACCTCAAGATTACGGTCGCCGGCGTTCCGACGCCGACACCGTTTGGCTTCGGCGGCTGGATTGCGCTGACCAAGGGCAATGGCATGGACGTCATGATGGGCGACCTGGTCCTCACGCAGGACGAAGTAAACCCGGTCATGTCGGCGGTGCTGGCGCAGGGCCTGAACGTCACCGCGCTGCACAACCACTTCTTCTGGGATTCGCCGCGCATGTTCTACATGCATGTGCACGGGCACGGCGCGGCAGCCGACCTCGCGAAACGCATCAAGCCGGCGCTCGACCTGATCGGCAAGACCGCAGCACGAGCCGAGCCGGCGACGACCATAACCTCCACGGTGACCGCCGGGACACTGGACACCGCGAAGTTGTCGAGCATTGTCGGCTCTGCGGGCGAACAGAACGGACAGGTCTACAAGATCACGGTCGGGCGTCCTGACTTGAAATTGCAGGAGATGGGCGCGGTCATCAACGCGCGCATGGGCCTCAACACCTGGGCAGCGTTCTTCGGCAGCGACGCCAACGCCGTCGTTGCGGGCGACTTCGCGATGATCGACACCGAAGTCACACCGGTGTTGAAGTCGCTGCGCGGCAGCGGCATCGACGTCGTTGCGATTCACCATCACATGACAGGCACGCAACCGACCGTGATCTTCCTGCATTACTGGGGACAGGGCCCGGCTGAGAAACTGGCGGCGGCGGTGCGCGCAGCGATCGACCAGACCGGGCCACGCCGCCCGCGCTGAGGTCAAACGGCGCGTCGAGCGCTGATCGACGAGTTGGCCGGGCAGTAAAGCCGCCCGCTGGTTTACTTGAACTGGACGTCGGTCCGAGCGCCGGCGACATGCACTGGCTGCTCGACCGTGCGGCCCTCGAAGGTCACCCGCAGGATGTAGTCGCCAAACGGCACGTTCGCGAATGTGAACTTGCCGGATTGATCCGACACCGTTGCCCGCGCCGCGTCGGCGGCAATCAGGGTCGCCTGCATGCCGGGGTGGACGTCACAAAGGATGTCGTACTGGCCGGGGCGATCGAAGGTGTGGGTGTACTGCTGTCCCCGTTCGACGCCGACGTTGAAGATCTCCGTCCCGGGTCCGCGGCGAATCGTGGTGACGTTGTGCGGCATGTCCTCGCTGTTGCGGAACTCCACGGATTGGCCCACTCGCGCGTACAGGACATCCGGTTCGAACCGTTTTGAAATCTGGTCCATCACCGCCGGTCCTGCCGGCAGCGGTTCTGGTCCGGAGGCTGGCTGCAACGACACGACGGCGCCGATCGCCACCGTGCCAGCCACTTGCGAATCCGTCGCTACGGCTTCTGGCGCGGCGGCCGGGGCGGCGGTCTGGTTTGAACCGCCGCATGCGGCACACAGTGCCAGCGAGGCCAAGACGACAGGCCATGTCTTCACGGACCGATGATCGCACGTTCTCGACCGCTTCGAGGCACGGCGCTTGCACTTTGCCAAGGTGGCTATTTTGATCCCTACCGCGACCAGGCTCGCCGCGGCGCTCGTGACAATCGCGATCAGCCTGGCCTGCCGCGGTGAATCGACGCGGCCGATCGATCTGGCCACCACTACCAGCGTGCAGAATTCCGGCCTGCTGAATCATCTGCTGCCCATGTTCGAGAAGGCATCGGGCATCACCGTGCGCGTGCACGCCGCCGGCAGCGGCCGGGCCCTTCAGATGCTCGCGGATGGCATCGTCGACGCGGTGATCAGCCACGCGCCAGAGGCCGAGCAGCGGCTACTGCCGCGACATCGCGATTGGTCTTATCGCAAGATCGCCCACAACTGGTTCGTGCTCGCGGGCCCCGCGGCCGATCCCGCGCGTGTGAGCGAAGCCGCTGATGCAGTCAGCGCATTCCAGCGCATCGCTGATTCCGGCGAGGTGTTCGTGTCACGCGGCGATGAGTCGGGTACTCACGAACGCGAACGCCAGTTGTGGGCGGCAGCGGGCCGGCAACCGCCGGCGGAGAAGCTGATTGTCAGCGGGCGGGGCATGGCGCAGGCACTGCGGCACGCCAGCGAGGCCCGCGGTTACGTGCTCACCGACGCGCCTACGCTCTGGCAACTGGCACAGGCTGTCGAGCTCGACATCTTGTTCGAACACGACGCGAAACTGCTGAATACCTATGCGGTCGCTCATCGGCCGGAGGCAGGCGCCGCGGCGTTCGCCGCGTGGCTCGTTTCGAGCGCTGGGCTGAAGGCCATTGGCTCTTTCAGGATAAATGGCCGTCAGGCCTTCGAGCCATGGTCCACCGGTTGCCCAGCCTCGCAACCGGCGGATGTGCCTTGCGGACTGGCGCCCACTCCGAAGTAGTTGCGGTTCAGTCCTCGTCTTCGTCTCCCGCCGTCGCCCGTGCGTGCGGGTTTCCTTGAGGGCGCCAGGTCACAGGAGTCGCACCTGATTCACATGGTTCAGCTCGACGGCCGGAGGTTAACCCACAGCCCAAGGCCTGGGGCGAAGCGGCCGCTGTAACGCGGAGCCAGTAACGGCGGCAACACGCTGACGTTCACGTGCGCGCCCAGGCCCGGCGCCCACCCTTTGACAGCTGGCCACTGGTAGAGATAGCCGACCTGTCCCTTCCCCACCGTGAAGATGTTCGTGATGTATTCGTGGACGTGCAGGTCGTGCGCCGGCTTGCCGACAATTTCCATTCTCGCGAACCAATGATGGCGGCCGCCAGACGAACGCAGGCTGGTCTCCGCGAGAGCAGCGTGGGTGGATTGCTCCAGCAATCCTTCGGGGATCGCGCTCGTCTCGTGGTTCACCCCGTAGGCAACGGTACTCGCCCATCCACCACGGCCTCGCAGGGGACGGAAGTAGATTGCCGATGCCGTGGCCCGATTCACGTCCTGCCGCGGCTGGCCGCCCAGGCCGGCCTCGGATTCACGCAAGTGGCCCGCCGACACCTGCCACGACCAGCGGTCGCTGGGCGTGATCGAGACTCGCGCAGCCACCGAGTCGAGCGCCGCGAACTCGATCCCGACGCGGGCATCGTCTGGCTCGCGGCCATTGAAGACCGACCCTTCAGCCCGCCAGCGCGAGCCGGACACGCCGGCGGTGAGAACGCCAAAGGCAATGTGCGTGGCATCGAGCCAGTGATGACCAATTGGCGAAATCGGATTCGACATCGCCGATGCACGATGCGGAAACCCCGGCGGGCCGAGCGCCGGTTCGCCGGCCAGAGCGGCATAGCCGTGCACACGCAGCCGTGTCGAGATCGGCCGCTCGTAGGTCATGGCGAGTTCCATGAACAAGTCGTGGGGATGTTGCCGATCGTGAATGGTGTCGCCGTCGCACACTTCACCGGTCGCCAGCAGGTCGGGATATCCGCAGCCGCCAATCGTCCACGGCTCGGCACTGAGCATGGCTCGCACGCCAACGCGCCCGGTGCCGGCGGGACGCTGCAGCATGCCCATGAACCAGTTGATGCTGCCGGCCTGGCGGCTGGTGCGGTGGAGGTCGCCTGATTCGTAGAGGAACTGCGCGAAGACGTTGGCGTGACCCATGAACATCCACTCGCCAACACTGGCGTGGATCCCCTCCATCGGCGTGGCGGCGGGCTGCCAGGCCGTGCCGGACGACTCACGGCCGTCGTGGTTCTGCGCGTGTGCTTCGGCCGCCACGAACAGCAAGGCGGCCCCAACGACGGTCCTGATCACCAAGGGAACGATTATCTCGTCGCGCGCATCGGCGCGCTGAACAGTGTCGCAAACAATACGAGGACCAGTGCCGCCGCGCCCGCGGGCACCAGCCAGATCGCGCGCCAGTCGTGCATGGAGGCTCCGCTGGTGGCGAACGCATCGACCACCAGGCCGGACAGCCACGAGCCGATGAACATCCCCACGCCCAACGTGACGAAGGCGATCAGCCCCTGCGCAGCGGCGCGCATGTCGGCCGGTGCGCGCTGGTCCACGTAGATCTGCCCGGTGACGAAGAAGAAGTCGTAGCAAATGCCGTGCAGCAGGATGCCGCCGTACAGCATCCACATCAGCGGGCCGGCGTCGCCATAGGCAAACAACACGTAGCGCGCCGCCCAGGCCGCCATGCCGACCAGCAGCATGTATTTCACGCCGAGCCGGCGGAAGAAGAACGGCATCAGCAGCATGAAGCCGATCTCCGACATCTGCCCGAGCGTCATCTTGCCCGCCGCGTTGGCGACGCCAATCTCGTTCAGGAACGGGTTGGCAAACGCGTAGTAGAACTGCAGGGGAATACAGACCAGGAACGAGCCGAGGACGAACACCGCGAACGAACGGTCGCGCATCAGCTGCAGCGCATCCAGGCCAATCGCTTCTTGCCAGGTGATGCGCACGCTGCCCTTGAGCGGCGGCGTCGCCGGCAGCACGAACGACCAGGCGCCGAGCACGAGCGACGCAGCCGCGGCAATCTGCAGTGGCACCGCGGTCGCCTCGAGGCCGAGCGAGCCAACCGCCAGGCCGGCGACGATCCAGCCAATGGTGCCAAGCACCCGCACGCCGGGAAAGTCGCGATCCGGCTCGCCCATGTGGCGGAACGACAGCGAGTTACTGAGCGCCAGTGTCGGCATGAAGCACAACGTGTAGGCCAGCAGCGCGGCGTAGAGAGTGCCGAACGATGTCTGCCAGGACGCCACCAGGAGGGTGCCGGCGCCAACGATGTGGAGCACGGCGAGCAGGCGATCGGTCGCAAACCAGCGGTCGGCGATCATGCCGACGAAGAACGGCGAGATCATCGCCGCGAGCGCGGTTGTGCCATACGCCAGCCCGATCTGCGCGCCCGAGAATGCCAGCGACTCCCCCAGCCACGTCCCCATCGTTACGTACCAGGCGCCCCAGACGAAGTACTGCAGAAACATCAAACCCGACAACTGCAAACGCGTGCGCAAAGTCATTGGTGTGGTCCCTGGCCGGTCGTCACGGCTGAAGAATACGGGTG
>JBBQSP010000045.1:0-41509 GCA_038213735.1 Vicinamibacterales bacterium | reverse complement strand
CGCCGGGAGGGCTTGGGCACTTCGCGTCGGGAGGGCACCGCGGCTCGGGAGGTTACTGACTGTCGGGAGGGCACTGTGGGTCGGGACAGTCCCGCCAAGGATCACACTCCCGACAAGCAGTGCCCTCCCGACAAGCAGTGCCTTCCCGGCAAGTGTCATCTGGAGAAGTTAATCATCCAATCCGATCGTCCGCTCATGAAAAAGCGCGCCGAGGCACCCGCCAGCTTGTCGGTCCCGGTACCAAGGGTCGAGCCGACGACCTGCGGGTACCACTTGCCGCCGTTCAGCAGCTTCTGCGGCGCCGACCAGGTGGCGGGGTTGTCAAGCGTCGGCGAGAACGAGACATAGATCCCTTCCATCCCGTAGTTCTCGTCCTTCGCGCGGTTGAGCAGCATCACGTACTGCTGCAGCGCGGTGTTCCAGTGCACCGATGGTCCCCAGAAGGCATTGACCTTGCCGTCGCCGTCATGCCACGACTCGGTGGTCGCCACGAGCGGTGTGGCCGCGGGATAAGTCCACTCGAGACGCCGTCGCATGACGCCCGGCAGTCCGGGGAGCAACTCGCGCCGGCCGGCATTGGGCTCCCAGAGGCTGCTGCGCCACAACTCGACCTTGCCCGCCGGCCGATCGCGGTCAGCCCACAGCATGCGTGCCACCGCGACACCCTGCGACTCGCGCTGCTGCTGGTACTGGCTGTAGAAGATGTAGAGGAACTGCTTGTCGGCGTCGAGCATCACGCTGAGGTCGCCGACGCCGCCAATCAGGTAACCGTTGGTCGATCCGCATGCCGTGGAGCTCTGTGTGGCCTGGATCACGAAGCCCAGATCCTCCCAGGATCGGCCGCGGTCGGTGGACCTGGCGGCGCCAATGCGCGGCACGAACCGGTCGTCGCGTCCGCAGCGGCTCGCGGGCCATTCGTTGTGATAGAAGCCGTACCACGTCTCAACGTCGTCGGTGACCACCGCCTCCATCCACACGCCGTAGCCGGGATGGGGCAGCAACGAAATCTTGGCGGGGGCGCCCAGCCGATCGAGCGCCGTGCCCGAGGCGATGCTCGGCTGGCCCGAGTGCGAGGTCATGGCAAACAGCCGCCGCTGACCGTCTTCGAGATCCCAGACGAGCGGGCTGTTCGAGTCGACGCTGCCGGGCAGGAGGAGGGGTGGCGCGGCGGTCAGCGTGGCCCGCGGCGTGACCGCGACCTGCGCTTCGGGAAACGCCGTGGGGACGATGGTTGACAACAACAAGGCCGCGCCCAGGGCCTGGGTCGCGGCAAGACGGACGTTCATAGGTACATCACTTCTGCGTCCGCTCAGGCTGGTGGACGCATCAGTGTCTACGGCGGCCCCGCCGCTTTCGTTTCACGATCCGCAGCTCAGCCACAGAAAATGTGCGTAAACGGTGTCTTCGATCGTATCCTCCGGCCCATGGCCCCGGCCGTCACCACTCTCCAGCCCGACACCCTCGACGTGGCCGAACTGCAACGCGCGTGGCACGGACCCGCCCCGGCCGATCTGGCCCCGGTCACCCACCTGCGCCGCGCGCAGCTGACCATCTCGCGAAACAGCCCCAGCGACTTCCAGGACCGGCAGGTTTACTTGTTCGTGGACGAAGAGCCGTGGGGGAAGCTGAAGTACGGCCGCCCGATGACTCGCGAGATCGAGCCCGGGCACCATTGCATCCGGGCCTTCAACACGCTGTTCTCACACACCATCGAGGTCGATGCCGTGCCGGGTGAGCATGTCCGGCTGCGCTGCAGCAACGCCATGCCCACGGCCGGCTGGCTGATGATGATCTTCCTGCACGTCACCGCGCTCAAGGTCAGGCTCGAGCGCGAATAACGATCGTTATTTCACGATCTTCGTGGCGGTGATCCACTTACGGCCGTCCTTCTCGGACACCGTACCGGTAATGGTCGCCGGGATCTTCGTGGTGCACGCCTCGCCCGATTCCTTCGCGACGTCGTTCTTGGTCACGTAGTACTCGGTCGGCTCGCCGCTCGCGTTCGGGACCAGCAGGATGTCCTGGCATTCCTTGGCGTCGGGTTTCTTGAGGAAGCACTTGGCGCACACCATGTCACCCTTCAGGGTGTCATCGGCGGACCGCATCGCACTGGTTCGGGCCGGCATGGCCACGGCCAGCGCGCCCAGGGCCATCATCACTTCACGTCGGGTCAGCGTCATCGTCATAGCGCTTCTACGATACCAGTTTCCTTGTATGCTTGGCGAAGGTCACGGAGGAGTGTTTTTGAAGCGATTCGGCGTCCTCATTCTGATGCTCATCACGGCTGGACTGGTCACGCTCGCGGCGCAAACCAAACGGATTTTTACGAATCCCCGGCCCCAGGCGCACTTCAAGACCCTGTTCCCCAACGCCGGCGGGTTCTCGACCTTCGGTGGCACGCCCCTGCACTACAAGGTCTACGGCGTCGATCCCAAGACCGATCCGGCGGCGGCCCCCATTGGCTTCATCTTCTGGACCACGGACCTGGTGCCCAACGAGCGCGCCTACCACGGCCCCATCCACTTCCTGATCGGCATGGACACCAAGGGCGTGATCCAGAACGTGGTGCTCGACTACAACTCCGAGCCGTACGGCTACTTCTCAATCGACCTGCCGCAGTTCGTCACGCAGTTCAAGAACAAGAGCATTCGCGATCCGTTCCGGGTCGGCGGCGACATTGCCGCGATCTCGCGCGCGTCGATCACGGTGAACGGCGCGGCCCGAGCTATTCGCGACTCGTCGCGCATCATGGCGAAGACCTTCCTCACGCCTGATCAAGTCAAGCAGTGATGCTTGCCCTGAGCGTAGTCGAAGGGCAGCCTGCCGACCCCTGGGGCTTCGAGGACGAGGCCGTCGAGTCCTGGGCCGACATTCTTGGCCCGCAGTACCTCGACATCGGCTTGCTCGCGGCGTTCCTGGTGCTGGCGCTGGTCAGCTTCAAGCGCAAAAGCGTGCCGCTCAAGCTCCTGACGTTCGCGTTCGCCATCGGCTACATGGGGTTCGCCAAGAGCTACCTGATCTCCATCACCAACATCTTCAGCATCGTCGACTGGAACTGGCCGGTGCCGAAGTACAACGTGGCCTGGTACCTGTTCTTCGGGTTCACGGTGGTGTCCACCATCTTGTGGGGACGGCTCTATTGCGGCCGGGTCTGCGCCTACGGCGCGCTCACGCAGACCCTCGACGTGATCCTGCCGAACGCGTGGCGGTTCGACGTGCCGCGGCCGATCGAGAAGCGCGCCAACCTGATCAAGTTCGGGGTGCTGTTCGCGGTACTGGCGTACTACGTCACCACGCACAACCTGCTGATCTATCAGTACGTCGAGCCGTTCTGGATGTTCGGATTGTTTGGGACCACGGCCATGTGGACCGGCCTGGGCCTGTTGCTGGTGGCCACGCTGTTCGTGCGCAACCTCTACTGCCGGTTCCTGTGCCCGGTCGGTGCGACCCTGGGGCTGATGTCGTACCTGACGGTGTTCCGCATCAAGCGCTGGGCCGAGTGCAACACCTGCAAGATGTGCCAGAAGACCTGCCAGTGGGGGGCGATCGAGGGTCCGAAGATCCTCGTCGCCGAGTGCGTGCGCTGTGACGACTGCGAGCGCCTGTATGCGGACACCGCGAAGTGTCCGCACTGGCGCATCATCGATTATCAGTCGAGGAAGATCCGGATCCTGCCGCTCACGCCCATCTAAGCGCTCTTCGGCACGTCCGAGGGCTTCCATAGCCCTTCGTTGCGCGCCACCCAGGTCGCCGCCGTCATGTCGCTGTAGACGTTGACGGTCGTCCGCGACATATCGAGGATGCGATCGACGCCGAGGACGATGGCGATGGCTTCGCCGGGGACCCCGAACATCACCAGGATGCCGACCAGCAGCGGAATGGAGCCGCCGGGCACGCCGGCGGCGCCGATCGCGGTGATCACCGACATGATCATCACGATCACCATCTGCGTCAGCGTCAGGTCCACGCTGAAGATCTCGGCGAGGAAGATCACCGTGATGCCCTCGAAGATGGCGGTGCCGTTCATGCACATGGTGCTGCCGATCGGCAACACGAAGCCGGCAATGGTGCGCGGCACGCCGAGCTGGGTGTTGACCACTTCGAGCGCCGTCGGCAGCGTGGCGCTGCTCGAACTGGTCGAGAACGCTGTGATCAGCGCCGCCTTGACCCGAGTGAAGAACACCCACGGCGACAGGCCGATCAGGAAGAAGATGACGAGCGACAGGGTGATGCCGGAGTGGGCGAGCAGTGCCACCAGCACCGTCGCCACATAGGCGGCAATCGCGGCCAGCAGGTCGAAGCCGAACCGGGACAAGACCGTGAAGATGAGGCCCGCCACCCCGAACGGCGCGATGATCATGGCGAAGTGGATGATTTGCGTCACCACCGCGTTCAAGGCCTCGAGCCAGGAGATCATTGGCCGCGCCTTGGCCTCCGGAATCAGCGTCAGCGCGGCGCCGAACACCAGGCCGAAGAAGATCACGGCGAGCATGTCGGTGTTGACCGCGGCCTGCAGCGGATTGCGAGGCACGATGTTGATCAGCGTCTGCATGCCGAAGGTGCTGGTGGCGGCCACCTCGACCCGGCCCGACGCGTCCTCCGAGAACCGTTCCATCAACGCCACGCGCGTTTCCGGCGTCACCCGCTCCCAGGGCCGCGCCAGGTTGACGATCAGCAGCCCCAACGAGGCCGCCAGCACCGTCGTTGCCAGGAAGTAGCCGACCGCCTTGCCGCCGATGCGGCCGACCTTGCGGATGTCGCCCTGTCCGCAGACGCCGAGGGCGATGGACGCGAAGACCAGCGGCATCACCACCATGAACAGCATGCGGAGGAAAATCTGCCCGATTGGCACGGCCAGGTAGTCGTTCACGGCCACGACGACGGGATGGGCGGCGCCCACGGTCATGTTGACGATGATGCCGGCGGTCGCGCCGAGGGCGAGGCCGAGAAGAATCTTGGTGTGAAGCTTCATGCCGGGGCCGGAGGAACTTAGCGATTCGCTCATTGGGCCCAGAGTGTACCGCAACCAACGGCTGGCCGGGCAAGCCGATCGCAACTAGGGTGCGTCGGTGGGCGGCGCGGTCAGGGTCACGCGGCCCTCGAGGCCGCTCGACATCAGCACCTGGTTGCCGGCGGTGACGATGACGGCTTCGACCTGGGGCAGCCGTTCGACGAGCGCCATGCCCTCGGCCGGGCCAAGGATGAACACGCCCGTCGACAGGATGTCGGCGAGCATGGCGCTGTCGGTGACAATGGTCACGCTGCGCGCGCCGGTGGCGGGGGTGCCGCGATCGGGATCGATCAGGTGATGGTAGCGGACGCCGTCCTTGATGAAGAACCGTTCGTAATCCCCCGACGTGCTGAGGGTGCCGTCGGCGAGGTCCACCTTGGCAAAGGTCCCCCCGGCCGGTCCCCGTGGATCGGCGATCCCCAGCGTCCATGCGGTGAAGCCGTTGCGCCCGGCCACGTAAAGGTCGCCGCCGCTCTGGATCAAAAAGTCGGCGAAGCCGCGCTCGCGCAGGATGGCCGCGGCCCGGTCCACCGCATAGCCCTTGCCGATGCCGCCCAGGTGAATGCGGCTACCGGCCTTGGTCACGAACGCCGTGCCGGCCGCCCGGTCCACCTGCACGAGCCGATAGTCAACGAAAGCGAGCCGCGCCGCAATCGCCTGTGGGTCCGGCACACGGTTGTCCTGGTCGTGATCGAACTTCCAGATGTCGGCGAGGGCGCCAAAGGTGATGTCGAACTTGCCCCCCGTCCACTCGCTGGCTTGCGCGGCGGCTTCGAGGACCGTGATGGTGTCGAGGCTGACCGCCACCGGCGCTCGCCCGGCCGCGTCGTTGATGCGGACGACGTCGCTACCGGGTTGCCACACGCTGAGGAGCGACTCGAGCCGGTCGAACTCGCGAAACACCTGCTCGATGGCCCCGCCGGCCGTGGCGTCGCTCGTGCTCCACACCACCACGCGCAGCTGCGACCCCATGGCCAGCCGCGACCGTTCAACGGGATGGCGCGCGGGGACCGGATCCGCGCACGACACGCACGCGAGGGCCAGGACGAGAAGCAGCAGCGGCATCGGCGATATGCTGGAAACAGTACCATGCCGACCGCAGCGCCCGTGCAACTGGAGATCGTCCGCAATCATCCTGAAGACATCCAGGATCGCCCCGTTTACCTGTGGGTGGACGGCGAGAAATGGGACAGCGTGTTGCGCTACGGCAAAACCTTCACGCGCGAACTGGCGCCCGGCCGCCATACCGTGAAAGCGCACAACACCCTGTTCGGGCACACCGTGGAGTTCGACGCCGCCGACGGCGACAAGGTGCGCTTCCGGTGCGAAAACGGCCTGACCGGCGGCGGCATGCTGATGGTGTTGATGATGGGCGTCGCGTATCTGCGCGTGCGCCTGATCCGGATCTAAGCCACAGAGCACACAGAGGACACAGAGAAATCCTTTCTAAATGCGATCAAGCGTCGACGCTGCAGACAGGCATTTTGAAAGATTGGCTCTGTGTCCTCTGTGTGCTCTGTGGCCAGCTTTGTCATCCCCAACGGAAGCCGTGCTTCGACAACGGCAGCGAACGCACGCGCATGCCGTTGATGGCGAAGATCGCGTTGCACACCGCCGGCAGGATCGGCGGCAGTGACGGCTCGCCGATGCCGGTCGGGCTGTTGTCCGACAGCACGAAGTGGACGTCGATCACCGGCGGCGCCTGGCTCATCCGGACCAGCGGGAACTGGTGGTAGTTGCTCTGCACCGTGCGCCCGCCCTCGATGGTGATCTCCTGCGCCATCAACTCCGACAGCCCGTCGATGACCGCGCCCTGCACCTGGTTGATGGCGCTGCTCGGGTTGACGATCTGCCGGCCGACATCGCCCACCACCCACACCTTGTTGACGCGCAGCGTGTTGTTGGCGCCGAGCGTGACCTCGGCCACTTCCGCGAAGTAGCCGCGATGGCTGTAGTGACAGGCAATCCCCATCGCCGTCCCCGTCTTTTGTGGCGACAAACCTTTAGGTTTGTCGGCCCGTTTCGCCCAGCCCGCGCGCTCCGCCACTTCGCGCAGGACCCCCGACATGCGTTCGCCGCTAAAGCCGTCCTGTGCCGGCCTGGTGCGCGGCGTCGCCATCAGGTCGAGCCGGAACTGCAGCGGATCCTTGCCGGCCGCGTGCGCCAGTTCATCGATGAACGACTGGTAGACCCACGCCACCGCGTTGCTGCGTGGCGCGCGCAGGGCCCCGGTTGGCACACCGAGCGGGATCAGCGAGGCGTGGATCGCGAAGTTGGGCACGAACCCGCTGGGGAACTCCGTCGCCGGGATGTTCGCCGACTGCGCGAACGTGTTGGGCGCGTTCGCGGGCGGATTGAGCGGCCCGTAGCTCACGAAGTGGCCGCTCCAGGCCGACACCGCGCCGCTCGCGTCGAGGCCGCCTTTCAGGTAGTGGAACCCGCCAGGCCTGTAGAAGTCGTGGCGCATGTCGTCTTCGCGCGTCCACAGCAGCTTGACCGGCGTCCCGCCGATCTGTTTAGAGATGTACGCCGCTTCGACCGCGTAGTCGTTCGACAAGCGGCGGCCGAAACCGCCGCCCGCCTGCACCATGTGCTGCGTGATGTTCTCGTCGCGGAGTGAGAACAGCGCCTTCAGCATGTCGCGGCCGCGCTGCGGCGTCTGGCTCGGCGACCACAGCTCGAGCTTGCCGTCCTTCCACTGCGCGATGCAGTTCTCGGGTTCGAGCTGCGCATGCGAGATGAACGGGTAGGAATAGGTGCCCTCGACGACCGTCGTCGCCGTCTTCATCGCCGCGTCCGGGTCGCCGTCTTTGCCGACCGTGAACGCCGGTGCCAGCGTCGACAACTCCTCGGCGCGCCTGGCGAAGCCGGCGCTGTTCTGCGCGGCGGTGGGTCCCTCGTTCCATTTCACCATCAGCTTCCGGCGCGCGCTCTCGGCTTGCCACCAGCTGTCGGCGACGATCGCGACGCCGCCCAGCAGGCTCGTGAGATCGGTGCCGCCTTCGACGATCAAGGCGTGACGGACGCCGGGCTGGGTCTTGATGACATCGAGGTTGGCCGACGCGACCTTGCCGCCGAACACGGGGCACTTCTCGAACACCGCCCACAGCATGCCGGGGACCGTGAGGTCGATCGAGTAGATCGGCTGGCCCGTCGCGATGGCCTTGTTGTCTACGCCGGGAATGGGCTTGCCGATGATCGTGTAGTCCTTCGGATCCTTCAGCGTGACGGTCTTCAGATCCGGCGGCGTGAGGGCGGCGGCCCTGGTGGCCAGCTCGCCGTAGCTGAGCGAACGGTTCGACGCGCGGTGCGTGACGCGTCCGGCCGCGGCGGTGCATTCACCCGCGGGCACCCCCCACGTTTGCGCCGCGGCGGTGGTCAGCATCATGCGGCCGGCCGCGCCAGCTCGGCGCAGCGGTTCCCAGTTGGTAGGCGTACCGGTACTGCCGCCGGCGTTCTGCGGGCCGTACTTCGCCGGATCGAAGTCCGCCTGCTCGAGGCGCACGTTCTTCCACTCGACGCCGAGCTCCTCGGCGATCAGCATGGGCAGCGAGGTCTTGATGCCCTGGCCGACCTCCGGGTTCTTGGCGATGATGGTGACCAGGTTATCGGGCGTGATGCGGATGAACGCGTTCGGCGTGAAGTTGCCTGCTGCCTGGGCCAACGCGGCGCCGATGCCATCAACGGACGTCGCGATCATGAGGCCGCCGCCAGCGAGTGCACTGACGCGGAGGAAATTTCGACGAGTGAGGTCCTGGGGTCTCAAGGTCTTGAGGTCTTGAAGGGCCATGGCTATTCCTCCCTGCCCTGAGCGGAGTCGAAGGGGCCTCCCTGGGCAGCGGTCGAGGTCACGGCATTGCCCGCAGCCTTGTGAATGGCCTCGCGGATGCGCAGGTAGGTCGCGCAGCGACAGAGGTTGCCGTTCATCGCCTGGTCGATGTCCTGGTCGGTCGGTTTTGGCTTCTGGGCCAGCAACGCCACCGCCGACATGATCTGGCCGGCCTGGCAGTACCCGCACTGCGGCACGTCGATGTCCTGCCACGCCCGCTGCACCGGATGCGTACCGTCGGCCGACAGGCCTTCGATCGTCGTGATCGCGCCTTTGACCGCCGACACGCGGGTCTGGCACGAGCGGACGGGCTTGCCGTCGACGTGCACCGTGCAGGCGCCGCACGCGCCGATCCCGCACCCGTATTTGGTGCCCTTGAGGTTGAGGAGGTCGCGCAGCGCCCAGAGCAGCGGCATGTCTGCCGGAGCGTCGACGCTCGCCGATTTGCCGTTGACGGTGAAGGTGTAGGCCATAACTGCCCAGAGAATACGAGAACGGCCTGTCGTTTGTGTACCCAAGTGTGGCCAGGCTCAGCCGTAGCAGTTTCTCCTATTGCTACGTCGTTTCTGCTATATTTTCGGCGATCGGTCGTCGTCGGGCAAGCGGCCAACTCGGCCTTCGGTGAACCACAAGGAGCGCCTGAATGAGCGGTATGTTGAAGCCCTTCGGAATTCTCGCGGCGGTGGCCGCCCTCAGTTCGGTGCTGCCGGCTTCGGCTGGCGCCCAGACTGCGACCGCCCCCACCTTCACCAAAGACATCGCGCCGATTTTCCAGAACAAGTGCGAAGCGTGTCACCGGCCCGATTCGATCGCGCCGATGTCGCTCGTGACGTACGAGGAATCGCGGCCGTGGGCGCGCTCGATCAAGAACCGCGTGCAAGTGCGGCAGATGCCGCCGTGGCACATCGACAAGACCATCGGCATCCAGGAATTCCAGAACGATCGTTCGCTGTCCGACAAGGAGATCGACACGATTGCGAAGTGGGTGGATGCCGGCGCGCCGAAGGGCGACGCCAGGGACATGCCGCCGCCGGTCAAGTGGCCGAACGAGCAGGGCTGGAATTACACCAAGAAGTTCGGCCAGGCCGAGCCCGACCTGGTGATCAAGTCGCTGCCGTGGACGCAGAAGGCCGGCCAGAACGACGCATGGTGGAAGCCGGTGGTCGAGACGCACCTCACCGAGCCGCGCTGGGTGCGCGCGATCGAAATCCGCCCCAGCACCGTCAAGGGCCGCAAGATCACCCATCACGCGATTGCCCGCCTGCAGCAGCAGGAGACCGACGCCCTCGCGATGAACCCGGTCGACGCCAACGGCAACCCGCTGCCCGGCACGTTCATGGAATGGGCCGTTGGCAAGGAAGGCGAAATCATGCGCCCGAACAGCGGCAAGCTGATGCTGCCCGGCGCCAAGATCGTGTGGGACATCCACTACTCGAACGGCGGCGAAGACATCACCGACCAGGTCGAGCTCGGCATCTACTTCTACCCGAAGGGCCAGGAGCCGAAGTTCCGGCAGGTGCTGCACCTGATGGGCGGCACCAACGGCAGCGGCAGCGGCGGCAGCGCGCTCGGGTCGGGCGTCGACATTCCGCCCAACACCGTGAAGGCCACGGTCGGCTACTTCCTGCTGCGCGAGAACGGCCGCGTCGAAAGCTATCAGCCGCACATGCACCTGCGCGGCAAGGCCATGGCGATGGAAGCCATCCTGCCCAACGGCCAGATCCAGGTGCTCAGCCACGTGGCTGACTTCAACTTCAACTGGCACAACACCTACGTCTACGAGGAGACCTCGGCACCGCTGCTGCCGAAGGGCACGCTGATCAAGGTCACCGCCTGGCACGACAACACCACCGCCAACAAGGCCAACCCGGATCCGAACGTGTGGGTCGGCTACGGCGACCGCACCGTGGACGAAATGGCGCACGCCTGGGTCAACGTGACCTACATGAACGACGCCGATTACCGGCTCGCCATCGAAGAGCGCCGCAAGGCGCTGACGGCCGCCACCACCGCGTCACAGCGGCAGTAACCTGCACCCAATGCGCCTGAACCGTTTCACCGCCGTGATCATGATGGTCACGGCGGTTTTCGTTCTCACCACCCAGGCCCAGCAGCGCCCGAACGTTCCGTCGGGCGTTCTTCTCGAGCCCCTTGGCACCACCGGCGAAGCCATCTACCCGGCGTTCGAGGGCTTTGGGCCGCTCAAGGACGGGACCAACACCCTCCTCGTCGGCTACTTCAACCGCAACAAGGAAGCCATTGACGTGCCGATCGGTCCCGACAACCGGATCGAGCCGGGCGGCCCCGACTTCGGCCAGCCAACCCACTTCCTGTCGGGCCGGCAGTGGGGCATGTTCGCCATCACCGTGCCCAAGGACTTCGGCACCAAGCGGCTGACCTGGACGCTGACGGCCAACGGCAACACCACCACGGTGTCGTTCTGGACCAACCCGCAGTACTGGATCGACTTCTACAAGAACACCGCGAACGGCAACGAGCCGCCGCGCCTCAAGTTCAGCCCGACCGGGCCGGAGCTCGTCGGCCCGCCGCGCGAGAAGTTCGTGCAGACGCTGACCGCGACGGTTGGGACGCCGCTCGATCTCACGGCGTGGGCCGCGGATCAG
Organism: Vicinamibacterales bacterium; assembly: GCA_038213735.1. GTDB lineage: Bacteria > Acidobacteriota > Vicinamibacteria > Vicinamibacterales > UBA2999 > 12-FULL-67-14b. The sequence goes on along the minus strand of JBBQSP010000045.1, from coordinate 30,045 downwards.
CCGCCGACAATCGTGTTCACCGCTGAGGGCGGTGGCGGTGCCGCCGCTGGCCGCGGCGCGGCACGGCCGCCCGTGAACGAACCGCTGCCAGCCATCATTGGCGGCCGGGTGATTGCCGGAACGCCGGGGGCGGGCGGTGGCGCTGCCGCGGCGGCCGCGGCCGCGCGCCGGGGCGACATCCAGTTGCTGTGGCGGAAGTACCGCGGTCCCGGCGACGTGAAGATCGCCCACGAGACGATCAACCTCGAGAACGGCGGCGACGCCAAGAAGTTTATCGAGGCGAAGACCACCGCGACCTTCAGCGCGCCTGGCACCTACTGGCTGCGCGCACAGGTCAACGACAGCTCGGGCAATGGCGGCGGCGGCGACCAATGCTGCTGGACCACCGCCCACATCGTCGTCAACGTGAAGTAGTTCCCTCGGTTGGGCACCCCTTTATGGGGTGCCTGCCGACTCATCTCCCGAAAATAATCTTCTCTCGCATCAGCAGGCCCGAAGTCATCCGGACGATGACGATCGCCAGCGCGATGTTGGTGATCGCCACCACGACGAATACGGCCGGATGAATTGGCTTGTTGCCGAGCACATCGGTCATCAGCGACTGCTGCCCGAGCCAGGGGATGTAATACATCCACGCCTTGGTGGACATCGTGTTCATGGTGGCCATCATGCCGGGGACCATCTGCACCATCATCAGGAAAGTCAGGTAGCTCTGCGCCTCCTTGAACGACTTGGCGAAGGTCGCCACGTACATCTGCAGCGCGACGATCAGCGGCACGAGCGGCAGCACCGCCGCCAGCGTGCCGGCGAGTTGCGGCACGCCCAGGTGGAAACGGAGACCGAGGTCCTGCAGCGGGATGTACTGGAACAGCGCGAACAGCAACCCGCCGGTGAATATCACGGCGAGCACTGCGGTGGCGGTACCGGCGAGCCACTTGCCGGCGGCAATCGCGCCGCGCGGCGCCGGGTTGACGAGCAGCGCTTCGATCGAGCCGCGTTCGCGCTCGCCGGCCGTCGAGTCGGTGGCGATCTGCATGGCGCCCGTGAAGGCGGTAATCATCACGAACAGCGGGATGAAGCCGAGGATCATTGCGGCGCGCTGTTGCGCGCTCGACACCTCGACGTCTTCCACCTGCACCGGCGATGCCACCACCGGGCTGACGCCGCGCGCGATCAGGCGCAGGCTGCCGATCTCGCTGCTGTAGCGCTGGAACAGCGCGCGCACCCGCTGCACTTTCGGCCGGGCATTCTGGCTCGAGCTGTCGGCGACCAGCCGGACCTGCGCCGGTTTCGACGCCGCAAACTGCTTCGTGAAATTCTCGGGGATGACCACGACCACGTCTTCGCGGCGGCTGCGGACCGCTTCCTCGGCGTCGGCCGGGCCGTCGGCGATCGTGATGCCCGGCTGCTGGCGCAGCCACTCGACCAGCGCCGGCGCGTGCGCCGCGCCGACCACCGGCACCGTGACGTCCTCGACTTGCCGCTGGCGGCTCGCCAGGCTGTTGAACATGAAGCCGATCATCACGGGCGCGAGCAGCGAGCTCACGAGCAGCGTGATGATCGATCGGCGATCGCGCGACCAGTCCACCAGCTCTTTGCGGCACACCACCAGCGCCTGGGCCAGGTCGCTCGATTTCATGGCGCCACCGCCGCGTCCGCCTCGGGCCCGCTCAGCGCGACAAAGGCGTCCTCGAGATTCTGGTGACCGGTCTGGGTCCTCAGGTCGTCGGGGCTGCCCGACGCGACAATCCGTCCGCGCGCGATCACCACGATGGTGTCGCACAGGACGGAGACTTCCTGCATGATGTGGCTCGAGAACAGCACCGTGTGCCCTTCGCCCTTCAGCCGCCGGATGATCTCGCGGACGGCGCGCGTGCTCATCACGTCGAGGCCGTTGGTCGGTTCGTCGAGCAGCACGTTCTTCGGGTTGTGAACGATCGCGCGGGCCAGGGCGGTCTTGGTCCGCTCGCCGTGCGAGAACCCGGCCACGCGCCGGTCGGCCACCGCCTTCATGTCGAGCAGCGACAGCAGGTGCTCGGTGCGCCTGGCGAGGTCGGCGCCGGTAATGCCCTGGAGTTCACCGAAGTAGCGGATATGCTCGCGGGCGGTCAGGCGCGGGTAGAGCCCAGACTGATCCGGCAGCACGCCCAGGCGCAGCCGGGCGCCCTGCGGATCGGCGACCGGATCAATGCCGTCCACCAGGATCCGGCCCTCGTCTGGGCGCATCAACGTGTACAGCATGCGCAACGTCGTCGTCTTGCCGGCACCGTTTGGTCCCAACAAGCCCGTGACCGCGCCGTCGGCAGCCGTGAAGGTGACGCCGTCGACCGAGCGGACCTCGCCGAAGCGCTTGTGCAGGTTCTCGACTTCGATCATCCGCCTACGCCCTTCTGGGTGTCCCCGGTCGGGCTTCGGCGGGACAAGTTGTCGTCGGTGCCTGGGTGGGGACCGGCCGGCGTCACGAAGAACGGCGGCCGCTTCATGTTGGCCATGCAGCTCGTGTCGAGCCCTTCGGTATCGCCCTTGGCGAGGAAGGCGCGCATGATTCGCATGCCGCAGCCGGTGCCGCCGGCGGTGTGACCGGTGCCGGGCATCACGATGTGCTTCGACGCCGGCAGGTGTTTGGCAATCGCTTCGCCCCACACTGGCGGCGTCACCGGATCGAGCTCGCCCGACATCACCAGCGTCGGCACCGCCGAGGTCACCGGTTCGTAGAACACGTCGGCGACCTCGCCCCGCGGCCAGAAGGCGCAGGCGTCCTGCTGCAAGCGCATCACGTACGGGCCGAACAACGAGCCGGCCGATTCCTTCGCGACCTCGGCCGGCGTGATGCGCGGCGCGTCCTCCGCGCAGATCACCGAGAGCTGCATGCCGACGCTCATGTTGGCCGGACTGCCGGTGTCGCCGATCGAGGCCAGGGCCAACAGCCCCTGGAAGTCGTTCTGCTCGGCGCGCTCGATGATCGCCGGAATCAGCGACGCGGCCATGGGAATGTAGAGCGTCCCGGCGAGGACGTTGGCCAGCAAGCGTGCCGTCATGGTGAGGTCGCCGCGCTCACCGGTGCGCGGATGCACCACCGCGACAGTGGGCGGCGCCTTCTCGAGCCGCGCCATCAGCTCGCCCAGGCGCGCCCGCAGGTTGGGATACGTGGTGTTGCAGGCGGCCGTGGCGGCGCAGTCGGCGAGCAGCAGGTCGAGCGCCCGCTGGACATCGCGTGGAAAGAACAGCGGCAGCCGCATGTTGGTGGGCGCGACCCCATCGAGAATGGCCGCCCGCACGCGATCCCCGTGCTGGCGCAGGTAGACCAGGCCCGCGCGCGTGCCATACGAACCGCCGTAGATGTTGATCTGGTCGTACCCGAGGAACGCCCGCACGTCGTCCAGGTCGTCCATCGCGATCGACGTGGTGTAGAGGCGCACGTCGGCGTCGTAGCCGGCCAGGCACTTCTTCAGCATGTCGATCGCCTCGGCCTCGGTCCGGCCGAGCGCCTTCAACGAGTCATCTTCGTCCGCGCACTCCAGCGGATTCGACTTGCCGGTGCCGCGCTGATCGACGAGCACGATGTCGCGATCGGTCAGCACCGTGCCGAACATCTCGCGCAGCCCCTTGGCCATCTTGGCCGCACCCTGGCCGGGCCCGCCGGCCAGGAAGAACAGCGGGTCGGGGGCCGCATCGGCGCGCAGCGCCGGCAGCAGGACGATGTTCAGGTCGATCTGGCGGCCTTGTTTGGTCGCGCGGTTCTCGTAGACCGTGAGCGTGCCGCAGTACGCGTCCACCGGCGTGTCGTTGCCGGTGCACGGCTTCAGCCGATCGGTGGCAGAGAGTTCGGTGGGTTGAGAGCAGCCGCCGAGCGCAAGGACGGCCAGAAAAAGGAGGAAACGTCGCACGCAAGCGATTCTGACGCTAGGGCTTCCAGTCTGGCAAGCGATCGTTGCCGGGGCCGGTCGTCAACTTGCGCAACGCCTGCGCGCCGTCGGCGGGAAGCACCGCCAGGTCCCAGTCTTCACCGGCGTGGTGTTGCGGACTGATCGACAGCGCCAGCGACCGGCCGTCGGGAGACCATTCGGGGTAGTAGTGCCACTTCGAGGCGTCGCCGCGAACCGTGCGAGGCGCGCTGCCATCGGCGGCGCGGACCTGGAGAGTTGACGGTTCGGTCGCCAGCAGGACGTTGGCCATGGTGCGGCCGTCGGGCGACCACGACGGCCAGCAGGCGCCACCGCTGTTTTCGAGCGCGCGCGTCTGGCCGGTGGCGAGGTCGAGCACGTGGACCTGGAACTCCCAGAACTGCAGGCGGGCGAGCGTCTGCGCCGCAAACGCCACCGAGCGCCCGTCCGGCGAGACGTTGGGCATGATCGCGCGGCCGACGAAGTGGTGGGTGAGGCGCTCGACGCGCCGGTCGTTCAACCACACCCGATACAGGTCGCCGCGGCTGTCGCGCTCGGAGTTGAAGATCAGGCTTTGGCCGTCGGGCATCCACGCCGGGTCGTTGTCGTTGGCGGCGTGATCGGTGATCCGGACGGGATTGCTCCCGTCGGCATTCATCACGTAGATGTCGTATTGATTGCCGCCGCGGTTCGACTTAAACGCGATCCGCGTGCCATCGGGCGACCAGCGCGGGCTTTCGTCGCGGTGGTCGCGCCCGCGCGTGAGGGCCGCGATCGCGCCGGTGGCCAGGTTCAGCGTGTAAATCCGCGTGCGGCCCTGCGGATTGTCTGGACCGGCGAGGTCAGACTGGAACACCAGTGTGCCGGTCAGGCCCGTCGGGAAGGGCGTCACGACCTGCGGCACGGCTGGCGACTGCGCCGCGAGCCGGGCAAGGCTCAGCAGGAGGATCACAACAATCAAGCGAGCCATGTTCGAGCGTAGCCCAGAATCAAAGCTCAACAGGAGGTCAAGAGTTCAGGAGAATCGTCTTAAAAGCCGTCCTCCTGAGCTCCTGATCTCCTGTTTATGACCGTGCTAGCATCGCGTCGTGATTCGCCGCTCCGCTGCCTGGATCCTCGCTGCGGCCCTCGTGCCGGCCGGCCTGCTGATCGCGCAATCGCGGCCCGTGATCCCGGCCTTCTGGGGTGCCGAACTGCTGCACGACTACGAGCTGCCGCTGGCCACGCCGGCCATGACGCCGACCCACGTGTCGCGCGACTACTACTACGCGCTGCCGGAACGGCGGCTGTTCAAGAGCTATCCCATCTATCACCCGGACCGCGAGCCGGCCGGGTACCTCGAACGGCTGCGCGCGGCCGAGCCGGAGCAGGTGTTTGATTCCGCCAACCTGAAGACCGACGCCGACTGGATTGCCGCCGGGCGCGACGTCTTCGAGATGCCGATTGACTACGGCGGGCCGATCGTGGCGCTCGCCGATGTGCGCGACCCGGCGTGGTACGCGCGCCACCGCATGCCGCTCGCAAAGGACGGCACCATGCCGTTTGCGCGCTACGTCGTGCGGGAGAAGGGGAAGATCGAGGTGGGCAACCTCGCGTGCTCGATGTGCCACACGCGGGTGATGCCCGACGGCGCGGCCATTCTCGGCGCGCAGGGCAACTTTCCATTCGATGGGGTGTTCGCCGCGCAGTTGCCGTCGTTCCCGCCGGGGCTGGCGCCGCTCGTATTTCGGACACTGGTGGCGGCGCCCTGGGATGCGGCCGGGACGGCGCGGCTCGCGGCGATGACACCGGCCACCTTTCAAGAGGCGCTCGCGGGGGTGCCGCCTGGCGTGTTGATCCGGCAGGGCACCAGCGTGTTCGCGCCGCCCGCCATTCCCGATCTGATCGGGCTGCGCGACCGCAAGTATCTCGACAAGACTGGCCTCGGTCGTCACCGGACTGTCGCCGACGTCATGCGCTACGCGGCGATGAACCAGACGCTCGACGTGCTCGGCAACTACGGCGGGTTTATCCCAGCCGCTCGTGACGGCCGCACGCTGGCTCCGCCGGGAAAAGGGGAGTTCAACGGCGCCGGCGATCGCTACTCGGACGCCCAGCTGTTCGCGCTGGCGCAGTTCATCTACAGCCTGACGCCGCCGACCAATCCCAATCGTCGCGACGCCACCGCCGTGAAAGGCGAAGCCGTCTTCACCGCCTCGGGCTGCGCGCGATGCCATACCCCGCCGCTCTACACCGCCAACCAGCTGGTGCCGGCTCCCGGCTTCACGCCACCGGCAGACCACCTGGCCAAGTACGACATCCTCAACGAGCGGGTGGGCACCGATCCCGTATTGACCATGACCACGCGACGCGGGACGGGGTACTACAAGATCCCGTCGCTGAAGGGCGTGTGGTACCGCGGACCGTTCGAACACAGCGGCTCGGTGGCGACGCTTGAAGACTGGTTCGACCCGCGTCGCCTAAGCGACGACTACGTGCCGACCGGTTTCAAGGGCCTGGCGCCGACGCGCGCGGTGCCGGGCCATCCGTTCGGCTTGTCGCTATCGGCCGACGACCGCGCCGCCCTGATCGCTTTCCTGAAGACGCTCTAGCAGGAGATCAAGAGATCAGGAGAATGGTTTGTGAAAACTGTTCTCTTGGACTCCTGATCTCCTGTTGATTTAGGCGTGGGATATCATGTGATGTTCGGGTTGCGCGCCGGGAGTCCCCCGCGGCCACCCCTCATCAACACCTGATAGGAGCGTTTCGTGGCGAAGATCAAGGTCAAGAACCCCGTCGTCGAGATGGACGGCGACGAGATGACGCGCATCATCTGGCAGAAGATTCGCGAAACCCTCATCCTGCCGTATCTCGACATCGACCTGAAGTACTTCGACCTGGGCGTCGAGGCCCGCGACCAGACTGGCGACCAGATCACGATCGATTCGGCCAACGCGACCCGCCAGTACGGCGTGGCCGTGAAGTGCGCGACGATCACCCCCGACGAAGCGCGCGTGAAGGAGTTCGGCCTGAAGCAGATGTGGAAGTCGCCGAACGGCACCATCCGCAACATCCTCGACGGCACCATCTTCCGCGAGCCGATCATCTGCAAGAACGTGCCGCGCCTGGTGCCGCACTGGGACAAGCCGGTGGTGGTCGCCCGTCATGGGTTCGGCGATCAGTATCGCGCGCAGGACTTTACCTTCCCGGGCGCCGGCACGCTGACGCTCAGCTGGACCCCCGAGGGCGGCGGCGAGCCGATCTCGCGCGAGATCATCAAGACCAGGGGCAGCGGCATCGCCCTCGGCATGTTCAACCTGGATGCGTCGATCGAAGGTTTCGCGCGAGCGTGTTTCCTGTATGCGCTCGGCCGCAACTACCCGGTCTACCTGTCGTCGAAGAACACCATTCTCAAGGTCTACGACGGCACCTTCAAGAACACCTTCGAGCGCATCTACAACGCCGAGTTCAAGGTCCAGTTCGAGGCCAAGGGCCTGACCTACGAGCACCGCCTGATCGACGACATGGTGGCGTCGAACCTGAAGTGGAGCGGCGGCTACCTGTGGGCCTGCAAGAACTACGACGGCGATGTGCAGTCCGACACGGTGGCGCAGGGCTACGGCTCGCTGGGCCTGATGACGTCGGTGCTGATGTCGCCCGACGGCAAGGCGGTTGAAGCCGAGGCGGCGCACGGCACGGTGACGCGCCACTACCGCATGCACCAGCAGGGCAAGCCGACCTCGACCAACCCGATCGCGTCAATCTATGCATGGACGCGCGGCCTGCAGTATCGCGGGCGGTTCGACAATACGCCCGACGTCGTGGCGTTTGCTGAAACGCTGGAGAAGGTCTGCGTGGACGTGGTCGAGTCGGGTCGCATGACCAAGGACCTGGCCATCCTGATCCGGCCCGACCACCCCTATCTGACGACTGAAGAGTTCCTCGGCGCGATCGATTCAGAACTCAAGTCGCGGATGTAAGACAGGACGTAGAGGCGGGTTGCACCCGCCTCTACTCGTCGGGAGCGCCTGGGCAGGCTCCAAGTCTCGGCCGGGCCGGCCGTCGCTCCGCACCGGCGCGGGCGGTCGGCAGCGCTGGCGGCGACGAGAATCCAATCGCGCGGCGCGGCCCGCCGGTCGGCGCGACCAGGCGACGCAGTGTCGCGAGGATGCCGTCGAGGTCGTCGTCATGGCCGCTCACGCGCTCTTCCAGTGCGTCGAGCTTCGCGGCCAGCGCGCGGTGCGGGGCTGCCCACTCGCGTAACCGCACGAACGCGCGCACCACGAAGACGCTCATGTCAATCGCGCGGCCGGTATTCAGCAGCGATGCCGCCATGATGGCGCCGTGTTCGGTGAACGCCCAGGGCCGCGTGCGACGGCCACCGTGACCACCACTTGAAATCACAGATTGTGATTTCAAGATCCGGCACTCGGCGACGGTGAGCTGGAACGCGAAGTCCTTGGGGAACCGGCGGCGATTGCGCTTCAGCGCTTGATTGAGTTGGCGGGTCGTGACGCCGTACAGCCGTGCCAGATCTTCATCCACGACGACCGTCACCGATCGCAATGACAGAATCCTGGGCGTCTCGGTAGCGACACGGCGGAGGCGGGTCGTGGACATGCGCACCCAAGGTGCGAACGGTATGCCACCACCAAAATGGCAGGATCCCGTCGGACTGCGGCCCGGTCGCCACGACCACCGCGCAGAATCTGCCATGCCGACGGTCGTCGAGGACGGCAAGTCCTGCCATGACGGCGTGCTCGCTTCCAGCCCGGTTACGGTCGATAATGCCGGAACGATGACCTTGAACCCGACTCGCCTCGTGGCGGCCGCCCTGGCGGCCGCGCTGTTGACGGCCCCGCTGTCTGCGCAGCAAGGCGAACGTACGCGCACGCTCGACCAGCAGATCGAGCGCATCTATAAGGCCAACGAGTTCGCGCTGCCGCGGTTCGGCCCGGCGCGCTGGCTGGACGACGGCACGGCCTACACCACCGTCGAGCGCAACGCCGACGGCGTTCCGGACATCGTCCGCTACGACGCTGCCACTGGCGCGCGCGCGATACTCGTGCCCGGCAGCCGGCTGATGCCCCCGGCCGCCGCTCCGTCACCCGCCCAACCTGCTCCACCTGCCCGACCCGCCCTGTCCATCGACGACTACGTGTGGTCGGATGACGGGTCGCGGCTGCTGGTCTTCACGAACACGCAAAAAGTCTGGCGGCAGAACACCCGCGGCGACTACTGGGTGCTGCACCTGGCGAGTGGCGCGCTCAAGCAACTGGGCGGCGGCGCGCCGGCCTCGTCGCTGATGTTTGCCAAGTTCTCGCCCGACGCTGCCCGCGTCGGCTACGTGCGCGCCAACAACATCTACGTCGAGCGGATCGATGACGGCCGCATCACCCAACTCACCACGGACGGCTCCGAGATCATCATCAATGGCACCTCGGACTGGGTCTACGAGGAAGAGTTCGGCGTTCGCGACGGCTTCCGCTTCAGCCCCGACGGCCGCTCGGTCGTCTATTGGCAGTTCGACAGTTCCGAGGTCGGCATCTTCTCGCTGATCAACAACACCGACTCGCTGTACCCGACCATCACGCGGATCCCTTACCCGAAGGCCGGCACCACCAACTCCGCGGCGCGGGTGGGCGTGGTCGGCGCCGAGGGCGGGGCCACCCAGTGGATCAAGACCGAGGGCGATCCGCGTAATACCTATCTCGCGCGCATTGGCTGGATCGACGCAAACACGGTGTCGATTCAGCAGTTGAACCGGCAGCAGAATCGCAACGACTTCCTCACCGCCGACATCAGGACCGGCGCGGTCAAGCGGATCTTCCGCGACGAATCCAAGAGCTGGGTTGACATCGTCGAGGAAGTGCCGTGGATTGATGGCGGACGCACGTTCCTGTGGATGAGCGAGCGTAACGGGTGGCAGCACGTCTACCGCGTGCCGCGCGAGGGCGGCGATGGCCAGCTGATCACGAAGTTCGATGCCGACGTGACCGACATCGCCGGCTTCGACGAGAAAGGCGGGTGGATGTACTTCCGCGCCTCACCCGACAATGCCGGCCAGCGCTACCTCTATCGCTCGAAGCTCGATGGCAGCGGCACCCCCGAACGCGTGACCCCGGCCAGCGAGCCCGGCACCCACCGCTACGATGTGGCGCCGGGCGGCCGGCTGGCGTTCCATACGCATTCGCGCTTCGACCGCCCGCCAGTGACGCAGGTGATCGAACTGCCGTCGCACAAGCCGCTGCGCGCCCTGACCGACCCGTCGGCGGTGATCGCGAAGTTGCAGCCGGTGCTGCAGCCGCCGGTGGAGTTTTTCCGTATCGACATCGGCGACGGCGTGGTGCTCGACGGCTACATGCTGAAGCCGTCGCATTTCGACGCCAGCAAGACCTACCCGGTGATCTCGCACGTCTACGGCGAGCCGGCCGGGCAGACGGTCAACGATTCGTGGGGCGGCTCGGGCATGTTGTTCCATCGCGCGCTCGCCGAGGCCGGCTACATCGTGCTGAGCGTCGACAACCGCGGCACGCCCGCACCTCGCGGCGCGAACTGGCGCAAGGTGGTCTACGGCACGGTCGGCGACCTGTCGTCGAAGGATCAGGCGGCGGCGATTCGCGCGCTGACGGCGAATTATCCCTTTCTCGATCGCACGCGTATTGGCGTGTGGGGGTGGAGCGGCGGCGGCACCAACACCCTGAATGCGTTGTTCCGCTTTCCCGACGTCTACCAGGTGGGCGTCTCGGTGGCGCCGGTACCGGACCAGAAGCTCTACGACACCATCTACCAGGAACGCTACATGGGCGTGCCGCAGGAGAATCCCGAAGGATACAAGTTGGGCTCAGCCATCAACTTCGCCGAAGGCCTGCAGGGAAAGCTGCTGTTGATCCACGGGTCGGGTGACGACAACGTGCACGTCCAGGGGACCGAACGACTGATCAACCGGCTGATCGAACTGGGCAAGCCGTTTGATTCGATGATCTATCCCAACCGCAGCCACAGCATCAACGAAGGGACCGGCACGTCGATGCACGTCTACAAGCTGATCGCCCGCTACTTCCTGCAGAACCTGCCGCCGGGCGGGAGGTAGTCCGCATGAACGGTGGGTGGCTCGCCGGTGTGGTCGCGACGCTGTCGATCGTCAGCGCGTGCCGCGCGCCACAGCCGGACCCGGCGGTCGAGGTCTACGACCTGGTGATTCTCAATGGCCGCGTCATGGATCCGGCCTCAAGTCTCGATGCAGTTCGCGCGGTGGGGATCACCGGAGGGACGATTCGTGCGATCAGTGAAGGCGCGCTGACGGGACGGGAGACGCTGGACGCGCGCGGTATGGTAGTCGCCCCCGGGTTCATCGACTTGCACCAGCATGCGCAGGACGCGGCCGGCTACCGGGTCGCCGTGCTCGATGGCACGACGACGGCGCTCGAACTCGAGGGCGGCACGGCTGATGTCGATCGCTGGTACGACGAACGGGCGGGCACGTCGATCATCAATCATGGCGTCAGTGTCGGACACGATCAGATCCGGATGCGGGTCATGGGTGACCCCGGGACCGCGGCGCCGATCGGTCCGGCGAAATCGAAGGCCAGCACCGAGGCGGAGTTGGCGGCCATCGTCAAGGCCATGGACCACGGGTTCCGGCGTGGCGCGGTGGCGGCAGGCTTGCTGATCGAGTTCACACCGGCGGCAACCCCGTGGGAGGTCATCGAGGTGTTTCGCGTCGCGGCGGCACATGGCGCCGCCGTTCACGTGCATTTGCGGAGCCTCGAAGAGCCGCAGTACTATCTCGAAACCGAAGAGATCATCGCCGCGTCAGCGATCACCGGCGCGCCCGCGCACATCGTGCACATCCAGAGTTCGGGCGGCGAAGACACGCCCCGCATGCTGGCGTTGCTGCGCGGCGCGCGCGCGCGCGGACTCGACATCACCACCGAGGTCTACCCGTACACCGCGTCGATGTCACCAATCGAAGCGGCCGACAACGACGACTGGCAGTCGTGGCCCGACCGCAAGTTCGATCGGTTCGAGTGGGTCTTGACGGGGGAGCGCCTCACGCGCGCCTCGTTCGCCAAGTACCGGCGAATCGGCGGCCTCATCGCCGACTACAACAACACCGAGGCAACCGTGGCCGCGGCGGTGGCGGACCCCCTGACGATGATCGCCAGCGACGGCATTCTCGAGGCCGGCGTTGGGCATCCGCGTGTGGCTGGGACGTTCGCGCGGGTTCTTGGCCGCTACGTTCGCGAGTTGGGCGCGTTGACGCTGCTCGACGCGTTGAGAAAGATGACGATCGAGCCAGCCCGCCGGATGGCACACCGGGTGCCGGCCATGGCCGCCAAGGGACGGCTCCAGGTTGGCGCTGATGCGGACATCGTCGTCTTCAACCCGGACACCGTGATCGACCGGGCAACCTATCGCGAACCGGCACTGCCGCCGCTTGGGCTGCGCGACGTCGTGGTCGCCGGCGTGGTGGTCGTGCGGGACGGCCGGGTGATCACCGGCGTCGTGCCAGGTCGGGCGATCCGCGGGCCGGTCCAATAGCGCGTGCCAACCCCCTTATAATCAGCCAGCCCAGGAGGGCCCCCGCATGATTCGTCGCTTGCTTGCCGGAACCGCTGTTGCGTCGCTCGCGTTGTTGGCGCATGCCCAAGTGGCGGCGGCTCCTCCCACCGACTGCTCGGCGCTCGTGGCGCTGACCATTTCGGACGTCACCATCAACGGCGCGTCATTCGTGACCGCCGGGTTCACGCCGCCGGGCTCGACGATCACCATGCCGCTGCCGCCGTTCTGCCGGGTCGAGGCGACGGCGCGGCCGACCAGCGACTCGGAGATCAAGTTCGAAGTGTGGATCCCGTCCGAGGCGTGGAACGGCAAGTTCCAGGGCGTGGGGAACGGCGGCTACCAGGGTTCGATCTCGTACGCCGCCATGGCCAACGCCCTTCGCCGCGGGTATGCCACGGCCAGCACCGACACGGGACACACCGGCGACGACGTGATCTTCGGGCAAAGGCATCCCGAGAAGGTGATTGATTTCGGCCACCGCGCGATTCATGTCATGACGACGTCGGCCAAGCTCGTGATCCGCAACGCCACCGGCCGGTTCGCCGAGCGCTCGTACTTCGTGGGGTGTTCGAGCGGCGGACACCAGGCGCTGTCCGAGGCCCAACGCTATCCCGACGACTACGACGGCATCGTCGCCGGCGCGCCCGCCAACGATCGCATCCGGCAGACCTTCGGGTTCCTCGCCTCGTGGCTGGCCACCCACACCGCCGACGGTACCCCACTGTTGACCCAACCGAAGCTGGCGCTGCTCAGCAAGTCGGCGGTCGCCGCGTGTGACGGCAACGACGGGTTGAAGGACGGGTTAATCGACGACCCGCGCCGCTGCACATTCGACCCGGCCACGCTGGCGTGCAAGGCCGCCGCAGACGAGGCCAGCTGCCTCACGCCGGCGCAGGTGACCGCCGCCCAGAAGATGTACGAGGGCACGAAGAACCCGCGGACGGGGCAGCAGATCTACACCGGCTGGCCGCGCGGCAGCGAAGCGTTCGGCGACTCGGCCATCCAGGGATGGCGCCAGTACATCACCGACGCCAAGGAACCGAGCCGCGTCGGCGTCTTCAAGTACTTCCTGTTTCACAACCCGTCGCTCGACTTCCGCACGCTCGACTTCGATCGCGACCTGGCCTACGCGGAACAGCAGATCCCGCACCTGGCCGCGGTCGACACCAACCTGGTGCCGTTCAAGAAGCGCGGCGGCAAGCTTCTGGTCTACATGGGATGGCTGGATCCGGTCGTGCCGCCGCAAACCGCGGTGGAGTACTACGAGGGTGTGATGAAGACGATGGGCGGCCTGGCGCCGACGCAGGAGTTCTTCCGGCTGTTCATGGCCCCTGGCATGGGGCACTGTTCGGGCGGACCCGGACCGAACCAGTTCGATGCGGTTGGCGCGCTCGAACAGTGGGTCGAGAAAGGCATCGCGTCCAGTCAACTGCTGGCCACCCGCAGCACGGGCGGCAAGGTCGATCGGTCGCGGCCGCTGTGCGCCTACCCGAGGGTGGCGCGCTACAAGGGCACCGGCAGCATCGACGAAGCGGCGAACTTCACCTGCGTAGCGCCGCCTGCGCCTGCCGCACCTCGTCCTCGGTGAACGCCGCCGCGAGGTAGTCAACGCCCTGGAGCATCGTCGCGAGGTCCTTCAGCGTGAAACCAAGGGACTGCAGCCGGGCGGTGTCGATGAACAGCTGGTTGTTCGCGGCATCGTTGTAGTACTGGATGATCTTGCCATCGGCATCGAACTGCTTGTTGACGAGCGCGATGATCTCGTCGGTGTAGTGCCGGCGCCACGGCCCGGGACCGCCAGGTGTGCCGTGGTCGGCGGTGATCACGGTCACGCTGCGGCCGGGACCGGCCTTCTTGTCGATCAACGCCAGATAGGTCGCCATTTGCCGATCGAGCTCGGCGAGCGTGGCCTTGATCTCGGGGGAGTCGGGGCCGTGCATGTGCCCGGCGTAGTCGGGGCCCTTCATGTTGACGTAGACAAGGTCGGTGATGTCGTCAGCTCCGGCGGTCGAGGCATCGACGACGGCCATCAGCGCTTCGGCTTCGAACTTCTGGTACAGGCTCGAGGCGCGGAACTTCGAGGCACTCGAGATGTCGTGGCCCATGTGGGTGCCCCCGGCGGCTTCCCAGACCTTGCGCCCGACGAACGCCTTGAGCGCCTCTGGCATCGTGTAGCAGTCCGGATTGGTCTCCCAGCCGCCGTCGCTGCCGCCGTAGCTGGCGGCGATCACCTTCTTGGCGCCGACCAGGCACGACCCGCGGCCCACCAGCCCCGCGGTCGCGCGGATGGCGCCGCCCTGGCCGATGATCACCGCCGCGCCGTTGGTCGCAAGATTCCAGCTGTCCCCCAGCGTGAGCGCCATCAGTTCCTGCGGGTCGAGGCCGGCATACGCCGGCTGCGACTTGCCAGTGGCGCGATTGAACAGGTTGTTGACGGTGATGCCGTGGAACCGCGGATCGGAGCCGGTGCCAATGGTGGCGTGGCCGACGCCGGTGACGGTGGGGAGCACGTTGACGCGCGCCTCCGAGAACCAGGCCCCGTCCCGGCGCATGCGCGTCAAGGTCGGCATGTCGGCGGCGTACCGATCGAAGAACTCTGCCCGCATTCCATCGAGCACGATCACCGACACCACGCGCGGCCGTCCCACGGTGGTGGTGATCGCACCGGTCAGCACCCGGCCGGTATAGGTCGCCAGCGCCGGCGCGCCAATCAACGCACCAATCGTCGGTGCGATGTCCTGCTGGGCCGCGGCCTCTTTCCAGTCGCCGGCCGTCACGAACGGCGCACCGTGAAACAGGATCGGGATGCGGGTGTCGTAGTCCCACGGCGAGCCATGCATGAAGACGTACAGGGGATCCCGTTCCGTGATGAAGTCGCCCTCTCGCGGCACGATGAACAGCTGCCCACTGCGGCCGGGAAAGTAGGCGCGCGCGAACATGTCGAGCCACTGCTGGCGCAGGGGCGACGTTGCCGGCGGTGGCGGCTGTGTCCCCACGACGGCCGCGCGCGAGGCCGGTGCGCAAGCCAGCCACGAGGCAGCGCAGACAAATGCAGACAACACCGCGCCGGCGCGCAAGATTCTCATGGCCCTGATCCTGACGCGCCACTGGTGAGGAATGCAAC
The DNA here is from genome assembly GCA_038213735.1 of Vicinamibacterales bacterium. GTDB lineage: Bacteria > Acidobacteriota > Vicinamibacteria > Vicinamibacterales > UBA2999 > 12-FULL-67-14b. Next base: position 14,493 of record JBBQSP010000045.1, on the reverse strand, counting down.
CATGGGCCGAGACGGTGTAGGCTAACGCCCATGAAGACACGCGCCGTCATCGCCCTGCTCATTGTGCCGCTGGCCGCCCTGTTGTCGGCCCAACGCCCGGCCGACGCGCCGGCCACCATGCCGGCGGCGACGCCGCCCGACACGGTGTTCATCGAAGAGCTGACCTGGGCCGAGGTGCGGGACCTCGTGGCGGGCGGGACGACCTCGGTGATCATCGGCACCGCCGGCACCGAACAGAAGGGCCCGCACATGGCCGACGGCGAGCACAAGTTCGTGATGCACTACGCCGCCGACAAGATCGCGCGCAGCCTCGGCAAGACGCTGGTGGCCCCGGTCCTGGCGTATGTGCCCGAGGGCAGCTGGGAGCCGCCCACCGGCCACATGAGCAAGCCCGGCACCATCACGCTGCCGGAGGATCGCTTCATCGAGCTGCTGGTGCTGGCGGGCCGGAGCCTGAAGTCGAGCGGCTTCAAGACCATCCTGTTCCTCGGCGAGTCGGGCGGCAACCGCAACGGCATGCGCACCGCGGCGACGCAGCTGAACGAGTTGTTCAAGGGCGAGGCCACAGCGTACTGGGTGGACGACTACTACACCAAGGCCCACGCCGACCAGCGCACGTGGATCACCACCAATCTCAAGATCCCCGCCGACCGGATTGGCGGCCACGCCAACGTGCAGGACACGTCGGAGCTGCTGGTCGTGGCGCCGCAGCACGGGCGGCGCGATCGCCTCAGCGGCAACGATTACCCCAACAACGGCGTGAGTGGCGACCCGTCGATCGCGTCGCCCGAGTTGGGACGCCGGTTCGTGCAGATCAAGATCGACAACGCTGTGGCGCAGGTCAAGCGGATGACCAGTGGCGCCGAGCCGCCGGTCGCCGCCGCCGCTGCCCCGCGCGGCGGTGGGGGAGGCAATCGTCCGCAGGCCGCCGAGGCGCGGCCGACCGGGCCGACCATGACCACCGCGCCGGCCAGTAAGACGCCGACCCGCGCGCCCGACACCGTGTTCGTGGACGAGCTGACGTGGGAAGAGACCCGCGACTTGATGAAGGCCGGCAAGACCGTGTTCATCGTGCCGATCGGCGGCACCGAGAAGAACGGGTACCACATGGTGCTCGGCAAGCACAATTTCACCGTCAACCACGCCGCCAACCTGATGGCCCGCAAGCTCGGTAACGCGCTGGTCGTGCCCGTCATCCAGTACGTGCCCGAAGGCAATCCCGATCGCCAGAACTCCGGCGGCATCTCGCTGCCGTCGCCGGCCTACGACGGGTTGCTCGATGCCGTCGCCCGCAGCCTGAAGGCCCACGGCGCCACCGACATCCTGTTCATTGGCGACAGCGGCGGCAACCAGGGCGGCATGACCGCCACCGCCGCCAAGCTGAACGAGGAATGGAAGACCGCCGGCACCAATGTCTACGCCCTCACCTCGTATTACGAGGAGGGCCGGCTGTACTACCGCTCGTGGATGGAAGCGGCGTTTGGCTACGACGACAGCATTATCGGCAGCCACGCCGGCATCAGCGACACCGCGCAGATGCTGCACGTCTATCCCGCCGGCATCCGCAAGAACATGCTGATGCCGTGGGGCGGTCCGAAGGATTCCGGCGTGTCCGGCGATCCGATGCGCGCGACCGCCGAGATCGGGCGGATGGGCATCGAGTTCAAGGTCAATGCCGCCATTGCCCAGTACCGCTTGCTGAAGAATCCGCCCCCGCCGCGCGGCGCGGGCCGCGGCGGCAATCCCGGGCAATAGATGTAGTGTCCGCCTTTAGGCGGACCAATAACAGGAGGGCAGAAGATCAGGGGAAACGCTTCTCCTGATCTCCTCCTGCTATCGCCACAGCTTAATAAGGCCGACAATGGCGGCGGTCTGGGTGACGCCGAAAATCAGCATCCACTTGAGCAGGTCGGCGTTGCGCTCGACCATCTCGGTGCGCAAGACGCCAAAGCCGCTGGCCAACTCGACGCGCAGCTTACCGTTCTCTTCAGCGAGCCGCCGCTCAAACCGTTCGGTGACAAGTACGACCACGTCGCTATCGCTGTTGGTCATGGTGCTCAACGCCAGGTTCGCGTTCCTCCCGTACATGATCTCCATCCAATTCTCTGACCGCAAGACGACGGTCTCATCGTCGAGGGAGTGGCGTCAAGCGGGTAAAGGTCCCGCGCACCAGATTTAACAGATCGCAGTTTCTGCAACTGCTCGCGCGCAGGGATCAGGCGGGCGTGGCTGCGTTGCCGCCGGTGACTCCGGCGAGGATGCGCAGCAGTTCGTCGAGGTCGGCGGGCTTGACCAGATGGTGATTGAAGCCGGCTTCGTGGGCCAGCAGGCGATCCCGCTCCTGGCCGTAACCCGTCATCGCCACCATCACCAGGCGATCGGTGCCAGGCCGCCGGCGCACGCGGCGGGCCACTTCATAGCCATCGATGCCAGGCAAGCCGATGTCCATCACCACCGCGTCGGGCGTCGCCTGCGCGATCGACGCCAACGCGGTGGGGCCGTCGTGGGCCGTGCGGACCCGATGGCCCGCGGCCGAGAGCAACAACGCCAGGCTTTCCGCCGTGTCGATGCTGTCGTCGACCACCAGCACCTGGCAGCGTGCTTCGGTGGCGGGCTTAGGGAGCGACCGCAGGGGCAGCATGGGCGCGGTGGTCGTCAGTGGCAGGCGCACCACGAACTCGCTGCCCAGTCCTGGCGCGCTGGTGGCGGCGACCGTGCCGCCGTGCGCCTCGACCAGACGGCGGACCAGCGACAGGCCAATGCCAAGACCGCCTTGCGCCCGATCGAGCGATCGTTCCTCCTGCGTGAACAGGTCGAACACGTGCGGCAGCAGGTCGGCGCTCATGCCGATGCCGTTGTCGCGGACCCGCAGGACCGCGGTGTCGCTCTCGAGGTCGAGGCTCAGCCAGATCCGTCCACCTTCGTCGGTGTACTTGGCGGCGTTGGTCAGCAGGTTGACCACCACCTGCTCGAGGCGCGCGCCGTCGCCGGTGAGGCCTAGCGGCGCCTTCGGCAGGGTCACGGTCAGCTGATGATGGCGCCATTCCATCAGCGGGGTCACCGCCTCCACGGCCAATTCGATGATCGTGTCCAGCACCACCGGTTCGGCTCGCAGGTGCACCTTGCCTTGGGTGATGCGCGACACCTCCAGCAGGTCGTCGACCAGGTACTTGAGTTGCCCGACCTGGCGCTCGATGATCATGCAGGCCTGCCGCTCGACCAGCCCTTCGTTCTCCCGCAGGCGCAGGATCTGCGCCGCGCTGACGATCGGCGCCAGCGGCGCGCGCAGCTCGTGGCTGAGCATGGCGAGAAACTCGTCCTTGCGCCGATCGATCACGGCCAGCGCCTCGGCGTGGGAGCGCATGGTGCGCTCGAGCGCGCAGCGTTCGGAGATATCCCGGATGTTGCACTGGATCACCTTGTGACTGTGCTCCCGGTAGGCGTTGCCGACGACGTCGACTTCGACCGTGCGACCGCTCTTGGACTGGAGCGGCAGGTTCTCGAAGCGGATGTAGCCCTGCTCCTGCAACTGGCGCACCGCGGCTTCGCTGCCGGCCTTGTCGGCGAACAGGCCGATCTGCCACAGCTCCTTGCCGGCAAGTTCGGCGGCGGAGTAGCCGATCAGCTCCGTCATGAACGGGTTGGCGTCGATAATCACGCCGGAAGAGAAATCGAGGACCAGGATGCCGTCCTTAGCCGACTCGAACAGTCGCCGGTAGCGTTCCTCGCTGTCGCGCAGCAACCCGTCGGCGTGCTTGCGGTCGGTGACGTCCTTGAACAGGACGCCGACGCTGCGCAGCGGCTCATCGTCCACGCGGAAGGCGTAGAGCTCGAGCGATCGGCTCATGGTGACGAGCTCGTGATCGAAGCGTGACGCGACACCCGAGGTCAGCACGGCGTCGTAGATCCGGATCCACTCATCGGCTTCGGCCGGCACGACTTCCCTGAGGGTGCGCCCGAGGACATTGGCAATGCCGGATTGCACGACGAAGGCCGGGTTGGCTTCGACGAAGCGAAAGTCCGCAGGGTTGCCGCCGGCGGCATCGATTCTCTCGATGACGCAAAAGCCCTCGTCGATCGATTCGAGCAGGGTGCAGTAGCGGGCCGGAATGCCGGTCATCGCGACCGTGGTCCGATCGGCTCTCGTTGCCCCGCCAGCTGATTCGCCCACCATGGGTACCTTGGTCCACCATGGCAGGGCAGGGACGCCGTGTCTGTGCTGTTTTAGACACCCGGTCAGGCTTGACCGGCCCGTCGTGGCACCATATTCTCTGCGCATTCTTTGCGGCACGACCTTAGAACCAGGAGACCCATGACCAAGCGCGTCCCCCGCAACTCGGACCAGAGCCGGCGCAATTTCCTCCAGAGAGCGGTCGCCGGCGCCACCGCCGCGGCAGCCCTCACCGGTCAGAGCGCCGAGGCCTCGGCGCAGACCGCGGCTCAGCTGGCGGCGAGCGCGGTCGCGCCGATTCGGGTGCCGGCGGAGTTTGCAGCGGCCGCCGCGGCCAATCCGGTCACTTTCACGTTCCCGATGACCGGCGCGCAGGTGTTTGCGCGCGCGTGCAAGGAAGAGGGGGTCGCGGCCCTGTTTGCATGCCCCGGCAACTACGGCATCGTCCACGCGCTGGCGGCCAGCGGCATCCCGGCCTACGGCGGGCGGCACGAGGGGTCGATGGCGCATGCCGCGGATGCGTTCATCCGCGTCACCGGCGAGATCGCCGTGGCCTCGGGCACCGAAGGCCCCGGGTTCACCGACATGATTTGCGCCATCGCCTGCGCCAACGCCGCGCGCACACCGCTTTTGATCGTCGCCAGCAACATGTCGATCGCGATGGAAGACACCGAGGCGGCGATTCAGCTCGCGTATCAGCAGCCGACCACCGAGGGCATGAAGAAGTACGGCAAGCGGCTGATCGTGCCGCGCCGCGTGCACGAGTACACCGCCACGGCGTTCCGCCAGCTGAAGAGCGGCGTGCCGAAGCCGGTGCACCTCGACTTTCCCGCCGAGGTCGCGTCGGCGCGGTTCAAGGACGCGAGCGAGCTCGAGTTCTTCCACGACAAGGCCCGTTACCGCACCGACTCGCGGCCGCACCCGTCGGCGAAGGACATTGGCACCGCCGTGGACCTGATCCGCAAGGCCGAACGGCCGATCATCGTCTCGAGCAACGGCGTGTTCTACGCGAGGGCGTGGGACGCGCTGAAGCGGCTGGCCGAGAAGGCGCAGATCCCAGTGGTGGAGTCGGGCGCCATGAAAGGGCAGTTCTCCGACGCCAGTCCGCTATCGGCCAATGCCGCGCCGGCGGCGCTGGCCAGCGCCGACCTAGTGATCCTGGTCGGGCAGCACTGCATGCCGACCGTGGGCGAGTTCGCGTTCGGCCCCGATGCGAAGTACATCCGCATCGACCAGGCGCACGAGGACCTCGGCCGCAACCTGCCGATCGATCTGGGCCTGGTCAGTTGCGAGCGGGCCGCGCTCGAGGCGCTCGCCGACGCGGTGCCGGCCATGACGCACGACGCGTGGATCGCCGAGGTGGCCGCCGCGCGAAAGCGCTTCGAGGATCAGAACGCCGATTACTACAAGACCGGGCTCGGCTACACCGACGCGGTGCATCCCGCGGTGATCGCGAAAGAGCTGGGCGACTTCCTTTATCGCGGCCACCTGCCGCGCGAGCAGACCACGGTGGCGTCGGGCGGCTACGGCATTGCCCGGTTTGTGCGGCGAGAGCTGCGCGCGTTTCGCCCCGGGCAGATCATGAATGGCGCTTATCAGTACGGCGCGATCGGGCCGGACCTTGGCTATGCGGTCGGCGTCGCGGCCGCGGTGCAGTTGGGCGTGGGTCCGCAGGCCGCGTACAAGGGCCATCCGATCGTTTGCATCACCGGCGATGCGGGCTTCGGATACACCGCCATGGAAATTGACACCATGGCCAAGTACAAGCTGCCGGTGGTGGCGATCGTGTACAACAACAACGCGTGGGGCACGTGGACCGGCGCGCAGAACGAGCCGAGGGCGATGCCGATCCACTTGTTCCAGGAAAACCTCCGCTACGACAAGCTGGCCGAATCACTCGGCGGGCACGGTGAGTACGTGACGAAGGCGGCCGACTTCAAGCCGGCGCTGGCGCGGGCCTACCAGGTGGCCGCGCGAGAGGGGAAGCCGGCGGTGATCAATTGCCAGGGGCGGAAGGAATTCTGGGATCGCGCGAAGTACCCGCCCGGCATGATCGGCAAGATCGAGCCTGGCCTGATGTCGTACTACCACTGAGCGCCACAGCGTGACCGATCCCGTGTCAGAGGCGTTGCAGCGGTACGCGGACCGCGGCGTGTTCCGCGGCTTTCGCGCCACGCCCGGCGCGCGCGGCCGCGTCGACTACCAGTTCCTGTGGTTGCTGCGGCGGCCCATGCGGGCGCACTACGATGCGCGCCGGGGCGTGCTGGTCTTTCCGGCGTTATTCCCCGGCGTCGAGATGCCGGGGATGTCGGCCGAACTCAAGGGGCTGGTCGCCGACCGATCGCTGCGCGATCAGCCGGCTCACAAACGCATAGATGCCCGCCGCGTTCGCCTCGCGAGCGCTGTCCGCAAGGGCGATTGGTCACTGTCCGTGACCATTCGCGGCGCCAACCATGACTACGCCGTCCGCGGCGCGCTCAACCTGATCAACGAACTGTTCCTCGCGCTGCACCAGAGCTATCCGGAATACCTGGTGCAACACTTCGGACTGTCGACGGAGTAATCGCTACTGCTTGGGTACGACGGTCAGCTTGTTGTCGATCGTGTAGCCCTTGGCCTGTTCGCGGGCAATCGCCTCCGCAACGCTGCGCATCTCGGCGGTCGGGACGGAACCCTTGAGGACCACGGTCTTGGTGCTGGCGCTGGTGTCCACGTTGATGTTGGCCGTGTCAACGCGGCCGTCGGCGATCAGGGACGACTTGACGTCCATGGTTTCAAGCGCGGCACCGGTGTTCTCGACGGCCTTTTCGGTATCTTTCGCCGCGCCGCGCATGGTGGCGCCGCAACCCGCGGTGAGCGTCGAGACGAGAACGACGGCCAATACGGCCTGCAAAGTGTTTCCGGTTGTCATTTCAATGTCCTGTTCTACTAAAAATGTTCCACGCGACGTCCCCACGACGACGCTGCTGACTACACTGCAAGGCCTATTCCTGTTTCTGGAGGGAACTGATGGACGAGCTTAAGGACGCGCCCGCGCCGACGGCTCATGTGCACGAGTGGCGGCACGACGATGTGGAGCCCGACTATCCGCCGGTTTCTGTCAGCACCTGCACGTGCGGCGCCATTCGCCGGTCGTGGCAGGACGATGAGGGGGAGTTTCGCGAGGAGATTACTTACATGAGCTAGACGGGAGGAACTACTTGTCGGGAGGAACTACTCGTCGGGAGGGCACATCTTGTCGGGAGGGACACGCCTTGTCGGGGATGGCTAGCCATAAGCGAGCCTCTGGCTTGCCGAAGGCACGTGGATTGGTCACAGATGGCTGGCCATGAGCGAACCTCCGGCTTGCCGAAGGCACGTTGGAGGTGAGTCGAATGGTGAGCCCGCTCGGAATCGAACCGAGAACCAACAGATTAAGAGTCCAAGCCGGAGCCGTTCACAGCGTGTTACGACGTGCTTTTCCCTAGGGGAATTGCGGACGGGCTGTCCGCGACGTTCGCCGGAATCCGTGTACTGTCGCTGCGGTGGGCGTCAAGGTGGGCGTCAGTCTGGGTCGCGCCCCCTTGCCGACGAGTTACCAAAAGCGTCGGGCGCAAATCGGCCGGTTGAACACCGTGGCGCGCAGTTTGCAATCACGCCGGCTGTAATGCCAGCCCCTCGGCGCAGTGTCCTGAGTCGCGTGTCGAGGTGGGTAGCGGTTACCTCCTTGTTGGTAGGCGCCGCCGCCTGTACCTCGTCAACCAGCACGGTAACATCACCGACCTCGGCTCGCTGTCCGGTCGAGCTCGCCGCATCCCCAGCCACGCTGGACGCCTCGGGCGGCACCGGCCAGATCGCCATCACGGTCAATCGCGAATGTACGTGGGACGCGCGCTCGGAGAGCGCGTGGATCACGCTGGCCGCTTCGACCAGCGGTCAGGGAGAGGCGAACCTCGGCTACTCGGCGGCCGCCAATAGCCAGGTCACCACCCGCCGCGGCTCGGTGGTCGTCAACGACTCACGGATTGACATCGCTCAGGCAGGCGCGCCGTGCCGTTTCGAGTTGAGCGCGGCGAGCGGCAGCGTCGCCGCCACCGGTGGAGCCCTCTCAGTCACGGTCTCGGCGCCGGCGACCTGTGTCTGGACCGCCGTCAGCCAGGTGGATTGGCTGCGCATCGAGAGCGCACGCGAAGGCATCGGTCAGGGCACGGTGACGTTGGCCGTCTCGGCCAACCCGGGCGTGGCTCGGCAAGGGACGGTGGTGATTGCCGAGCAGAGCTACACCGTGTCGCAAGCCGCGGCCGCGCCGGCCGAGTGCCAATTGACAGTGACCCCTCCTGCCGAGTCGTTCGCGACCAGCGGTGGGGAAGGAACCCTGCAGGTCTCGGCCTCAGGGGCGAATTGCACCTGGTCCGCGATGTCGAACGCGGCCTGGATCTCGATCATCGCCGAGGGCGGCAACGGCAATGGCGCGGTCCGTTACGCGGTGGCGGCGAACGGGGGCGCCGCTCGCACCGGGACTATCTCCGTCGCCGGAGCCGCGGTGACGGTGACGCAGGCAGGTACGGCCACCGTCGGCTGCGAGTTCACCGTGTCTCCGGGCGCAGCGACCTTCGCGGCCAATGGCGGAGATGGTACGGTGCAGGTCACGGCATCGGGAGGGAGTTGCGCCTGGACCGCGGTGTCGAACGTGCCCTGGATCAGCGTCACGTCGAGTGGTGGGGGCGGAAGTGGCAACCTCCGCTATACGGTGGCGGCCAATACCGGCGCCGCTCGCACGGGCACACTGACGGTCGCCGGAACCACCGTCACGGTGACCCAGCCTGCCAATCCGGCCTGCCAGTTCACGGTCTCGCCACAGTCGGACACGTTCCCGACCGACGGCGGCGACGGCGCCGTTCGCATCGATGCCTCCGCGGGCAGTTGCGCCTGGACCGCGGCCTCCGCCGTTCCCTGGATCGCCGTGGCATCCGCCAGTGGCAGCGGCGGAGCCAACCTCCGCTACACGGTTGCGGCCAATACCGGCGCCGCTCGCACCGGCACGCTGACGGTGGCGGGAACCACGGTCACGGTGACTCAAGCGGCCGCGCCGGTCTGCCAGCTCACGGTGTCGCCGCTGTCGGCATCCTTCCCGACCGCCGGCGGTGACGGCACCCTTCGCATCGACGCCTCCGCCGGCAATTGCGCCTGGACCGCGGCGTCCAGCGTGCCGTGGATCACCCTCGCCACCGGGAGTGGCAGCGGTGGAGCCAACCTCCGCTACACGGTCGCCGCCAATACCGGCGCCGCTCGTACGGGCACGCTGACGGTGGCGGGCGCCTCGGTCACCGTGTCCCAGGCCGCGACTCCGCCGGCCGAGCCGATCGAACTGCGAGGCGAGCTCTCCGGGCTCGCCGGGCAATGTCCCAATCTCACTTTCACTCTGCAAGGCACCCTGGTGCTCACCAACGCGCAGACCGTCTTCGACGAGCGCTGCGACCGAATCAGGAATCGTCGTGACTACACCGTTTCCGGCCTGGTGCAGGCCGATGGCCGGGTGCTGGCCGTCCGCGTGCGGGAAGATTGATGAGCATGGCATGGGGCCGCCGAGTCCTGATGATGGTGAGCGCCGCGGTGCTGTGGCAGGCGCCGGCCTACGCGCAGGATTCCGTCCTGGATACGCTGTCGTTTCTCCTGACCACGCAGGCGGTACCCACCGGCGACTTCGTCAAGGACCGGGAGTCCGCGGAAATCACACGCGACACCATCGGGCGGCTGCTGCTGACCGAGTTGACGACCACGCCTCTGACTTCCTCGTCCGGGGGCTTCTCTTATCGCTTCAACCCGACGCTGGGCACCGTCGAGCGTGCCAGCGAAAGCTTCGGCCCGTTCTTCACGGAGCGAAGCCTCACCGTCGGAAACCGCCGCGCCTCCGTCGGCGTCCAGGCTCAGGTGGCCCGCTATTCAAACCTCGACGATTACAGCCTCCGTGACGGCACCTTCGTCACCACTGCGAACCAGTTCCGCGACGAATCGCTGCCGTTCGACGTCGAGTCGCTGACCCTGGAGCTCGATAGCACGACCGTAACGGCGTTCGGCAACTTCGGTCTGCACGATCGCATCGACGTCGGTGTGGCCGTGCCGTTCGTGCGGCTGTCGCTGGAGGGGGCGCGGCTGAACGTCTACCGCGGCACCACTCTCCTGCAGGCGCGCGCCACGGCGAGCGCAACGGGGTTTGGCGACGTCGCGCTGCGCGGCAAGGCCAAGCTGCTCGATCGCGGCGCCAGCGGCTTGGCGGTCCTTGGGGAACTGCGGCTGCCGACCGGCCGCGAGGAGGACCTGCTCGGCACCGGCGAGACCTCGGTCCGGACCGTGCTGATCGGCTCGTCCGAGGTCGGCCGCTTGGCCTTCCACGGTAACCTGGGCAGCACGTTCGGAGGACTGTCACGAGTGCTGGATTACCGCGGCGCGATCACCATCAGTCCGCTGTCGCAACTGACGCTGGTCGGCGAACTCCTTGGCCGCCGGATCTCGGACCTTGGCAGCCTCGCCGAAGAACGCGTGGGCCATCCTTCGATCGCCGGCGTTGACACCATCCGGTTAATCTCGACGGGGGAAAGCGTCAACACCGCGTCGTTGGTCGTGGGCACGAAGTGGAATGTGAACGACACCTGGCTGGCGAACCTCACTGTGTCGTTCCCGGTGACCGATCGCGGTCTGCGCGCCGACGCGCAGATGCTGTTCGGCGTCGATTACGCGTTCGATTGGTAGGAGGGTCCGCCCTCAGCGTGCCTCCGCGTTGGTGATCAGCCATTGATGGTCGCCCTTACGCACGCGGAACGTCCACTGCCGCGATTCGGTACGCTGATCCTGGCTGCCGACGCGCGGCACGTAATTCATGACGCCGCGGCATTCCACGTCGGCCGAAACGCTGAGGACGTTCATCCGGCAGCGATCGAAGGTGACACTCTGCGAGCGCAGGCCCTCGAAGGCGCGGGCCAGCGCGCGCTCGTTGACGGTTGGCCACACCGCCTTGGCGAGCCGCGCGTCGCGCTGCTCGTAAGCCAGTTGCAGGCGCCGCAAGGTCGCGTTGATGCCCTCAACCGCCGCCGCTTCAGCGGCGGCGTCGCCACGCTCAGTGAGGGCGGCCAGTGGGATCTCGGGCGCCGCGGCCTCACTGCCGGAGGTCGGTGGCGGCGTTCGGACCGTGTCCGTGCTGGGTGCCGGAACTGAAGGCACCTCGGTCCGAGCAGCCGTGTTGGCGGCCGGTGGAGGAGCTGCCGCGATCGGGAGAGGAGCTGCCGCGTTTCTGTCAGGAGGTGTGGCGATCGACGGAGGAGGTGCGGCGATCGGCGCCGCGTCTCGGGGCGGCCCGGTTGCGTGCAGTGCTGGCGCCGGTGCGGGCTTGGCTGGTGCGTCCTTAGCGCCGGCGACGCTGCCGGTTGCGGGCGACCGCTGATTGACGGGCGGGGCCTTCAGCGACTGCGTATCCCGTGCTGGCGCGTTCTCGCGTCTGCCCGCGGTTGTGTCTACTGGCCTGTCGCTGGAGAGCCGCCGGGCGCCGGTGGTCGCGCGCTCGTCTGGCGGAGGGGTCACGCCGGCCGCGCCCGCGGTGCGGTCGGCGTCACCCGACGGCACTGGTTTTGGAGAGGCCGCAGCCGGTGGGTCCACGGAGGCCGCAGCAGGCGCGCTCGTCGCCGGTTCCGGAGGGGTGGAGGTATAGACGCCCGACCCGTCGGCAGGCCGGAAGAAATTGACGGCGGTTGCCAAGAGAAGCAACGCGGCCGCGGCCATCGTGAGCCAGCGATACCGATAGAGCGGAGGCCGCGTCGCGGCGGTAGACAGCTCGGATTCGTTCGCCCCAATGTCGACGCCGGAAGGGGCGTAGACGGGCGCCGTGTCCCATCCCACCGCCGAGTCGCCGGTGGGATGCCCCAGGCTATCGACTTGCTGAAAACGATCGTCGTGAGCGGCCCGTGCCTTAGCCACTTCCTCCGGGGAGCGCCACGGAGCCCGGGCGGGGGACGACTCCCACGGGAAAGCCTCGATCGCGGGCGCGTTCGAGCCTGCCTCGTCCCTGTTGCCAGCGTCAGCGCTCCCTTCTTCACTCATGAAGTCTTCAAGACCGCCGGTGAATTCGAAGCGTGCCACCCGATCATGATGCGACGTTCACCACGCCTCGGTCAAACTCAGCGGCGGACGCGAAGTGCAACGATGAGCTTGCGATCGCTCGAAGGTGAGTTCCTGCGAGCAGCGCTGCAGCGGGCCTTCAGCTTGACCTCACCGCTGACGACATGATCTGGAGCTATTGCGTGCCGGCGCCCTATTCTGTTGCGTGCTGGCCCGGTGATTTTGCCACCGATTATCCGGTGTCCTATCACTTCTGGCCGGATTACAGCGCCCCAGTGGGCTTTTTGCCCCCCTACATATTTGATCCGCAGCACACTTATAAGCTTTCAATGTATTCATACGGGCAATCAAACAACGATACTTACTCTTCATCCATTTCCTTTAACGCGACAGGTCCTGATGTCTCGTCCTCGGTCTGGCTATTGGGAATTGGTGTCGTAGCGCTCGGTGGGATGAGGAAACTTTGCTAGGGCCTTTTTAAGTTGACTTGAGATTCAACGTCGAATCCAGTTCTTGACGCAACAGTTTCAAAAGCGCTCGCTCCGCGTTTGGTTCCAGACGATTTCGCCCGCGATAGAGCCGCCGGGTGGACTGAAGGGCATCGCTGCTGCCAATGTCCTTGAGCTGGTTCCGGTCCAACCGGTCATCTCATTTGACAAGACCGACAGTCGCTTTGTCGAGGGGGAGGCCCGTCCTTGATTCACTGGGCGACGAGAATCTTGCCACAATGGACTGGCAGGACTTCGAGCATCTAGTGCGCGACAAAGGGGTCGATGCGGTGGCGTTCGACCCCGAACCCGTACGTGGCGGCAAGTACGTCATTCAGGCCAAACGTTACCTTCACACTGTAGATGTGAGCGCCGTTCGCGACGTGTACGGGACGATGATGAACGAGGGGGCAATCGGGGCATCCTGGTGACAACGAGCAACTTCGGCCGAGACGCCTACGATTTCTCGCAGGGGAAACCGATTACGTTACTGAATGGCACGAACCTGCTTCATCTGCTGGTAAAGCACGGTTACCACTGTCGGATTGACCTCCGAGCGGATAACCATGCTGGGGATTAGCGGTGGGACTTTTGACCAAAACCTTCTGGGTGGGCGTCAAGGTGGGCGTCAAACCTCGATGGAGGGCATCTCGCCGCAGTCGCAAGCCAGCAAATTACTAGGGAATTGTGGTGAGCCTAAATTTCACGAGTTGGAACCAACTCGACGGGTGGCTGCGGCAAGTGGAGGGGCTGCGGCGAGTGGCCTGCGCTTAACCTTAGGGTCGGGATGGTGAGGCCACGGCCGGCTACAGGCGCACGATCGTGGGAAGCCCCGCGCGGCTGAACCATCAACGGCTCGGCATCGTGGCGCGGGGTCTCTGTCACTCGATCCCGTAGATCGCTTTCCGTTTCAGGAATGCTGCTGGACCACCTTCCAACACGTTTTGAACCTCGCGCTTCGTCTCGGCACGGTCGATCGCGCCGCGTTCAAACGTCTTGCCGACCCCTCCCTCCCGCCGCATCGGGAAGATGATCTCGGAGTCGCCCAGCACCGCGATGTTGGCGTTGTGAGTGACGATGAACACCTGACGACGCTCCTTGATGTATCTCAAGGTACGAACGACACTGGAGAAGATGAACGCATTGTCAAGGTCGTCTTCCGGCTGATCGATGATCAGGGGCTCGTTCGAGTCTCCCAATAGCGCGATTGCCAACAAAATCGTGTGCTTCTGTCCATCTGACAGCTGCCCAACCGGGATCTCCTTCGCAGGCGTGGTCTTGGTCAGAACCTTGATCACGGGCGAGGGCGGCTGAGGTGCAACCTCGAGACGATGCAGATACTCCAACGCTCTGAAGCGCCTCACGATCTCTGTGCCCCACTTTAGGCCAATGCCTTCGATCTGGCCGATGGCTGAAGCGCTCCCGGCCTGAACCAGCTTGGCCAAGTCGAGAGGCGTTATCGCGGTGCACAGCTTTTCGATGTCCTTCTCCTGCATGAAAGAGCCAGTCATGACCTCTGAAACTAGGGCAACGAAATCCGCCCTAATCCCACCTGGCTTGTAGAACAGATATACGGAGTAGTCGTCAATCGTCGCCTTGAACGCCGCGTTGATCTTGCTAACCTGCGCCTTTCGTCGGGCGGTCAGAGTGTTGCGCACCCTCGACAGCTTCTCGATTAGTTCGACGCGTTTGGTTCTCGCACCGACGACTTGGGGCTTTTGTGCGTTGAGTTTTGTCAGGTCGGCC
>JBBQSP010000044.1:0-42203 GCA_038213735.1 Vicinamibacterales bacterium | reverse complement strand
GTATCCTGACTAAGTGGAGACGGCCACGCCGACGGTGTTGTGGCGCCTGTTCAAGGTCCCTGGCGAACATGCGCGCGCAGTGATCCTCCCCGGAGGTCCACCGTATACCCTGGCCTTTTTCTCCAACGACCAGATGGACCGCGTCGAGAACTTCGAGGCGATGGAGATCGCGCTCTTTCGCGCGGATGAGATCAAGCAGTCGCTGACCGCCGACGGTTGGCACGAGGAATAAGCAGCGCATGTTGACGATCGACAATCGGCATCGCACGGTCGGCGTGAAGGTCGGCAACGTCATGGTGGGGGGCGGCGCCCCGGTGGTCGTGCAGTCGATGACCATGACCGACACCGCCGATGCCAGGGGTACGGCGCAGCAGTGCATCGAACTGTGGCAGGCCGGGTCGGAGATGGTCCGCGTCACCGTGAACGTGAACGAGGCCGCCGCCGCGGTGCCGGAGATCAAGCAGCGCATGCTCGACGCGGGTTGCACCGCGCCCTTGATCGGCGACTTCCACTACAACGGCCACCTGCTGCTCACCCGCTACCCCGAGGCGGCGCGCGCGCTCGACAAGTACCGCATCAACCCCGGCAACGTCGGCGCCGGCAAGCGGCGGGACGAGCAGTTCGCGACCATCTGCCAGGTCGCGATCAACCACGGCAAGCCGGTCCGCATTGGCGTCAACGGTGGCTCCCTCAACCAGGAGCTGGTCATGGCGAAAATGCAGGAGAACACCGACCGCAACCTGGGCAAGGAATCGGACGACATCATCAGCGAGTGCATGGTGCTGTCGGCGGTGCAGTCAACCGAGCTCGCCCTCGAGACCGGCCTGCGCGCCGACCAGATCATCATCTCGTGCAAGCTGTCGCGGCCCCGCCACCTGATCGAGGTGTATCGCGCGCTCGCGAAGCAGACCACGCAGCCGCTGCACCTGGGATTGACCGAAGCCGGCATGGGCACCAAGGGCCTGGTGTGGTCGTCGGCGGCCATGGGGGTGTTGCTGGCTGACGGCATTGGCGACACGATCCGCGTGTCGTTGACGCCGAAGCCCGGCGGCGACCGGCGCGAGGAAGTGTATGCGGCCTGCGAGCTGCTGCAGTCGCTCGGCATCAGGACGTTCGCGCCGAGCGTCACCGCCTGCCCCGGCTGCGGCCGCACCACCAGTTCGACGTTCCAGGAGTTGGCGGAAGCCGTTCAGGGCTACATCCGCGAACAGATGCCCACGTGGAAGAACAGGTATGAGGGCGTTGAGTCGTTGACGCTGGCCGTAATGGGCTGTGTCGTGAACGGCCCCGGCGAATCCAAGGCCGCCAACATCGGCATTTCGCTGCCGGGCACCGGTGAGGCGCCCCACTGCCCCGTGTTTATCGACGGCGTGCACGCCACCACCCTCAAGGGCACCTACGAGGAACTCGCGCTCGCCTTTCAACAGTTGCTGGACGAGTACGTCGAGCGCAAGTACCCGAAGAAGACGACCTCATTCGTAGAGGCGGGTCTTTAGACCCGCCTGTCTTGAGACCCGCCTCCCCCATGACGATTCGCCCCGCGCTACCCGCCGACCGCGACTTCGTGCTGGCGCTGGCCGACCGGCTGGTGTCGTTCGACGTGCCGGCCTTCCGCACGAAGGACGAACTGGCCGAGGGTGATCGCCGCGCACTCGCGGCATGGTTCCGGGATCCGAAGCCTGACGAGGCGCTGTTCGTCGCTGAGATCGAGAACCAGCAAGCCGGTTGCGCGTATCTCGTCACCCAGGTTGATTACTTCAACGAGCGTACTCACGCGCACCTGTCGGTGCTGGCCGTGACGGCCGAAGCCGAGGGTAAGGGCATCGGCTCGGCCCTGCTCGACCGGTCCGAGGCGTGGGCCCGCGAACGCGGCTCGGACCGGCTGACGCTGAGCGCGCTCGTCACCAACAGCCGCGCCCGCGCCCTGTACGAACGCCGCGGCTTCAGCGGCGAATACATTCGCTACGTGCTGCCACTCAAGTCATAATTCCGGCCATGCGTTTTGCACGCTTGGCACCCTTGGCACTCCTGGCATCTTTGGCACTTTGGGCGTGGGTGCCCTTGGGGGCCCAGACCCCCGCGTTCGATGTCTTAATCCGCAACGGCCGCGTGCTCGACGGCACGGGCAATCCCTGGTATCGCGCCGACATCGGCATTACCGGCGACCGGATCCGCGCCATGGGAACTCTGACCGGCGCCACCGCGAAGACCGTGATCGACGCGGCCGATCGGTTTGTCACGCCGGGCTTCATCGACGTTCACTCGCACGCCGGCGGAGGGCTGGCGACTGATGAGCTGAAGCACGCCCAACCGCTGCTCGCGCAGGGCCTCACCACGGTCTTCGTCAATCCCGATGGCGGCGGTCCCGTGGACCTCGCGGCCCAACGCGCCACCTACGAGAAGCAGCGCATCGGCACCAACGTCGGACTGTTCGTCCCGCATGGCTCGATCCGCCGTGCGGTGATGGAGATGTCGGACCTTGACCCCACTCCGGCTGAACTCGCGAAGATGGTGGAGCTCACCCGCCAGGGCATGCTGTCTGGTGCGGTCGGGTTGTCGAGCGGCTTGTACTACGCGCCGGGCAGCTATTCGAAGACGGCCGAAGTGGTAGCCATGGCGAAGGCCACCGCGCCATTCGGCGGCGTCTACTCGAGCCACATCCGCGACGAAGCCGACTACACCATCGGCGTGGTCGCAGCGGTGCAGGAAGTCATCGACATCGCCGAACAGGGCGGTGTCATCGGCGTGGTGTCGCACATGAAGGCGCTTGGACCGGCGAGCTGGGGTCTGTCGAAGGTGTTGATTGAGCGGATTGAAGGCGCACGTGCCCGTGGCGTGCAGGTGTTTGCCGATCAGTATCCTTACGAGGCCAGCGGCACCGGCATCGTCGGCGCGCTGATGCCACGCTCGGCGCAGGTCGGCGGCCGCGACGCGATGATGAAGCGCATTCTCGGCGAGCTGCGGCCCGAGATCCTGGCCGACGTCAGGACCAACATCGCCAGGCGCGGTGGCGCCGAGACGCTAATGATCAGCCGCTATTCCGCCGAGCCGTCATTCGAGGGCCAGCGGCTCTCAACGCTCGCCGCCAAGGCCGGTGTCCCGCCCGAGGAATACGCGCTCAAGATGCTCGAGAAAGGCGACGCCAGCCTGGTGTCGTTCAATATGTCGGAGGGCGACATCGAGGGCATCATGCGCCAGTCATGGACCATGACCTGCACCGACGGCGACCTGGTGCCCATGGGCCAGGGTGTGCCCCACCCGCGCGCGTATGGCGCCTTCCCGCGCAAGCTGAAGCGCTACGTGCGAGAGCGCAACGCCGTGGAGCTGTCCGCCGCCATTCGCTCGATGACGACGCTGCCGGCGACGGTGTTTGGGTTGAAGGACCGCGGCCAGCTGCGCGCCGGCGCGTTTGCCGATGTGCTGATTTTCGATCTGGCGAGGGTGAACGATGCAGCCACTTACGAGAAACCGCACCAACTCGCCGAAGGGATGAACGACATCATCGTCAACGGTGCGTTGGTGCGGCGTGAGGGGAAGTTCACGTCGGCGCTGGCGGGACGCGTACTGCGCCCCGACCGGCGTTAGCGGTCACATCACGATTTCAATATCCGGATCTTCGAAGGAATCCCCAAAATGAATCGTGTATTTGAAAACGGTGCACGCCGCTTGTTCATTCGTATCGGTGCAGTCTCTTGGCTTGTTCTTCACTTTGGCGATCAAGAAATCGGGGGCGGTGTCCGTGAAGTCGACCGGCCTCCTGATCTTCGTTACATCACTCGCGAGCGCGAACACGATTGACGGCGTGACGCCAACCTTGGCTTTACACGTGTTGACGACAAACCAAGCGACCCGCCAGTTGTGCTTGACCTTTACATCGTCGGGATCCGCCGGGCTGGGGCCCTTCGGCCGCACATCGACCTTGCAGCCTCCTGGAGCATCCTTATCCTCCGTAACGAGAACAACGAAAAACCTGTCAATCTTACCAACGGAAGGAATCGGTTCGGCGAACGGCTGAATCGTCGGCGTTGACGCACAGCTCGTGACGAGACCGCTTGCGAATAGCAACGCTGCCAACTTGCACTTCATGCCTGACTCCTTTGTGCCTGATGTCCTACTTCGCTTGAGCCAACGCAGTGTATCGCGGGTCGTTTCGCAATCCCGCGAAGTCATCCTCTTCTTGTATTCTCGCGAGCGACACGCCGCGCGCGACCGCACCCTCGATGGCGGCCAAGGCCTCGCTGGTTCGGCCAGCCAGGGCATGCACGGCCGCTGACCGGAGCCAGACATTGGAGTCCTTCGCCGCCAGGCTCAAGGCTTCAGTGATTCGCGACCTGGCTTCCGCGTGCCTGCCAGCCTTGGCCAGGTAGACGGCCAGGAGAGACAAGTTCGCAGGGTCGGTGGGATCCACCTTCAATTCCGATGAGATCAGCGCTAACGCCCGGCCGTAGCTGTCGCTGGCCTGACGGCGGTCGCCCAACCGGCGGTAGACGTCGCCGAGGTTCCGCCAGGTGATATGGGAATTGGGACGTAACTCCAACGCCCTCTTGTAAGAATTCACGGCTTGAGGGTACTCGCCACGCAGATGATGAATCGCCCCAATGTTGGAGAAGGCTTGCGGGTTGGGGCGAATCGTCAGCGAATGCTGGTAATTCGCAAGCGCGCGGTCGTAATCGCCCAGGCCTTGATAGGCCGCTCCCAGTTGCTGGTATCCGAACAGGCTGTCGGGCTGAAGCTCGGTCACCTTCGTAAAGGGCTCGATGGCTTCCTCGTAGCGCGCGGCCTGGAACAGGGTCACTCCCATGGCACTCCATGATGCCCAGGCCGCCGGCCTCAACACGATGGCCTGGCGGAACTCCTTGACGGCATCGTCTACCTTGCCTTGGCGCGCGAGAACCAGGCCCAGTTGCCGGCGGGCGTCTTCGTAGTTTGGCTGGAGCGCAAGCGCCCGCTCCAACTCCCCAACTGCCTCGGCAGTGCGACCCGTCCCAGCCAGGGTGATCGCCAGGGTGTATCGCACTTCGGGGCGGTCTGGCGCCAGGCGCAGCGCGGTGGTCCCTTCGTCGATCGCCTTTCTCGTCCACTCGCTGTCGCGTGTCTCCAGCCATTTGAACCAGTAAGTCTCACCGAGCGCGGCATGGGCGAGGGCGAACCCTTGATCGAGTGTGATGGCTTCGCCAAATGCGCGAGCAGCCGCATCCAGATTCCCCCCGACGTCGCGGCGCTCGAGCAAGGCCCGGCCGCGCCAGTAGGCGGACAGCGCCTCGGTATTCGACGTCAGCGGCGCGTTCATTCGTTGCCGCTGGTCCGGAGAGACTCTGACTGAGAGCGCGTTGGTGAGGGCGTTCGCCAACTTGGATTGCAGGTCAAAGATCTGTTCGAACGGGCCGTCGACGCTGTCGGCCCAGGCCACAGACCGATCAGGCCTAACCAGGCTCAGCGACACCCTCAGCTGCCCTCCGGACTCCTGCACGCTGCCCTCGACGAGATAGGTGGCACCCAGATCACGCGCCAGGGCCGAGGGTTCGGCGTTCCGGTTGCGGGCTTCGCCAACGGAGGCACGAGAGAGCACCGTGACAGAAGGTAGTGAGGCGAGACTCGAGATCAGGCTCTCGGCGATGCCGGCCGAAATGAAGTCGTTCGCCGCATCGCCACTGATGTTGCTGAGCGGCACCACCGCGACTACCGGCGGCCTGGCGTTGGCGGGCACTGGACCGCCGGCCATCCGGCGGAACTCCCGTGCACCAAATCCGGCCACGGCCGCCAGCAGCACCACGGCGACCAGCATCAACGCCGTCGAGCGTTGGGGCTGCACGGTGCCTGTGGCGCCGGTGGTTTGGGTCCCGTAGATCGATCGCAGGTGCCCGAGGACATCCGCCGCTGACGCCGGCCGGTGATCGCGATCGCGGGCCAGCAGCGACGCGACCAGGCGTTCGAGTTCACTTGGAATCAGCGCGCCGGTGGTCTTGAGCGCCGGTGCGTCCTGCCCCAGCTTGGATGACGCCAGCGCCACCGGATCGCTGCCCATGAACGGGCGGCGGCCACTGATCATCTCGAACAGCATCACGCCCAACGCGTAGAGATCGGCGCGCTCGTCAACCGCGGGCGACACCATCTGCTCTGGCGCGGTATATGCGGGCGTCCCAATGAGGCCGAGCGCACTGCCGGTGTGCCCGCCCTTGGTCTGCGTCGTCCCGGTGGCCAGCATTCGAGCAATGCCGAAGTCGAGCACCTTCACCTGCCCACTGGCGCCGACGATGACGTTGGCCGGCTTGAGATCGCGATGGATGATCCCGCGCCCGTGTGCGACCACCAATGCCTGGGTAATCTGGCAGCCAATCTCCACAGCCTCCGACACGGGCACTGGGCCGCGCGCCAGACGGGCGGCCAGCGTCTCGCCTTGCACATACTCGAACACGATCACGACCTGGCCGTCGTTTTCAAGCACGTCGTAGACGGTCGCGATGTGGGGGTGATTCAGGGCCGCGGCGGCGCGGGCCTCGCGCATCAACCGCGCGCGGGCGGGCGCATCGTCATCATCGGCCGCTCGCAGGGTCTTGAGGGCGACCTGGCGGTGCAGGCGAGTGTCCTCGGCAAGCCAAACCGATCCCATCCCACCCGAACCCAGGTGGTGAAGAATCCGGTACGGTCCGACGGCGCTGCTGATCTGCACAGGTTTTCAGGAGAGCCAGAAACAGCGAGAGGATAGCACCGAATCCGGGAAGAGGTGCCCCGGCCGCCAACGCGGCCGGAGCGGGGCACGCTACATCCCGTCGGGGAGCTCGAGCTCCGGGTCTTCCTCGGCACCAAGCTGCGCTACGACCCCTCGTTGCGCGTGATCAGGCGGACGCTGCGCTGATAGGTGAGGTAGGCCGCCGCCCACTGCAGCAGAACCGACAGCCGGTTGCGGAAGCCGATCAGGAACAGGATGTGCACGAAGAGCCACAGCAGCCATCCGGCGAAGCCCGACACCTGCAGCCACCCGAAATCGGCGAGGGCGTTGGCGCGGCCGATCGTCGCCATGTTCCCCGGATCGAGGTATCGGAACGGACGGGTCGCTTCGCCGCGGATCAAGCGGGCGATGTTCCTGGCGGCGTGGGTGCCCTGCTGCTTGGCTACCTGCGCGACACCTGGCAGCGGCGTGCCGGTTTGGTGCGGGAAGTTGGCCAGGTCGCCGGCCACGAACACGCCGGGATGTCCCGGCACCGTCAGATCGGGATCCACGGTCACGCGGCCGGCGCGATCGAGGCCGGGTCCCAGGTCGCGCCCGATCGGCGCGGCGGCGACGCCGGCGGCCCACAGGATGGTGTGCGCATCGATGCGCTCGCCGCCAACCACGACCGCGCCCTCCTCGACGTGGGTTACGGCGGCGCCTTCGCGCACGTCCACTCCCAGCCGCCGGAGCGCGCGCCGGGCCGAGGCGCGCAGGTTGGCCGGGAACGCCGGCAAGATTGACGGCCCCGCCTCGATCAGCAGGATGCGGGCCGACGCCGGATCGATCGCATCGAATTCAGAGCGCAACGCCTGTTGCGCAATCTCCGCCAGCGCGCCAGCCATTTCAACGCCGGTCGGACCGCCGCCAATGACCACAAAGGTCAGCAACCGCCGCTGCAGCACGGCGTTGTGCTCACGCTCCGCCTCTTCAAACGCCAGCAGCAACCGCCGCCGAATCGCGAGCGCATCGTCCAGGGTCTTGAGGCCGGGCGCGGCGTGGCGCCATTCGTCGTGGCCGAAATACGAGTGGGTGGCGCCGGCGGCGACGATCAGGTAGTCGTATTTCACGACGTCACGGCCGTCCATCCAGACCTGGCCGGCGGAGGTGTCGATGCGGTCGACGGTTCCCAACAGGACCCGAAGCCTGGGCTGCTTGCGCAGAATCCAGCGGATCGGCGAGGCGATGTCGCCGGGCGACAGGCCCGCGGTCGCCACCTGGTACAGCAACGGCTGGAACACGTGATGGTTGTGACGGTCGATGATCGTCACCTCGCACGCGACGTTTTTCAGCTGCCGGGCGGCCGCCAGCCCAGCGAAACCACCGCCGATGATCACCACTTGGGGTACGCGCGCCATCACCTATATTCTAGGGCCATGGCGAAACCCGCTGCCGCACCCACCGAATCCAACGTCCTGACCGCGTGTCCGCTCGATTGCCCGGACGCGTGCACCCTCGACGTGACGCTGCGATCCGGCCGCATTACCAAGATCGATGGGTCCCGGGACAACCACATCACCAATGGCTACATCTGCGCCAAGGTGCGAACGTTCCACGAGCGCGTGTACGGCGACGACCGGTTGCTGTATCCCGCGGTACGGCGCGGCCCAAAGGGCTCGGGCCAGTTCAAGCGCGTGAGCTGGGACGATGCGCTCGACCTGATTGCGGGGAAGATGCGCGAGGCGCGCGACGCGGACGGCGCCGAATCGATCCTGCCCTTGTGCTACGGCGGCTCGAACGGCTTCATGACGCAGGACTACGCGGATGCGATCCTGTTTCGCCGCCTGGGCACATCGCGGCTGCTGCGCACCGTCTGCGCGGCGCCGACCGGCGCCGCCAACCTGGGCCTCTACGGCAAGATGGCATCGGTCAGCTACGAAGATTACCCGGCGGCCAAGATGGTCGTGATCTGGGGCGTGAATCCGGGCGTGTCGGGCATTCACCTCATGCCGTTCCTGAAGGCAGCGCGCGATAACGGCGCCTACGTGGTGGTGCTCGACCCGCGCGCGACCACGGTCGCCCGCCAGGCCGATCTGCACCTCGCCGTGCGGCCGGGCACCGACCTGCCAGTGGCGCTGGCGATTCATCGCTACCTGTTCGAAGAGGGACTGGCCGACCAAGCGTTCCTCGACCAGCACACCACTGGCGCGGCAGACCTGCGCCAGAAGGCCGAACCGTGGACGTTCGAGCGGGCCGCGGAGGTCAGCGGCATCGATGCCGGGCAACTGCGCGGGCTCGCCGAGCGGTACGCCAAGACGTCGCCGGCGCTGGTCAAGTGCGGCTGGGGCCTGGAACGCAATCGCAACGGCGGCAGCGCAGCCGCGGCGGTGCTGGCCCTGCCGGCGGTGGCCGGCAAGTTCGGCGTGCGCGGCGGCGGTTTCTCGATGAGCAACTCGGCCTCGTGGGACATCGACCGCACGTGGCTGAAAGACACCGAGCCACCGACCCGCGCCATCAACATGAACAAGGTCGGCCGCATGCTCACCGAACCGGAGGGTTCCCCGATCAACATGCTGTTCGTCTACAACTGCAACCCCGTAACGATCCTGCCCGACCAGCGCCGCGTGATTCGCGGCTTCGAACGCGACGATTTGTTCACGGTGGTGTTTGACCAGGTGATGACCGACTCGGCGCTGTATGCCGACGTGGTGCTGCCGGCCACGACGTTCCTCGAGCACTACGACTTCGCGCGCGGCTACGGTCCGATCACGTTGCAGCTGGGGAAGCCCGTGATCGATGCGGTTGGCGAATCGCGGCCCAACAGCGACGTTTTCCTCGACCTGTCGCGGCGCATGGATTTGTCGTTCGAGGGCGATCCTGAAGACGACCTCGAGTCGATGCTCGCGGTGCTCGGCCACCTGCCCGAGGCAATCGGCAACGGGCTGCGCGAGGATTGGAAGGCGGCGCCGCCGTACGGCGGGCGGCCGGTGCAGTTTGTGGACGTCTTTCCCAAGACGCCCGACCGCAAGGTGGCGCTCTTTCCGCCGGTCCTCGATCAACAGGCGCCACAGGGCCTGTACGGTTACCAGCCGGATCCGGGCAGCGTCGACTATCCGCTGGCCCTGATCTCGCCGGCCAGCGACCGCACGATCAGCTCCACGCTGGGCGAGTTGCCACGCCCCGAGGTGCGGCTCGATCTCAATCCGGATGATGCCGCGGCGCGCGGCCTGGAGGAGGGCGACGAACTACGCATGTGGAATGCGCTTGGCGAAGTGCGGATCAAGGCGCACCTGACACACCTGCTGCGACCGGGCACCGTGTCCATGCCGAAAGGCGTATGGCGGCGCCACACCGCGAACGGCTACACGTCGAACGCCCTCTCGCCCGACACGTTGTCAGACCTCGGCGGCGGCGCCTGCTTCAACGATGCGCGGGTACAGGTCGAGAAAATCGAGACGTGAGAGGTGAGAAGTGAGAAGTACCGACCGGGGGTAGTTGGCGCGGCACTTCTCTCTTCCCGAGTGTGGTCTTACAAAACGAATCGTACTATTCGACTGACGGCAGCTTGCCCCGTCCGCCACGGCTGGCCTGGCCGCCCTTGCGCCCAGCGCGCCGGGCCTCGTCGGCTGACCACTCGTGCGCGGTGCCCTTGGCGTGTGCGGCCCGGCCGCCCTTGCTGGCAATTTCGCGCTGCTTTTCTGCTGACATTGAGGCAAAACCCCGGCGTGCCTTTCGGATCTCAAACACAGTGACCTCCCATCGGTCGGTTAAGGCGAATACCTACCCGTCTATTAGCGAATCGCGTGCCAGCTCAGATTCCTGAGCAAATTGCTAAGATGTTATTTCCCAGTTGTTTACGCAGTTACAACACATTACAAAGTAGACCCAAGCCCATCCATGTGCATTGAATCGCTACAGCTGGGCTACATACTGCCGAGGATCAATACAATCCGATGATGACCAAATCGAAGCTGACACTGGTCCTCGGCGTGGCGCTGCCGCTGGTCGCGGTCGCCGCGCTTCTGAGTCCGCGGGGGCAGGCCTTTGCCGAGCGCCTCGCCGAAAATCGCCGATGCTGTCAGCTCCCGTTCACGCGGGCGTTCGCCATCGCGCTCGCAGAGACGCAGGGCAATCCGCCGTACCCCTCGGAGATCGGCCAGGACAAGTGGGTGGCGGAAGTGATGTTCCCGGACGTGACCGATGGCGTGTTCCTGGATGTGGGCTCCGGACATGGCCAGATCGGCTCGAACACGCGCGCGCTCGAAGATCGCGGGTGGACCGGCATCTGCGTTGACCCCTTCCCCGTCGCGATGGAGGGCCGCACCTGCCGGATGATTACGGAGGTGGTGTCGAACGAATCCGGCAACAAGGTCCAGTTCCACACCCACGATGGGCTGGGCGGCATAGCCGACACGCTGGGCAAATGGAAGGCTGAAGCGTCAAAGGCGCCGGCCGTGGAACTGACCACCGTCACGCTGGCCAATGTTCTCGAGGGCGCGGCGGCACCCGCCTTCATTCACTTCCTGAGCCTGGACATCGAGGGCGCGGAGCTCGACGCGCTGCGCGGCATCCCCTTCGACAAATACCGGTTCGGCGCCATGGCGATCGAGCACAACGAGGAAGAACCAAAACGCGCCGAGATCATCACGTTCCTCGAGACCCACGGCTACCGGCGCGTCCATACCTACCGGCAGGACGATTACTTTGCGCCGGTCACGCCGCGCAACTAGGGTTCGGGAAGACGCTCGCTGCGGCGCGCCTTGTAGACGTCGCAGTCTTCGCAATTGCGGAGATCGAACTCATAGCGCACCACCGGCCAGTACATGGGGTGGGCGCAGTAGACCAGTTCCCCGTCCACGATGGTGTGCGAGCCGAGGTGCTCGGGCAAGTCAGCCGTGCGCCGGCCGTACCAGCAGGTGCGGTGACGTTGCTCAGGCTCCACGAGGCTGATCATAGCCGGGAAGCACTTCCTGTCGGGAGGGCACTGCTTGTCGGGAGGGCACTGCTGACGGGATTAGCTGATCAGGGCACGCGACGCCATGGGGCGGGGCCGCTTCCGACCTTGACGACGTTCACCACGAAGGTGAGAGTTGTGGCGGCCACCCGCCCGGTCACTTCCCAACATCCGGCTGACGGGAACGCTATCAAAGTCGACTGAAAACCAATCTCGCCGTAGCCGGGTTGCACCAAGGAACGGACTCCGCGTTCTGGCTTGTCCAACCGGCGGCCATCAATTTCAAGCCGACCGCGAACACCTCGGTGCCACGGGAACTTCATCGTCAACGCACCGTCGGGCTCCACACCGCCCGGTCCACCGGGCCTGAAGGTTACCGTGCCGTCGTGCCACAGAAGCACTGCCAGTGCCTCTGTTCCGTGAGCGTCGGGCGTGGGGTCTTGCCCCAGGGCCGTGACACCGTTCGGCAGGGTGACGTTACACATGGCTGCTGGCGCAGCCTGGGCGGACGCGGGTTCGGGTCGCAACACCCCCAGCGCCAAGACGACAATGGTCCAAACACCGAACCTCATGCTTACCTCCCACGTGGGTCCGACGACGAGGACAGTCTAAACCCGTTCCCGACAAGAAGTCCCTCCCGACGAGAATTGCCCTCCCGACAAGAGGTGCCCACCCGGCGTGCGCCGGAGTAAGATTGGAGCGGAGGCGCTAGCGATGAGCATGTGTGGAGGACCGAGCGGTCCACCGGACCAGCCGATCACCAACCAGTCGGGACGCAAGGTGATGTGCGTGAAGTTCCAGAAGGAACTTCCGGGACTCGACGCGGCCCCGTGGCCGGGTGAGATCGGCCAACGCGTCTACGAGAACGTGTCGGCCCAGGCCTGGAAGCTCTGGGAGGAACGCCAGAAGATGATTCTCAACGAGTACCGCCTGATGCCCTGGCAGAAAGAAGGCCAGGAGGTCATTCGGACGCACATGGAAGACTTCTTCTTTGGTGCGGGCTCGGCCCTGCCGCCCGACTTCGTGCCCCAGCAATCCAAGTAAGGCCACCGATTAAACAGATTAGGCACCGATCGGCTATTGCAACACCTCCAGCCACGGCTCGATTGAGACGACCAATCGGCCGTGCGCCTCGCGCACTGACTGCTCCGCCGCCTCCGGCGTCGGCCCGTGGGCGAAAATGAACCCGAGGTAGCTCGCCCCTTCGGGCAGCGCGACCAGGTGCTGATCAGGCTTGGCCGTCACCAGCACATCATCGACGCCGGCCACCGCCTTCGCCGCGTCCACGCCGACCACCCCGCGAAACACGCCGCTGCGCGGGATCGGGATCATCATCACGGCCGACGCGTCAGGCTCGCGCTGCCATTCGCCCAACGGTTCGCCGAGCGCCAGACGCAGTACCAGGTGCTCGAGTCCGACCGGCGCCCCGCCCGCCTTCACGAACCGCAACGTCTTCGCACACAGCCCACCGATGGGCCGGGCCGCGACTTCGAGGACGTAGACGCCCCGGCTGTTGACGCGGCACTCGGCGTGCACCGGGCCATGGTGCAGGCCAATGGCCTGCGCCGCGCGCGCGACCATCGCCTGGATCTGCAGCTGCGTGCCCGCATCGGCCCGTGACGGGGTCACGTAGATCGTCTCCTCGAAGAACGGGCCGTCCAGCGGATCCGGCTTGTCGAACATCGCCAGGGTGTGGAGCCGGCCATGCTCCATCACGCCCTCGAGCGCGTACTCCGCGCCCGGAATGTACGACTCGACCTGGATGGCGTCGGCCCCCGGGTCGCGCAGCTCCTGCACGTCGCTCGACACCAGCAGCCGGCGCACCCGCGCAAATGCCGTCACGAAACTCAGCGCATCGTCCGCGCGAATGACGCCACGGCTGCCGGACAGCACGGTCGGCTTGATCACCACGGGGAATGACACCCGCGGGAGCAGGGCCTCTGGCTCGATGGCCGCCGGCACGGTGAAGAACTCGGGCACCGGCAACCCCGACGCCTTGAGCCGCTCGCGCGACAGCCGCTTGTCGCG
The DNA here is from genome assembly GCA_038213735.1 of Vicinamibacterales bacterium. Taxonomy (GTDB): domain Bacteria; phylum Acidobacteriota; class Vicinamibacteria; order Vicinamibacterales; family UBA2999; genus 12-FULL-67-14b. The sequence continues at coordinate 28,572 of JBBQSP010000044.1, read as the reverse complement.
GGCGATGGCGACCGCGTCTGGTGGATGGCCTGGCAGATCGAGCAGCCGGGCGACGTACGCCGCCATCACGCTGGGGCGGTCGCCGACGACGACCACGCCCGAAATGGGCCGGGCATCGAGGGCCTTCAGAATGGCATCAACCGACCGCCACTCTTCGTGAAAGCGAACGGGAATCGCGCCGTCGCGCCACGGGTCGTCGAGGTGATCGCAGCGGTCGGTCGCATAGACCAGCTCGAGACCCATCGACGCCGCGGCCTCGGTGAACATGCGGGTCTGGTAGCCGGTGGTCGTGGCGAGTAGCAGCACGCGCTGTAGCGCCGAGCCCTTCTCCGCTCCAACTTCCGACTTCTCACTTCTATTCATAGCAAAGCCACCTGCTCTGCGGTGGGCTCCGCTCAACAGTACCAGGGTTCGTTCAGGTACGGCACCTCGGTGCGAAGTCGTGGCGCCGCGGCCAGCTGCATCATCTGCTGCTGCAGTTCATCGACGCGCGGGTCCGGGTGGCGCCACGGGAAGGTCAAGGTCTTCTGGTCGAATGGACCAATGACCTTCTGGATGTCCTCGAGCTCGAGCAACCGCGATTGCCAGGTCACCAGGAGACGGATGCCCCACTGGATGGGCGAGACGTGCGCGGTGAGGCCGGCGGCTTCGACCACTTCCTGCAGGTCGCGGTAACCCTCGAGCGTGGTCCACGGCGTGAAGGCGACGAACGTGGGGACCAGCGTCAGCCCTTCGGCCCGGCACAAGACCGCGGCCGCCAGGAAGTCGGCGCGCGTGTGTCCCTTCTCGAGTTTCGCCAGCACCTCATCGTCTACCGACTCCACCGCGCTCGTCACGAACAGGCAACCGGTTCGCGCCAGCACAGGCAGCAGTGCGCGGTGCTGCAGGAGGTGCTCCACCTTGATGATCACGTCGTAGGTGAGAGTCGGGAACGCGGCGTGCAGCGCCTCGACCAGCTTGCGCGCGTGGGTCGGGCCGTTGAAGAAATCTGGATCGCCAAAGGTGATGTGCGTCGCGCCGCCTGCTACCAGGGCACCGACGTCGGCCATGACGACGTCGATCGGCACGACCCGGAACTGGCCGTGGTAAACCGGCACAATCGGGCAATGACGGCAGCGATGCTTGCACCCGCGCGTCGCATCGGTGGCGCCGACGACCTTGCGGCTGCCATCGGGCATCTGCAAGCTTGCGTAACGATCCAAGTTGGGCAGGCCGGATCGATCGGGCTGAATAAACGCGAGGCGCGGCAGCGGATTCGCACTCGAGGCACCCCAGGCACCTGAGGCACCAACGGCCTCCACCAGTTCCTGTTCGCTTTCGGGTCCGAGGACAATCGCCACCCCGCGCTCGCGCAACAGCGCTTCGTTCAGCGGCGCATACAAGCCGTACGCGGCAATCGTCAGTGATGGATCGAGAGCGCGGAGGCGGGCGATCACCGGCAGGGCCAGGCGCGTCGCCGTATGCATGGGCAGGTAGAACGCTGCGAAACCGGCGGTGGTCACGAGATCGGGTGAGAGCTTGTCGCGCGACAGGTCCACGCACCTCACGTCGAACCCGGCCCGCCTCAACCACGCCGCCGGTGACGCCAGGCCGAACGGCTGACGGCCGAGGTCGTAGGTACTCAGCAGGACGACGCGCACGCGATCGATCTTACCTTGGTGGGGCCGCTACTTCGCCGCCGCGCCCTTCTTCGGCAACAACTGGCGCATCATCGGCACCAGCGCCAGCAGCACGACGCCGGCGAGCATGGCAAAAGCTGCGACCGATCCGAACAGGGTCGGCAAGGCCATCGATTCGTAGAAACCGGAGACACGGCCGCCAATGAAGTTTCCGACCGAGGTGGCCAGGAACCACACGCCCATCATCAAGCCGGCAATGCGCGGCGGCGCCAGCGTGGTCATGGCGCTCAGGCCAACGGGGCTGAGCGCTAGCTCGCCGATGGTGTGAAGGAAATAGGTGGCGGTCAGCCACATCGGGCTCACCATGCCGCCCTGCTCCGCCATGCGCGACGGGACGACCAGGATCAGGAAGCCGGCGCCGACGAAGATCAGGCCGACCGCGAACTTGGCGGGGCTGGTCGGCTCCTTGCCGGCCGACGCCAGCTTGATCCACAACCACGCCGTGACCGGCGCGAACGTGAAGATGAAGAACGAGTTCATCGACTGGAACCAGCTGCTGGGAAACGACATGCCCATCACTTCATTGCGCGTGCTGCGATCGGCGAACAGGTTGAGCGTGGAGCCGGCCTGCTCGAACACCGACCAGAAGAGCGACGCCGCGAAGAACAGCACGGTAATCACATAGAGGCGCTTCTTCTCTTCAGGCGTCCACCCGCCCGAGAACAGCAGCCAGCCGAAGAAGCCCACCACCACCAGCAGCAGGAACACGCCGGCCGCGTCAGACACCTGCGTGGCGCTGACCTGGATGACGCCGAAATACGCGGCCAGTCCGGCCATCACTACCACCACCGCCGCACCGCCGACCCAGGCCTGGATTTGACGCTTCCACTGCGCGGCAATCGCCGGCGTCGGCGCCGGCGCGGGGTCCATGCCGGCGTCGCCCAGGTTGGTGGCGCCCATCACATACTGAATCACGCCGATGAGCATGCCGAAGCCCGCGGCGGCGAAGCCCAGGTGCCAGCTCACCTGCTGGCCCAGGTAGCCGCAAATGAGCGGCGCCAGGAACGCGCCGAGGTTGATGCCCATGTAGAAGATCGAGAATCCCGCATCGCGGCGAATGTCCGTTTCGCCGTACAGCTTCCCGACGATCACGCTGACATTGCCCTTGAGCAGGCCGGTGCCAATCACGATCAGGAACAGCCCGAGGTAGAACGTGGCCAGCGATGGCACCGCCATGCTGAAGTGCCCGGCGGCAATGATGATGCCGCCGTAGAGCACCGCGCGCCGCTGGCCAATCAGCCGGTCGGCGATCCACCCGCCTGGCATGGTGGCCAGGTAGACCATCGAGGTGTACAGGCCGTAGACCGCCCCGCCCTGCGCGGCATCGAAGCCCAGCCCGCCGGCGGCCAGGGGGGCCGTCATGTACAACAGCAGCAACGCGCGCATGCCGTAGTAGCTGAAACGCTCCCACATCTCGGTGAAGAACAACGTCGACAGGCCACGCGGGTGGCCGAAGAAGGCGCGGTCTTGGGCGGTTGGTGTGCTCATATGCGAAACGTATTCTATCCCTGGGCTCACCCACCGGACGATGACGGGTAAGGCGACGATTACGGTATCCTGTGCCCCTCCGGACAGGTCGATTGCCTCAGCCAGCCTCGCTCGCCAGCTTCGTGCCCCGCGAAATCGGCTACGCCCTGGCCGAGGGGGCCATTTTGAGTCCACGGACAGCCGGCGCCGCACTCGTCGCCGATATTTCCGGCTTCACGCCATTGACAGCCGCCCTCGCCGCGGAGCTTGGCCCGACCCGCGCGGCCGAAGAGCTCGTCCATCACCTTGACGGCGTCTTCGAGCTGCTCGTCAACGAGATCCACCGCTATCGAGGCAGCGTCATCGGGTTCGCAGGGGATGCGGTCACCTGCTGGTTCGACGGCGGCGTCGAGTCGAACGACCGAGCGGCCGCGCGGGCCGTCGCCGCGGCGACTCGTATTCGTGACGGCCTGCGCGATCGGGTAATCACTTCGCCCAGCGGTCAGGTGTTCCCAATCCGGGTCAAGGCCGCGATCGCGACCGGGCCGGCCAGCCGCTTCCTGGTCGGCGACCCGGCCTATCAGAAGTTCGAAGTCATCGCCGGCGCCATCATGGACCGCACGGCGCGCGTCGAACGGACGATCACCAGCGGCGAAGTTGGCGTATCCGCCGAGGTCGCCGAACTGTTACAGGCGCAGCTGGAGATCAGCGAGTGGCGCACCGGCGCGCACGACACGCCGGTGGCGATCATCAGCCGACTGGCCACGCCCGCTACACCGGACCCATGGCCGCCCGAACCGCGCCTCGGAGAGGCCGACGTCCGTCCGTGGGTGGTGAACGACGTGCTCGAACGCATCACCCGCGGGGAAGAAGCGCTCATGGGCGGCTTCCGGCGGGTGGCCGCCCTCTTCGTCACATTCGGCGGCATCGACTACGACCACGACCCAGACGCCGGACGCAAACTCGACGCCTTCGTGCGATTCGTTCAAGAGGTTCTTGCCGCCTACGACGGACACCTTGTTGACCTGACGATGGGTGATAAGGGCAGCTATCTGTTTGCCGCCTTTGGCGCGCTCAGGACGCACGAGGATGATGCGCGGCGCGCGGTGACGGCGGCACTGGCGCTGCGAGGCTCTGGCGGAGATGCCAACAGACCCGATGTTGTTCGCATGGGCATTGCTCACGCCCAGGTCTATGTTGGCGCCTATGGCTGTGCGGCCCGCCGCACCTTTGGCATCGTGGGACGCGAGGTGATCGTCGCCGCCCGGTTGATGGGCAATGCCGAGGCCGGGCAGACACTGGTCACCGCCGACATCGCCAAGGCCTCGGAACGCTCGCACCGGTTTGACCAACTGGGGCCGATGGCGCTCAGTGGCCTGCAAGGTCCCCGCGACGTGCACCTGCTGCGGGGCGAATCAGACGCGCCGTACCATGCGACGACGAGTTCGATCGCCATGGTCGGACGCCGCCGCGAGGTGGCATTGATTCGTGAGGCCCTGGCCCGACCCGTCGGCCCCTCCGTCAGCGCCGCACGCATCGTCATCGAGGCCAACGCCGGCATGGGCAAGTCCACCCTGCTGCAGGCGACCCGGGACGTCGCCGAGGCCAGTGGCGTCCGCCTGCTCTCCGGCGGTGCGGACGCGATCCGGAGGTCAACGGCGTATCACCCGTGGCGGCAGGTCTTCAGAACCGTGTTCGGGCTCAACAATCGCCAGGGAAAGCCGGCCGAGCACGGCCAGGCCGAGCGGCACTGCGTCGAGCGACTGGGCGCGATGGGCGATCAGTGGCAGCGCCTGGCGCCGCTCCTCAACCCTGTCCTCGGCTTGTCGATTCCCGATAATCCAACGACCCGCGCAATGGAGGGCCAGGTCCGGGCCGACAATGCCCACGACCTGCTGATCCGGTTGCTGCAGGCCGAGAGCGACCAGGCGCCCGTCGTGCTCTTCGTCGAGGATCTGCACTGGTTCGACTCGGCGTCGGCGGCGCTGCTGCGTCTCGCCGCGCGCGACCTGTCTCGCATTCCCATCATCGCGACCCGGCGCCTCAGCACAGAGATCTCGCAGAACTGGCAAGTGTCACCCGACGCTCAGATCATGGTTCTCGGTCCGCTCAGTGATACCGAGACCGACGAGTTGCTTCGCGCCGTGCTCTCGGTCGACTCCATTCCAGGCGACCTGACGCGCTGGATCCTGGAACGCGCCGAAGGGTCGCCGTTCTTCACGCGAGAATTGGCGTTGGCCCTTCGTGATGCGGGCGCCGTGATCATCGAGGATCGCACCTGCCGGCTGGCGCGCACCGTCAAGGAGCTCACCAAGCAGGACTTTCCAGACACCGTTCAGGGGGTCATTGGCAGCCGTCTGGACCGGCTGCCGTCACAGCAACAGACGGCCGTGAAGGTGGCGAGCGTGATCGGGCGCCTGTTCGCCGTCAGGCTGCTCGGCGACGTCTACCCCGTCACCGAAGATCGTCCGGGCCTGCCCGAGTCGCTCGCCGGCCTGAAGACGGCGGAGATTGCCCATCCCGTTGGCGCCGCCGTCGAGCCGTCGTATCTGTTCAGTCATGCGCTGATCCAGGAAGTGGCCTACGCCGGACTGCTGCACCAGCAACGGGCGTCATTGCATCACGCGATCGGAGAATGGATCGAGCAGCACCCATCCGGAGATGCCGGCACGGATGTGCCCTTGCTGGCTCACCACTTCGCCCACGCCGCTCGGGAAGAACGGACCTCGAGCGCCGTTCGCGGCAAGGCGCTGAAGTACCTTGGTGACGCCGGTTCACAGGCGTTGAAGGCCTACATCAACACCGAAGCGGTCCGGTTCTTCAACGAGGCCCTCGACCTGGCTGGCGCCGAGGCCGCGCCCGCCGCGCTCCGTTGGCATGCGGGACTGGCCCACGCTCACCTGGCCGTGGGCGAATTCACCGCGTGCCGGCAGCACGCCCGCAGGGCCCTCGACCTGCTGAACATGCCCTTTCCCGCTGGCAAGGCTGGTGTCGCCCGACAGACCATCGGCGAGTTGGCGCGGCTCCTCTGGCGGATGGCCCGTCGGCGCTCGGTCTTTCCCGCGAGCGACCCCAGGCCACGCGCAAGCCTCCACCAGTCGACCCCTGAGGACCCGATGCAGTTGCTGCGGGTGTTCTCGAAGTCGCTGTTCCACCAGAACGACGCCCTCGGCATGCTGTGCTGCAATCTCCGCAGCCTCAACCTCGCGGACGAGGCCGGTCCGATCCCCGAAGTGGCGATCTGTTATGGCCACGCGATGATGACCCTCGCGGTGTTCAGGATGCCCGGCCAGGCACAGCGGTTCGGCGAACGCGCCATGCGCATTGCCCGGGACTGCCAAAGTCCGGCGACCCTGGTCTCCCTCTACATTGCCCAGGCCCTGGTCGAATTAGGCGCCGCCAACTGGAACGCCGCGTGTGCCCACCTGGAAGACGCCGTGAAACACGCAACCGAACTGGGCGACGACTGGCAGCTGGGCGAGGCCCAGGCGGTGCTGGCCGACATCGCGCTATTTCGCGGTGACTTCCCGGAAGCGGCGCTCCGTTACGGTGAGGTCGAGGTGAATGCCGAGCGGCGCGGCCTCGACGTTCAAAAAGCCTGGTGCGCGCGACCCGCCGTCGCCGAAGCGCTGCAGACGGAACATTGGGACGAAGCCCTGGTGCACCTGGCGCGCCAGCGCAAGCTCATCGACGAGAGGTCCGATCCGCTGATTCGCATTGACGCGCTCGGCTTCGAGGCGCTGGCTCACGTGGGTAAGGGCGATGACCAGGCAGCACTGGGCTGCATCGCCGCCGCCCACGCCTTGATCCCCACCGTGTCGCCGCCAGTCGCGTATCCGCGCTACCTCGGTTATCGCAGCCTCGGCGAGGCCTGCCTCACGCTGCTCGACCGCGACCCGGCCTCAGCGGCACGGCGGAAGCTGGCGCGCGACGCGGTCGGGTATGTGTCCTCCTATGCCAGCGGCTTTGCCTTTGCCCGGCCCCGGGCGCATCTGCTGAGCGGCTGGTACCACGGCCTGCTGGGACACCACCGCCGCGCGAAGAAAGACCTCGCCATCGGCTCACAGCTCGCCACAACACTGGGCATGCAGCCCGAGATCGCCCTGGCCATCGCGCTGCGGACCCGGTTTCAGTGACGCTGCCCGACTGGCGTCAACGCGTATGGCAAACGCCGCAGGCAATCTCCGACTGAAAGTTCATGGCCGGCTCGGTGACGTCAAGCCGACCACTGTCGGCAATGAACTTCTGGCTGAGCGTCTCGAGGTTCGCCAGCCGGTACTCGAGCAGCTCCTTGTAGCGCCAGGTGGCATAGGTCGGCGAGGTCTTCGCGTTTTCGTACCAAATCCTGGCCCGGTCCAGGTCGCCCTTTTTCAGGAACGCATCGCCATAGCCGATCAACGTCCCTTCGATGCTGTGCGGCGCGAGGTGATTGTTGTAACACACCGGCTCGAGGACGGACTTGAAGCCGTACAAGGTGTGGGTGAGTTTGCTGAACTTCGTGTCTTTCTTGATGCTGAAGCCGGCGCACTGGCTCAACATGAAGTGGTATCCCTCCATCGCCTGGTCGTAGTCTGGGCCATCGGCCGGCAGCATCGAGGCAAGCATCCAGCCCTGCACGAACCCGGCGAACTGCGGATAGAGCAGCGAGTTCTCGATCGACTGCATCTGGATCGCGGGCAGCTTCTGGAGTTCGCCACGCAGCACCGCCAGTTGCCACTCGGCAGTCGCCGTCAGGCTGCGCGCCGTGGAATCGGCGGACCCGTCCAAGGCGATCGACTCCGTGCCGTACTTGATGCTCGCCTCCAGATCCTTCTCCTGGTCAGCGGTGGTCGTCTTCAGGCGGGCGCGCAGGTGAAATCGCCACAGGTGCATGCCGCCCATGATGGCGGTCAGGGCCGGATCCCTGGGCTCGATCGCATACGCCTTCTCCAGGTCCGCGAGCAGCGACGGAATCTGGCTGGCATCGTCGGCGTGCAGGACCGTCCACATCCGTTCGGTGGCGCCCGTCGCTTCAGGACTACTCATGCCGATCGGCGTCTTGATGGGCACCGACTTCAAGGGCATGAAGAAGATGTAGGCGACGGCCACCACGGCCAGCAGGGCCTCGGCAAGGTGCAGGCGTCGCCGTTGCCGCAGCGTGCGGTTGGCCCACCAGTTCGCGAGCCTCGCCACGAGCGACGGCCGGGCGACTGGACGCGCCGGAAAGCGCGTGGCCACGAGGTGCTGCGCATACTCGGCAATCGGCTCGATCAACTCGAAGTTGGTCGCGCCGCCCACATAGAAAGTGCGCCGTTGGCCCTGCAGTTTTTCGAGGTCATCGTACCAGCCGGCCTTTAGGTCGTCCGAAGACACGTGCTGAAAGTATTCGAAGCGGTTGAAGGTGGCGTCGGCCTCATGCCCTGCGGCCGGTATGGCCCCCATCTGCGCAACCAGGCGATCAACGCCGGCCTCGACGGCCCGCTGGAGTTCGCCGGCATTGCCGTGGGCAGGCGCGTCCGGCGCCACTTGTGCGGTGCGCGTATAAAACTGCGCGAAGGTGCTGTCGGCCCACTGCTTGGCCACACCGTACGGCACGTTGGTTCCTAGCGCCGGTGCGGGATAGACCGCGGCCAGCGGCGAGTTACCGCCAAGATCGGGGCTGTCGAGCGTTATCGACCGCGTCGTCATGCAGTACGAGACCGACGTGATGGCGGAGAACTGCTTGCGCTCGACCTCGCTCGCATCCATCCGTGTCATCAGCAGTTCGCTGTTGAGCGGGCAGGCCATGATCAGGTAATCCGCCGTCAGCGTGTGCCGCACCCACCCGGTCTCATTCATGTCCTGCTGGAGCTCGTCGTAGACGATCTGCACGCCGGCGTCGCTGCGTTCGACCGACTGGATGTTGACGCTGGTCCTGACATCCAGTCCCCACGCCAGCCGCTCGAAGAAGCGCTGGTAGCCGTAGAGAAATCGCCTTGGCCAGGAGACCAGCCGCCCGATGAGGGGCATCTCCTTCAGTACCATGGGGACGAAGGACCCCACGGTCATGAACTTCATGGCATAGACCGCGGGAACCTGGTCCAGGTACCCAAAACCCATGAGGGTGATGGGCAACTGGAAGACCCGCTGCAGGTCGGTCAGCCGGTGCTGCTTCAACCAGTCTGCGAGGGGCGCGCACAGGCTGCCGCCATCGAACGTCGCGATGCCGGCGAAGGTCGGGCGATCGACCAAGCGACCGAGGCGCCAGCGAATCCACGTGTAGCGGATGAGTGCGACGCCGAGGTTCAGCAACGGAATGCGGCTGCCGTCATCGCGCTGCCGGGTGGCACTGAACACCGACTGGTAGCGGACCTTACCGGTCGGTTCCGACGGGACCGCCATCGCCACAAAAGGCCGCTCGGAATAAACCTGGACGCCGAGGGTTTCGGCGAGCTTAAGGATCTGGGTGTATCCCGGCGTCACGTAGTTGGCGCCAAGATCGAACGAGCGCCCATCAGCCGTGACGGTGTCGCACAGGCCGCCGACCCGGCCCAGCTTTTCCAGAATCACCACGTTGCGATAGCCGTGCTCGCGTAAGTAGTGCGCCGTCAACAAACCGGCCGGTCCGGCGCCGACCACCACGATCCGCGGCTCCACCTGCGACCTGCTCATGTCAGCTCCTTCCACTGGCGGCCGGGCCGTCCAGAAACTCCTGGGCCACGAACCGCGACAGCGCCTCGAATGCGGGGGTGCGGGTCTGATGATCGGCCCAGCGGATCAGCTCGTCGACCGCGCGAAAGTCATCGAGCGATGGCGAGTGGTCGAGCACGGGGTTAAAGCGGAAGAACCGGTCCCCGAGGATCTCCGCCACGCCCAGGTCGTCGAGTCCGCTGGTCGCGGTCTGGGCGATGTCCGGAAACCGGCCTCCCCACTTCAACATGCCCCACTCGAGTGGACCGTCCTGGCGAATCCCGTCCGGACACTGCCCACATCCCATGGACAGCATGCGCACTTCCCCGGTCGCCCCGTCGACGCGCGGGTCCCGCGCCGCCACCCCGAGGGCTGCCAGCGATGGATTGACCGCAAACACGCCGCCATCGACGCACCCTTCGAAACTGGGAAAGTAGACGGGAGCAGCCATCGAGCGCAAGACCGCCCGCCAGCACTCCAGTTCACCATCGTCCGATGACCGTGATTTGCTCATCACGACGGACTGCACACTCGTCTGCGCGGTGCCGGTCAGCGTCCCCGACAACAGGGTCGCGACGATCGCGACCTCTCGGTGGAGTTCTCTCATCCGCGTAGACCCGAAAAACTCCTGCAGTTCGGTCCGCAACCCATCGATCTCCCACTTGGGCAAAAACACGTTCACGGCCTGCGGGATCCAGTGGAAACCGGGGACGCGCGACACCCCTTGCAACACCCGTCCATGAATTCCCCGCGGCCAGACGCGGCGCGCAAAGATCCGGTCGCCGGTCTGGTAGAACTTAAGGATCCGGTCAAGCGACGACCCGCAGGCCAGCGCCATGGCGTTCGCCGCGCCCATCGACGTACCGGCATAGAGGTCAACGCCGCCCAGGAAACCCGGGCCATGCCGTTCTGCCAGCCGCGCGAGCCAGACAATTGTGGAGATGCCGCGGACGCCGCCGCCGTCGAGGGCCAGCACACGGTAGGGGCGAGCGGCCGCCGTCACAGGCCGTCTCGCATTCGCCGCCGCAGACGCCTCACGACCATAGGGAAGCTCAAGCGTGGGAACGGTAACACAGGACGCACTCGAGGACCGGTTGATTCCGGCCGCCGGTCCTGATGTCTAATAGCGCGGGATGAAGATCGTCGCCCTCAGCGACCAGCACGGGCACTTGCCTGAGATTGCCCCCTGCGACCTCTTGATCGTGGCTGGTGACGTGTGCCCGGACTTCGGCGAGCCGGGGGCCGAGACCAATGCCATGCACCAACGGCGCTGGTTCGATGCACACGCCCGGCCGTGGCTGGCGGCGGCGCCGGCGGCCCACAAGATCCTGACGTGGGGCAATCACGACTGGTGCGGGGAGGCCTTCGGCGATGCCGTCGAGCCGCCGGCGGGTTCATCGCCCACGCCGCTGCAGATTCTTGTCGACGCCGGCACGTCGGTTCCGGCCACCGGCGCGGCCGGGCGAGCCCTTTCGGTGTGGGCCACGCCCTGGTCGAGGCAGTTCATGAACTGGGCATTCATGAAGTCGAGCGCCGAACTGACGCGGGTCTACGCCGCGATTCCCGGCCACCTCGACATCCTGGTGTCGCACCAGCCACCGTACGGATACGGCGACGGACTTGTCGATGGATCCGCCCACCGTGAACACATCGGGAGTCACGAACTGCTGACAGCCATCGACCGGATCAAGCCCCGGCTCGTAATCTGCGGACACATCCATTCCGGCTACGGTCGCTTCGACCATGGGCCGACCACCATCTACAACGTCAGCGTGGTCAACGAACAGTACCGCCTGGTGCGCCCGGCGACGGTGATTAACATTGCCGATTGGTGATGCACGCGGGGGGCCGGACGACGCCAACGCTGACACCGTTGAGAGCCAGCCCGGCGAGGCTCGCCGCCGTGCCGGGACCGACGCGGCGCCTCCGGCCGGCGCTGATCCGCAGGTGTGGAACGCGCTGAGAGGCTGCCTGGCGCTGACGCCCCTGTCACCGACCGCCATGGGCGACCTATGGGCCGCCTCGATCACCCGCTCATACCAACCGGGCGAGGCGTTGATGCGACAGGGCGACGCCGCCGAGGGCCTGCTGATCATCCTCGAAGGCCAGGCCCATGCGATGCTGCGTGCCCAGGATGGCAGCGAACACCACATCGGGCGATTCTCGCGCGGCGATCTGGTCGGCGAAATGGCGCTGGTCACGCGCGCGGCGCGCAGCGCTACGGTCATCGCCGATTCACCGGTCCGGGCCCTGCTCGTGCCGACACCCGAGTTCGACCGGCTGGCCGCGCGTCATCTCGAACTTGGCGTGGTGCTCACGTCGCTTGTGGGCGATCGGCTCGGACGAGCCGCCAATGACGGGTTCGGTGGCAAGCAAGTGGCCGGTTTCCGGATTCTGCGTGGCATCGGCCGCGGCGGCATGTCGGTGGTCTACCGGGCACAAGACGAAGCGACAGGTGAACTGGTGGCGCTCAAGATGATGAGCTACCGGTTGATCTACGACTCCAGCGCGCTGGCACGTTTCCGCCAGGAAGCCGACATTCTCCAGCGCCTGGACCACGGGAACATCGCCCGCCTGAAGCGGATGTTTCCGGCCTACAACACCTACTTTCTGGTGATGGAACTCTGCGACGGAGTCGACCTGGGCCAACTGGTCCGCTCTCACGGACGTCTGCCCGAGTCACAAGTGCGGGCCATGCTCGGGCAACTCGCCCGTGCGCTCGAATATGTCCATCAACGCGGGTTCGTGCACCGCGACCTCAAGCCCGGCAATGTGATGATCACTCGCGACGGTGACGTCAAGCTCACCGACTTTGGCATCGCCGTTCCGGAGGTCGTGCTCGACACGCCTGGCACCGACCGCCGGCACGCGGTCGTGGGCACGCCGCCCTACATGGCGCCGGAACAATTCGCCGGCGGGCCGCTGGATCGCCGGACCGACATCTATGCACTGGCGTGTCTGGCCTACGAACTGCTGACCGGTCACTCCCTGTTCGAGAGCCGGGACGTCGAGGAACTCCGGCACCAGAAACTGACGATGCAGGTGCCGCCGGCCGTTTCCATCGGCGACGGCATCAGTGCCGACCTGTTCGCGTTCCTGCAAAGCGCGTTACGGGTCAAGCCCGACGATCGGCCGGCGTCGCTCGGTCCGCTGGTGGCGTGGGCCGCACGCTGCGACCCGCCGGCTGAAGGGCTGTAGCCCGCAATCAGGGCTCAGCAGTGCGGACGACGATTACAGGCGGAACAACTTGGTGACCTTCACGACGAAGCTGCGATTCAGGATCGGCGGCGGAAAGCCGGTGTTGTCGGTATCGCGGGCGTCGCTGTAGACGATGAACAGCTCGCTGCCGGGCTGGTACTCCCAGCGAAAGCGCAGGTTGTTGGTGACCGCCTTGACCGACGACTGATACTGCAGCAGGGCGCTGACGAACATGCGCGGCGTCAGCGTGTAGGTGGCGCGCGCGCCGGCGACGTTGGTGTCGCCGATCCCATAAGGCGTGTCAACGTGGTTGAGCGACAGCTGTGGCTCGAGCGACAGCTGGGGTGACAGCTCGACGCGTCCGCGCCACGTCAACTCACGTAACGTCCCGCCATAGAACTGGCCCGCGGTGACGCTGGCAAAACCCGACACGCGGCGCGAGGCCGACATGAACCAGGTCGCCTTGAACTGCCCGAACTGGTAGTCGCCAGGCGGAATGGTCACGCCGGGCGCGACCTCGAACGCCGCGTCCAGGTGCTCGAACGCGTCGGTGTACTCCACACCGACCTGGTCGCTGGTGGTCAGCTCCATGCGAAACTGGCCCTGGACCTCGCGCGATTCCACATTGCCGACCGTGTTCTCGTAGTAGTCGACGCTGCCCTCGAAGAACAGCCTGCGCAGTCCGCGCACGCTGGTCGGCCGCGGGCTGAACCGGGCCTGCCCGTACGAGCGCTTGAACGCGGCGCGACGGACGAACCCAATCTCGGGATTGAAATTGTCGCCGACGTACAAGTGCTCCAGTTGCAGGCCGGTGCGATCGGCATTCCAGTTGAACGCGCCGCGATAGCTGGTGTCGCGGCCCTCACGATCGGGCGTGTCGGTCTTCGACCAGTAGCCGGTGATCGACAGGTCGGTGAGGAAGTTGAACGCGGCGTCGGCGCCGTAGGCGTAGTTCTCGGCGATCCCGGCCGCGACTCCTGGCGCCCGTCGCGTGGCAATCACGCCGACGCGACTGCGGCGAAACACGTCCCGGTTGACGCGCAGCACGGTGAAGTCGGTCGCCACGGCATTGGCGAGCGGCTCGTCCTCGGTCCGCATTTGCAGCGCGCCGATCTGGAAGCCACGACCGCGGCCGAGTAGCCGGCCTCCCCCCAGAATAGGCACGGCGACACCGTTCGACAGCCCTATGCGGCGGCTGTAGAACAGCAGCGGGGCCGGGTTGTTGAAGCCGCCGCCACCGCCACCGCCACCACCGCCACCACCGCCGCCGCCACCGCCACCGCCGCTGGCGCCGAAGTTGAAGTAGTCCTGCCCCTCGAGAAAGAACTCGCGCTTCTCAGGGAAGAACAAGCTGAACCGGGTCAGGTTGACCTGCGCCTCGTCGTCTTCCACCTGCGCAAAGTCGGTGTTGTAGGTGAAGTCGGCGACGACTGACTGGGTGATCGCCCATTTCGCATCGGCGCCGAACTCGCCGTTCAGGTCATTGTCAATCGGCGGCGTCGCCAGCCGGTTGGTGAGCAGCGAGCCGAGCCCGTAGGGCTTCACGTCGACGTTCCGCTGATTCGCTGGCGTCGCCAGGCCGATGAGGGTGCCAAACGATGAGATCTTGGTCATGCCGCGGCGGCCCCACGAGCGCGGCACGGCGGTCAGAAAGGAACTCTCATTGTTCCACCGCACCAGGCGGCGGAAGTTCACCCCCCACGTGTCGCCGCCTTCCTGGAAGCGGATCGAACGGAACGGGATCTGGATCTCTACCGTCCAGCCGTCATCGAAATCAGCCGTGCGCGCATCCCACAGGGTGTTCCAGTTGGGATTGGGCTGTTCGTTGATGACCTGCGAGTCGGCCATCCCGCCAAGGGCGTTGACGAAGAACCCGTAGCCGTTGCGCCGGTCGTTGAAGGTATCGATGCCGACCGCGAAGTGGTCGTTGTTGTACAAGTTGAACGAATCGCGGCGCATTTCGTTGGCAACCCGGCGGTCGGGGTATTGCTCCCACAAACGGGCACTCACATAGAAGTTTTCATCGTCATAGAACACCCACACCTCGGTCTTGTCCGTGGGGGGGCCGCCTTCAATGGGATCCTGCTGGATGAAGTCGCCGAACGCCGGCACGTCGCGGTAGACCGCCTCGTCCAGACGGCCATCAAACGTCAGGGGCACGGGCAGCGGCATGGCGCGCACCGTGACCTGCCCCTGTCCATCGCGCGCGATGGTGGCCGGTGGCACCGGCATCGGCGTGGTCGCGCCGTCGGATGACGCCTGCGCCATCGCGGTCCCCTCGCACAGGCCAACGAGCCCGACGATGAGTGCGACCCGGCTCGCGCGACGAAGACAACTAGAGACAGAAATACGTATTAATGGCATGGACAACGGAATAGGCTAGCCTACTATTTTGCCGTCCCTTCTCGAAAATGGCCCTGGACGACTATCGAAAGAAACGCGACTTCACGAAGTCGCCCGAACCGGCCGGGCAGGCGGCACCCAAGCGGAAGAAAGCCGGTGCCCCCCTCTTCTTCTGCGTCCAGAAGCACCTGGCCTCGCATCTCCACTACGACCTGCGCCTGGAATGGAATGGCGTGCTGCTGTCGTGGGCGGTGCCGAAGGGGCCGTCGATCGACTCGCGCGACAAGCGCCTGGCCATGCACGTCGAGGACCACCCCCTCGATTACGGCACCTTCGAAGGCGTCATCCCCGAAGGCTACGGCGCCGGCATCGTGATGTTGTGGGACGTGGGCACATGGGAACCGGAAGCCGACGTCGATGCGTCATTCCGGAAAGGCGACCTCAAGTTCCGGTTGAACGGCTACAAGCTCAAGGGGTCGTGGGTGCTGGTGAAGACCCACGGCTTTGGTGGCGCCCCGAACAGCTGGCTGCTGATCAAGCACAAGGACGACTGGTCAGGACCGATCGACATCGCGGAGTTCGCGCCGCTCAGCGTCAAGACGCCGAACGCGGACTTCGCCGAGATTCTGCAAGGCAAGACGCCGGACCTCTGGTTGAGCAACGCCCCGGCCAAGACGGGCGACACGGGCGACATGTTCAAGAAGATCATCGCGCGCGCGCTGACGATGACCACGAAGGACTCGAAGGAAGGCACGAAGATCACGAAGACCAAGACGGCGAAAACAAAGGCCAAGGCCAGGACGCCGAAGGCGAAGGCCGCCAAGAAGCGCTAGGCCTCGTTCACCCCGAGCCAGGTTATGCGAGCAATCGCCTGGATAGGACTGACCAGACCGCATACGACAGCCGCTGGCGGTCGTGACGCGCGATCTCCGAACGCCAGAAGGCCCCGGTCACGGCTTCGGTGCCGGCGGGCAGCTGACCAAGCGCCAGTGGATGTTTGTGTTCGGCGGCGTACTTCGCCACGGCGTCGGCCGACGGCTGCCCTTCGTTGGCAATCACCACGTCAACCGGACGGCCAATGGTGCGGCTGACCCACGACGCTTCGTCGGCGGCAGTGAAGCCGTTCATGCCCCGGCCTTCGGTCAGCAGGTTGGAGACCAGCACAATCGGGCCCGACACGCCGGCCAGCGCGTCGGCGACGCCGTCGACCAGCAGTGTGGGCAACAGGCTGGTAAAAAAACTCCCCGGCCCGATGATCACAGCGTCGAACGAACCGATGGCGGCCTTGACGCCCGGGTGGATCAGCGCCGGCGGCTCGAGCCAGACGCGGGTGACGTGATGCCCGCGGGCGTGGCCCTGGTCCACTTCCACTTCTCCGCGCGTCACTTCGCCGTCGGCGTACTCGGCGCACAACGTGGCCTGCTCGACGCTGACCGGCCAGACGAAGCCGCGGCAGCCGAGCAGCGCGCGCAGGCCGTCCACGGCGGCCAGGAAGTCGCCGCTGTAGCGTTCCATCATCGACAGCAGCAGGTTGCCGCCGGTGTGCCCGCTGAGCCGGGCGTGCTCGAGTGTCGGCAGGCGGGCCAGCAGCACGCGCCGCGCCTCGCCTTCGTTGCGCGACAGCGCGAGCGCACATCGAAGCACGTCGCCCGGCGGCAGCACGCCCAGCTCGTCGCGCAGCTGGCCGGAGCTGCCGCCCGAGTCGAACATGGTGACGACGGCGTTCAAGCGCAACCATGGGTTGCGTTTGAGGCCGCCGAGTAAGCTCGGCAGGCCGGTGCCGCCGCCAAAGCATCCCAAATTGATTTCGCGCAGGCGCATATTCGAACAGCTGACCAAGAAGAGTCGTATTCTACAAGAGATGGACAGTCTGCACGGCGGGCCTCTCGCCGCTACCCTTCACGACCTGCAACACATCTTTGGCGACCGACTCGAGGCGTTCATGGCCTACGGCCACGCGCACGCGGCGCCGGCGCCCAGCCTGGCGCTGGTGCGCACGCTGACGCACGACGATCTCGAGGCCTGCGCCGCGCGCGCGGCGTCGTGGCACCGCGCCGGCAGCGCCACGCCGCTGCTGCTGACCCGCGACGAGTTTGCGGGATCGCTCGACGCGTTCCCGGTGGAGTACGGCGAGATCATCGACACCCATCGCTTACTGTTTGGCGCCGACCCGTTCGCCGGGTTGGCGATTGGCGCTGACGACTTGCGCCGGGCGTGCGAGGTGCAGGTCAAGAGTCACCTGCTGCACCTGCGCGAAGACTTTGTGGAGTGCGGCGGCCGGCCATCGGCGGTGGCCGCGCTCGTCACCGATTCGGCGCCGGCTTTCGCGTTGCTCCTTCGCCGGCTGGCGCGATTGGACGGGCACGCCGCAGACACCAATGCCGACCTCGGCGCGTTCGCCGCCGAGCGGGCCCGCCTGGATCCCCGCGTGGTCGGCGACGTGCTCGCGTTTGGCGGCGGCGCGGCTGGTGCCGGGGTTGACGGGTCGCGGCTGTTCCTCGGCTACCTGGCCGCCGTCGAGCAGCTGGCGCGGTTCATCGATACGTGGAAACGGGCGTGACCAGGTTCGCGCGACCGGTCGTTCTGGCGCTCACACTGTGCGTGTGGGCATTGCCGGCCGGTGCGCAGACCGCGCCGCCCGAACTGGTCGCGCCAGTCAACGACTTTGCGAACGTGATCGAACCCGGGTCCGCGCGCGCGATCGAGTCACTGATCCGGCAGTTGCAGGCTGCGAGCGGCGATGTGATGGTCGTGGCCACGGTGAAGACGTTTCAGCCGTGGGCCGATCTGAGCTCGTACGCCGTGAAGATGTTCGAGAACGGCGGCAAGGGCCTCGGCGCCAAGGGCCAGGATAACGGCGTGCTAATCGTACTGGCGCTCGACGATCGCCAGGTCTGGATTGAGACCGGTTATGGGCTTGAAGGCTTCATCACCGACGGGTTTGCCGGCGAGGCCAGCCGCGCGATGACGCCGTTCTTCCGCGCCGGCGACTACGGCCGGGGCCTGCTCTCGGGCGCGACCAGCGTCGCCCAAAGAATTGCGCGGGGGCGAAACGTCGCGCTCGATGTGACGCCGATTCAAGCTCCGCGCAGTCAAGCCAGCAGCCGGCGGGGCGGCAACTTCCCGGTCGGCCTGATCGTCATCCTGATCATCGTCTTCCTCAACATGATGGGAGGTGGCGGCGGGCGGCGCGGCATGCGCCGGGGCAACCGCTGGGCCAGTGGCGTCGGGCCCTTCGGCGGCGGCTTCGGCGGCGGTGGCAGCTGGGGCGGAGGCGGTGGTTTCGGCGGCGGTTTCGGTGGCGGGTTTGGCGGCGGCCGCTCGGGCGGTGGTGGCGGCGGAGCCGGCTGGTAGGGAAACCACGAAAGACGCGAAGGACACGAAGCCTGTTGTTCTTCGTGACCTTCGAGTGCTTCGTGGTTGCATTCAGCGGGTCGGGAATCTGATAGAAAGGTAGCTATGAAGAGTCTGAAGCGAATGCTCGTGGTGGTGGCCCTTGTCGGTGCGGGTGTAGCGACGTCGGGCTGTTCCTACAACAGGTTCGTGAGCCAGGAAGAGGCCATCAAGACGCAGTGGGCGCAGGTCGAGAACCAGCTCCAGCGCCGCAACGACCTGATTCCCAACCTGGTGGAAACGACAAAGGGCTTCGCCCAGCAGGAAAAGGACGTCTTCCAGGCGATCGCCGACTCGCGGGCCAAGCTGGCCGGCGCGACGACTCCTGACCAGAAGATGGCGGCGGCCAACGAGCAGGGCTCGGCGCTGGCCCGGCTCCTGGTGGTGGTCGAGAACTACCCGGTGCTCAAGTCCGACGCCACCTTCGCCCGGCTGATGGACGAGCTGGCCGGCACCGAGAACCGGATTGCCGTGGAGCGCATGCGCTACAACGAGGCGATCCAGACCTACAACACCGCCCGGCGGCAGTTCCCGGCCAACATCACGGCCGGAATTTTCGGGTTCGGGGACGACTACAAGCTGTTTGAAGCGCCCCCGGAGGCGAAAGTCGCGCCGAAAGTCGAATTCACGAAGCCTCAGTAAAGGGGTCAGACCTCTCGGAACCACGGGCTCGGGGTCAAACCCCGGGCCCGTTCCAACCCTTCCCTCCCCCCGTATCATCCAAGTAAGTGACGGTGGACGACGTAGTCCTTGCGACCGAAGGGGATGCGGCGGCTTTCGAACGGGTATACCGGGCCCATCTGCCGCGCATTTTCAACCTGGCGCGGCGCATGGCCGGCCCCGACGCAGCCGACGAGCTGACGCAGGACGTGTTTGTCCGCGCGTGGCAGAAGCTCGCCCTGTTTCGCGGCGAGTCGAGCTTCGCAACCTGGCTCCACCGCCTGGCGGTGAACGTGATCATCGAGCGGTTCCGGACGCTTGGCACCGCCCGCGAGCGGTTTCTCGCCGACGGCGAGGCCGTCCTCGAGATTTCGCCCGCGGTGCGGACGAAGCACCTGGACCTGAGCATGGACCTGCAGGCGGCGATCGAGCAATTGCCGCACGGCGCACGGACGGTGTTCGTGCTGCACGACGTCGAGGGCTACAAGCACGAGGAGATTGGCAACATTCTTGGCGTGTCGGCGGGAACATCGAAGTCGCAACTGCATCGCGCGCGGCAAACGTTGCGGGTGCTGTTGCGAAAAGAGGCGTAGAGGCGGGTCTCTTAGGCCCGCCTGGAAACAACTATGACGGAACAACGACAGTTCGGAGAACACGACCACGAACCGCTCGGCGCCGACGACGTCCTGTCGCAGGCCATCGGCGAGTGGCGCGACGAGACGCCGGCACAGGATCTGTGGCCGGGCGTGTCGGCGCGGCTGGGCGCCACCGCGGCAGCACCGCGGCGGACGCAACTGTCGTTCACGTTGCCACAACTGGCAATGGCCGCGTCGCTGCTGATGGCCGTGGCCTCGGGCGTGACGTGGCTGGCGGCCAATCGGCCCGTGGCGCCCACCGACGCGCCGCCGATCGTGATCGCCCAGAGCGAGTCGACCGGCGCCGTCGAAGGCGGTGTGGCGAATGCCAACTTCGCCGATGCCCAGTTCAACGCGGCCGTGTCGGACCTCGAACAGATCCTGCGCGACGAACGCGATCGGCTCGACCCCCGCACGGTGCTGGTGATCGAGCGGAACTTGAAAGCCATTGATATGGCGATCCAGGAAGCGCGGATGGCGCTCGACGACGACCCCGCAAACGCGTATCTCAACTCGCATTTGGCCGACGCGCGGCGGCGAAAGCTCGACCTGCTGCGTCATGCCACGACCCTGCCTGTTGGAGGAAACTGACCGATGAACCGATTCCCCTTTTGTGGCGGCCAACTTCGTGGCGACAAACCTTTAGGTTTGTCGATCCGCGCCGCTGCTTTCATCCTGCTCTGCAGCGCTCCGTCGTTCGCACAGCCACTCAACACGGATGGTGATGGCCAGCAGCCCATCCAGGCCCGCCCCGGCGGCCCCGAGTCGTCGCCCAAGTCCGATCAGACGGTGGATGCCGTCAAGGGCACGCGGCTGGTGCTCAGCAACAACGCCGGCGAGGTGGTCGTGCGATCGTGGGACCAGGACAAGGTCCGCATTGAGGCGACGCACGGCCCCCGCGACACCGTGACCGCCGAAACCACCGACATGACGCTGCGCGTCCGCACCCGATCGACGCGCGGGCCGTCGGGCCTCGTCGACTACCTGATCACCGTGCCGAAGTGGATGCCGGTGAACCTGTCGGGCACCTATCTGGAGGCGACCATCGAAGGCACCGCGGCCGAAGTCACCGTCGAGACCGTGCACGGCAACGCGCGCGTGACCGGCGGCAACGGATCGGTCACCGTTCGCTCGATCGAAGGCATCATTACCATCGACAAGGTGAGCGGGCGCGTCCAGGCCACGACGGTCAATGAAGGCATCCGCATCACCAACGCCACTGGTGAAATCATGGCCGAAACCACCAACGGCGACATCGTCATTGACAACGCCCAGACGTCACGCCTCGAGGCATCGACGGTGAACGGCGACGTCACGTTCAACGGCACCATCCGCGACAACGGCGTGTATCGCCTGACCACGCATGGCGGCGACATTCGCGTCGGCCTGGGCGGCGCGACCAATGCCACCATCTTCGTCCGCACGTTCCAGGGCGACTTCAGCGCCGACTTCCCCATCCAGTTGCCTGACGGCCAGACCGCGCGCAGCGGCAGCAAGCGCTTCAACTTCACGCTCGGCAACGGCAGCGCCCGCATCGAGACGCAGTCGTTCAACGGCGACATCGTCCTGGCGCGCAAGGCCATTGTCAGCAAGCAGGACGAGCGGCAGCGTCGCCGCATGGGTGTGACGCCGCCGGCCCCGCCCGCTCCGCCCACGCCGCCGACGCCTGGTATGGCGCCGCCGCCCGCGCCGGCACCGAAGCCGCCCAAGCCCCCTGGCTGGGACGACGCCGAGTGGGAGGCACACTTCGAGCACGATTTCGACTTCTCTGAATGGGAAGCGCAGTGGGAAGACTTCGGCAACACGTTCGAGAATGAATTCTCGGAGTCGTTCAGCAAGAACTTCGAGAAAGGCTTCGTGAAGGAGTTCGAGAAGACATTCGAAAAGACGTTCGAGAAGACCAAGCCGAAGCAGTAGCCCGAGTAGAATGCCGGGATGCCGCTGATCGACGCGCTGCTTCCCGAGTTCGACCGCGAGATGGGCCAGACCCGCAAGGTGCTGGACCGCGTGCCCGACGGCCAGTTCGACTGGCGTCCGCACCCCACCAGCATGACGCTGGGCCGCCTGGCCGAGCACCTCACCGAGATGCCGCTGTGGGGCGCCACGACCATGGCCCAGGGCGAGCTCGACATGATGACGCCGCGGCCGGCGGACTATAAGTCGCCGGCCACTCGCGCCGACGTCCTGGCGATGTTCGACGCCAACCTCAAGAACGCCCGCGCCAATCTGATCAACAAGACCGACGGCGAGTTCGACGCCCCGTGGAAGCTGAAGGCCGGCGGCCAGGAAGTGTTCACCATGCCGAAGGCGTCGGTGATGCGCGCATTCGTGCTGAACCACATGGTCCACCACCGCGGCCAGATGACGGTCTACCTGCGGATGCTCGGCATCCCAATTCCATCAATCTACGGACCGTCCGGGGATGAACGCATGTAGAGGTGCTCAGGTGTTCGAGTGGTCAGGCCTCAACTGATTCGGAGCAGCTTCATGAGGTTGGTGCTGAGAATCGCTTCCTTCTCAGCATGGCTCAGGTGCTTCGCATTCAAGACCAGATCGACCGTTACCGGCCAGTTGAATGGCACGTCGGTGCCATATACGACCTGACCGACGCCAGCCTCCGCCACCAGGTGGCGCAAGCCTTCATCCGAGAACACCATCGTGTCGATCACGATCTGCGACTTGAGGTACTCGCTCGGCTTCTTCTTGTTGGCACACTTCGCGTTGCCGCGAAATTCGCAGGCGGCTTCGCTGCGCCCGAAGTAGGACGGCAAGTAACCACCGGCGTGCGCGCCGACAACGCGCAGGTTGGGGAATTTGTCGAGCGTCCCATCGAAGATCAGTCGCGACAGCAGGTAGGTCGTCTCGAGCGGGTTGCCGATGATGTTGCCGAGATCGCCCCGGCCGCGAAACGCGCCTTCCTTCACTATATTCTCGGCGCCGCCGGGGTGGGTGAACACAGGAACACCGAGCTCGGCCGCCTTGGCCCAGAAGGGATCGAATTTCGGCAGGGAGAGGTCCTCGCCGTTGACGTGACAGCCGATTGAGGCGCCACGCAGGCCGAGACGCTTGACGCCATCCTGCAGCTGTTCGGCGGCCAGCTCGGGATGCTGCAAGGCCACCGAGGCCATCGCAACAAACCGATCCGGATGGGCCGCGACCCACTTCGCCAGTCCTTCGTTTTGTTCCACGACAATCTTGCGAGCCAGATCGGCGTCGGCCGCGTACCACCAGAAATTATTGATGGTCAGCGCCTGCACGTCGACGCCCTGCTGATCCATGATCTGCAGCCGTTCGGGCCCGAGCAGGTTGTTGCCACCGCCGCCACCCAACTTCTCGAGCGGCGTGCCTTTAGTGACGTGTTGGACAGGAATCACGCAGTGTGCGTGACCGTCGATGACCCGCACCCGGCGGCCGCCGATCGTCACCTGCCGCCGCGTGGACCGTTCCTGGGCCAGAAGACCGCCGCGACCGATGGCGTATGCCCCAACGGCCCCGGTGCCGACCGCGCGCAAGAATGCCCGACGGCTCGGCGTGTGTTGCCACTCGCTGTATGACTTCATGCCGCCCACCGTAGCATACCGGCCATGCAGCTCAGCACCCCTGCCCCGGACACCCTTGCACCGCCTCCTCCTTGGCACCTAAACTCCATCTACACATGCCGTCATTCTCATCAGGCGCGAGGACGATGTGAGGGCGCCTTCTCCTCTCACCCTGCTAATCATCAGCCTGACCGTCTCCGCCTGTTCGGCGCCAGCTACCCCGACCGTCGCCCCATCGCCGTCGCCGTTCCTGCTGGTCTTCGCCGGCGATGCGGACGAGGCCGAGGAAGATTTTCTCGCGGTCGTCGACCTCGGCAGCGGGCCAACGGCCGGCCGGGTGGTGGCGACCACACCGATCGGACTGAAGGCGTCGATGCCACACCACATGGAGTACGCCTTGCCACCGCCGGGCGAACTGCTCTTCATGAACGCGCACCATCACGAGCAGACGTTGCTCGTCGATGTCAGCGACCCGCGCCAACCGCGTGTCGTGAAGCGGCTGGCCCCGCCGCCCCCCTTCCGCTTCACGCACGACTACACCCGGCTGCCGAACGGCAATCGCCTCGTCGGCTTCTTGAGGAGCGAGGGCGCGAGCCCTCAGCAGGGCGACAGGACTTCACCGGGTGGTCACGGCGGGATCGCCGAGTACTCGGCGGCCGGCGAACTGTTGCGATCGGCGAGCGCAGCAGTCGCCGGTTATCAGGAGCCGATTCGTCCCTACGCCTTCGCGCCGCTGCTCGATGCTGATCGCATTGTGACCACCAGCGCCCTGATGATGGAGCATTCGAGCGCCGATGTGGTGCAGGTCTGGCGCTATTCAGATTTCAAGCTGCTGCACACAATCTCCGTACCACCCGGCGCTGCCGGCGATGGTACGCCGCTGCCGGCCGCGGGAAAAGTCCCGTTTGAGCCACGGCTCATGCGCGACGGCTCGGCGCTGTTCAACGCATACGGCTGTGGGATGTACCGCGTGACCGGGATCGCGGGCGAGCGGCCCTCCGTCAGCCATGTTTACACCATCCAGGTGCCGGAACCGACCACGCCTGACGACACCAGGGGGGCGTGCGGCGTACCGGTGATCGCCGGCCACTATTGGATCATGCCGGTTGGTCGGGCGCACGCGTTGGTGACGCTCGATATCTCGGACCCGGCCCATCCCCGGGAGGTTGCGCGATTCGACACCGCGCCCGACTTCAACCCACACTGGCTGGCCGCCGACCCCGCTTCATCACGCATCGTCGGCGGCGCAGAACTGGGCGGCGAGCAGGGCATGTTGATTCTCGACCTCGATCGGGCGACCGGCCGGCTGAGCCCGGCGGCCGGCATTGTCGCTGCCGACGGCCGGCCCGGATATGTCAACCTCGCCGTCGAGGACTGGCCGCACGGCGCGAGCGGGCCGGCATGGGGCCATGCGGCGCTGTTTCTCCCACCGGGGCCACAGAAATAAGGGAAGGCCACAGATTTAGGCACAGACTAGACACAGATAAGCCAACTGGGCTTTCCGGGATCTGTGCCTAATCTGCGTTTAATCTGTGGCTCCATTTTGGGTGTAATCTGCGGCTCATGACTGCACCCGTATCCCGCCGCGATTTCGCCCGTTTGTTTGCTGTCGGTGGCTCGGCGGCCTTGTTTGCTGATCCGGCTTGGGCGGAGACCGCACCGCAATCGGCGGCCTTCAATCCAGCGACCGCCGGCACCGGCGAAGCGTTCTGGAAGTCGGTCCGTGGCCAGTTCGTGATGCCGGCCGACCTCGGCGTGCTGAATGCCGCCAACCTTTGCCCTGCCTCGCGGCCCGTGCTCGAAGCGCTCAAGCGCGAAAGCGATAGTGTCGATCGCGACCCCTCGGCGCAGAACCGCGCACGGCTGAATGGCGAGAAAGAGAACCTTCGCAAGACACTCGCGACGTTCCTCCGCGCAACGCCCGAAGAGATCGTCATCACCCGTAACACGAGCGAGGCCAACAACATGGTCTCGAGCGGGCTCGACCTCAAGGCCGGCGACGAGGTCATCATCTTTGCCGACAACCACCCGAGCAACCTGAACGCGTGGACCGAGAAGGCCAAGCGGTTCGGCTTCACGGTCGTCACCATCCCGCAGGTGAACCCGCATCCCGGCATGGAGCATTACCTCGCCGCCTACACCAAGGCGATCACGCCACGGACGAAGATCCTGACGTTCACGCACCTCTCCAGCTCGGTGGGCGACCTCTTCCCTGCCAAGGAACTGTGCGCACTGGCCCGCGAGCGCAGCATCCTGTCGCTGGTGGACGGAGCCCAGTCGTTCGGCCTGCTCGACGTGAACCTGGCCGACATGTCGCCCGACTTCTACACCGGCAGTGCGCACAAGTGGCCGTGCGGTGCGCGCGAGTGCGGCGTGCTCTACATCAACGCCCGCTCGCAGTCGAAGGTCTGGCCGTCGATCTACAGCGCTTATCCGGGAGCCGTCGGCATCTCGAAGACGTTCGAGAGCTTCGGCCAGCGCGATGAAGCGACGATGATCGCATTTCGCGAGGCGTTGGAGTTCCAGACCAAGGTGGGACGCGCGGCCATTGAGCAGCGATCGCGATCGCTCGCGAATCAGTTGATTGCCGGATTGTCGAAACTACCTGACGTCAAGGTGTGGACGTCACCGAATCCGGCGTTGAACGCGGCGGTTGTGTCGTTCCAGGCGGGATCGCTCAACCCGCAGCGGCTGGGGCAGGCGCTCTATGAGAAGGACAAGATCGGCACCGCGGGGCGCGGCACCGGCGATCGCGGAGGGCTGCGCGCCTCGCCGCATTTCTACAACTCGCCTGAGGAAGTCGATCGGCTGGTCAGCGCGGTCAGCCGCTACCTGAAGACCGGCATCTAAGGCAACCACGAAGAGCACGAAGGTCACGAAGACAACCACTTCGTGTGCTTCGTGTCCTTCGTGGTTGCGTTTGGCCTACTTACGCAGCGTCGGGTACTTAATTCCCAGCTGATCGAGGTAGGTCGGGAACTTGGTCGGGTCGTAGTAGAACGGGCGCATCTTCTCGCGGTACTGATCGAGGATCGCCTTGTTCAGGTGCGTCGGCGGCGGCGTGTCCTTCTCGATGAAGGGCACGTACTGGTGGTCCTTCGTCTGCACGGTGTTGAAGTACTCCCACGCCTGCTTGACCAGCTCGGGCTTCGTCAGCAAATCGAGAATTGTCATGGCCTGCGCCTTGGCGCCGGCGACCACGCCCTTGTGCGCAATCGGCGTCGCGCTGGCAATGCCGCTCGACCAGTTGTGGCCGGGCAGGCCGGGGATGTTGGACGGATAGCTCAGCGTCACGGTCGGCATGTTCCAGGAAATGTCGCCAATGTCGTCGGAGCCGCCGCCGGTGTTGCGCTCGAGCGGCGTGGGGCCGCCCATCTCGCCCAGCTTCACCGCCAGCCCGGGCTGCTCAGCGTTGCCCAGTTCCTTCTGTAACCCCTTCGCCAGCGCCTGGTCGGCATCGCTCCACGTCGGCAGGCCGACTGCCTTGATGTTGGCGTACATCGTTTCGGCGACCACCTTGTTGAAGTGACGCGGATACGCGGTGCCCAGGATGCGCGAGGTCCACTTGGTGTTGGTCATCAGCGCCGCGCCTTCGGCCATCTTGTTACCGATCTCCCACAGCGACTTGATGTTGGGCTGATCGATCTCACGGAAATAGAACCAGATGCTGGCGTTGCGCGGCACCACGTTCGGTTGATCGCCGCCGTTGGTGATCACCTGGTGGGACCGGTGCGACAGCCGCAGGTGCTCGCGACGGTAGTTCCAACCCACGCTCATGAGCTCGACGGCATCGAGCGCCGAGCGGCCGCGCCACGGCGCGCCGGCGCTGTGCGCCGTCTCGCCCTCGAAGGTGTACTCGACCGAGACCAGGCCGGTGCCGCCCTGCTGGCCCCAGCCGACGCCCAGGTTGCCGCCGACGTGCGTGAACAGGTTCACGTCCACGTCCTTGAACAGGCCGTCGCGGACGAACCACGCCTTTGACGCGACCAGTTCCTCAGCCACACCGGGCCAGAGGATCAGCGTGCCCGGCAGCTTGTCGCGTTCCATGATGCGCTTCACCGCGATCGCCGCGATGATGTTGAGCGGCATGCCGGTGTTGTGGCCCTCGCCGTGCCCGGGCGCGCCGTCCACGATCGGATCGTAGTACGCGACGCCTGGCTTCTGCGACGACTGCGGGATGCCGTCGATGTCGGAGCCAAGCGCGATCACCGGCTTACCTGAACCCCAGCGCGCGACCCACGCCGTCGGAATGCCCGACACGCCGCGCTCGATCGTGAAGCCGAACTTCTCGAGTTGCGCGGTCAGGTACTTCGAGGTCTCGACCTCCTGGAAGCCCAGCTCGCCAAAGCTGAACACCGAGTCCACCATCTCCTGCGCGAGCTTGGCCATTTCGTCGATGCCCTTGACGGCATCGGCCTTCTGGGCCGCCAGTCTGGCATCCCCCTGCTGAGCGGACGCGTTGCTACCAAGCGACGCGACGAGCGCCACGACTGCGACAAAACGAACGGACTTCATTCGAACTCCTCCGAAAAAAACGGCACCCCATAAAGGGGTGCCCTACTGCTATTGCTGAGGCGTGGTGCGCACCGTCGGGTACTTGATGCCGAGCTGATCCAGGTAGGTCGGGAACTTCGTGGGGTCGTAATAATACGGCTTCATCTGCTCCCGGTACTTGTCGAGAATCGCCTTGTTCAGGTGAATGGCGGGCTTGGTGTCGGCCTTGATGAACGGGATGTACTTCACGTCCTTGGTCTGGACATTATGGAAGTAGTCCCACGCTCCCTTCACCAGTTCGGGCCTCGTCAGCAGGTCGAGCACGGTCATGGCCTGGGCCTTGGCGCCGGCGACCACGCCTTTGTGCGCGATCGGCGTGGCGCTGGCAATGGCACTGGACCAGTTGTGGCCCGGCAGGCCGGGAATGTTCGATGGGAATCGCAGCGTCACCGTCGGGTAGTTCCACGACACGTCGCCGATGTCGTCGGAGCCGCCGCCGGTGTTGACCCGATCAGG
>JBBQSP010000043.1:0-42372 GCA_038213735.1 Vicinamibacterales bacterium | reverse complement strand
CCCTTCGGGCTCCCTCCGCCTCCGTCCCCTCGGCCACGTTGATGTCGACAGCTTCTGGCATCCGATTCATCCATCACACCCTCCCCGCCCCTACACTAATCTCCGCGGGCAGGTTGTCTCACCGATTATTGGCACAGGGGGAGTCTCGACGAAGGTGACGAGGTAGCCTGATGGAGAAGCACCGGATCTACAAGATGTCCTTTGCGAGCGTGTATCCCCATTACCTCCAGAAAGCAGAGAAGAAGGGGCGCACCAAGAAGGAAGTGGACGAGGTCATCTGCTGGCTGACGGGCTACAGCCCGCGCACCCTGGCGGACCAGATCAAGCGGAAGACCAACTTCGAGGAGTTCTTCGGCGAGGCGCCGGCGATCCATCCGAACGCCGGCAAGATCACCGGCACCATCTGCGGGGTTCGCATCCAGGAGATTGAAGACCCGCTCATGCGGAACGTCCGCTACATGGACAAGCTGGTGGATGAATTGGCCAAGGGAAGGCCCATGGACAAGATCCTGCGCGCGTAGACTAGCGGAGCAATGATCAGGCCGTCGGTCAAGGAACAGCTGCATCCCCGAAACCGATTTCGCACCGGCTACGACTTCCCGCGCCTGATCGCCGACAGTGCTCACCTGGCGGAATTTGTCGCCCCCAACGCGTACGGCGAGGCGTCCATTGACTACGCCAATCCGGCGGCGGTGACGGCCCTCAATCAGGCGTTGCTCAAGGACGCGTATGGCGTCGATTCGTGGGATGTCCCGCCGGGCTACTTGTGTCCTCCGATTCCGGGGCGCAGTGACTACCTTCACCATCTCGCCGATCTGCCTGGTATTGGGGAGAATGCCCGCGTCATCGATATCGGGATGGGCGCCAACTGCATTTACCCGCTGATCGGCGCGAGCGAGTACGGCTGGCATTTCGTCGGCTCCGAGACTGACCCGGTGGCGCTGCGGTGGGCGAAGAAGCTGGTAGCGGCGAATCCCGCGGTCTCCCACCTGATCGAGTGCCGGTTGCAGAAGTCGCCGCTCGCCTGCTTCAGCGGCGTCGTCAAGGCGGGTGAGGCTTTCGACCTGTCGATGTGCAACCCCCCGTTTCATGCGTCAGCCGAGGCTGCCGCGCAGGGGACACGCCGGAAACACCGCAACCTCGGCCACCGGCGCGACAAGGCTGCGGTGTTGAATTTTGGCGGGCAAGCGAGTGAACTGTGGTGCGAGGGTGGAGAACTGGGGTTCGTGCGCCGCATGATCGAGGAAAGCGCCGAGCGGCCCGGCTTGTGCCGATGGTTTACGACGCTGGTCTCACAAAGCGCGCACCTGCCGCCGCTGTTCGGCGCGCTCGAGGCCGTGAACGCCGATGATGTGCAGACGCTCGAAATGGTGCACGGTCAGAAGCAGAGCCGCATCCTGGCATGGAGGTTCACCCCGTGAAGGAGACTGTGGGCGTCGCACAAAAACTCGCGTACGGCTATCTGGCGGTAGGCATCTTCGGGTTCGCGGTCCACTCCATGCGGGCGCCGACGACTGAGGAGCTGTTCTGGCGGTTGGTGATTCTGCTGGTGCCGATGGTTCTGTCGCTTCGAATGGCCATCCTCTACGCCTACCGGAAGAAGCCGTCGCAACTCAGTTGGTGGCTGCGGGCGGACCGGCACGCCGAGAACGACAGTGACGGCGCGAGGCTGGTCTACGCGGTGGTGTTCGGGGCGATGTCGCTGGTCACACTCTTCGTCTAGCGGGAGTCCCCAGGCGATCTCGAATCGGTGTACGCTCGGGCCATAAACAGAGGTGCCCTCGTGTCCAGTCCCTTGATGAATCGCCGTGAAGCCCTCGCGGCTCTTGCGGCCACCGCGGCCCTGCCGCTCCTGCCCGGGTGCAACAGCACGCCGGCGTCTCCACCAGCGGCGGCGAACCCAGAGGCCACCGCGCTCGCGCTGCTGGACCAGATCGGCGAGAGCTACCTGCGGTTTGCGCCGGAAGGCGCGACCACCCTCGGCATCGACACCGGCGCGCGGGTCGCATTGCGCTCCCAACTGGCCGACCGGTCCGCCGATGGCCAGAAGACGATCGCGGACCAGGTGCGGCAGGATCTCGCGCGTGTCAGGGCCTTCGACACCTCCCGCCTCACGCACGCCACCCGCACCAGCGTCGAGGTCGTGCGCAGCGCCTACGGGCTTGCGGCCGAGGGCTTCGCGCTGCCGTATGGCGACATCACGGTGGGCAGCTGGCGCAACACGCCGTATGTGGTGATCCAGAATGTCGGCGCCTATCTCGATCTCCCGCGATTCCTCGATAGCGATCACCCGGTTAACGACGCGGCCGACGCCGAGGCGTATCTCTCGCGCCTGCAGTCGTACGCGAAACAGCTGGACGGCGAACTCGGCCGCATTCAGGCGGCGCGCGGCCAGGGCCTGGTGCCGCCGGCCTTCCTGATCGACAAGGCGTTGTCGCAGATGCGGCTGTCGGCGAAGAGCGCGCGCGAGGGTGGCTCGCTGGTGGAATCCATTGCCCGGCGGACCAAGACCATTCCCGGCACCTGGGCCGAACGCGCGAAGAGCATCGCCGCACAGGACATTGCCCCGGCGCTCGATCGACAGATCGCCGAGTTGGAGACGCAACGCGCCGTCGCCAAGGACGATGCTGGAATGTGGGCGCGGCCGAGCGGCGAGGAATTTTACCGGTGGGCGCTGAAGGCCTCGACCACCACCAGCATGACGCCCGACGAAGTGCATGCCATGGGGCAGACCGAGCTGGAGCAACTCCATGCCCGGATGGACACCATCCTCAGGGGCGCCGGCTACACCAAGGGAACAGTCGGCGATCGCATGAACGCCCTGGCCAAGGATCCGCGCTACCAGTTTGCCGACGGCGACAAGGGTCGCGCCGAGATCATGGCGTTCATCGAGGAGCGCGTCGCCTGGATCCGGTCGCAGCTGCCGCGCGCGTTCAATACGCTTGTCAACCCGAACATGGAGGTGAAGCGCCTGCCTCCTGAAGAAGAGCCCGGCGCGCCCACCGCCTATGGCGGCGCCGGTTCGATCGACGGCAAGATTCCCGGCAAGTACTGGATCAACCTGAAGACGCCGGCGCTGCACAGCAAGTACAGCTTGGCCGACTTGACGTTCCACGAATCCATACCCGGCCACATCCTGCAGGGCGAATACACCCGCCAGTCGCCGCTGATCCGGCAGTTGCTGGCGTTCAATGCCTACTCCGAAGGCTGGGCGCTCTATGCGCAACAGCTCGCCGACGAGCTCGGCGCCTATGCCAGCGATCCGATCGGGCAACTTGGCTACCTGCAAGCGCTGGCGTTCCGCGCCTGCCGGCTCGTCGTCGATACCGGCATCCACGCCAAGCGCTGGACACGTGAGCAGGGCGTCCGCTTCTTCGTAGAGGTCAACGGGTCCAACCCGATGGAAGTGGCCAGCGAGGTCGATCGCTATTGCTCGTGGCCCGGGCAGGCGTGCGGCTACAAGGTGGGACACAGCGAGATCAATCGCCAACGGGAGCGGGCCACGGCTGCCATGGGGGCGAAATACGACGTCAAGGCCTTCAACGACACGCTGGTGCTCGGCGGCAATGTGCCGCTCGACGTGCTCAAGACGAACGTGGATCAGTACATCGAGACAGCCAGGGCGAGCGCCTGACGGTCAGGGCGGTGGCCGCATCGCATCGCGGCGGTTGGTCGCGGCCATGATGTCGCGCTTCAGTTGCCTGACTGTCTCGCGCACCAGGTCCTTGCCCTTGCGGGCGGCGTCATCCACGGTCGTCTTCAACTTGCCCAGGGGGGACTCCAGCATGGCGGCCAGGTCGGCGGCGAGCACCGCCAGTTGGTCCTCGAGTTCCGCGGCACGGCGAAGCAGCCGTAATCGCATCGCCTCGGGGTCGCTGCCTTCCACCGCCTCGGGGCTCTTCTCCCATGCCTGCAGGATCGAGCGCAGCAGTTCTTCGTCGCCCAGCGCATAGGCGCGGTTGGCTTCGATCATGAGCGTGTGTCGCCGATCCCGGGTGGCTTCGTCACGAGAGAGATCGGGGTGAATAGTCCGCGCCACATCGCGAAACAGTTTGCGAACGGCGTCAGAGGTAAACCGGGGCAAGGGATCGGGCCGCTCCGCTGGCGCGGGCTGTGCCGGATCACTCGCCCGGTTCGTGGCGTTCTTCGAGAGCTCGCCGAGTTCGGCTTCAGCAATCTCGAGTTCGAGCTGTTCGAGCTGCTCGTGCAGCGAGCCGACCTGCTGACGATAGGTCACCTTGAACGTGTTGAGCTCGGCCTTCACCCGCAGGACTTCGGAACTCTGTAGCGCGAGCAGGGCGTCGAGCTCGGCCACGCGAGCGCCCAGGCTCTCCAGATCATCGCCGTCAGGCTGCTCGGCCGGGACCAGTGAGGTCACGCAAGAATGATATCGGATAGCGGGCATGCATTAGACTCCACGAAGCATGACCATGTCGGCGCAGGTCCTTGCAGTCTTTCTGTTGGCGGCATCGGTGGCCTCGGCCCAGCCGGCCGGGACCGCTGAAGACAACCTCAAGCGGAAGAACATCACGCTGCCGGCGCCCTCCGCGCCCGCCGGCAATTACGTACCGGCCGTCCGCGTCGGCAACCTGTTGTTCCTGTCGTCGACCGGCCCGGTGCAGTCCAAGACGCGCGGCAAGGTCGGCAGGGAAGTGTCGATGGAAGATGCCTACCAGGCGGCCCGTGTCACCGGGTTGAACGCGCTCGCCATCATTCGCCGTGAGTTGGGCAGCCTCGACCGCGTCCGCAGGGTGGTGAGGGTCACCGGCCTGGTGAATGCCGCTCCCGGGTTCACTGAGCTGCCGCAGGTCATCAACGGCTTCTCTGATCTGATGGTCGAGGTCTTCGGCGAGGCGATCGGCAAACACGCGCGCTCGGCCATTGGTGTGGCGGAGTTGCCCAACAACTACCCGGTCGCGGTCGAAGTGACACTCGAGGTCGAGGCCACGCCCTGACCCAATGATCGAGCAACTGCTGGCGCTGGGAGTCACGCCCGGTGCGACGCTTCTCGTCCACAGAGTGCGACCAGGCTCGGGCGAGCATCCCGCGAAGGTGACCACCGCCGTGACCAAGCCCATCACTCGCGGGCCTTTCACGACCACGCTCCGGCGCATTCCGGGCAAGGGTGGCTGGACCTACGCCACCGTGCCCAAGAAGCTGACGCCGCCCATCACGCGCGCCTGGGGCCGCACGCCGGTGCGGGCGTCGATCGACGGCGTCGAGTGGGACACGAGCGTGTGGCGGTCGAAGACCGGCGAGGGGTTTCTGCCCGTATCCAAGCGAATTCGCGGCGACAAGGAAGAGGGCGCGCGCGTGACGATCGCCTTCTCGTTCGAGGACGACTAGGAGCGTGGCATGGCACCGTTCGTAGCGCTGACTGGATCGCCAGTCGGACACGGGCTGGGCTGCTCTTGCAGCGGCGGCGCGGTCAGGTAATACTCAGGGCGCCGCGGTGTCGCGGCGTCACGTGCTGGCACTCATAGGCACCGAGGTTGCAGGCATGATCCCACACGCTGCGAACGAACATCGCGACCGACAGCTTTTCGACCGGCGCCTCTTTCGGGCCGCAGCCATCGTCTTCCCTTTGATCGTGCTGGCCGGGTTTGCACGCACGTATTACGTCAAGGGTTTGTTCGATGTTCCACCGCTCGCCTCGATCCTGCACGTCCACGGTGTGCTCATGACCGCATGGGTCGCGCTGTTCGCGACACAGGTCTGGTTCATTTCGTCCAGGCGGATCAGGTTGCACCAGCGGTTGGGTTACGCCGGCATCGGGCTTGGCGCCCTCATTGTTATCGTGGGATTTGCCACGGCCGTGCGGGCCGCCAAGTTCGGGTTCAATGCAGCGCCGCCGGGCATACCACCGCTGGCGTTCATGGCCGTGCCCCTGTTCGATCTGCTGATGTTCGTGATGTTTTTTGGCGGCGCGATCTATTACCGCAAGCAACCGGCTGAGCACAAGCGGCTGATGCTGTTGACGGCGGTCAACTTCCTGCCGCCGGCGATTGCCCGCATTCCCATCGCGTCGCTGTTGGCGCTCGGGCCGCTGTGGTTTTTCGGTCTGCCGACGGTGCTGACGCTGCTGTGCCTGGGACTCGATGCGAAACGCCACGGTCGTGTGAACCGGGTGTTTCTGATCGGGACGGTTCTGCTGATTGGCTCGTACGTGGTCCGGCTCCTGGTCATGACGACCGGCCCGTGGATGAACTTCGCGGCATGGCTCGTCGGCTTCGTCTGAGCGTGGCATGGCACCGTTCGTAGCGCTGACTGGCTACCAGCCGTTCGATCCCGAAACGCTGACGCGACGGGCGGCGTCCTTTTACGAGGACGTGAGGCGGCGCCGGACCGTCCGCGACTTCTCGGATCGCGCCGTGCCGCGCGACGTGATTGAGCACTGCATTCGCGCGGCGGGCACGGCTCCGAATGGCGCGAACCTGCAGCCGTGGCACTTCGTGGCGGTCAGTGATCCGGCGATCAAACGGAAGATACGCGAAGGGGCGGAAGAAGAAGAGCGCGCGTTCTACGGCGGCAAGGCACCACAGGAATGGTTGGACGCCTTGGCGCCGCTTGGTACCGACCAGCACAAGCCGTTTCTCGAGACCGCACCCTGGTTGATCGTGATCTTCGCCGAGAGCTACGGCGAACTGCCGGACGGCCGCAAAGTGAAGCACTACTACACCCAGGAATCAGTCGGCATCGCCACGGGCATCCTGATCACGGCGGTGCATCATGCTGGCCTCGTGTCGCTGACCCACACGCCCAGCCCCATGGGATTCCTGAACGAGATCCTGGGTCGTCCCACACGCGAGCGCGCGTTCTTGATCCTGGTGGTCGGCTATCCTGCGGAAGGGGCCACCGTGCCCGACATCACCAAAAAGGATCTCACCGAAATCGCGACGTTCAAGTGACCGGGGGAGGGGCAGCGATGGCGTTCAACCTGACCGAGGGAATCGCGGTGCTCGAGCGAACGCCCGGCACGTTTCGGG
Organism: Vicinamibacterales bacterium; assembly: GCA_038213735.1. Classification (GTDB taxonomy): domain Bacteria; phylum Acidobacteriota; class Vicinamibacteria; order Vicinamibacterales; family UBA2999; genus 12-FULL-67-14b. The sequence continues at coordinate 35,386 of JBBQSP010000043.1, read as the reverse complement.
CGTTGCTGGGCGGCCTGCCCGAACCCTGGATCAGCAGCACCGAGGGCCCCGATACGTTCAGCCCGTTCGACAACCTCGGGCACTTGATTCATGGCGAACGGACGGACTGGATTCCGCGCGCGCGGATCATCGTCGCCCAGGGCAGCAGCCGCACATTCGCACCCTACGATCGGTTTGCACAGGTCCGCGAGAGCGCCGGCAAGAGCCTGGCCGAGCTGCTTGACGAGTTCGCCGAGCTTCGCGATGCCAACCTCGTCACGCTGCGTAGTTGGAACCTGTCGGATCGGCAGTTCGAACTGGAAGGACAACACCCCGCGCTGGGCGTGGTTACGCTGCGGCAGTTGCTGTCGACATGGGTGGCACACGATCTTGGTCACATTGCACAGACCAGTCGCGTGATGGCCAAGCGCTACCGGGATGCGGTGGGGCCGTGGCGGGCATACCTGCCGATCATGGACCGCTAGCAGGCGGGTCGAAAGACCCGCCTCGACGAGCCCTGATCAATCGGTGCCCAAACAGTGTCTAATGTGGGCCATGAGATTACTGGCTCTTGCCGCCTTGGTTGGCTCGACTACCGTGGTTGTCAGCGCCGCCCAGCCGCGTCCGGCGGACGCGGTGAAGTCGGTTGACCACTACGTTCGCGTCACATCGACGGTGCCCTCCATCGCCGGCCAGGTCGCCAACATTTACGTGCGCGAGCGCGTGAAGACTGGTGCCGCCGCGCCTGCCGCCGATCGCGTCGTCTTGTTCGTGCACGGCGCCGGCACGCCGGCCGAGGTCGCCTTCGACCCGTCCGCGCCCGGCTACAGTTGGATGGCCTACCTGGCCGACGCCGGGTTTGACGTGTTCTCCATGGACACCACCGGCTACGGCCGCTCGACCCGGCCGGCCGCGATGAACGACCCGTGCAACCTGTCGCCCGAGCAGCAGAGTCCATTCGTGCCGGCGTTGCTGCCCGCGCCTTGCGCGCCGGCTTATCCAAGTCAGCTCACCAACATCGGCTCCGACTGGCACGACATCAACAGCGTCGTCGACTACATTCGCGCGCTACGCAAGGTCGACAGGGTCAGCCTGGTCGCCTGGTCGCTCGGTGGACCGCGGGCTGGCGGCTACGCGGCGCAGCATCCGGACAAGGTGCGCTCGATGGTGCTGCTGGCTCCGGCGTACAACCGCACTGCCGCCGCAGCCGCGCCGCCGTTGCCGAGGGCCGGCGTCGCGTTCAACACGCAGTCGAAGACCGAGTTCGTGGCCAACTGGGATCGGCAGGTCGGCTGCACCGATCAGTTCGAGCCGTCGGTCCGCGAGGCGGTATGGTCGGACATGCTGGCCTCCGATCCGGTGGGCGCGACGTGGGGCAGCGGCGTGCGCCGCGCGCCATCCACCACGACCTGGGGATGGAATGCCGCGATGGCCGCGTCGACCAAGATTCCCGCGCTGATCGTCGCCGCCGCGCTCGACAAGCAGGTGACGCCCGAGCGCGTGCGTCCGCTCTACGACGACCTTGGCTCGAGCGACAAGGTGTTGATCGACCTGGGCTGCGCGTCGCACAACGCGATGTGGGAAAAGAATCGCCTGCTGCTGTTCAAGGCGTCGCTCGACTGGCTGACGAAGGGTTCGGTCGGTGATGCGAAGAGCGGCATCGTCCGGATGGGCTACCCGGCGGGGACGCCTTAGCCGGGGAAACGCAGCTTGAGCTCGTCGGGCGTCACGATCGACGCGCCGAACTTGCCGACGACGATGCTGGCGGCTTCGTTGGCGATGCGCGCGGCCTCGGCCATGTTGGCGCCGGCGGCGATGGCCAGGGCGAGCATCGCGATCACCGTGTCGCCGGCGCCGGTCACGTCGGCGACTTCCCGCGCGGACGCGGGCAGGTAGCCATCCACCCCGGCGTGGCTCAGCCACATGCCGTGCTCGCCACGGGTAATCAGCACGTTCTCCACGCCCAGCCGCTTGCGCAGCGCCTCGGCCGCCCGCCGCGCATCGTCGTGCGACTCGATCCGCATGTTGGTGGCGCTTTCGGCCTCGACGTGATTGGGCGTCACGAGCGATGCGCCGGCGTAGTACTCGATGTGGGGCACCTTTGGATCGACGATCACGGGCACGCCGGCGGCCTGGCCATAGGCCGACACGTGCGCCATCGACCGGCGGGTGACCACGCCCTTCTGGTAATCCGAGACCAGGATCACCTGGGCCGACTTGGCGCGCAGGTCGAGCTGTGCTCCCAGGGCGTCTTCAATGGCCTGGCCGACATCGTGATTCGATTCGTAATCGACGCGTGCGACCTGCTGGTTTCGGGTCGTGACGACCCGCATCTTGGTGGTGGTCGTGCGCTCGGGGTCGGTGATCAGGCCGGTGGCGTGAATGCCCCTGGCGGCCAGTTCGTTCTTCAATTGCCCGCCGGCTTCATCGGCGCCGACGACGCCAATCAGGTCGACGGCGGCGCCCATCTCGCGCAGGTTGTTCGCGACATTGGCGGCCCCGCCGAGACGCCACTCTTCGTGGTCGAAGACCACCACCGGCACCGGGGCTTCAGGGGAAATGCGGCTGACGCGGCCGATCACGAAGCGATCGAGCATAACGTCGCCGACGACGGTAATGCGCCGCGAGGCAAAGCGATCGATCAGCTCGTGGGCGCGGGCGGCGCCAATCTCCGGCAGCAGCGACGCGCTCATGTCGGCAGGCCCCCGTCGCGGTTGGCGGCGAAGGGCAGCGTGATCACCACGAGCAGCAGCATCAGGAACTCCGAGTCGCCGAAGTTGTACTCGGTCAGCCCGGCCGCGAGCATGGCGGCCATGGCGCCGAGGCCGGCGGCGGCCAGCACCTTGTGCCGCGACCGACGCAGCAGCTTGTAGAGGCCGAGGGACGCCGAGCCGACGAACCAGAGCCACGCGCCAAGGGCCGGCAGGCCGCGCTCGGCGGCGATCTGCATGGGCACGTTGTGCAGGTGGGGATTGGTCGGCTTCACGGCATCAGGGACGCGATAGTAAGGATAGACGCGCTCGATCTGGTCCGGCCCGACGCCCGTCAGTGGGTAGTCCTTGACGATCGCGACACCGGCCTGCAGCATGGCGATGCGGTCGCGGCTGGTCAGGTCGTTGCGGTCGAAAATCGAATAGACCCGGTCGGTCAGGGCCTGCGGGGCCAGCAGGATGCCGCCGACGACGACGATCGGGATCAGCGCGAGCAGCCGGAAATCCTTGGCGAGGAAGAGCACGGCGACCCCGACCGCGACGCCCACCCACGCGCCGCGGGTCAGCGTGAGGCTGAGCGCCACGAGCAGCGCCGGCATGATGAAGGCCGCCCACAGGCGTCCCGAGGTGCCGTAGAGCAGGCGCGCGGTGGCGGCGCAGATCACCAGCATCAAGGTGCCGGAGTAGGTCATCCAGTGCGACAGCGTGCCTTGCGGCCGGCGGCCCAGACCGTCGAAGTTGAGGACCCCGTACTGGACGATGCCGACAAAGGCGCTGGCGGCACCAATCGTGAGGATGATGCTGAGTACCGAGTTGGCGCGGGCGCCGCGGGCCAGGTCGTAGGTCACCGGCACCAGCATCAGCAACACCAGCTGCTTGCAGTCGGTGAAGCTGACTTCGGGATCGAGTGAGAAGCCGGCCGAGGCCAGCGTCAGCGCCGCGTAGGTGACGAGCGGCCAGAAGAACGAGGGCGCCTGGAGCCGCTCGCTGCGCGAGATGTGTGAGATGAGCCACGTCAGCACGGCGACTGTCAGCAGGATCTGCGCCGCGGCGATCGACAGCTGCATGGTCGCGACAATCCCGATCAGCGCGAACAACCCAATCTGTTCGAGGCGGTCGCGCGGGGGCATGCCGGCGGTGAAGGTCAGGGTGGTCACGGGTGTGTTGTGAGCAGCGTTCGCGCCGCGTCCAGCACCATGGTAGGCGAAATCCCGGTCAGGCAGCGAAAGTCGCCCGGCACGCAGTGCCGTTGATGACAGGGCCGGCAGGGGAGGGGGCCCGCGTCCACCGCGATGCTGCCGGCCGACGGATCGCGCCACGGCATGGACCGCCCGGGCAGCGTGGGGCCGAACAGCGCCACCACCGGCGTGGAGGTGGTAGCGGCAATGTGCAACGGGCCACTATCGCCGCCGATATAAAGGCCGGCGCGTCCGACCAGGGCGCGCAGTTCCGACAGGTCGAATTCACCGGTTCGGACAATGCGGGCGGCGGCCGCCCCGGCCAGCGACCGGGCCTCGGCCGCGACCGTCTCGGCCGCGGCGGCCTCCGAGGGTCCGGACGTGATGATGATGCGCCGCGCCGGATCATCGGTCGCCAGTTGCGCCGCGACTGCGGCGAACGACGCGGTCGGCCAGCGCCGAAACGGGTTGCCGGCGCTGACGTGGAGCACGACGATGGGGGCGGTGTCGGCGACACCGGCCGCGGACAGTCGACTCGCGACGCGCGTGGCCGCCTCCGCATCGATTGGCATGGTCACCGGGTTGGCCGCCGGCTCGGGCGGATCGATGCCGAGCGGCGCGACGAGGTCCCACTGGTTGAGCACCGAATGCCGAGGAGGCACCAGCGATCGCGACCACGGCACGCGCGTCGTGTAGCTCCACTGCCGGCCTGGCAGTGCGTACCCAATCCGCTGCGGCGCGCCGGTGGCCCAGGCCAGCCACCCGCTGCGCGGACCGCCGTGAAAGTCGATGACCACGTCAAACCGCTCGGCGCGCAGGCGCCGCGCGATCTGCAGGTCGTAGCGCAGGCGGGCCAGGCCGCGCGGCCGCTCGAGCACCAGCACTGCGTCGAGGGCCGGATGGTGGCGCACCACGGGCTCGGCCGGCGCTTCAACGAGATAGGTGAGGTGGGCGGACGGAAACCGGCGGCGCACAGCGCCAATCGCGGGCGTAGTGAACACCACGTCCCCGATCAGCCGCAGCCGGATCAGGAGGACCTTCAGGGCTCGACCGTCGCCTCGTCGATCAGCATCACCGGGATGTCGTCTTTGATGGGATAGACGCGATGACACGAGCCGCACTTGAGCGCGGTCCCGTCCTTGACCAGGGTGACCGGGGTCTTGCAAGCCGGGCACGCGAGGATTTCCAGCAGTTCGGCATCGACGGGCATGGGGGAATCTTAACACCGTGGTTCGCACGAGGGTTCAATCACGGGGGTTCGAGCGCGACGGTTCGCGGGGTAAGATCGCGCCATGCTGGTGATTCGCGTCGTTCTGGTCGCGCTGGCGGTGTTGGCTCCGGCGTTGGTGTCCGCCACCGAAAGCGGGCAAGCAGCCGCCACCGTGGACGACCCGAAGGCGCGGGCCTTCTACGAGTTCTTGATGGCGCGGCGGCTCGAAGCGGCCGGTGACCGCGCCGGCTCGATGGCGGCGCTGCAACGCGCGCAAGAGCTCGATCCCGATTCCGCCGAGATCGCCGCGGAAATGGCCGGCGCCCACGCGCGGCAGGACCAGGCGCAGTCGGCCATCCTGCAGGCCGAGCGCGCCCTTAAGCTGGATGCGGGCAACGTCGAGGCACATTTTGTGCTCGCCCAGCTCTACGCCGAGTGGGCCGAAGGGGCCCCGCCACCGGCCGGCGAGACCGCCGCCGGCGCCAGGGACAAGGCCATCGGGCACCTGGTGGCCATCCAGAAGTCTCCAGTGATGGCCGTGGATCCCAACCTGCAAATGACACTGGGCCGGCTGCAACTGCGCGCGGGCCGCACTGACGAGGCCCTGCCCATTCTCGAACGCGTGGCGGCGCAGGCGCCGTGGGCGGCCGAGCCGCTGGTGCTGCTGTACGAGGCCTACGCCACCAGCGGTAAGTTCGATGAGGCCGAGAAGGCGCTGATCGGCGCCGCCGCGATCAACCCGCGATACGGGGCGCAGCTCGGGCAGTACTACGAGCGCCGCAATGAGTGGGCCGAGGCCGCCGGCGCGTACGACGAGGCGCTCAAGCGAACGCGGCAACCGAGCCGCGACCTTCAGCTGCGCCTGGTGGCAGCGCTGCTCAATGTCGAGGACGGCGCGGCGCGCGCCCGCGTGGTGCTCGCTGACCTCTTGAAGGCGAACCCGAACGACGTGCGCGCGTTGTATCTGATGTCGAGCGTCGAGCGCGCCGGTGGCGACATGAAGGCCGCCGAGGCCGCGGCGCGAAAGATCATGACGGCCGATCCCGCCAACGTCACCGGCCTGTACGCGCTCGTGCAGATCCTGTTCGATCGCTACGACTTCAAGCAGGTGGTCGAGGTCGTTGCGCCGTTTGCCAGGGAACCGGTCAGCCGTTCCAAGGGCCGCGAAATGGAAGGCGCCGCGGTTTTGATGCAGCTCGGCATCGCGCAACAGCAGCTGGCGCAGTGGGACGCCTCGATCGCCGCGTTCATGTCGGCCAAGGAGCTGACGCCGCGCGATCCGGACATTGATGCGTACCTGGTGCAGGCGCACCTCGCGGCGCGCCGCTTCGATCGCGCCGAGACGCTCGCGCGCGAGAACCTGGCGCGCAACCCCGAACAGCCGCGCATGATCCGGCTGCGCGCACAGGCCCTGAGCAAGGGCGGCAAGCCGGCCGAGGCGGTGCAACTGATGGAAGCCGGCGCCGCCAGGAACCCGGCGAGCCGCGAGTATGTCGTCGGCCTCGCCGACCTCTACACCGATCAGAAACGCGCCGGCGATGCGGTGCGCATGCTGGAACAGGCGCGCAGGACCTTCGGCGATGACGAAGTGCTGACCATGCGCATGGCAACGGCTTACGAAGTGGGCGGCAAGCTGGCCGAGGCCGAGCAGGAGCTCCGTCGCCTGATGGCGGAGGACCCGCTGAACGCCAACGCGCTCAACTCCCTGGGCTACATGCTCGCCGATCGCGGCTTGCGGCTGCCCGAGGCCGTGGCGCTGGCCGAACGCGCGCTGGCGATCGAACCCGACAACCCGTCTTATCTCGACACGCTGGGGTGGGCACTGTTCAAGCAGGGCAAGGCCGACGAAGCCGATCTACCGCTCGCCAGGGCCGCCGCCACGCTCGCCGGCAACTCGGTGATCCAGGATCATCATGGCGACGTGCTGGCGCGCCGCGGCCGCCATGCCGAGGCGGTCGCCGCCTGGGAACGCGCCCTCGCCGGTGATGGCGAGCAGATCGATCGTGGCGCGATCGAGAAGAAAATCACGGCCGCCCGCGCGAAGGCCCGATGAGCCGACTGATCGCCGCGCTGGCCATTTCGCTGGCATTGACCGCGTGCGCCGCGCGGGTGCCCGCGCGGCCGGCCGGCAGCCCCGGCCCCGATCCCGCCGCTGTCGACGCGTTTACGGCCGCGACCACCGCGTGCCGCGGCTTCCGGTCCATGACCGGCGAGCTGTCGTTGTCGGGCCGTGCGTCGGGTGAACGCATTCGCGGCCGGGTGATTGCCGGGCTCGAGTCCGGTGGGTCGGTTCGCCTCGAAGGGGTTGCGCCGTTTGGGCCGCCGGTGTTCATCCTGGCGGGCAAGGCCGAACGGGCCACGCTGCTGCTGCCGCGCGAGCAACGCGTACTCAAGGACACGGCGGTGTCGGCCGTGCTCGAGCGGCTGACCGGTCTCGCGTTAAGCGCAGACGACTTGCGGCTGATGGTATCGGGCTGCCTTGCCGACAACGCCACGCCGACGGACGGGAAGCAGTGGCCCGGCGGCTGGCAGGCGGTGACGATCGCCCCCGATCGCGTGGCGTACCTGCGCGTGCAGCAGGAGCGGCCGGTCGTCGTCGCGGCTGACTACGGGCCGTGGCACGTCGATTATTCCGAACACCTGAGCGGCTATCCGCGCCTGGTGCGGGTGCGCCGGGCGGGTGATGCGACCACCGACGTTACGGCACGAGTGGGCGAACTCGAAGTGAACACCACGATCAATCCGCTCGCCTTCACGCTTGAAGTACCACCGGACGCCGAGCCGATGACCCTCGACGAACTGCGATCGGTCGCGCCGCTCGTTCCCAAGGAACCCTGATGGCATCGGTCAGTCTTCCCGCATTCGCCAAGATCAACCTCGATCTCCGCATTCTCGGCACGCGCCCCGACGGCTATCACGACCTGCGCACGATTTTTCAGAGCCTGGCGCTGTTCGACAAGGTGACCGTGTCCCACCGTCGCGGGCCGCTGCAGATCGTCTGCGATCAGGAAGACATCCCGACCGACCGCCGCAACCTGGTGTGGAAGGCCGCGTCGCTGCTGCACCGCGTGGCGACCGGCAAGACCACGGTGCCGCAGGGGGTGTCGATCGACCTGCGCAAGCGGATCCCGTCGGAAGCGGGCCTCGGCGGCGGCAGCGCCGACGCGGCCATGACGCTGCTGGCGCTCAACAAGTTATGGCGGCTGAAGTTTGATCTCGCGATGCTCACGCGAATCGGCGCGCGGCTGGGCGCCGACGTGCCGTACTTCCTGGTCGGCGGCACGGCCCTCGGCCTGGGCCGCGGCGACGACATCTACCCGCTGGCCGACCTGCCGACCGTGCACGTGGTGATCCTGCGCCCCGGGTTCGGGGTCGCAACGGCCGACGCGTACCAGTGGTTCGACGAGGAAACCCTCCGCACCCGGGAGCCCGCGCCGCGGCCCTACGCGGCCGGTTGGCCGCCGTGGGCGGCGACGCTTCGCAACGACCTGGAGGCCCCGGTGGTGCGGCACCATCCCGCAATTGCACGGATTCGCCAGTCCTTGCTCGACGCGGGCGCCAATTTCGCGGCCATGTCGGGGTCGGGATCGGCGGTGTTCGGGCTGTTCGAACGGGCCGACGCCGCGCGCCGAACCGCCAACGACCTGGCCCGGCCGGGCTGGCTGTCCCTTCATACCCGCACGATGTCGCGCCGCGAATACGGTCGCCGGGTTGCCGCCGGCCTCTAATGGGATGAATGTTCGTAACCAATAAGAGGGCGTTCCTACGGAACGTCCCCAAAATCCGCGATGAGGGACCGACTCGACCAGGGCCCTTTGGTTGATACGCTCCCCTGAACTCGGCTACGATAAGAGTTTGCCTCGGGGTGTTGGGGCGTGGCCAAGCGGTAAGGCGCCGGCCTTTGGAGCCGGTATTCGAAGGTTCGAATCCTTCCGCCCCAACCAAGTTTGCAAGGCTTCGCCCCGAGCTACTGAGATTGGCCCAGCCTCCGGCGGGCCCTGTTGATATGCGACCAACCGGTTTTGGAGAACTGAAAATCTTCTCAGGCAGCGCTCACCCGCAACTCGCGGCTGAGATTGCCGAGTTCCTTGGCGTGGAGCTCGGGCAGGCACGCCTCCGCCGGTTTCCCGACACCGAAGTGTCGTTTCAGATCGACGAAAACATCCGCGGCACCGACGTCTTCATCCTCCAGCCGACCTGCGCACCGGTGGATCCCCACCTGATGGAGCTGATGATCATGACCGACGCGTTCCGCCGCTCGTCGGCCGCGCGCATTACCGCGGTGATCCCGTATTACGGCTACGCCCGGCAGGACCGCAAGGACAAGCCGCGCGTGCCGATCTCCGCGAAGCTCGTCGCCAACGTGCTGACCGCAGCGGGCGTGAACCGCGTGCTGACCATGGACCTGCACAAGGCGCAGATCCAGGGCTTCTTCGACCTGCCGGTAGACCACCTGTTTGCCGCGCCGGTGATCATCGACTACCTCTCGCGCCAGTCGCACGAGAAGCTGACGATCGTCGCGCCCGACGCCGGCGGCGCCGAGCGGGCCCGCGCCTACGCCAAGCGCCTCGACGCCGAGCTGGCCGTGATCGACAAGCGCCGCAGCGAAGACGGCACGGCCGAGGTCATGAACGTGATCGGTGAAGTGGCCGGCCGCACCTGCGTGATCGCCGACGACATCATCGACACCGCCGGCACCATCCAGAAGGCGGCGCAGGCGCTGAAGGACAACGGCGCCGAGCGCGTGCTCGCCTGTGCGATTCACGGCGTGCTGTCGGGGCCGGCGATCGACCGGATCGAGAAGTCGCCGATCGACAAGCTGCTCATCACCAACACCATCCCCCTCACGGCGGATCGTGCGAAGTGCCAGAAGATCGTCGTGCTGTCGGTGGCCCGCCTGCTGGGCCAGGCCATCCGCAGCATTCATGAAGAGACATCGGTTTCTTCGCTGTTTGTTTAGTGCGGTCCTGAGGTCCTAAGGTCCTGAGGTCTTGAATTCAAGACCCCAAGGCCTCAAGTCCTCAAGACCTTCGTTAATTCGGCAAAGGGTGTAGGCAGCGTCCGAAGCCCGAGGAAGGTAGTCAGGTCATGGAAGCAGTTCTCGACGCAGTCAAGCGCAACACCAGAGGCAAGAACGAAGCCCGTCGTCTCCGCGTCGCCGGTAAGATTCCGGCAGTGGTTTACGGCGCCCAGAAGATCGGCGATGCGCCTGCACCGGAAGCGGTTGCGGTCGACCCCAAGCCGTTCATGAAGATTCTGCACTCCAGTTCGGGTTTCAACACCCTGATCACGCTGAACATCGCCGACGGCGGCAGCGCGCGCGTGCTGGTGCGCAACGTGCAGCTGGATCCGATCTCGCATCACCTGCTCCACGCCGACTTCTACCGCGTGAACATGGACCGCAAGATCACGGTCACCGTCCCGGTCACCCTGCGCGGCGAAGCCCGCGGCGTGAAGGTCGACGGCGGCATTCTCGACTTCGTGCACCGCGAGATCGAAGTCGAAGTGCTCCCGGCCGAGATTCCGAACTCGATCGAGATCGATGTCACCGACCTGGGCGTCGGCGGCGCCATCCACGTCCGCGACGTGGCGGCCAACGCGGCCTGGACGCCGGTTACCGATGCCGACCTCATGCTGGTTCACGTCATCACCATCAAGGTCGCCGAAGAGACGCCTGCTGAAGGTGCCGCCGCGGCCCCGGCCGGTGGCGCAGCCGAGCCGGAAGTGGCCAAGAAGGGCAAGACCGACAAGGACGGCGACGCCAAGGACGCCAAGGCCGGCGACAAGAAGGACGACAAGAAGAAGGACGACAAGAAGAAGTAATGAAGCTGGTCGTCGGTCTCGGCAATCCGGGCTCCGAGTACCGCGATACCCGTCACAACGTGGGCTTTCTCGTTGCCGACGAGTTGGCCCGCCGCTGGCGGCTGTCGGACGCGTGGCGCGAGAAGTTCGAGGCGTTGCACGTCAGGACCACGGTGGCGGACGAGGCGGTGATTATCGCCAAGCCGCTGACCTTCATGAACCTCAGCGGGCAGGCGGTAGCCGGGCTCGCCGGGTTCTACAAGATCGACCCGGCCAACGTGCTGGTGGTGACCGATGATGTGGCGTTGCCACTGGGCCGGTTGCGGGCCCGGCCTGAAGGCAGTGCCGGAGGGCACAACGGGTTGAAGTCGATCATCCAGCACCTGGGCACCCAGGCCTTTCCGAGGGTCCGGGTGGGAGTAGGGCGCGGCGACGATGTCACTAAGGGACAACGCCGCGAATTGTCAGACCACGTGCTTGGCCGGTTCGAACCGGCCGAACGCGACACAGTTTCGGCGGCGGTGCTGCGAGCCGCCGATGCCTCGGAGCGATTTTTGTCCGACGGCATTGACCGCGTGATGAGCGCGTTCAACGCAGCAGAGAAGCAAGACCCGGGACCTGCATAACGCAGCCTGGTTCTCCTTGCCACTACGGTGGCCTCGGAGGAAAGCGGATTCAAGGCTTTCCAAGGAGTCCACAAGGAGCAGTAATGAGTAACCGTACGTACGAGTTGATCTACGTCCTCAAGCCGGACGCGCCCGAGACGGAGGTCGCCGACCTGCACAAGCAGGTGGCCGACATCGTCGAACGCATGGGCGGCACCATCGACAAGAGCGAGAACGTCGCCCCCTGGGGCCGGCGCCGCCTCGCCTACGAGATCGGTCATCACAAGGAAGGCTTTTACGTCCTCGAAGTGATCACCGGCTCGGCCGAGTTGATGAAGGAAATCGACCGCCGCCTCAAGGTGACCGAGGGCCTGCTGCGCCACCTGATCGTCCGGGTCGACGAGTCGTCGATCAAGGCCGAGCGGATGCGCGCCAAGCGCACCGAAGAGTCGCGCCGCCGCCGCGTGGCGCGCGGCCTGCCGCCCGATCGTCAGCCGGGTGAAGGTCCGCAGGGTGAAGATAACGACGATTCCGGCGACATGATGTTCGACGGCGGGGAGATGGAGGCTTAACATGGCATTCGGTGGACCCAAGCGAGGCGGCCCGGGCGGAGCCCGTGGCAAGGATGCCAAGGACGCCAAGGGTGGCGACAAGCGTCGTGGCGGCGGCTTCTTCCGGCGCCGGAAAGTCTGCAAGTTCTGCGCGGACAAGATCGACGACATCAACTACAAGGACGTCAAGCTGCTGAGCGGCTTCGTTCCCGAGCGCGGCAAGGTGTTGCCGCGTCGGATTTCCGGGACCTGCGCCAAGCATCAGCGTGGCCTGCGCGTCGCGATCGTTCGCGCGCGTCAGCTCGCCCTGCTGCCGTACGCCGCGGATTAAGGGAGAACACGAACAATGGAAATTATTCTCCGGGATCACGTGGACCACGTGGGCAAGCGCGGCGACGTCGTGAAGGTCGCCGACGGCTACGCCCGCAACTACCTGCTGCCGCGGAAGCTGGCCCTGCCGGCGACCGAGGCGAACAAGAACTGGATCGCGCGCGAGCGGAAGATTTCCGAGGCGCGAGAGGGCGAGGAACGCGGACAGGCGGAGGCGCTCGCCGAACGGCTGGTGGCCCTCGACCTGCAGATTGCCCGCAAGGTGGGCGACAACGACACGATGTACGGTTCGGTGACGAACGGCGACATCGCGGACCTGCTCAAGGAAAAGGGCTTCGACGTGGATCGCCGCAAGATCCTGCTGCCCGATCCGCTGCGCGCGCTTGGCGAGTCGCTCGTCCCGGTCAAGCTGCACCGTGACGTCACGGCCCAGCTCAAGCTGACGATTACCAAGGAAGCGTAAGCTTCTCAGTCTGTTGCGACGAGGCCGGGCCCGATGCCCGGCCTCGTCGTTTGATCGGGCCATCTTCAGTCGCGTGAGGGCAAACCTTTAGGTTTGTCCGCGATATACTTTCACTCCCTCGGTCATGGCCACAGACACTGCAACCGCCCACGCACCGCGCACCCTTCCGCACAACCTCGAGGCGGAGCGATCGGTGCTGGGCGCCATCCTGATCGACAACGACACCTACAACGTCGCGGCGGCCATGCTCGACAGCAAGGCGTTCTTCCGCGATGCGCACCGGCGCATCTACGAGCGGATGTCCGACCTGTCGGAGCGCAGCCAGCCGATCGACCTGGTCACGCTGAAGGAAGAGCTCGAGCGGGCCGGCGAACTGGACGAGGTGGGCGGTCCCGCCTACATCGCGTCGCTGGTCGACGGCGTGCCGCGCTCGACCAACGTCGAGTACTACGCGGAGATCGTCAAGGAGAAGGCCACGCTGCGCAGCCTGATCTTCTCGGCCAACAAGATTGTCTCGAACGCCTACGAGGCCGACCAGGAAGCCGACCTGATCCTGGACGAGGCCGAAAGCGCGATCTTCGCGGTGGCCGAGGACCGCATCAAGTCGGGCTTCGTGCACATGCGCGACCTGGTGCGTGAGAGCTTCCCGAAGATTGAGAAGCTGTTCGAGAACAAGACCTTCGTCACCGGCGTGCCGACCGGGTTCGAGGACATCGACCGCAAGACGCGCGGCCTGCAGGCGGGCGACCTGGTGATCGTCGCCGCCCGTCCGTCGATGGGCAAGACCAGCCTGGTGCTGAACATCTGCCAGTACGTGGCCACGCACGGCGGCGTGGCCGGCTTCTTCAGCCTCGAAATGTCGAAGGAATCGCTGTTCATGCGCATGCTGGCGTCCGAGGCGAAGATCGACATGTATCGCCTGCTGAGCGGGCAGATCGGCCAGAAGGAATATGGCCTGATCACGCACGCGCTCGAGACCCTCAGCGAAGGCCAGCTGTTCGTGGACGACACCGCCGGCATCGGCGTGATGGAAATGCGCGCCAAGGCGCGCCGGCTCAAGGCCGAGCACGGCCTGAACCTGCTGGCGATCGACTACGTGCAGCTCATGACGGGCCGCGGCCGGTTCGAGAACCGCAACCTGGAGCTGGCGTCGATTTCGCGCTCGCTCAAGGGCCTGGCCAAGGAACTGAGCGTGCCGATCATCGTCCTGTCGCAGCTGTCGCGCGCGCCTGAAGCGCGTTCCGACAAGCGCCCAATGCTCTCGGACCTGCGCGAATCGGGCGCCCTCGAGCAGGACGCCGACGTCGTGTGCATGATCTTCCGCGAAGAGATGTACAAGACCGACGACACGCCGGCCGATTCCGACGGGGTGGCCGAGATCATCATCGCCAAGCAGCGCAACGGCCCGACCGGCACCGTCAAGCTCACCTTCTTGCGCGAGCAGACGCGGTTCGCCAACTACTCGGGCCCGGGCTACGCCGTCAGCGACGACTAGGCGTCCCGTGACCCGTTGCACCGCCGCGCGCGTTGACCTCGACGCCCTCGACAAGAACTTCCGCGCTATCGGTTCGTACCTACAGGACGAGGCCTCGCTCAACCGCGGCGCGGGCCGCGGCCCCGCCCGTCCGCCCGGAATCATCGCCGTCGTCAAGGCCAACGCCTATGGGCACGGCGCGCGCCTGGTGGCCAGGGCACTCGAAGCCGCCGGGGCCACGATGCTGGCCGTGGCTGACATCGAGGAGGGCGTGGACCTCCGCGCTTCAGGTGTCCGCGCGCCGATCCTGGTGTTTGGCGCGCTCAGCGTCAGCGACGTGGATGGCGTGTTCAATCACGCGCTGACGCCTACCATCTCGAGTCCGGCGGCCGGGGCCGCCCTGCAGGCCGCCGCCGCGAAGCGACAGACGAAACTGGCGTATCACCTGAAGATCGACACCGGCATGAACCGGCTCGGCTTTCGGCACGACAACCTCAAGCGCACTCTTCCTGCGCTGCTCGGCAGCCCGAACCTGACGCTCGACGCCGTGCACACGCACTTCGGCAGCGCCGACGAACCCGGCCACCAGCTATTCGATGAACAACGGACGCGATTCGAGGCGGCCTGCCGCGTGCTCGACGAACTGGCGGCCGGTCCGCGGGTGCGGCACGCCGCCAACTCCGCGGCGCTGCTGCGCGATTCGCGCGTCTGGTACGACTTCGTCCGGCCCGGCCTGTTGCTCTACGGCCTGGTGCCGCCGCCGCTCGGCTCGAACCTGGCGCTGACCCCGGTCATGTCGCTCACCAGCCGTGTCGTCGCCGTGAAGGGCGTGCGGGTGGGGGAGACGGTCGGCTACGGCGGGCGCTTCACAGCCGACCGCCCCGTGACCTTAGCTGTCATTCCCGCCGGTTACGCTGATGGCCTGGATCGCCGCCTCGAAGGGCGTGGCGCCGTGCTGATCCGTGGCCGCCGCGCGCCAATCGTCGGCGCCGTGAGCATGGACATGCTGACGGCAGACGTCACCGACGTTGACGCGGTCGGCCCGGGCGATGAGGTCGTGTTCCTGGGCGCGCAGGGAACCGAGCCACAGCAAACCATCGACGCCCGCGAGATGGCGGCGTGGATTGGGACCATCCCGTACGAGATTCTGTGTCGCCTCGGCGCCCGCGTCGAACGGAAGTACTAGGCCACCCTTCGACTTCGCTCAGGGCAGGCAGGGGACACAGAGGACGCAGAGCAATGCTTTCTCAATTCTTCTCGAAGAAAGCTCGTGCGACGATGAGAAGATGGTGGTCTGTGGCGCGTGTATTTGCATTTCCCCAAACGGCTTTCTCTGTGTTCTCGGTGTCCTCTGTGGCCAATTTCCGTGACGGGCGATGAAGCAAGCTAACAAGCCGGTGTTCGTCTGCCAGGAGTGCGGCACGCAGCAGCCTAAGTGGCAAGGCAAGTGTCACGACTGCGGCGCGTTCAACTCGTTCGTTGAGGAGCGCGTCAGTGAGCCGACCGCCGGTCCGCAGGAGCATCGCTATTCCACGCTCGGTGTGACCTCACGCGGCGCGAAGAAGTACGCCGACATCGAGGCGTCGGACGCGGATCGCATCTCCACCGGCATCAACGAGTTCGATCGCGTGCTGGGCGGGGGCATCGTTCCCGGTTCGCTGATCCTGCTGGGCGGCGAACCCGGCATTGGCAAGTCGACCTTGTTGCTGCAGGCGGCCGCCAACTTTGCCCACAACGTCGGCCCCGTGCTGTATGCCTCGGGCGAGGAGTCCGAGCACCAGATCAAGTCGCGCGGCGACCGCCTGGGCGTCGGTGACGCGCCGCTCTACCTGCTGTCGGAAACCTGCATCGAGCGTATTCTCGAAGAGGTCGGCCGCGTGAAGCCGGCGCTGCTCGTCATCGACTCGGTGCAGACCGTGTTCTCTCTGAAGTTCCAGTCGGCGCCCGGCAGCATTGGCCAGGTCCGAGAGGCGGCCACCCAGTTTCTGTTCATGGCCAAGGGCCACAACATCCCGACCTTCTTGGTGGGCCACGTCACCAAGGACGGCAATATCGCCGGTCCCAAGGCGCTCGAACACGTCGTCGACACCGTGTTGTACTTCGAGGGCGAGCGGCACCACTCGCATCGCGTCGTGCGCGCGGTGAAGAACCGGTTTGGCGCCATCAGCGAGCTGGGCGTCTTCGAGATGACCGGAACCGGCTTGCGCCCCGTGCCGAACCCCTCGGCCATGTTCCTGGCCGAACGTCCGACGGCGACGCCTGGCTCTGCGGTTCTGTGCTGCCTCGAAGGGTCGCGGCCGCTGCTGGTCGAAGTGCAGGCGCTCGTCAGCACCAGCAGCTACGGCACGTCCCGGCGCATGGCCGTGGGCATCGACCAGAACCGGCTCTCGCTGCTGCTGGCCGTGCTCGAGAAGCGCGCCGGGCTGCACCTCGTGTCGGACGATGTGTTCGTCAACATTGCTGGCGGGATGAGCATCGACGAACCGGCCGTGGACCTGGGGATCGTCGCGGCCGTCGGGTCGAGCCTGCGCAACCGACCGGTGGCGACCGGAACCGCCGTCTTTGGCGAGGTCGGCCTGGGCGGCGAGATTCGCGGGGTCTCCCAAGCCAATCTGCGCATCCGCGAAGCCGAGCAGATGGGCTTCACCCGCATCGTCCTGCCGGCCTCGAACATGGACGCCAGTGAAGAAGCGGGCAAGGCGGAACTGGTCGGTGTCCGCTCGGTCGGTGAGGCCCTGGACATGCTCCTCGCTTGACCTTTGCCTCCAAGCGGTTCTAAGGTTGCCGGGTAACTCCCCGCGGTTTCGCGGGATTTTCATATGGCCTGGTTCATACTCGCTCGGCTGGCATTCATCGTGGCGGTGGCGGCGTCGGCATACATGCTGGCCCCGCTTGGCGCCGACGCGTGGCTCAACGTCGCCTTTGGCACCTCCCTAGCCCTGATCGCCGTGGGCTTCGAGTGGCTGCTGCGCCACACTGCGGTCACCAGCATGCTCGGAGCCTTCCTGGGCGGCGCGGTCGGCTTGCTGCTCGCCAAGGGCATCAGCGAGGCGCTGTTCTGGATTGACCACGGCAACCCGCAAGTCGCGTTCCTGCACAGCTTCATCCTGTTGGTGTTCCCCTACATCGGCGCCGTCATGGGCGGCCGGAAGGGGGAGTGGCTCGAGCCGGCCCGGCTGATCGCGCTGTTCCACGCCGCCGGCCCCGAACGGCACTACAAGATTCTCGATACGTCCGTGATCATCGATGGCCGCATTGCCGACCTGTGCGAGACCGGTTTCATCGACGGGGCCATGGTTGTGCCGCAGTTCGTGCTGAAAGAGTTGCAGCTGGTCGCCGATTCGTCCGACTCGATGAAACGCAACCGCGGCCGCCGCGGCCTCGACATCCTCCAGAAGATCCAGAAGATGGCGGGCGTCGAAGTGGTGATCTCCGATGTCGACTTTCCCGAGGTCAAGGAAGTGGACCTCAAGCTGATCGAACTGGCCCGGACGCTCTCCGGGAAGATTGTCACCAACGACTTCAACCTCAACAAGGTGGCCCAGTTGCGCGGGGTCGCCGTCCTCAACATCAACGAACTGGCCAACGCGTTGAAGCCGGTGGTGCTGCCAGGCGAGATCATGAAGGTGTTCATCCTCAAGGAAGGCAAGGAGTACAACCAGGGGGTGGCCTACCTTGACGATGGCACGATGGTGGTGGTCGACAACGCGCGCAAGATGATCAGCAAGACCATCGACATTGCCGTCACCAGCGTGCTGCAGACGACCGCCGGCAAGATGATCTTCGGCCGCTATCTCGAGCCGGCCGGCGCGCAGGCGCCGGCGACGCGGCCGGCGTCCACCGGCGCATCGGCCGCGGTGGCTCCGCCCTCGCCGATCGTCGCGAAAGACCGATAGGCGGCTGTTGTCGTTTCACCTCGTCCGAACCGTCCTGTTCCTGATCCCGGCCATCGCCGTTTACACGATCGTCCTCGGCATCGCGTCGATCACGTCCAGCTTCTTCGACCGTCGCGGCCATTTCGCGCACGGCTGCGCGCGGGCGTGGTCCTGGCTGATCCTGGCGACCACCGGCGTGGCGGTCGACGTCAAGGGCCTCGAGCGCCTGGTGCCTGGCAAGACCTACGTGTTCGTGGCGAACCACCAGAGCATCTACGACATCCCGGTGTTGTTCTGGTCGATCCCGTTCCAGCTGCGCATCATCGCCAAGGAGTCGCTCGGCAGCTTCCCGATGCTGGGGCCGCACCTGAAGCGAACCGGGCACATGCTCGTGGACCGCAGCCGGCCCGACAAGGCCGGCATTGTCGGCTGGGCCAGCCGCCTCACCTCGAACGGCCTGTCGCTGATCGTGTTTCCCGAAGGGACGCGCAGCCGCACCGGCATGATGGGCAAGTTCAAGGGCGGCAGCATCCTGCTGGCCATGCAGGCGGGCCTGCCGCTCGCGCCGATTTCCGTGATCGGGAGCCGGCATGTCATGAAGAAGGGCGAGCTGACGACCCGGCCCGGGCACGTCACGCTGATCGTGCACGGTCCGATCGAGGTGCCAGCAAACGCCGAGCCGACGCCGGCCGAGATTCGCGCGCTGGCCGAGCGGGTACGCGAAGTGATTCGCCCGGCCGTGGAAGCGGAAGCCACCCATGGATAGCGCGATCTTCACGTTGTCCGCCGAGTTGAAGCCGATCGTGAGGCCGGGGCTGTTGTGGTGGAGTGGCGCCACGGTGGTGTCGCACGAGCACCGGCTGGATCCGCTGCTCGCCGAGGCTGAAGTGCGCGTGCGGCTGTCGCCGCCGGCCGAGTCGGCGGCCGTGCGGGCGATGTACAAGCGCGTGGGTCTCGATCCCACCAAGACGCGGCCGTCGAACGAGGCGCTGCTGCGCCGCGTCCGCAAGGGCGACACCATTCCTCGCATCAACTCGCTGGTGGACATCGTGAACTGGTGCTCGCTCGAGTTCCAGCTGCCTTACGGCCTCTACGACCTGTCGAAGATCGTCGGGGCTGTCACCATGCGGCTGGGCACGACAGGCGAGTCGTACCCGGGTATCCGCAAGGACGATGTGAATGTTGGCGGCCGGATCACGATGGCCGACAGCGTCGGCGCTTTCGGGAATCCCACCTCCGACTCAGCGCGGACCATGGTGACCACCGCAGCGACCGAGGCACTGGTCGTGGTCTATGCCCCGGCCGAGACTCCGGCCACGCAGATCGCGCGCGTGCTTGACGTCACTGCCGCCCGGATGGCCGACATCGCGGGCGGCCGCGAAATCGCGCGACTGGCGTCCTAGCCAGCCACCGATTACACCGATTTCACAGATGCACGTTCGCCGCGCCGGCCTTTTGGCCGGCGCTTGGTCCGATCAGCGCGGTCCGGAAATGAGTCCCATGGCTGTCGGTGGATGACTCATTTCCGGGCCCCGCTGATCGGACCCGCGACGCGAAGCGTCGCTCGGCGAACTGGTGTCTGGCGAGTCGCGCGGGCCATCGGCAATCGGTGTTTAACCGGTGTCTAATCGGTGGCTTTCTTGAGTCGGCGGTTGAAGAAGTCGGCGGCTGCCTTGTAGCCGCGAACCCAGTTCTGATGTCGCAGGAAGTCGTGGACTTCGTCTGGAAAGACCAGCTGTTCGACGTCGACGTTAAGTTTGCGCAGCGCCACGATCAGGTTGATCGACTCAATGAACGACACGTTGCGGTCATCGTCTCCATGGATCAGCAGCACGGGTGACTTCCAGCCGTCCACGGTCGCCATGGGCGAGGAGGCGAACGCCTTGCGCGAGAAGTCCGGGTCGTCCAGGACGGTGTACTCGGGAATGAAGGTGCGGATGCCCTGGTTCCAGTCGTGCACGCCGTGAAAGTCGACACCGGCCGCAAACATGTCCGACGCGCGCGACAGGCCCATCGCCGTCAGATAGCCACCGTACGACCCGCCCCACAGTCCGATGCGCGACGGGTCGACGTCGGCTCGGCCCTTCATGTAGAGGCCGGCGCCCATCACGTCGTTGAACTCGGCGCCGCCCGAGGCACCGTAGTTGAGGGCTTCTCGGAATTCGAGTCCGTAGCCGATGCCACTGCGATAGTTCACCGACAGCACCACGTAGCCCTGGCTGGCCAGCCACTGGTTCATCGCGTAGGCATTGCGGTAGTAGTAGTTGTAGTGCCAGGTGAGCAGCATCTGGCGCCGCGACCCGCCGTGGAAGAAGATCAGCCCCGGCCGTTTCTCGCCGGCCTTCAGGTCCCGCGGCACGAACAGCTGCGCGGGGATCGGCATGCCGTCGGTCGCGGTCACCGTGACCGCCTGTGGCTGCACCAGCGCGGCCGGGTCGAAGCCGGTCGGCAGCGTGTTCTCGAGCAGGTTGTGTGCCTGGCCATCGGGCCAGATCACCATCACATTGGGCGGCATCTGCGCGTCGGCATGAAGGACCGCGACGTTTCCGTCGCTCGTGATCACCGGCTGCCATTCGCTGCCGTTTGACTTCACGGCGTTACGCGCCGACTTGGCCGAACCGTCCACCGGCACGGACCAGACATGCCGCCGATCGATGTCGTCCTGGTTGGAGTTGTAGATCATCCGCGCCCGGTCGGGCGAGATGTTCACGTACTCGACCTCGAAGGCGCCGGGCGTCAGCAGCGTGGCCGCTCCGCCGGAAGCGTCCTCGCCGCTAACCTTCCCGCCGGAGGCGGGAACAGAATACAAATGTAGCCAGCCGTCCTTCTCCCACGGGAACACCAGCCGGTCGCCGGCACCCCAGTACAGCTGGCTGTCCGACACCACGCCCTGGAACGCGGAGCCGTAGCCGGGATCGGCCTTCCACACCTGTCGTGCCTGCCCGGTCTTGACATCAGCCACGCGCAGCGACCACGGCTCGTCGACTTCGCGGCGGGGCGAGAACATTCGCGCCCGCGGCGCGGCGCCTTGCCGAATCCAGGCGAGGCGCGAGCCGTCCAGCGACCACGCCGGGCTGCCATCCCGATCGAGCGAGGGATCGACGTAGCGCAGTTCGCGCGACGCGAGGGTGAAGACGCCAATGTAGCTGTGGGTACCTCGGCCGCTCGAGAAGGCCAGCATCGAGCCGTCGGGCGACCACGCCAAAGCCGAGGCGCTGCCGCGCGCGTTGACCAGTTGTGCCGGCTTGTCGGTGGCCGCGGCCAGGTCGAGGCTCCAGATCTGCCCGCGCGACACCCACGCGACACGCTGGCCCCTGGGCGAGGGCACGGGGCCGCTGCCGGCGCCCAGGCGGCGCGGAGGCCCGCCGCCGACGGGAACGGCGAACACCGACTGATCCGTGCCGTCCTGCAACTGCGCGGGATTGGGCGACTCGCCCTGCCGATTGGCGCCGTCGCCGCGCACGAAGACCAGGGTGCTGCCATCGCTCGTCCAGCCGAGGTCGGTGATCCAGAGACCGCTGTCGCCGGTGTAGGAGGTGACCGCGCGCCACTTGTGATCGGTGCGGCCGGCCATCGGTCCGGTGCCTGGTGAGGGGTCGGCGACCAGAACGTTGTGCACGCCGGCGTTGCTCGACACCCACGCAACCCGTCCGCCCGCGGGCGCGGCCACCAGGTCGGTGGGGAATGGCGTCGCCATCAGCGTGTCGATCGAGAGAGACGGAGCTTGCTGCGCCGTTGCGAAGGTGCCGAGTGCGGCCACAAGCGCGAGGCCGGCGAGCAATCTGGTTGAACGTGTCATGTCGGTTACTCCGTGCCTAATTCCTGGCTCCACAGCCGCTCGTTGTTCAGGTTCCAGATCGCCGCCGTCATTCGCCGCGTCCGCGGATCGATGGTCAGTGTCCCGAAAAACTGCAGGCCTTCACTGGGCGGTCGATTCGGCTTCAAGTTGGCGGGCACGGCATTAAACACCTGCGTGCATCCAAAGGTGGGGTCGGCAACACTCGACCCAAACGTGCCGGCGTGCAGCGGTCCGCCGACGAACTCCCAAAACGGCGTGAAGTCCTTGAACACGGCCACCTTGGGATCGTAGAAGTGCGCCGCGGCATAGTGGACGTCGGCCGTGACCCACACCACGTTGCGCACGCGTTCGCGTTTGATGAACGACAGCACGTCGGCCAGCTCGTGCTCGCGGCCAAGCGGCGCCCCGGGGCCGTTCGCCCACCCTTCCCAGGCCGGCGCGCCGTTCTTCTGGCCATCGCCGATCAGCAGGCCGAGGGGCATGTCGCTGGCGATGATCTTCCACGTGGCGTTCGACGCGCCGAGGTTCTGCTTCAGCCAGGTCACCTGCGCCGGACCCATCATGCGCGTCGCCGGGCCGGGCGAGTCTTCACGGTTAGCCCCATTGGCGGCGCGGTAACTCCGCTGGTCGAGCACGAACACTTCGGCCACCGGCCCGTATCGATAGGCGCGGTAGACGCGCTCGGCTTCGTCCGGGTGCGCCCGGATCGGCAGGTACTCGAACATCGCGCGCTTGGCGCGGGCGGCGAGCAGGCCGATGCTGCGCTCGGTGTAGCCCGGCCGCGCCGACAGGTCGGAGCCAGGGTTCCAGTTGTTCAGCACCTCGTGATCGTCCCACTGCACCACCATTGGTACCTGGCTGTTGAACGCGCGCGCATGCCGGTCGAGCAGGTTGTAGGCGAAGTTGCCCCGGAAGTCGTCCAGCGTTTCGGCGACCTTGCTCTTGGCCGGTGTGACCAGGTTCTTCCAAATGGAGCCGTCATCGAGCGTTACTTCGGCCGCGAGTGGACCGTCGGCATAAATCATGTCGCCGGAGTGGATGAACAGGTCCGGGTGGTGTTGCGCCATGGTTTCGTACAGGCGCATGCCGCCGAAGTCGGGATTGAGTCCCCAGCCCTGGCCGACGACGTCGCCGGACCAGCAGAAGGTGAGTGGGCGAGCGGCCGTCGGGGCGGCGCGGAATTGACCGGTGACGGGGCTGCTGCGCAGGCCCGGCCGCGCGAGGTCGTCGAACCAGACGCGATAGAACACCGGCTCGCCGGCGGCGAGGCCGCCGAGATCGAGCTTCGCCGTGAACTGGCTGTGCTCGAGCGCGACCGGCCCCTCGATGAGCCTCGGCGACGTGAAGCGCTCGTCACGGGAAAGTTCGATCATCATCCGCGCCGGGCGGTCCGCGGCGCTCCAGAGCATGGCACGGGTGGAGGTGACATCGCCGACCTGCACGCCACCTGGCATGGCCGGCGCGGCCGAATCCTGCAGCACGCGGCTCATCACCGCCGGAGCGGCGAAGAAGCCTGAGGCGGTGGTCTGCAGAAACGCGCGCCGGTTCATGCCTATGATCTCTGGACCGAGATGTCTAGTCCTCGGGCCCGCCCGGCAGCAGTGGCTCGAGTTCGAGCGCCTGCGCGCCGTTCTCGGTGCACACGGCGTACTTCGTTTCGCCGGCGTGATACATGGCGACCCCGGCATATTCGCCGCGCTTGTTCAGCGCGAAGAAGCGGATGTTGAAATTGGGGTTGCCCTTCGAGTTCAGCAGCCGCGCCTCGACGGTATTGGCGCGGATGCGCTTCAGTGCCTCCATGCCCGCGTCTTTCGGCGCCAGGCCGCGTCGCATGCCCTCGACGACCAGGAACGACGACAGGTTGTAGAGGTTGGCTTCGCCGCGACCGGTAGAACCGGCGGCGCCGATTTCGTTGTCCACGTAGAGCCCGGCGCCCAGGATCGGCGAGTCGCCGATGCGGCCAGGAATCTTCCACGCCAGGCCGCTGGTGGTCGTCACGCCGCAGATGTCGCCGTTGGGGCCAATGGCGTCGCAGTTGATCGTGCCCCAGAAGCTGCCTTCGCGGATGAGGCCGTCGCGGACCATCGAGCGTCCGGCCGCGAGGCCGCGCGCGGCCAGCTCGCCCGGGTCCTTCTCGTGCCGCGGCTTGGGCTTGCGCCCATCGCCGTTCGGATCGAGCCAGCGTTCGGGGTCGAGGCGGCGCTTCCACTCGCGCCAGAGCTGGCGCGAGTTGTCGGTGTTGAGGTCGTCCTCGATGGTGAACCCCATGGCGCGCGCGAACTGTTTGGCGCCCTCGCCGGCGAGCAAGTGATGATCCGTGTGATCCATCACGGCCTGGGCCACGAGCGACGGCGTGCGGACGCCTTCGATGCCGGCCACCGCGCCGGCGCGTCTCCTGGGGCCGTGCATGCACGACGCATCCAGTTGAATGACGCCGTCGGCGTTGGGTAGCGAACCGTAGCCGATGCCGGTCTCGAGCGGATCCAGTTCGGGGATGTTGACGCCGGCGATGAGCGCGTCGAGCACGTCCTTGCCTTCGGTGATCAGGCGGAAGGCGCGCTGCACCGCGTTCTCGGCGCCGCCGTTCTTGAACTCCCATCCCGAGAAATCGGAGATGACGACCGGGCGCACCGTGCGCTGGATGAGCAGTTCCGCCGACAGCGGCGAGGCCGCAGCCAGGGTAACGGAAGCGGTCTTCACGAAATCGCGTCTGGTAATCATGTGTGGCTCCAAGCCGCATCCGGCGGCGGGCCCCATGCTACCTCACCCCGCGATCGTGGCCGCAGGGCGCGTGCGGCGCGTAACAGCCGGGGTACAATCGGCCAGTCTCAATGCACGTAGCCGCCATCATCGCCGCCGGCGGACGAGGCGTCCGCCTGGGCGCCGATCGTCCCAAGCAGTTTCTGGAACTCGGCGGACGGTCCATTCTCGACCTGAGCATCGCCGCCCTGGTGGCGAGCGATCGCATTCACGAGATCGTGGTGGCGGTGCCGCAGGATTACCTGGCCAGCGCGGCCGCCGCGTGGGCGGGCGGCGCCGGCAAGCCGCTGACGTTCGTGGCGGGCGGGGCGCGCCGGCAGGACTCGGTGAGCCAGGCGTTTGCCAGGACCGCAGCCACGGCCGACATCATCCTCATTCACGATGCGGCGCGCCCGTTCGTGACCGCCGCCGTGATCGATCGCGCGATTGAGGCAGCTGTTGCCCATGGCGCCGCGATCGCGGCCATCCCGGTGCGCGACACGGTCAAGCACGCCGGGCCCGGCCTGGCCGACGGCTCGCGGCCGATCACGGCGACGGTGCCGCGCGAGTCGGTGTTCCTCGCGCAGACGCCGCAGACTTTTCGGCGTGACGTGCTGGCCCGCGCGCTGGCCGCCGGCCGCGAGATTGACGCGACCGATGAGGCGATGCTCGTCGAGCGCCTCGGCCTGCCGGTTCACATCGTCGAGGGCGATTCAGGAAACATCAAAGTGACGACACCAGACGATTTGGAGATCGCCCGCAGTCGGGTCGTGCCAGGAGGGCGGCACTTTAGTGCCGCCGGGATGTTCCGCATCGGCAACGGCTACGACCTGCACCGGCTGGTCGCCGGCCGGCCGCTGATCCTGGCCGGCGTGACCATTCCGTACGAACTCGGCCTCCACGGCCACTCCGACGCCGACATCGTCTGCCACGCCGTGACCGACGCGGTGCTCGGCGCGGCGGCTGCGGGCGACATTGGCCGCTTGTTTCCCGACACCGATCCGAAGTGGAAGGGCGCCGACAGCATCGCCTTGCTGCGCGGTGCGCTCGCTCACGTGCACGCCGCCGGTTATCGCGTCTCGAACGTGGATGTGACGGTGATTGCGCAGAAGCCGAAGCTGCTGCCGTACTTGCCGGCGATGCGGGAGAACCTGGCCGCCGCGCTACAGGTGGACGTGGCGGCGGTGAGCGTGAAAGGGAAGACGAACGAAGGGGTCGATAGCATGGGCCGCGGCGAGGCAATGGCCTGCCACGCCGTGGCCCTTCTAACTTCTAACTTCTAACTTCTTAGGTCCCCGGCGTCATGATGTGCGCGCCGGTGGTGCCCGCGCCCATGATCCACGCGCCGCCCATCTTGTTGTTGTCCGGAATGCCCAGCGACGCCGCCGTGGCGTTCGGAACCGCGATCGTCACGTGCAGACGCATCGCCGTCGCGTCCTTCCCCTGCCGCGTGTAGAACACCGAGCCGAATTCCGGCTTCACGCGCGTGCCGGCTTTCTCGAGTTCCGTGAAGGCCGCTTCGCGGGCCGCGCGATCGGCGATCTTCGCTTCGTAGATCTTGTTCTGCTTGACGCGCTCGAGATTGCCCACGCTCGTGCACTGCGATGAAATCGGCTGCTCGCCGGCATCGCCGGCCTGGTCGTAGCACATCAGCCGGTTGGTGCCGGGGCGAAGTGTGTCGTACGAGCCGTCCGCCTTCCACTTGATGACCATGGCGCCGTCGCGCAGGTTGGCTGGGGCGGCGGCGAGCGCCGCGTCGAAGTTGCCAGCCGGGGCTTGGGCGAACCCGCTGGTCGCGAATGCCAGCAGACCGACCGCCAACAGGGTTGTTCGTTTCATGAGTAACCTCCAGGTCACAGACTTCCAAAGGCGCCGAATCGCGCCCCAAGGAGGATACGCCAACGGCCGCGATTCAAGCTGATAAGATCGGCCGACGTCATGAGAGTTCGTTTTGCCCCGTCGCCCACCGGCCACCTGCACGTCGGGAATGCCCGCACTGCGCTCTTTAACTGGTTATTGGCCCGCGGGCAGGGCGGCACGTTCATCCTGCGCATTGAGGATACCGACCTCGAGCGGTCGACGAAGGAATCGGAGCAGGCCATCCTGGCCGATCTGCGGTGGATGGGCCTGCAGTGGGACGAAGGCGTGGAGGCCGGCGGCGACTACGGCCCCTATCGCCAGACCGAGCGCATGCAGATCTATGCCGATCACGCGGCTCGCCTGCTGGCCGAGGGGAATGGCTATTACTGCTTCTGCTCCGCCGAGACCCTCGACGCACAGCGCAAGGCGCAACTGGCCGCGGCGCTGCCGCCGAAGTACGCCGGCACCTGTCGCAACATTCCGCGTCCCGAGGCCGAGGCGCGCCGCGCCAATGGCGAGGCCGCCGTCATCCGCTTGCGCGTGCCCGAAGGGCGCGAGGTCACCTTCAACGACGTGGTGCGCGGTCCGGTCACGTTCCATACCGATGTGATTGGCGATCCGGTGCTGGTGCGCTCTGACGGCATCCCGGCCTACAACTACGCCGTCGTGATAGACGATGAGCTGATGAAGGTGACGCATGTGATTCGCGGCGAGGATCACATTTCGAATACGCCGCGCCAGATCCTGCTCTACGAGGCGTTCGGCTACACCCCGCCGGCGTTTGCGCACCTCTCGCTCGTCATGGGGCCGGACCACGCGCCGCTGTCGAAGCGGCACGGCGCCACGTCGGTGCGCGAGTTCCGCGAGAAGGGCTACCTGCCGGAAGCGCTGGTGAACTACCTCGCGCTGATTGGCTGGTCGCCAGGGCAGAACGAAGAGTTGTTGCCGGCCGACGAGCTGGCGCGCCGCTTCCGGCTCGAGAGCGTCGCGCATAGCGCCGGCGTGTTCGACGAGGACAAGCTGGCGTGGGCGAACCGCCACTACCTGAAGCTGTGCCCGCCCGGCCGCCTGGCGGATCTGGCCGAGCCACTCCTGCGCGCGCGCGGACAGATCGTCGGTCCGCTGACTGCTGAAGGCCGCGCGTGGCTTGAGAGCGTGCTGCCCGCGATGGCGACGTCGGTGGACCGGTTGCCGCAACTCGCCGATCGGCTGGAGACGGTGTTCCTCACGCCCGCGGCGCCACTTGGGCACGAAGCCGGGCTGCCGGAAGTCGCCGCGGCATTGGCGGCGGAACTGTCGCGTGGCTTGCGGCTGGTGGACAAGGAGACGTTCCGCGCCATGGCTGGCCGGGTGAAGGACCGCACCGGCCTTAAAGGCAAAGGGCTTTTCCACCCGATTCGCGAGATCCTGACGGGCGCGGCCGAAGGCCCCGAACTCGATCTGATCGTCCCGGCCATCGATCGGGCTGCCGACCTTCGCGACTCGGGACTGGCGCCCGTGGCGAGTTGCCAGGAGCGGGCCGCGTTCGCGGCGAGGATGTTGGCGTAAGGAGGATCACCATGGAGCACGATCACTCGAACACTCAGGTCAGTCGACGCGACGTCCTGCATATCTTGACGGCGTTGGGATTTTCGGGCGCCATCGCTGCCGACCTGGCTGCGCAGGCCACGCCGCAGGTGACCGACGCGGCGCTGCGAAGCGCGGCGTCGTTGTTGTCGGGGAGCTTCGATGAGAAGCGTTTCGAGGTGAGCCGAGCCGCGGTGCAGCGCAATCTCGATCAAACCCAGTCCGTTCGTGACCTGGAGATTCCAGACGCGGTCGAGCCGGGCCTGGTGTTCCTGGTGAGGCGTTAGTCATGGCGCTCGACGCGGCCATCCTGTTTCAATCCGCGGCGGAGCAAGCCGCACTGATCAAGGCGAAGAAGATCTCGCCGGTGGAACTGACCAACGCGTATCTGGCGAGGATTGAGGCGCTCAATCCGAAGCTGAATGCGTTCATCACGGTGACCGCTGAACAGGCGCGGGCGGCCGCCGCTACCGCCGAGCAGGAGATCGTGCGCGGACGCTATCGCGGGCCGTTGCACGGCATTCCCTACGCGCCGAAGGACATTCTCGCAACCAAGGGCATTCGCACCACTAATGGTTCCAGGGTCACCGCGACAGAGGTGCCGGATTTCGAATCCACCATCACCGACCGATTGGCCTCGGCCGGCGCGATCCTGGTCGGCAAGCTGAACCTGCTCGAGTTCGCCATGGGGAGCGGGGTGGTCTCGGGTTTTGGTCCGTCGCGCAACCCGTGGGATCCCGCGCGGACGCCGAGTGGATCCTCCAGCGGATCGGGCACGGCGCTGGCCGCGCACATGGTGCCTCTGTCAATCGGCACCGACACCGGCGGATCGATTCGTGGTCCAGCCGCGTTTTGCGGCATCGTCGGATTGAAGCAGACCTATGGCCGTGTCAGCCGGCACGGCGTCACCACCCTGGCGTGGACGCTGGATCATGCCGGGCCGATGACGCGCAGCGTCAGGGACGCCGCCGCCATGCTGCAGGTGATCGCCGGCGCCGATCCGCTGGATCGCACCTGCGCGCGCGATGCCGTGCCGGACTACCTCAAGGCACTCGGCGGCGGGCTGAAAGGCCTCCGGATCGGGGTGCCGACGCGGTACTTCACCGACGGCGCACAAGCCGATAGCGCGCGTGCCTACAGCGAGGCGGTGACCACACTGCGTTCCCTCGGCGCCACGGTCGTGGACGTTGACGTCCCGCACGCCCAGTATGCGACCTCGGCCGGTTGGATCATTGCCATGGCGGAAGCCGCGCAGTTCCACGAGAAGCGCCTGCGCGAGACCCCGGAGTTGTTCGACCCGATCGTCCGCGAACGGCTGGATGCGGCGCGTTTCTATCCCGCCACCGACTACATCAAGGCGCTGCGCATCCGGACGATGTTGATGGACGAGATGGCCGCGGTGTTCACGAAATGCGATTGCATGGCGGTGCCCGCGAACACCTCGGTGGCCGGCCTGCTCGAGACCCCTGAGGCGGCTGGTACCGACGTCAAGCCAGGCTCGACAGCGGCGCGCTTCCGCGGTGGCAACTCGTTCCTGGGCAACATGACCGGCCTGCCCGCCCTGGTGCTGCCGTGCGGTTTTTCGGCCGGCCCGCCGGTGCTGCCGATCGGCTTGCAGCTTTATGGCCGCGCCTTCGACGAAGCGACACTGCTTCGGATTGGCGACGCGTTCGAGCGTGCCACCGACTGGCACCGGCGCCGGCCGCCGATTTGACGATCACAGCCACAGATTCAAAACGCACAGCCACAGATTTCACTGATCCGCTGAGTCAACTGGAGGCCTGGTGACCACTCGCCGCGTCGCGCTCGCTACCGCTGTTCTGCTGTCGGTCGTGTCCTGGCCCGGCGCGGCGCAGCGCCCGCTGCGGCCGGCCCCGGTGACGGCGCCGATCGATGTCACGGTTAGCGAGGGCACCTCGATGTCGGTGGCCGTCTCGCCTGACCGCACCACGCTCGCCGTGGACATGCAGGGCAGCATCTGGACGCTCCCGGCCACCGGCGGCACGATGACCCGCATTACCGATCCGTTCAACGATGCGCGCCAGCCGATGTGGTCACCAGATGGCCGCACCATTACGTATTTCGCGTATCGGGATGGCGGCTACGATATCTGGTCGATCAATCCCGATGGCACCAACCAGCGCCAGCTGACGTGGGGGACCTTCGACGACCGTGAGCCGATCTGGTCGCACGACGGCACGCGCCTGGCCTTCTCGTCCGATCGGGGCAACCCGATGGGCAGCGACTACAACATCTGGGTGCTCGACACGCGGACCGGCGCGATCACCCAGGTGACGAAGGCCCCCGGCGAAGACTTCATGCCGACCTGGTCGCCAGACGACTCCGAGATTGCGTTTGCCTCGTCTCGCGATGCCTACGACGGTGTCTGGGCGATCAACCTGGCCACGGGTGTCGAGCGGAAAGTCCGCACCATCACGGGCGCGCGCGTCGATGCGCCGTCGTGGGGGCCGGGCGGCCAGCTGCTGTACCACGTGACCGCGGGCCGCGCGACGCGCTTCGAACTGGACGGCAAGCCCGTGACGGGCGCCGAGAATGTGTTCGCCTTCCGCGCCGCCTGGGCCTCGGCCTCGGAAGTCATCTACGTCTCGGACGGCAAGATCCGCAGGCGTTCGCTGGCCGGGCTGCCCATGCAGACGATCGAGTTCACGGCCACCATGCAGGTCACCCGTCCGCAGTACACCCGAAGGGTTCGCGATTTCACCTCGACGACGCCGCGGCAGGCCCTGGGGATCGTGCGGCCGGTCATCTCTCCAGACGGCACGCAGGTCGCCTTCGCGGCGGTGGGCGACATTTACGTGATGCCGATCGGCGGGGCCGCGGTCAACGTGACGAAGGATGCGGCGCTCGACACCGATCCGTCGTGGTCGCCCGATGGCTCGTCGCTTGTCTACTCGTCGGACAAGGACAGCGAGCACCTGCAGCTCTGGATCCGCGACCTGAAGAGCGGGCAGAGCCGCCGCGTGACCAACCTGCCCACCCAGCCGCAGGGCGCGTCGTTTTCTCCCGATGGCAAGCGGGTGGTGTTCTTCAATGTTGATGGAATGTGGCGGGTGGCCGAGATGTCGATTCTCGATCTCGAGACCGGCCGCGTCACCAGGATCCACGAGTCGCTGCCGCAGCCGGGCACGCCGACGTGGTCGCCCGACGGCACGCGCATCGCGCTGGCCGGCATCGCGCCCATGACCGTGCGCTTCCGCGAAGGCACCAACCAGGTGCAGACCATCTCGGCCGCGGGCGGGGACGTGAAGTGGTACGCGCCTATCCCGATGCTGTCGATCGACTCGCGTGGCGGCGGTGGACCGGTCTGGTCGCCAGACGGCACGAAGATGGCGGCCATCTACGAGGGCGTGCTGGCGGTGTGGCCGGTGGCCGCGAGCGGCGAACCGCAGGGCCCGCCGCGCCGCGTCACCAGCGAGAGCGCGCACGCGCCGAGCTGGCAGGGCGACTCGCGCCACATCCTGTACCAGTCGCTCGACCAGCTCCGGATTATCGATATCGAGACCGGCGAGATCCGGACGGTGCCGCTGAACCTGACGTGGACGCCGGCGATCCCCAGGGCACGCACGGTGATTCACGCCGGCCGCCTGCTCGATATGAAGACCGCGACGCCGCGCACCAACGTGGACATCACCATCGTGGGGAACCGGATCGTGTCGGTCGTGCCGCATGCGGCGGCGAACCACGCGAAGGCGACGGTGGTGGACGCATCGAACCTCACGGTGATGCCGGGCCTGGTCGAGTTCCACTCCCACTTGCAGAAGGACTTCGGCGAAGCGCAAGGCCGCGCGTGGCTGGCCTTTGGTGTGACCACCGTCAGGAGCCCTGGCAACACGCCGTACGAAGCGGTGGAGGATCGCGAGGCGAACGAAGCCGGGGTCCGCCCGGGGCCGCGTGTCTATGGCACCGGCTACCTGATGGAATGGAACCGCGTGTACTACAAGATGGGCATCGCCATTTCGAGCGTTAGCCAGTTCGAGATGGAATTGCAGCGCGCGAAGGTGCTCGAACACGATCTGATCAAGAGCTACGTCCGCCTGCCCGACCTGCAGCAGAAGCGCATGGTCGAGTTTGCGCACAGCATCGGCGTGCCGGTGGCGACGCACGAGATTTGGCCGGCCGCGCTCGTCGGCGCCGACAATACCGAGCACACCGCGGCCACCAGCCGGCGCGGCTACTCGCCGAAGCAGGCGACGCTGCAGACCGCCTACGAAGACGTGGTGCAGTTGTTCGGCAAGAGCCAGCGCATCTTCTGTCCGATGATCTCGGGCGGCGGGGCGCGCCAGTTGTTCGAGGATGATCCGGCCTTGAAGCAGGATCCGCGTTTCACCCTCTACCCGGGTTGGATGCAGCGCCAGGTCGCGGCGCAGCCCAATGCCCCAGGCCCGAGTGGCGGCGTTGATCCCACCGGCGGCCACGGCAAGATGGTGCTCGACATCATGAAGGCCGGGGGCCTGGTCGTGGCCGGCACCGATACGCCGAATGGCATCAACCTGCACGGCGAGCTGATGTCGTATCGCATGGCCGGCATGGCGCCGTTCGACATCCTGAAGACCGCGACGGTCAATCCGGCCAAGGCCCTTGGCCTCGAGGCCGGCACGATCGAGGCGGGCAAGCTGGCCGACCTCATCATGATCGACGGCAACCCGCTCGAAAACATCGCCAACACCACGAAGGTCCGCAAGGTGATGGCCAACGGCCGCCTCCACGACGTGGGGCAGCTGGTCGCTGCGAGGAAGTAGAATTGTGAATTCCTGAACGGCCATGATTATTTACGGAATCAACCCGGTCGCCGAGGCAGTCAGGGCCGGCAAGGTACGCGAGATCCGCGTCGCCGAGCGCGCTGATGATCGCCTTCAGCGCCTCTTGGACGATGCGGCGCACCACGGGGTGAAGGTGAGGCGGGTCTCCCGGGACGTGCTGGATAACGAGTCGCGTGGCGGCTCTCACCAGGGGGTGGTGGCCGACGTGGCCAGGCGCGCCGATGTTACCCTGGACGAGCTGGCCGACAGTGCTGCGGGACCGCCCTTGATCGTGGTCCTGGACGAGGTCGAGGACCCCCAGAATGTGGGCGCGATCCTGCGGACGGTGGACGCCGCTGGCGCCACCGGGGTGGTTCGCCAGACCCGGCGGGCCGCCGCCCTGGACGGGGCCGCCGCCAAGGCCTCGGCCGGGGCCGTGAATTACGTGCCCGTGGCCGACGTCGTGAACATCGCCCGGAGCCTCGAAGAGCTGAAGAAGGCGGGGGTCTGGACCGTGGGACTCGACGCCGACGCCGAAATGTCCTACTATGAGTGGGATCTCACTCTTCCGACGGCGCTCGTAGTGGGCGCTGAGGGGCACGGGCTGCGACGGCTCGTGCGGGAACGGTGTGACCAGGTGGTCAGCATTCCCATGCTGGGCCACGTGGGTAGTCTTAATGTTTCGGCCGCAACGGCGATAGTCTTGTATGAGGCGGTCAGGCAGAGGCGGAGCCGGAGCCGGGGGAGGCCAGAAAAGCCCTAGAAAAAAGGGCTTAGGCCGTTCGCACCCCGGAGGAGATAGGATTGGTTCGCAGAAGCGAGCTTCGGGACGGAGCTCCAGGAAAAGACGCCCTTCCGTTTGCATGGCTGGCACAAGACGTGCTAGCATTTCCGTTTTGTCTAGGCTGGCGTAGCTCAGCCCGGTAGAGCAGCTGATTTGTAATCAGCCGGTCGGGGGTTCAAATCCCTTCGCCAGCTCCATCTCTTTGAGCGCGCTGGAGCCAGGACGGACAGTAAGCAAGGGACATCCTCAAAAAGACACGGGCAGGTGGCGGAGCGGTCAATCGCAACAGACTGTAAATCTGTCGCCCCAGTGGCTACGAAGGTTCGAATCCTTCCCTGCCCACCACAGTTGGTTTTTGGCGTGTTAGTCGGGCAAGTCGTGGAGCGAAGAGGCGGGAGTAACTCAGTGGTAGAGTCACAGCCTTCCAAGCTGTTGGTCGCGGGTTCGATCCCCGTCTCCCGCTCCAGTTTTCGGGCTGATAAGCCGGCGAAGTGCTGACTTGTCCGGCCGAAGCGCCGAGAGGTGCGAAGGCTGATGTAGCTCAGTAGGTAGAGCACGTCCTTGGTAAGGACGAGGTCACCGGTTCGATCCCGGTCATCAGCTCCAAAGTTGAATGGTTAGAGCTTCGGTTGGGATGCCCAGCCGGATGGGCAGTAACACTCTAAACCGACGCGGCACGACGCCGGGTCGTAAGGAAGCGAGCGCAGACGAGTCATGGCGAAAGAGAAATTCGATCGGTCCAAACCCCACGTTAACGTCGGCACCATCGGCCACATCGACCACGGCAAGACGACGCTCACCGCGGCGCTGACCAAGGTTTCGGCCGACAAGGGCTGGGGCAAGTACGTGTCGTACGACCAGGTGGCCAAGGCGTCCGAGTCGCAGGGTCGCCGCGACGACACCAAGATTCTGACCATCGCGACGAGCCACGTGGAATACAGCACGGCGAACCGTCACTATGCTCACGTCGATTGCCCGGGCCACGCCGACTACATCAAGAACATGATCACGGGCGCGGCGCAGATGGACGGCGCGATCCTCGTGGTCAGCTGCATCGACGGCCCGATGCCGCAGACCCGCGAGCACGTGCTGCTCGCCAAGCAGGTCAACGTGCCGTACCTGGTGGTCGCCCTGAACAAGGTCGATGCCGTGGACGACACCGAACTGGTGGACTTGGTCGAACTCGAAGTCCGCGAGCTGCTCAAGGGCTACGGCTTCCCTGGTGACGACGTCCCGGTGGTCCGCGTGTCGGCGCTCGGCGCCATCAACGGCGACCCCGCTGGCGTCGAGTCGGTCCAGAAGTTGATGGAAGCGCTCGATACCTACATCCCGCTGCCGGTGCGCGACGTCGACAAGCCGTTCCTGATGCCGATCGAAGACGTGTTCTCGATCTCGGGTCGTGGCACGGTGGTCACCGGCCGCATCGAGCGCGGCCAGGTCAAGGTCGGCGAGGAGATCGAGATCATCGGCTTCAAGCCCAGCGAGAAGAAGGTGGTCACCGGCGTCGAGATGTTCCGCAAGCTGCTCGATTCGGGCCAGGCGGGCGACAACGTCGGCGTGCTGCTGCGCGGCGTGGAAAAGGACGACATCGAGCGCGGCCAGGTGCTGGCCAAGCCCGGGTCGATCAAGCCGCACACCAAGTTCAAGGCGGAAGTGTACGTGCTCTCGAAGGATGAGGGCGGCCGTCACACTCCGTTCTT
>JBBQSP010000042.1:0-42567 GCA_038213735.1 Vicinamibacterales bacterium | reverse complement strand
AGGTCGTTTACAGCGGTGGCTACATCCAGGACGAATGGACCGTCAACGACCGGCTCAAGCTGGTTGGCGGCATCCGCCTCGACGTGCCGGTGTTCGGTGCGACCGGTTACACCAACGCCAACGCCGACGCGCTGACGTTCCGCGACGAAACCGGCGCCGCCGTGCAGTACGACTCGGGCAAGCTGCCGGATGCGAACCTCCTGTGGTCGCCCCGGCTCGGCTTCAACTGGGACGTCACCGGCAGCCGCAACACGCAGGTCCGCGGCGGCACGGGCGTGTTCACCGGTAAGCCGCTGTTCGTGTGGATTTCCAACCAGATCGGCAACACCGGCGTGCTGACCGGTTTCATCCAGAACAACAACAGTACGGTGAACCCGTTCAACCCGGACCCCAATGCCTACAAACCGACCAACGTGACCGGCGCGCCGGCCACCAGCTACGAGCTGGCGCTGACCGACGAGAACTTCAAGTTCCCGCAGGTGTGGCGCACCAACGTCGCCGTTGACCGCCGCCTGCCCGGCGGCTTCACCGGCACGGCCGAGTTCATCTACAATCGCGACGTCAACGGGATTTACTACATCAATGCCAACCTGCCGGCCGCCCAGACGTCGTTCGTCGGCGCCGATAACCGGCCGCGCTGGACGAGCAACCGCATCAACAACGTCACCGGCAACCAAGTGAGCAACGCCACGGTGATCAAGAACCAGGACGTGGGCACGGCGTGGAATACGGTGTTCTCGGCGAAAACCACCAGGTCGTGGGGCATGTTCCTGGCCGGCTACAACTACGGCGAGAGCAAGAACACCGTTGACCCGGGTTCAATCGCGTTCGGCTCGTGGAGCAACAACGCGCACTCCGGCGACCCGAACAACCCTGGCGTGAGCTTCGCCGGCGCGTCGCCGGGCCACCGTTTCTTCATGACCGGGTCGTACCGGAAGCAGTACTTCGGGTTCGGCGCCACCTCAATCTCGGCGTTCTACGAGGCGCGGACCATCGGCAACACCAGCTACACCTTCTCGGGTGACATGAACGGCGACGGCGGGTTCAACGACTCGATCTACATCCACGCCAACACCGGCGAGATGAATTTCGCACCGTTTACCAGCGGTGGCGTCACCTACACCGCGGCCCAGCAGGCCGCCGCCTGGGAAGCCTACATCGCGCAGGATTCTTACCTCAGAGCGAACCGGGGTAAGTACGCCGAGCGTGGCGCGGTGTTCCTGCCGCTGGTCAATCGCCTCGACCTCAGCGTGACCCAGGACGTCTTCACCACCGGCGGCGGCGGCCATCGCTTCCAGTTCCGCGCCGACTTCATCAACTTTGGCAACCTGCTGAACAAGAACTGGGGCGTGTCGCAGCGGCTGGTCTCGAACCAGCCGCTCACCAACCCCGCCGTCGATGCTTCCGGCCAGTCGACGTACCGGCTGCGGGTGGTCAACAACCAGCTGATGTCGCAGTCGTACCAGCAGACTGCGGACCTGAACGACGTCTACCGTATCGCGTTCAGCGTGAAGTATTTCTTCGGGTCCTAAGCACAGCCGAGAGCCCCTGGGGCTTGAGGCTTGAAATGTGGGGGCGGGTCTTCGGACCCGCCCCTTTTTCGTTGGGTCCGCGCTAATATTTCCTTCAGGAGATGCGCACATGATTCGCTGGGCCACCCTCACGCTGCTAGCCGTCCTCGCGCTCACCGGCCTCGAGGCGAGGGCCCAAGGCGAACTCGGCCGCATCGACTTTCCCACTTCAGGCGCCGCGGTCGCGCAGCCGGCTTTCCTCAAGGGCGTGCTGCTGCTGCACAGCTTCGAATACGACGATGCCAAAGAGGCGTTCCTGGAGGCGCAGCAGGCAGACCCCGGGTTCGCCATGGCGTATTGGGGCGAGGCCATGACCTACAACCACCCGGTGTGGCAGCAGACGGCGCCCGACCTGGCGAAAGCTGCACTGTCGCGCCTCGCACCCACGCCCGAAGGCCGGCTCGCCAAGGCACCGACAGCGAAGGAAAAGGATTGGCTCGCTTCGCTCGAGAGCCTCTACGGCGCGGGAGACGCTTCGACATCGCCCAGTGCAGGGAAACTGACGCGCGACCGCGCCTACGCCGAGCACCTGCGGCGCATGCACGAGAAGTATCCGGCTGACGACGAGGTGACGTCTTTCTACGCGTTGGCGCTGCTCGGCACCAGCCACGGCGGCCGCGACTTCTCGATCTACATGAAGGCGGCGGCGCTCGTCGAGCGGGTCTTCGCGAAGAACCCGCAGCACCCCGGTGCGGCGCATTACCTGATTCATTCGTACGACGACCCCATCCACGCGCCGCTCGGCCTGCGCTTCGCCGACGCCTATTCGAAGATCGCGCCGGCGGCTTCGCACGCGCTGCACATGCCGTCGCACATCTACTTCGCGCTGGGCATGTGGGATGACGCCTCGGCGATCAATGAGCGCTCGATGAAGGCCGCCGACGCGCGCCGCGCCGAAAAGAAACTCGACGTCGAGGCCCGCGGTTTTCACGCCATGCTCTGGCTGGTCTACGGCTACGCGCAGCAGGGCCGGTTCGAGGAGTCACGCGCGCTGCTGTCGCAGATGGAGGCCGACGCGAAGACCAGTGGTTCGGTGCGGACCCGCAGCCACCTGGCGCTGGCCCGCGCCGCCTGGCTCGTCGAGTCGCGCAAGTGGGGCGAGGCCAAGGCGCCGGTCGTGGCGAAGGGCCTGGGCACCGACGCCGCCATCGCCGACCTGTTCGCCGTCGGGATGGCCGCCATCCGTTCAGGTAACCGGCTGGCCGGTGGCAACGCGCTGCAGCAGATGGCCGCCCTGATGGAGGACACCCCCACCTCCGCGGGCCCCGCCACGGCTCCGCCCGCAACGGTGGGAAAACCTGCGTCGGCATCAACCCGGGCCGGGATCTCACCCGTGGTCGAGTCCCACGCCGCCCACACCGGCGGCCAGCCCGCGATCGGCCTGCCTTCGGCCGCCGGGGGGCCCGACAAGCGAGCCGCGCAGGTCATGGCCCAGCAACTCGAGGCCATCCTGCTGTTCTCGGAGGGACGACGCGAGGAGGCCCTGGTGCTGGCCCGCCAGGCCGCGGTAGTGGAAGACGGCATGTCGTTCGAGTTCGGCCCGCCGGTGCCCGTCAAACCCGCCCACGAGCTCGTGGGCGAGATGCTGATGGACCTGCGCCGCCCGCGCGAGGCCATTCCGGCGTTTGAGACCTCCCTGAGGCGCAATCCGCGGCGCGCACTCTCGCTGCTGGGCCTCGGCCGGGCCTCGATGGCGGTCAAGGACATGTCTCGCGCCATGGGTGCCTACGGCGAGCTCAGGAACATCTGGAAGAACGCTGACAAGGGCCTGCCCGAGCTGCGTGAGCTCGGCCTGGTGCCGCCGCCGAGCTTCTGAGGCGCGGGAGGGATGAGCACCCGCAAACACGCATCGAGTGGAGTTCAGGCACCGCAGCGGGGCATCGTCGTTCCGGCCCTCCTGGCGGTGGCACTGATCGCCGCGGCCGCCGGGCTCGCCTTCTGGTCGAGGTCTCCGGAGCGCGCCATCGGGCGCCTGGAGCACGAGGAGGTGTCGGCGTTCTCGCGAATCCGGGTCCGCAGCGACGGCGACGTCCGCGCCCTGACGTTCGTGCGCGACAACGGGCAGGAAGCCGTGCAGAGCCGCGTGAACCTGGCGGCGCCCCACACCCTGATGTCGCCGTACGCCCGCGGCATGTTCGCCAGCTACCTGTACCAGCCGCATCCGCGGCGCGTGCTGATCGTCGGCCTGGGCGGCGGTGCGATGGTTCGATTTCTCACCCACCACGAACCACAGGTGCAGATCGACGCCGTCGAAATCGACCCCGCCGTGGTGCGGCTCGCCGACGAATACTTCGGCGTGCGCTCCGGCGGCAACGTCCGGGTGCATACCGCCGACGCGGTGGCGTTCGTGGAGTCCACCGCGGACCGCTACGACCTGATCCTCATGGACGCGTTCCTGCGTCCGTCGAGCGGCACCGACGCGACCGGCGTGCCGACGGATCTCAAGACGCTGGCGTTTCTCGGCCGCCTGAAGCAGGCGCTTGCCCCCGGCGGCGTGGTCGCGTTCAACGTCAACGAACACGCCAGCATGGCCGACGACATCGCCGCGGTCGCGGCCGCGTTTGGGCACGCGGTGGTCTACCGCTGCCCTCCTGCGGACAACCGGGTGGTCATCGCCACCGACGGCGGCGTGGCCTCGGACGCCGACGTGCGGGCCCGGATCGAAGCGCTCGACGCGCGCTTCGGCGGGGCGCTGTCGTTCGCCGAACTCTTGGCGAACCGGGAGTAGCCACGGGGCGCGCTCTGCCCACGAGGGCCGCTAAGCCCGAGCCCTACGATGGCCGAAGGCCGAGCCCCACGGCGAGCGTAGCGAGCCGCCTGCTTCGCCGCCGTACAAGAAAAAAGCCGCCTGTTGACAGGCGGCTTTCCTCAGACGGTTTTCCTCAGAGCGGTGGCGGCGGACTAGTTTCCGCCCGTGCGGCCGGCACCGGCGGCAGCGCGGCGCATGCCCTCGGTGATGATGCCGACTTTTTCGACGCCCGCGCCCTTGGCGGCGTCGATCACTTCGACGATGTCGCCGTAGCTGAGGCCGCCGTCGCCGGCAATGAACAACGTTTTGTCCTTCCGTTCCTCGTAGATCTTGCGGAGCGCGTCTTCGAGGTCGGCGACGGTGACGTCGCTCTTGTTGATCGAGAGTCTCCGGTCGGCGGTGTACTCGATCACGATCTGCGAGACGTCAACCTGGGTCTGTTCGGCCGTCTTGGTTTCGGCCGGCAGGTTCACGTCGAGGCCCTTCTGCGACAGCGGCAGGGCGGCCATGAAGATGACCAGGAGCACGAGCAGCACGTCGATCATCGGCGTGATGTTCATCTCGCCATTGGCTTCGAGCTTCTTGGCGGTAACGACGCGGTCGGCGCCGAGGTGGCGGTGTGCGTGTGCCATGTTAGTTGCCTCCGCCAGCCAGCAGGGTGCGGGCCTTGGGGTCGGTAATCAGCCCCATATCCTCAATCCCCATGGTGCGCAATTCGTCCATCAGATCCATGACTGCAGCGTAGCGGGCTTCTTGATCAGCCTTGATGAGGATGATGCGCTCGGCCTTGGTCTCGAGAATCTCTTCGACTTTCTGCCGCAGGTCTTCTTTCCGAACCGGCAGGCCGTTGACGAAGTAGCGGTCGGTCTTGTCGACCGCGACGACCGTCTGGTCCTGCGTTTCCGGCTTGTCCGCGGTATTCGCGGCGAGCGGCAGTTTGACGTCAGCACCCTTCTGGAGCAGCGGGGCCACGATCATCATGATGATGAGCAGCACCAGCATGACGTCCACGAGGGGCGTGACGTTGATGTCCGATTTAATTCCGCCCGACGGGCCGACAGTCATTGACATAGCAGTTACTCCTTGCGGTGGTCTTGGGGTCTTGGGGGTCTTGGGGTCTTGGGGCCTTGAATTACTCCAAGACCTCAGGACCTCAAGCCCTCAGGACCGCCAGAAACACCTAGGCCGTCTTCTTGATGAAGTAGTCGACCATCTCCGACGACGAGTTGTCCATCTCGACGTTGAAGAATTCGAGCTTGCCCGACAGGTAGTTGTAGAACCACACGGCCGGGATGGCCACGAACAGGCCGAGCGCGGTTTCGACGAGCGCTTCGGCGATACCGGCCGAGACGGCGCCGATGCCGCCCGAACCCGACGAGGCGATACCGACGAAGGCGTTAATAACGCCGATGACAGTGCCGAGCAGGCCGACGAAGGGCGCCGTCGCGCCGATGGTGGCGAGGCCCGAGATGCCCTTCTTGAGGTCGTTCGAGGTCAGCGCGGTGGCGCGCTGAATCGAGCGGCGGACGGTGTCGAGCAGGTCTTCACGCGACAGGTTGCTGCCGCTCTCCTGCTGGAACTGGTACTCCTGGAGGCCGGCGAGCACGACCTTCGCCAGGTGGCTGTAGCGGTATTCCTTCGCCGCCGACAGGGCGATGGCTTCCTTCAGCCGGCCTTCCTTGAGGTGCTTGGCGACGAGCGGAGCGTACATCTTCGACTGCTTGGTCGCCTGGTTGAACGTGTAGATGCGCTCAATCGCGACACCTACTGACCAAAACGACATGATGAACAGCACGATGGCGACGGCCCACGCGGCGGCGCCCATCTGCTCGAACATATCGACCCAGTCGATGCCGGCACCTTCCTGCGCAAAGGCAGGGGCGCTCGTCATGAGCAACATCGCGAAAGCGGCACCAGCGAGACGACCAAACTGAATCTTCCGACCTTCCATCGCTATCCTCCAGAAAAAAACGGCTTACTACGTGTTGAAACTTCGCTGCTTTGAGCAGGCGGGTCTAAAGACCCGCCTCTACTGCAGCGTGAACTGCACCGTGACGGTCATGATGACCGGCACCGGCACGCCGTTGAGCAAGGTCGGTGTAAACACCCACTGCCGCACCGCGTCGAGCGCCGCCTGATCCAGCAGCGGAATCGAGCGCAGCACCTTCGCATCCTTCACCGCGCCGTCGGGGCCGATGGTGGCCTCGATGATCACGATGCCCTGGACGCGCGCCGACTGTGCGATCGGCGGATACGTCGGCCGCACGTCGCGAGTCTTCTGCGGCGGCTTGATGTTGCCGCCGACGCGCACCGGCGCGGCCGGTGGCGGTGGTGGCGGCGGCGGTTCCGGGATGCCGCCGGTGATGCCACCGGCGACGCCGCCGATGATGCCGCCTTCGACACCAGCTGACCGTTCAAAGCCGGCCTCGAGACCGGTCTCCGCCTTGATCTCCTTGGGCGCCTCGAGCGGCGCCGCGTCGGGGCTCACATCCATCGGAGGTGGCGGCGCCTTCGCCTCGGGTGGCGGGGGCGGTGGCGGTGGTGGTGGCGGTGGCGGCGGGGCCGCCACAAACGCCATCATCGAGGGCGTCGTCGGCAGGACACCGGTCGCCATCAGCGGAACGATGACCAACGCCGCAACGGCCGTCGCCTGGATCAACATGGTCAGTGGCACCGTGTACCACATCTTGTTGCCCATCTTGATTGATGGATCGACGACATCACCAAACATGTCGCGTGGCACTGTTCCTCCTGCTCTCGTCGAACAAGCCAAACGGCTTGTTCGTCTAAAAACTACGACGCCTAACGAGCGACGCCAAAAAGAGCGCCGATTATCCCAACGTCGAAAACGACTGTCAACGCCGGAACCCTGGCCGAGTTACCGGTCGCCTTCAATTAGACACCGGTTCCCGGCATCGGCTCCCTGAAAAACGCCCGAGTGCCTAAAAACACGGAGAGGTCAGACCCTGCAGACCAGTAGGGTCTGACCCCTCTCGTAACGTCCGGCGATTCTAGTCGTGCTGGAATCCCCGCGTCAACGGCTGGATGGGTTGAAAACCATGTAAATTCCGCATGATTACCAACAATTACAACCCACCTAGTTGGATTCGATCCGCATCCCGTAGAACGAGCGATACACGAAAAACATGCTCATGACAAAGAACACGCCCGACAGCCCGACGGTGAGCGCGGCGCCAGTGCCGAGGTAGACGCCCAGCTCGACCGCCAATAGGCCGAACAGCGTCGTGAACTTGATCACCGGGTTCATGGCCACCGAAGACGTGTCCTTGAACGGATCGCCGACCGTATCGCCGACAATCGACGCGTCGTGAAGCGGGGTGCCCTTCATCTTGAGCTCGGTCTCGACAATCTTCTTGGCGTTGTCCCACGCGCCGCCGGCGTTGGCCATGAAAATCGCCTGGTAGAGGCCGAACAGCGCAATCGAAATCAGGTAGCCGATGAAGAAGAACGGCTCGATGAACGCGAACGCCAGGGTCGAGAAAAACACGCCAAGGAAGATATTGAACATGCCCTTCTGCGCGTAGACGGTGCAGATCTCAACGACCTTCTTGCTGTCTTCGACCGACGCCTTGGTCGAGCCGTCGAGCTTGATGTTGGCCTTGATGAACTCGACCGCGCGGTAGGCGCCGGTGGTCACCGCCTGCATCGAGGCGCCCGTGAACCAGTAGATCACCGCGCCGCCGGTGATCAGGCCGAG
The DNA here is from genome assembly GCA_038213735.1 of Vicinamibacterales bacterium. GTDB lineage: Bacteria > Acidobacteriota > Vicinamibacteria > Vicinamibacterales > UBA2999 > 12-FULL-67-14b. The sequence goes on along the minus strand of JBBQSP010000042.1, from coordinate 34,529 downwards.
CAGGAAGGGCGGGTGCAGGATCGACAGCATGGCGATCGACGCCTGATCTTCGAGGCCCTGCGTCAGCGCCATGATGATCGCGAAGATCATCGTCGTCGCGCCCACCACGGCCGTGCCGATCAGCACCGGCTTGGCGGTCGCCTTGAAGGTATTGCCGGCGCCGTCGTTCTCTTCGAGCAGTTCCTTGGCCACCGCGAAGTTGACCTTGAAGCCGTAGCTTTTCTCGAGTTCGGCTTCGATGCCGGGAATCTCTTCAATCTGTGACAGTTCGTAGACCGACTGCGCGTTGTCGGTGACCGGGCCGTACGAGTCGACCGCGATGGTGACCGGGCCCATGCCCAGGAAGCCGAAGGCGACCAGGCCGAACGAGAAGATTGCCGGCGCCACCATCATCGGCACCCCGGCAATCAGGGTGGTCGACAGCGCCATCTCCGAGAGGAAATAGGCGCCCGTCATCAGGCCCATGATCGTCAGGCCGAGCCAGTAGGCGCTGAAGTTGCCGGCCACCAGGCCCGACAGGATGTTTAGCGAGGCGCCGCCTTCGCGCGACGAGGTCACCACTTCACGCACGTGCGACGAGTGGGTCGAGGTGAAGACTTTCACGAACTCGGGGATGATCGCGCCGGCCAGCGTGCCGCAGGTGACCACCGACGAGAGCTGCCACCACAAGTCAGGGTTGCCGCCGAGGTTGGGAATCAGCAGGTACGACAGCACGTAGGTCAGGATCACCGACACGATCGAGGTCAGCCACACCAGCGAGGTCAGCGGCGCCTCGAAGTTCATCTTCACGGCACCCGCGTACTTGCCGGCAGCGATCGCGTTGTTGACCAGGTAGGAGCCGGCCGAGGCCAGCACCATGACCACGCGGACCATGAAGATCCACACCAGCAGCTGCACCTGCGTGGCGGGGTCGTTGACCGCCAGCATGATGAACATGATCAGCGCCACGCCGGTGACGCCGTAGGTCTCGAAGCCGTCGGCGGTCGGGCCGACCGAGTCGCCGGCGTTGTCGCCGGTGCAGTCGGCAATCACGCCGGGGTTGCGGGCGTCGTCTTCCTTGATCTTGAACACGACCTTCATCAGGTCGGAGCCGATGTCGGCGATCTTGGTGAAGATGCCGCCGGCAATGCGCAGCGCCGAGGCGCCCAGCGACTCGCCGATGGCGAAGCCCAGGAAGCAGGCGCCGGCGTACTCGCCGGGAATGAACAGCAGGATGGCGAGCATGAACAGCAACTCGACCGAAATCAGCATCATGCCGACGCTCATGCCGGCCCGCAGCGGAATGTCGCACACCGGGAACGCCTTGCCCGCGAGACTCGCAAACGCCGTGCGCGAGTTGGCCAGGGTGTTGATGCGGATGCCGTACCAGGCCACGCCGTAGCTGCCGGCAATGCCGATCAGGCTGAAGATGATGACAATCGCGATGCGCGACGCCTCCAGGCCGGTCAGCCAGAAGTAGGCAATCATCACGGTGCCGATGAACAGCTCCAGGATCAGCAGGAACTTGCCCTGCTGAATCAGGTAGGCCTTGCAGGTCTCGTAAATGATGGCCGAGACGTCGGACATCGACCTGTGGACCGGCAGGTTCTTCACCGCGGTGTAAGTCCACAGGCCAAACAGCAGGCCGAGCACACAGACCACCAGGCCCGAGAGCAGGATGTCGTGGCCGGTCATGCCGAGGAAGTCGCCCTGGTTCAGGTCGGGCAACTGGATGTTGACCTCACCACCGGGGCGGTGATGCGCCTCATCCGCCGCCGCTTCCGGCTGCGCCGCCAGCATGACCGGCGCCGTCAGCACCGCCATCCCCACGACCAACGAGGCCGCTCCGAGCAGCCGGCCGACTCTATCGAGAAGTCTCATCACCATCGTGTCCTGTCCTCGTACTGATCTGCGGGGGCAGCGCCATGCCGCCCGTTAGGAAAATCCGCACGCCGTCTTCCACTGACAAATTCGGGAACGTCGCCTGGCGCCGCGAGTAGACCAACACATCACCGAGATACAGGTGATTGGTCGGCACGTACACCGCCACCATCGCCTCCGGCCCCGCGCCCCGATCCAGCGTGAACTCGCGGGTCAGGAACCCCAGCACCATGCCCCGCCGCTCATCGTCGACGATCACGACCTTCTTGAAGCCCGTCTCGCTGTCGGGCGAGAAGGCCGCCACCAACTGCTTCACCGGCGCGTACACGGTCTTGAAGAGCGGCACGTTCAACAGCCACATCTCCCCGCGCCGCAGGATGCGCCGGCCAATCACGTTGGTCGCCAGCGCCCCGGTGACCAGGATCACCGCCGTCGTGACCAGCACGCCCAGCCCCGGCACCTCGCGGCCGAACAGGTTCGTCGACAGCGGCGTCGCCACCCCATCGATGAAGCGGAACAGCCAGACGAGCGTGACGACCGTGATGAATAACGGCACGGTCACGACCAAGCCGGCCAGGAAGCTCCGGCGTAGCCACTGCATCATCTGAACAACCCACCGACAAACCTAAAGGTTTGTCGCCACCGATCTCGGTTTGTCGCCACCTATCTCATGAACAGCCACGCGAACGTGACCGCCGCCAGGGCAAAACGATAGTACGCAAACACCGCCAGCGAGTGCCCCGCAAGATACCGCACAAAGTACGTCACCGTGACGTAGCCAACGACCGCCGACGTCACCAAGCCCACCAGCATCAGCGTGACCGGCAGGCCCTCGGTGCCCACCTCGGACAGCGCCAGCGCTTCCTTGGCCGCGGCCGCGACAATGGCCGGCAAGCTCATCAGGAACACAAAGCGCGCCGCCGTATCGCGCCGCAAGCCCAGCAGCAGGCCGACCGTGAGAGTCGCCCCCGACCGCGACATGCCGGGCGCCAGCGCCGACGCCTGGGCCAGGCCAATCAGCATGGCCTCGCCGTAACCAAGCGACCGCGCGTCGCGCGTCTTGCGCCCGATCCACTCGGCCACCAGCAGGCCGACTCCGCCCACCACCAGCATCACCGCGACCACCAGCGGCGAGCGCAACTGCGTTTCGATGACGTCGGCCCACAGGCCGCCGACGATCACGATCGGGATGGTCCCAGCGATAATCAGCCGGCCGAGCCGTTCCCACTCGCCCTCGCGGCCGCTGAGCGCGCCCGGTGCCGCCATCACCAACTGCGCGACGTCGGCGCGAAAGAACGCCACCACCGCCAGCAGCGTGCCGACGTGGCACGCGACGTCGAACGCGATTCCAAACCGGCCGGGATCCCAGCCGAAAAACGCCCGCGCCAGGATCAGGTGGCCCGAACTGGACACCGGCAGGAACTCGGTCAGTCCCTGGACAACCCCCAACAACGCGGCCGACAGCAAATCCACTGGGTTCTCGTAGCCAAGCTCCGCCGCGGCTTACGACGCCTTGCGGGTGCCCGGCGTGCGGGCCTTGGCCTGCTTGCCGCCGAGGACGGTCGCAATCGCGGCCGCGATGAAGATGGTCGAATAGGTGCCGCTGACGATCCCCACCAGCATCGTGAAGGCGAACCCCTCGAGCACCTCGCCGCCAAACAGGAACAGCGACAGCACCGCCATGAACGTGGTGCCGGCCGTGATCACCGTGCGGCTTAGGGTCTGGTTGACGCTCAGGTTGACGATGGTATCGAGCGAGTCGCGGCGCTTGTTCTTGAGGTTCTCGCGAACCCGGTCGAAGATGACGATGGTGTCATTCACCGAATAACCGGTGATCGCCAGGATCGCCGCGACCACGTTCAGCGACAGGTCGTATCCAAAGAAGAACAGCACTGCCAGCGTCACCAGCACGTCGTGCAGCGTCGCGGCGATGGCACCAAGGGCGAAGGCGAAACGGAACCGCAAGCCGATGTAGATGGTGATGCCCAGCAGCGAGGCCAGCGTCGCGTAAATGCCCTTGCGCTGGAGGTCGGCGCCGATCACCGGACCGACAATCTCCTGGCTGCGCACCTCGAACGTGCCAAGGTTCGCCTTGGTGATCGAGTCGACGATGGCGCGCGCATTCTGCTCGAGCGCCGCGCCTTCCTCTTCCACGAGCTGCGGCACGCGGATCAGGATCTCGTTGTTCCCCTCGTCGCCGTAGCTCTGGATGACGTTCTCGCCCGACATGCCGGCGGCGAGCGCCGTGCGCACCTGGTCCACCGACGTCGGCTGCGTGAACTTCACCACCACGATGGTGCCGCCCGAGAAGTCGATCCCGAGCGGAATGCCCCTCGTGACGGCGTAGCCGATGCCGGCGACGATGACGAGCGTCGACAGCGCAATCGCGTGCCAGCGCCACTTGATGAAGTCGTAGTTGGAGTTCGAAAAGATGGCCATATGACTAAATCGAAAGCTTCGCGACCGTGCGGCGGGACAGGCCCAACTCGAACAGCGTGCGCGAGACGAAGTATGCGGTGAAGACGTTCGACAGAAGGCCGATGGTCAGCGTCATCGCAAACCCGCGGATGGGACCGGTGCCGAACTGGAACAGGAACGCCGCCGAAATCAGCGACGCGACATGGGTGTCGAGGATGGTCAGCAGCACGCGGTCGAAGCCCGCCGCCACCGCCTGCTTCACGCCCTTGCCGGCCGCCAGCTCCTCCTTGATGCGCTCGAAGATCAGCACGTTGGAGTCCACGCCCATGCCGATGGTCAGGATGAAGCCGGCAATGCCGGGCAGCGTCATGGTGGCGCCGACGTAGGCCATCAGGCCGAGCAGCAGCGTGAGGTTGATCGCGATCGAGATGAGCGCGTTGATGCCGGCGAGCCGGTAGTAGAACAGCATGAACAGCGTGACCAGCAGCAGGCCCCCGAGGGCCGCCGTCACGCCCGCGCGGACCGAATCGGCGCCGAGCGAGGGGCCGACGGTGCGCTCTTCGAGGTAGGTCAGCGACGCGGGCAGCGCACCGGAGCGCAGCACCAGCGACAGATCCTGCGACTCCTGGTTCGTGAAGTTCCCCGTGATGCGGCCCTCATCGTCGATGCGCGACTGAATCTGGGGCGCCGACACCACCCGGCTGTCCATGACGATGGCCAGCTGCTTGCCGATGTTGGCCTGCGTGAACAGGCCGAACTTGCGCGCGCCGTCGTTGTTCAGCGAGAAGCTGACGGCCGGCCGGTTGTTCTCGTCGAGGGTGGGACGCGCGGTCCGCAGGTCGCGGCCGGTCACCGCGGCCACGCGGCGCACGGCGTAGTAGCCCGTGCTGGCCGGCTGGCCCGGGGCGTTCTCGATGGTGCCCGGCAGGATCTGGATGTCGGGCGGGACGTTGCCGCCGTACGCCTGGCGCGCCGAACCGTCATCCGGGAACGGCCCCTGCTCCACCTGCTTCAGTTCGAGCAGCGCCGTCGAGCGGATGATCTCCTTGGCGCGGTTCACGTCGGTGACACCCGGCAGCTGCACCAGGATCTGGTCCGACGCGCTGTGGCGCGCGATGATCGGCTCGGCCACACCCAGCTCGTTCACGCGACGCTCAATCGTCTGCAGCGCCTGGTTCACGGTGTCTTCACGCAGCTGGACGACGATGTTCGGCTTGAGGGTGAAGGTGTAGCCGCCCGCCCCGGACGAACGGTCGTAGTTCACTTCCACTTCGGTCAACGCGGCGCGGAACGCCGCGTCCTGCTCGGCCGGCACGCCGCTCACGCTGAACGAGTTGGCGTTGCCCACGGCCACGCCGCCAACCGGGATATTGGCCGTCTTCAGCTGCTCGGCCAGGCGGTCGGCGGTGGCCTGCGTCTCGAGCCGGAGCGCGTCATCGGTCTGGACACGCATCACCAGGTGCACGCCGCCCTTCAGGTCCAGCCCGAGGCGGATCTTCTGGTCCGGCGGGTAGAACGCGAAGATCGACAGCGCGGTAACGCCGAGAATGACAAGGACTTTCCAACGAAGGTTCTTCGACATGGCTTATGTATTCGGGGCTTCGACGACGGGGGGCTGGCCCTGGTAGCCGACGATGGCGGCCTTGGAGATGTCCAGGCGAACGTTGGGCGCGACCTGGAGCGACACGACCTGGTCGCTGATCTTGGCAATGGTGCCAAACAGTCCGCCCGATGTGACGACCTTGTCGCTCACCTTCAAGGCTTCCAGGAAGGCCTGGACCTTGGCCTGCTTCTTCTTCATGGGAAGCAGGATCACGAAATAGAAAATCGCGAGTACAAGCGCGAAGGGAATGAGCTGGATGAGCGGGCTGACCTGTTGTCCAGGTGAAGCAGCCAGCGCAAACAAGGGGGCGATCAGGGGATCCGTCGTGGTCATGAAATCAACGCGCGGCGGGCAAAAGTCCGATGGAAACCTTGCCGAAAATCTTCGAACCTGCCGAACGCTATAGCCTCCCTAATCCGCCGCATGGTGTCAAGGTAAAAGCTCAGGTTATGCAACGTGTTAAGGGTGCCTCCGGTCATCTCTCCCGCCATGAAGAGATGCCGTAAATAGGCCCTGGAAAAGCGCCGGCAGGTGTAGCACCCGCACGCCGGATCCACCGGCCCGTCGTCTTCGGCAAACTGCGCATTCTTGATGTTCAGGGGACCCTCGCTAGTGAAGAGCTGGCCGTTTCGCGCGTTACGGGTCGGCATCACGCAGTCGAACATGTCAATGCCGCGCGCGACCGCCTCCACCAAGTCGATCGGCGTACCCACCCCCATTAAATAGCGTGGCTGGCTGGCCGGTAGAAAGGGCGCGGTCTGCTCCACAACTTGATACATGGTCTCGTTGGGCTCGCCGACGCTCAGGCCGCCAATGGCGTAGCCTTCAAACCCAATAGATACAGTCAGTTCCGAGCTTTTCTGCCGCAGCTCCGGGAAGCTCCCGCCCTGGACGATCCCGAACTGGGCATGGCCCTTCCCCGCTTCCTTCAGCTCCAGAAAACGGCTGCGGCACCGCCGCGCCCACCGAGCGGTCAGTTGGAGAGAGGTGTCAATAATCTGAACGGTTGAGGGCAGCGCCGGGCATTCGTCGAGCACCATCGCGATATCGGAACCCAGGTTCGCCTGAATTTCGACCGCCTTTTCAGGGGTCAGCAGGTGCGAGCTGCCGTCGTGATGCGAGCGGAAATGCACGCCTTGCTCTTCGACCTTGCGGCGGTCGGACAGGCTGAACACCTGGTAGCCGCCGCTGTCGGTCAGCATGGGACGATCCCAGCCAATGAACTTGTGGAGACCGCCACGGCGCGCGATCAGCTCGTCTCCAGGGCGCAGATAGAGGTGATAGGTGTTGCCCAGGATGATCTCGGCGCCGACATCCTCCAAGTGCTGGGCGGTGAGTGCTTTGACGGCTCCCTGGGTGCCGACCGGCATGAAGGCCGGGGTTTGAATCACGCCGTGGGCGGTCGTGACGAATCCCCGCCGCGCCGAGCCGTCAGTGTGAGTAAGGGTAAACATGCCCGACCCGCTATTATTCCAGTAATGAAGAAGTTGCGCGTGGGTGTCATTTACGGCGGTCGATCCGGCGAGCACGAAGTGTCGGTGACCTCGGCGGCCTCGATTTTCAAGTCGATCGACCGTACGCGGTACGAGCCGGTACCGATTCGCATCGACAAGGACGGCCGCTGGACGCTGGCCGACCGCGCGCCGGCGGCGTTGTCGGCGGCCGAGGTCATCCAGCAGGCGCGCCTGGCGCAAGCGCGCCCGGTGCGGGCGGGTCGCGATTCGCTGTTCGTTCCCTATCCGTCGGCCGACACACTGATCACGGTCGAACGGCGCAACTCGGCGGACGGCACCACGCCGGCCGACGTCGAACGCGCGGTGGTCACGGGCCTCGGGCTGGACGTGGTGTTTCCCGTGTTGCATGGCCCCTACGGCGAGGACGGCACGGTGCAGGGCCTGCTCGAACTCGCGAACGTACCGTACGTGGGCCCGGGCGTGCTGGCCTCGGCCGCCGGCATGGACAAGGCCGTGATGAAGGTGTTGTTCGCCGCCGCCGGCCTGCCCATCGTCGACTCGCGCGCCTTCGTGCGCGCCGAGTGGACGCGCGACCGGGACGGCGTGCTCGCGAGCATCGCGGCGCTGGGCTACCCGGTGTTCGTGAAGCCGGCCAACCTGGGCTCGAGCGTCGGCATTTCCAAGGTGAAGGTCCTCGCGGAGCTGGTTCCGGCCATTGAGGCCGCGCTCGAGTTCGACCGCAAGGTCATTGTCGAAGCCGGCGTCATCAACGCGCGCGAGATTGAATGCGCGGTGCTCGGCAACGACGACCCCGAGACGTCGGTGCCGGGCGAGATCGTGCCGGCGCGCGAGTTCTACGATTACGAAGCCAAGTACCTGGACGAAGGCTCGAAGAGCCTGATCCCGGCCGACCTGCCCGCGGCCACGGTGGCCGAGGTGCGCCGGTTGAGCGTCGCGGCGTTTCGCGCCATCGACGCGGCCGGCCTGGCCCGGGTCGACTTCCTGCTGTCGCGCGACACCGGCGCCATTTACGTCAACGAGATCAACACCATGCCCGGCTTCACCAACATCAGCATGTACTCGAAGATGTGGGAGGCGAGCGGCGTCGGCTACGCGGCGCTGGTCGACCGGTTGATCCAGCTGGCGATCGAGCGGCACGCCGAGAAGCAGAAGCTTCGCACCAGCGCACTATGAAATCAGGGTGCCGATGGTGCCTAGTGTGCCTATGGTGCCTGGGGGTGGGTGCCGGGCACCAGGTGCTCGGTAGCACCCAGCCGCGGCGCGGCATCACGGCCGCGCCGGTGGTGGCCAACGCCTACGACCTCATTCTCGACGCTGACTTCGAGGGGCTGCGCGCGGCCCTGCCGGCAACCTGTCCGCCGGCGCCGCGGGTCGCCTGCCTGGGTCTCGAGGCGTTGAGCCTGTGGTGGCAGATCCAGTTGGACCCGGAGAGCCGCGCCTCGACCCGGCGTTCCTGGCCAAGGCCAACGAGGCCATCGCCGAAGCGGAGCGCATCACCACCGCCGAGCCCAACCGCGCGGAGGCGTGGTTCTATCTGGGCGCTGCCTACGGCGTGCGGGCGCAGTGGCGGGTGCACCGGGTGGAGCGGCTGGCGGCGGCGCGCGACGGCAAGCGGATCAAGGAATCGCTCGAGCGGGCCCTGGCGCTGGACCCGGCCATGCACGATGCCGAGTTCGGAATCGGGATGTACCGCTACTACGCCGACGTCGCACCGGCGGTGCTGCGGTTCCTGCGCTGGCTGTTGCTGCTGCCCGGGGGCAACCGCGTCGAGGGCCTGCAGCAGCTCGAGCGCGCGGCCACGCAAGGGCAGCTCGTGAACGGCGAGGCGCAGTTCCAGATCCACGTGCTGTATCTCTGGTACGAAAACAAGTTCCGCGAGGCGCTGGAGCTGGTCAAGGGGTTGCAACGCCGCTACCCGCGCAACCCGCTCTTCCACCAAATCGAGGCGGAGATCCTGGACACCTACTTCCACGATCCGGCCGCGAGCCTCGCCGCGTCGGCACGGTTGCTGGCGCTCGCGCGCAGCGGCCAGGTGCACGGGCCGGCCCCGGTTGAGATCGTCGCGCGCCTCAATACGGCGCGCCAGCTGCGCGCCCTCAAGAGCACCGACGCCGCGATCGCCGAGCTCGACGCGATCATCGCGGCAAAGCCGGCCGCGCCCGCCGGCGCACTCGCGCGCGCCGAGCGCATGCGGCGCGAGATCAAGTAGGCCACGCGCGATCGGTGCGCGTACCTACAGATCTGTGCGCAAGCAGCCGAGACGTGTTCTTGAAGGTGTGATTGGGTGAGGACGCCGGCGCGTTATGACGCCGATCGGCCCTTGTTTGACAACCACAAACGCTTTGTGCTTGACAAGGTGAATTTCTCATCCATAATCTACATCTGGTATGAGGGAGTAAGGCTCAGGCCACTGATTGTGAACACGTAAAAACAATCAGCGGTCGCCATCAGGCAAGAGTCACCCCCCATCAGGAGAGAACAATGGCGAAGAAGGCAAAGAAGGCGGCGAAGAAGAAGGCCAAGAAGCGCTAGGCCGCTACCTGGGGCGGTTGTCACCGACTGCCCCAACCTTTTCACCAAGACCGCGCGCGTGAATAACTCACGTCGCGTAACGAAGCGAAGAACGCCGGCATAGACGAGCCGAGTGCCAGGCGGCAGAGGCAAGTCGTGCAGCGGCAAGGTTCTTACGCATAACCCAACCTGAAGGGGGGGATTACAAATGGCAAAGAAAGCAGCTAAGAAGAAGGCGGCGAAGAAGGCGAAGAAGCGCTAATCGCTTCGTTCAGCCAGAAGATCGAAGGGAGGCGCAGTCGCCTCCCTTTTTTATTGTCCTATCCAGTTGACCCCGTCCCAGATCCGAATCCGCTCGATCGTGTCCCACTGTTGCAGGCGATCGACCACGTCCATGCCCGCAATGACCTGCCCGAACACCGTGTAGCGGCCGTCCAGGTGCGGCTGCGGCGAATGAGTGATGAAGAACTGGCTGCCGCCGGTGTCGGCCCAGTCGAGCGCCATGCCGACCGTGCCGCGCAGGTACGGCCGCTGGTTGATCTCATCGCGGATGGTGTAGCCGGGCCCACCCTCGCCGTCGCCGCGCGGGTCGCCGTCCTGCACCACGAAGTCGGGCACCACGCGGTGCAGCTGCACCCCCCTGAAATAGTTCTTCCGCGCCAGGGCGATGAAGTTGGCCACCGTCCGCGGCGCGTCGAGCACCGCCAGCTCGATTTGGATGGTGCCGCGGCTGGTATCGATGTACGCCGACGGTGAGTATTCCGGCGCCACGAGCGCGTCCACCGCCGCCAGCTCGGGCACGATCGGCGGCGGCGCCGGCCGCATGCCCGAGACGTCAGCCGCCGGGTCGATCTTGCGCAGGTGTTCGGCGGCCCGCAGCCGGACCGCCCAATCCCGGTCGGCGAGCGCGGCCACAAGCAGCGGCCGGGCCGCCGCCGGATCGACCGCGACCAGGGCGTCAAGGGTGGCAGCGCGGGCCACATAGAGCCCGTCGCGTTGCGCGAGCGCCAGCGCTTCGGTCAGCGCGGCAGCCGCGCCGGGCACCTTGAGCGCCGCCACCGCGCGGGCCGCGGCCGCGCGCACCACCTGGTCGTCGGCTTTCAGCCGCGCCAATAGTTCGGGCACCGCTGCCGTCGATCCGATCTTGGCCAGCGCGTCGATCACCGACGGGATCACGCGCTGGTCGCCGTCGCGCAACTGGCCGGTCAGCGGCGCCTCGGCGCGCTCCTTCGCCAGCTCGCCAAGCGTGGTCGCCAGCGCTGCGCGCACCGACCAGTGCGGATCGGGATCGAGTCCCGAGATGGCGCTGATGAACGTGTCGGTGTCGGTCCGGGCCAGGGCTTGCAGCGCGGCCGCGCGCGCCGACGGCCACGAGGCCGACACCAGGTCGATCAGCAGGTCCACCGCGGCGGTGTGGCGCAGTTGACCGAGCGCGGTAATGGCTTCGAGCTGGAGGTTCTGGTTCACCTGCGGCGACGTGATGAGCCGCACCAGCACGGCGCCGCCGCGCGCGTCGCCCAGCAGGGCCAGACCACGCACGGCCTGGATGCGCACCGCCAGCGGTTCGCCCGCATTCTCGGCCATGGCCAGCAACGCGGCTGCGGCCTTCTGCTCCTTCAGCACGCCAAGGCCGCGCGCCGCGAAGGCGCGGGTCAACTGGCCGTCGCCCGTCAGCAGGGCCAGCAGGGCCGGCGCCGCGCGAGGGTCGTTGATGCGTTGCAAGGCAAACGCGATCGGCCACCAACGGCTGCGCGCCTGCCCGGTGCCGTCAATGACCGCCGCCGCCAGCGCGTCGAACGAGCCCAGCCGCACCAGCGCGTAGACGCCGAGGCGCACAGCCTCGATGGGGGGCGTCTTGGGCGCGCCCATGTCGTCGGGGTTCAGGCCGTTCAGCACACCCGCGTTGACATGGGCGGCGACCACTGCGCCGATCGCCGGCGCCGCCGGCCGGTGGCCGATCAGCCCCAGGGCTTCAGCCGCGCGCCCCTGGAGTGTCGGATCGGTATCGGCCAGCGCGGTGGTCAACGCCGTCGCCGCCGAACCGTCGCCGATCAGGCCCATGGCAAACGCCGCCATCTGGCGCACTTCGACATCCCGGTCGTTCTCGAGCAGCGTCACCAGGGCCGGCACCGCTTCGGGCAGGTGCACGCGCCCGGCCGCCAGCGCCGCGCGCCGCCGCACTCGCGCCTCACCGTCCTGCATCAGGACCAGCAGGTCGCCGCCACCGCCCCTCAGCTGGCGCTCGTCCTCGAGCTGCAGGATCCATCGCATCTTCTGGTCGAAGGCGGTGATCGGCGTGGTCGCGGTGACCTGCGGCGCCGCCGCGGGCGCACACGCGCCGGCGGCCAGCAACCCGACAAGCGCGACGAACGCGTGGAGAGACTGCAATCGCATCATAGGGATATGTGCCGCAAGGTCGCCTGGTCGATCCGTTCGCGAACGATGTTCACGCCGATGCCGGGTCCCGCCGGCACGGCAAGGGTGCCGTCGGGGCCGACGTCGATGGCCGGTTCTATGAGGTCCGGATGGTAGTAGCGCTTGCTGGCCGAGATGTCGCCCGGCAAGGTGAAGTTTGGCAGGCTCGCCAGGTGGATATTGTGGGCGCGGCCGATGCCGCTCTCGAGCATGCCGCCGTGCCACACCGGGATGCCGTTCGCCGCGCACAAGTCGTGCAATTCGAGCGACGCGCGATGGCCGCCGACACGGCCCGGCTTGATGTTGATGATCCGGCACGCCTTCGCCGCGATCGCGTCGCGGGCGATCCGAACGGTGTGGATCGACTCATCCAGGCACACCGGCGTCTTGATCTGCTGCTGCAGCACCGCGTGATCCATCACATCGTCGTAGTCGAGCGGCTGCTCGATGAGGAGCAGGTTGAACGGATCCAGGCGGGCCAGCAGGTCGGTGTCGTCCAGCGAGTACGCGGCGTTGGCGTCGACCTGCAGCGGGATGTCGCCGAACCGGGTGCGGATGCGGTCCACGGCTTCGATGTCCCAACCCGGCTTGATCTTGATCTTGATGCGCTGATAGCCAGCCGCGAGTTCACGCTCGACCTTGTCGAGCAGCTGGTCGTAGGAATCCTGGATGCCGATCGACACGCCCGACGCGATCCGATCGCGGGTGCCGCCGAGCACCTGCGAGAGCGGCTGCCCAAGGCTGCGCGCGTACAGGTCCCACGCCGCCATCTCGACGCCGGCCTTGGCCATGTTGTGGCCGCGCACGCGGTGCAGCGCCGGGAACACGTCGCGCGGGTGCGCGAAGGTCTGGCCGAGCACCAGCGGCGCGATGAAGCGTTCGATGATGTGCCAGACCGTTTCGGTGGTCTCGCTGCTGTAATAGGGATTGGCCTCGGCCACCGACTCGCCCCAGCCTTCGTGGCCGTCGCCTTCGAGGCGCACCAGGACGAACGTGCGGTCGTAGGATCGCCCGAAGCTCGTCTCGAAGAAATGGACCAGCGGCAGGCGGCACAGGAACAACTCGATCTTCTCGATCTTCACGCCTACAAACTATACTCGCCAGCGGAGTGGCCTTTCACTATCTCGCCATCGAAGGCCCAATCGGGGTAGGCAAGACGCGGCTGGCCGAGCGGCTGGCCGCCCGGCTCGAGGCGACGACCATTCTCGAGGACACCGAGAACCCGTTTCTCGCCGACTTCTATGCCGACCGGCCCGGCTCCGCGCTCCAGGCCCAGCTCTTCTATCTGCTGAACCGCCATCGCCAGCTGACCAGCAAGCGGCAGGCCGACCTGTTCCTGCAGACCATCGTCTGCGACTACGTCTTCGACAAGGACAAGATTTTCGCCTACCTGAACCTCGACGATAACGAACTGTTCATCTACCAGCGCCTGTTCGACTTGCTGGCGAAAGACGTGCCGCCGCCCGACCTCGTGGTGTATCTCCAGGCGCCCACCGAACTGCTGATGAAGCGCCTGCAGTCGCAGGAACCGGACCCCGACGGCGTGGCCGCGCCGGTGCCGGACGAAGGCTATATCCGGGAACTGAACGAGGCCTACCAGCACTTCTTCTTTCACTACTCGGCGACCCCGCTGCTGGTGGTCGAGACCTCCGAGTTCGACCCCGAATCGGACGATGCGGCGCTCGATGAGTTGGTGCGGCAAATCAAGGGGATGGGCAAGGGGACGCGCTACTACGTCGCCCGCAAGTGACGGTGCCCGTGGCGACAAACCTTTAGGTTTGTCGTGGCGTGGCGACAAACCTTCAGGTTTGTCGTAAGCTGATCTGATATGGCTTGGTTCAAGAAGGCCCGCAAGCCCATTGCCACGCCCGAAAAGTCCAGCCGCGTCCCCGAAGGCCTGTGGGTGAAGTGTCCCGAATGCGACACCATCATCTACACCAAGGACCTGGTCAAGAACCTCCACGTCTGCGGCAAGTGCGCGCACCACTTCCGGCTGTCGGCCACCGAACGCCTCAAGTCGCTGTTTGACGACGAGCGGTGGGAAGAGCTGGCGCCCAACCTGACCTCGAACGACCCGCTCAAGTTCACCGACACCAAGCCCTACAAGTCGCGGCTGGCCAATACCCAGAAGGCCACCGGCCAGAAGGACGCGGTGATCGTGGGCATCGGCCGCATCAACGGCCTCGAGACGGTCGTCGCCTCGATGGAGTACAGCTTCATCGGCGGCTCCATGGGCGTGGTGGTCGGCGAGAAGATCGTGCGCGGCATCGAGCTGGCGCTCGAGCGCCGCGCGCCGGTGATCATCGTCTCGTGCTCGGGCGGCGCGCGCATGATGGAGGGCGCGTTGTCGTTGATGCAGATGGCCAAGATCTCAGCGGCGCTGGCGCGGCTCGATCGCGCCGGGCTGCCGTACATCTCGCTGCTGACCGACCCGACGACCGGCGGCGTGACCGCCAGCTTCGCCATGCTGGGCGACCTCAATATCGCGGAGCCCAAGGCGCTGATTGGCTTTGCCGGGCCGCGCGTGATCGAGCAGACCATTCGCCAGAAGCTGCCCGACGGCTTCCAGCGCAGCGAGTTCCTGCTCGAACGGGGCATGCTCGACCTGGTGATCGATCGGCGTGAACTGAAGGCGACGCTGGAGAAGACGCTCCGGTTCATGAGCTCGAGCATGCCACTGGCCGCCACTCCCAAGCCCCAAGCCGGAGGCACGCTTGTCTAGCCATAGCGCGAAGCGCGACGGCTGATGACCTCTCTCGAACGGCTGTTCGCGCTCGAACAGTTCGGCATCAAGCTCGGCCTCGATAACATCCGCGCCATCCTCGCGGCGCTCGACCACCCGGAACGGGCATGGCGGTCGGTGCATGTCGCCGGTACCAACGGCAAGGGCTCGGTGGTCGCGATGGTCGAGCGCGGCCTGCGCGCCGCCGAGCTGAAGACTGGCCGCTACACCTCGCCACACCTGAACGTCGTCGAAGAACGGGTGGCCATCGACGGCGAGCCGGTCGATCGGCAGACCTTCGCGGCGGCGACCGCCGTGGTGTTCGACGCGGTGGACCAAGCCACCAGCGCCGGCACGCTGACCGTCGTACCCACGTTCTTCGAGGTCTCGACCGCGGTCGCCTTCGAGATTTTCCGCCAGTGCCGGGTCGACGTCGCCGTCGTCGAAGTCGGACTGGGCGGCCGCTACGACGCCACCAACGTGTTGTCTCCCGAGGTGACGGCTATCACGTCGATTGCGTTCGATCACGAACGGCACCTGGGCTCCACGCTGTCGCAGATCGCGTTCGAGAAGGCCGGCATTGCCAAGCCCGATACGCCGCTCGTGATCGGCCGGTTGCCCGGCGAGGCGGCGCGCCGCATTGCCACGGTCGCCGCGGCGGTGGGGGCCCCACTGATCGACGCCCACGCCACGACCACCGATCGGCGCTATCCCCCGCTCAAGCTCGCGTTGCCCGGTCGGCACCAGATCGAGAATGCCGCGGTTGCCGTCGCCGTTCTCGAGGCCTGGTCGGCGCGGGTCTCGTTCGTCCCGACCGAGGCCGTCGCTGTGGGCCTCACCGATTGCCAGTGGCCGGCGCGCCTCGAGTGGCTGCGGGTGGCGGGCGGCGAGTTGCTGGTGGATGCGGCGCACAACCCGGCCGGTGCGACGGCGCTGGCCACCTATCTCAAGGACACGAACCTGGCGCCGCTGCCGATCGTGCTGGCGGTGATGGAGGACAAGGACCTGACCGGCATGGTGCAGCCGCTGCTGGCCGTGGCCGAGTCGTTCGTCGCCACCACGGTGCCGTACTCGCGCGCGCGCACGGCCGACGGCCTGGCGGCGGCGCTGCGGGCGCTGGCCCCGCGGCTGAGCGTCGAGGCCGAGCCCGATGCCGAGGCCGCGGTGGCGCGGGCCCTGTCGCGGGCCAGCCGCGCGGTGGCGGCCGGATCGATCTATCTGATCGGTCCGTTACGCGCGCGCCTGCTCGCCAAGGGGGCAAGCTCCCGATAAGGCGGAACGCGACATCTGGTATTCTCGAATTCACTCGTGCGGTTGCGCCTTCCCATCGTCCTCGCCTGCGCCGTCCTCGGCCTGTTGCCACGTGTGGTTGCGGCCCAGATTCCCCTTCCCGGCTGGAGCACCAAGCAGGACTCGGCGGAACGCCTCGACGCCGACCGCTGGCGGTTGATGCGCGACGTCGAGATCGAGGGCGAGGCGGGCACCGCCAACGCCGGCCAGAAGTTCTTTGCCGACGAGCTCGAGGTCAACATCCGGACCGGCGAGTTTACCGCGCGCGGCAACGTGGTGCTGCAGACGCCGACCTCGCGCATTGCCGGCGACTCGGCGGTGTTCAGCAGCCGGACCAAGCTCGGCACCTTTACCAACGCCACCGGCATTGCGCAGCTCGGCGAGCGCGGCCGGCAAAACCAGAGCATGTTCGGCACGCTCGAGCCCGACGTGTATTTTTACGGCGCGCAGATCGCCAAGGTCGGCGCCGACAAGTACCAGATCGTCCAGGGCGGCTTCACCACCTGCGTGCAGCCGACGCCGCGGTGGGAGATCGTCAGCGGCCGCGCCACCGTCAACCTGAACGACTACGTGGTGATGAAGAACGCCGTGATCCGGGTCAAGGATGTCCCGGTGTTCTACCTGCCGATCATGTATTACCCGATCCAGGAAGACGACCGCGCTACCGGCTTCCTGCTGCCGATGTACAGCTCGGCGACCTACCAGGGTTCGTCGCTTGCCAACGCCTTCTTCTGGGCGATCAACCGCAGCCAGGACCTCACGCTGTTCCACGACTTGTTCTTCAGCGGCAGCACCGGTGTCGGAACCGAGTATCGCTACCTGCTCGGGCCGACGGCGCAGGGCAATTTTCGCGCGTATTGGCTGGATCAGAAGGAGGCGCTCGTCAACGGCGTCGAGCAACCCGCCCGCAAAACGCAGCTCTACACGGGCGGACTCAGCCAGGGCCTGCCACTCGGCTTGTCGGCCCGCGCCAACCTCAACTACTCGACCGACGTTACGACGCAGCAGTTGTACAGCAACAACTTCTACGATGCGACGACCAGCCGACGCAACGTGACCGGCGGCGTCACCGGGGCGTGGGGCGGGCTCAGCATGAACTCCGTCTACACCCGCAACGAGTACTTCTACAACGCCACTGACTCGCAAATCGACGGCAGTGCGCCGGGCCTGGCCATCTCATACAGCGGCCGCAAGTTGCCGCGGCTGCCGGCCTATTTCTCGCTGACCGCGGATGCCGGGCACATCCTGTATATCAGCAAGACGCCCAACCTCACGGTGGACAAGAGCCTGAACAAGATAGACGTGGTGCCGGCCCTGCGGGCGCCGCTCAGTACGCTGCCGTTCCTGACGGTCAACGCCACCGCGGCCTACCGCACGACCTACTTCAGCGAGAGCCTGGCAGACGATGGCCGGACGCAGATCGAAGAGGCGGTGACGCGGCAGTACGCCGACCTGCGTGCCGACATCGTGGGGCCGGTGTTCTCGCGCGTGTTCAATCCCAACAACGCGTTTGCCGAACGCCTGAAGCACATCATCGAGCCCAACTTCTCGGTCCAGCGGCGCACCAAGATCGAGGACCAGTCGCGCATACCGCAAGTAGGCGGCGCCTACGACACCATCATCGGCGGCACGACCACGCTCACCTATGGCCTCGCCAACCGCCTGCTCGTGCGCAAGCCGGCGGTCGCGGGTGAGCAGGCGGGCTCGCCGCAGGAGCTGCTGAACGTTTCGATCCGCCAGAGCTACTACAGCGACGAAACGGCGAGCCAGTTCGACCCGGCCTACGGCAACAACCAGGGCCGGCCGCCCAGCCCGTTTTCGCCGATCACGCTGTCGGCCAGGGCCATGCCGAGCCAGCCGGCCTCGCTCGACTTCCGGCTGGATTACGACCCGCGCAGCGAGGCCGAATTCAGGATCATGGGCTACGGCCTGAACGGCGTCTATCGCACCAACCTGATCGAGACCACCGCCGGGTGGAGCAAGCAGAACTACGGCAACGCGCGCGACGGCCGTTCGAACAACAACCTCCAGCAAAGCACCCAGCTCCGCTTCGCCGGCGGCAAGTACGGCGGCACCGTGTCGTTCTACTACGACATCGCGCGCTCCATGCTCAACAACCACCGCTACATCGCGTTCTACAACGCCCAGTGCTGCGGCATTTCGTTCGAGTACATGGCCTACAACTACGCCCAGAGCACCAACCTGCCAATCAACCAGAACCGCCGGTTCAACATGTCGTTCACGCTGGCCGGCGTCGGCTCGTTTTCGAATTTCTTCGGGGCATTCGGCGGCGGCTCGTATTAAGATCGTCGGCTGTCATGGTTAAAGTCCTCGTCACCGGCGGCGCCGGTTTTATCGGCAGTAATTTCGTGCGCTACGCGCTGCAAACGCATGCCGACTGGCACGTCACCAATCTCGACAAGCTGACCTACGCCGGCCGCAAGGAAAACCTGCACGACGTGATGGCGGACCCGCGCCACACGTTCGTGCACGGCGACATCTGCGACGCCGCCGTGGCCGGACCGCTGGTCGAAGCCGCCGACTACGTGGTGCACTTCGCCGCCGAAACGCACGTGGACCGCTCGATCATGGCGGCGGGCGATTTCATCAAGACCGACGTCGAAGGCTCGTTCGTGTTGCTCGAAGCGGCGCGCCGCAACCCCGCCCTGAAGCGCTTCATCCAGATTTCGACCGACGAGGTCTACGGCAGCGTGCCGGAGGGCTCGAGCACGGAAACCGACGAGCTTAAGCCGCGCAACCCGTACGCCGCCAGCAAGGCCGGCGCGGATCGCCTGGCCTATAGCTACTGGGCCACCCACGACGTCCCGGTGATCGTGACCCGGGCCTCGAACAACTACGGGCCGTACCAGTTTCCCGAGAAGATTCTGCCGCTGTTCGTGACCAACCTCGCCGACAACATCCCGGTGCCGCTCTACGGCGACGGCGGCAACATCCGCGACTGGCTGCACGTGCTCGACCACTGCCGCGCGCTCGACCTGCTGCTGCACACCGGCACCAGCGGCGAGGTCTACAACATTGGCGGCGGCAACGAGGTCCGGAACCTCGACCTCACGCACGCCGTGCTGAAGCTGATGGGCAAGGGCACGGATCTGATCAAGCCGGTGGCCGACCGCAAGGGCCACGACCGCCGCTACAGCCTCGGGACCAAGAAGCTCGAGGGCATGGGCTGGCAGCCGCAAGTGCCGTTCGAGCAGGGCCTGGCCGAGACCGTGGCGTGGTACCAGGCCAACGAGTGGTGGTGGCGGCCGATCAAGGAACGCGATCCCGGCTACAAGGCGTACCTCGAAGCGCAGTACGGCAAGCGCGGCTGATGCCGGCACCAATCCTCGTCACCGGCGCGGCGGGGTTTGTCGGCAGCCACCTGCTGGAGCTGCTCACCCGGGATGCCACCGAGATCGTCGCCTGGCAGCGCCCGGGCACCGAACCCCTCGTCGCCGGCAACGGCGTGCGCTGGGAGACCGTGGAGATGCACGACCGCGACGCAGTGCGCGCCGCCATCGATCGGGCGCGCCCCTCGGCGGTGTATCACCTGGCCGGCGTGCCGCACGTCGGCGACTCGTGGGGCCATACCCGCGAGACGTTTGCCGGCAACGTGCTGGCGAGCCATCACCTGTTCGAGGCGTTGCGCCACGCCGGCCTGGCGCCGCGCGGCCTGGTCACCAGTTCCGCCACCGTCTACGCGCCCGCCGATCGCGCGTTGCGCGAGGACGACCCGGTATGTCCCAACAACCCGTATGGCACGAGCAAGCTCGCCCAGGAAATGGTGGCGATGCGCGCCTGGCAGGATGACGGCATTCCGGGACTGATCGCGCGCGCCTTCAACCACGTGGGCCCGCGGCAGGCGCCGTCGTTTCTCGCGCCCAGCGTCGCCAAGCAGATTGCGGCGATCGAAGCGGGCCGGCTCGAACCGGTGCTGAAGGTCGGCAACATCGAACCGCAGCGCGACATCATGGACGTGCGCGACACGGTGCGCGCGTATCGCGCGATGATGCAGTCGGCGTCGCCTGGCGAGCCCTACAACGTGTGCGCGGGCCGGCCGGTGGCGGTGAAGGAGCTGATCGCGCTCTTCGTCAAGCACGCGACGGTGCCCATCCGCATCGAACAGGATCCCGCCCGCTTCCGGCCGAACGATACGCCGCTGCTGCTCGGCGACGTGTCGCGACTGCATCGCGATACCGGCTGGTCGACCGAGATTTCGCTCGAAACGACTGTCCTTGACCTGCTCGCTTTCTGGAGGGTTCAGCCCTAGCCGCTTGACAGGCGAATAAACGGCGAAATAATGGTCGCAATGGCGACCTTTCCGCTGCTGTTCGATCTGGGTCGCTCTCCAACCACTCGCGACGTGGCGAAGCTGGTCAAGGACGGCGGCCTCAACGCGCTGCCGGATGCCAAGCGCCGCGGCGACGCGGCCACTTACCAGGAGATCCGTTGCCGTTCGGCCCTCAACCGAGTGAAGGGCATGCCCTTCTTCAAGTGGACCCTGAATCCCTATCGCGGCTGCACGCACGGCTGCCACTACTGCTTCGCGCGAAAGTATCAGACCCAGCTCGAGCTCAACTCGGGCGACGACTTCGCCTCGGTCATTCTCGTGAAGACCAACTTCGTGGACGTGTTGCGACGCGAACTCGCCAAGCCCACCTGGGCCAAGGAATCGATCGGCTTCGGCACGGCGACCGACCCGTACCAACCGATCGAGGGCACCTACAAGCTGTCGCGCGGGGTAATCGAGGCGCTGGGCGACGCGGCCTCGCCGGTCGGGATTGTCACAAAGGGCCCGATGATCGTTCGCGACCTCGACGTGCTGCAGGATCTGTCGAGGCGCGCGTCGTGCCGCATCCACATCAGCGTTCCGACGGTGGATGAAGAGGCCTGGGAGCAACTGGAGCCCGGCGTCGCGCATCCCATGCAGCGGCTGCGCGCGGTGCGGCAGCTGGTGGATGCCGGCCTCGATTGCGGCGTGTTGATGGCGCCGATCGTTCCCGGCTTCTCGACACAGCCGTCAAAGATCGAGCGGACCATCAAGGCGATTGCCGATTCGGGTGCGCGGTCGGTGGGCGCGATGGTGATGCACCTGCAGGGCGGCACGCGCGATCACTTCATGAGCCTGCTGGCGCGGGAGTATCCGCACCTCGTCGATCGGTACGAACACCTCTATGCGGGCAAGTACGCGCGCAAGGACTACGTCAGGCAGGTGGACGAGGTGGTGGGGATGATGAGGGCCCGCTACCTTCCTAGCGTCCGGAAGCGAGCCGTTCCAACAGACCGGCGATAGTCGCCGCCCTCGGGACGAGGGCATCAATCTCCACGTGCTCGTGAAGGGCATGCGCGCCATCACCAATCGCACCGAAGCCATCAAGCGTCGGCACGCCCAGCGCGGCCGTGAAGTTGCCGTCGGAACCACCGCCGGCACTGCCCTCCTCGAGCGTCAGCCCCAGGTCTTTCGCGACGTCCCGAGCCGCCTCGAACAGCCTGACGACTCCCTCGCTTCGCTCCAATGGCGGACGGTCGAAGCCGCCCGTCACGATCACCTGCGCACCGGCAATCTGGGGGACCAGCGCCTGCATGGCCCGCTCTACCCGCTCCGCGTCGGCGCGCGTCACCGCCCTCGCGTCGATGATCGCGTGCGCCTCGGCCGGCACCACGTTGGCGCGCGTGCCGCCGGCGATCACGCCCACCGTCACCGTGACGCCTCGCGCGGGATCCTGCAGGTCGTCGATCGCCACGATCTGCCGGGCCAGCTCGCGCACGGCGCTGATGCCCTTGCCGGGATCGAGCCCGGCGTGCGCCGAGACGCCGCGCACCTCCATCTCGAACTGGCCGACGCCCTTGCGGCTGGTCTTGAGCCCGCCGCCGGGCAGCGACGGCTCGAACACCAGCACGGCCTCGCTCTTCGCCGCCTCGGCCTCGATCAGCGCGCGCGACGTGGTGCTGCCGATCTCCTCGTCGGTGGTCCACAGCATCACGACCTGGCAAGTGCCAAGCCCGCCCGCGTCGAGCACGGCGCGGGTGGCCAGCGTGGCCAGGCCGATGCCGGCCTTCATGTCGAAGATGCCGGGACCGTAGAGCCGGCCGCCCTCCCGCTTGAGCGGCATGCGCTCGAGTTGCCCGATCGGCCAGACGGTGTCGAAGTGGCCGAGCAGCAGAATTTGGCGCGACCCCTGCCCGAAGGCGACGCGCAGGTGATCCCCGGCACTGGCGGATGACACCCGGGTGACCCTCCCGCCAATAACCTCGAGCCGGGATGCCAGCTCAGCACCACAGCGATTGACGGCCACCGGGTCGTCGCTCGGCGACTCAATCGCAACGAGCGCCTCGATGAGTTCGAGCAACCACTCGCGGTGGCTGGAACAGTAGTCGAGCAAAGAAGGCATGAGAGGGCTTGGGTCCTAGGGTCCTGAGGTCTTAGGGTCTTATAATAGTTCCGTGATTGCGTATTTCCGTGGCGCGTTGGCAATGGCGGTGGTGCTGATCGCATCGAGCGTCTTCGCGCAGACGCCGCAGCCGTTCCCCACCCCGAGACCACCGGCCACGCAAAAACCAGCGGCGCCGAACACGCCCCCGGCACCGGCACCGTCGGCGCCCCAGGCACCCGTGGCACCTCGAGCAACGTCGGGCTCGGCAGATGGTGCTCCGAGCGAGGCGATGTTGGGCGCGCCGATCTATCCGTCGGCGGTCTACCTCACGTCCTACGATGCCGGTCGCGGCCAGCGGTTCTACCTGTTCGGCTCGACCATCCCCTATGCCGAGCTCGTGGGGTATTACCGGACGGTGCTCAAGACCAGGGGCGACGAGCTCTTCCAGTCGCCTTCGACGCATCAGTTCGAAACCGCGCGCTACCGCGACGACAGCATGGCATTTCCGCCGAGCGTGACGATCAAGGACTACACCTACGGCGGCGCGGCCGGCTTTCCGAATCCCAAGCCTGGGGCAGAGCCGGCACGCTTTCCGACGGTCATTCAGATCGTCCCGGCGCCCAGGCCTTAACGCAAGCACGAAGACCACGAGACGCACGAAGCCGACTTTGGCTTCGCGTTCTTCGCGTCCCTCGTGGTTACCCTTTCACGTAGATTTCGCCGGCCTTCCGGAACTCGGCCGACTTCTCTTCCATCCCCTTCGCCGCTTCGGCACGCACCTGCTGGGTCAGCTCCATGCTGCAGAACTTGGGCCCGCACATCGAGCAGAAGTGCGCGACCTTGGCACCGTCGGCCGGCAGCGTCTCGTCGTGATACGCCCGCGCGGTGACCGGGTCGAGCGACAGGTTGAACTGGTCCTCCCACCGGAACTCGAACCGCGCCTTCGACAGCGCATCGTCCCACGCGCGGGCGCGCGGGTGGCCTTTGGCCAGGTCGGCGGCGTGGGCGGCAATCTTGTAGGCGATCACGCCAGCCTTCACGTCGTCGCGGTTCGGCAGGCCGAGGTGTTCCTTCGGCGTCACGTAGCAGAGCATGGCCGTGCCATACCAGCCGATCATGGCTGCGCCAATCGCCGACGTGATGTGGTCGTAGCCGGGCGCGACGTCGGTCGTGAGCGGGCCCAGCGTGTAGAACGGCGCTTCGGCGCACCACTCCAGCTGCTTCTCCATGTTCTCCTTGATCAGGTGCATGGGCACGTGGCCGGGGCCTTCGTTCATCACCTGCACGTCATACTCCCAGGCGATCTTGGTCAACTCGCCCTGCGTCTTCAACTCGGCGAACTGCGGCTCGTCGTTGGCGTCGGCAATCGAGCCGGGCCGCAGGCCATCGCCGAGCGAGAACGACACGTCGTACGCCTTCATAATTTCGCAGATCTCGCGGAAGTGCGTGTAGGTGAAGTTTTCCTGGTGATGCGCGAGGCACCACTTGGCGAGAATCGAGCCCCCGCGCGACACGATGCCGGTCAGGCGCTTGGCGGTCATCGGGATGTAGCGCAACAACACACCGGCATGCACCGTGAAGTAGTCCACGCCCTGCTCGGCCTGCTCGATCAGCGTGTCGCGGTAGACCTCCCACGTCAGGTCCTCGGGGCGGCCGCCCACCTTCTCGAGTGCCTGGTAGATCGGCACGGTGCCAATCGGGACCGGCGAGTTGCGCATGATCCACTCGCGCGTCTCGTGAATGTTCTTGCCGGTGGATAGATCCATCACCGTGTCGGCGCCCCAGAGTGTTGACCAGCGCAACTTCTCCACTTCCTCCTCGATCGACGAGGAGACGGCGGAGTTGCCGATGTTGGCGTTGATCTTCACCAGGAAGTTGCGGCCGATGATCATCGGCTCGAGCTCGGGGTGATTGATGTTGGCGGGGATGATCGCGCGACCGCGCGCCACTTCATCGCGCACGAAATCGGCCGGCAGGCCCTCGCGCGAGGCGATGTAGGCCATCTCGGGCGTGATCTCGCCCTTGCGCGCGTAGTGCAGCTGGGTCACGGGCTGACCGGCTTTCGCCGCGGCACGGCGCGGCGCGACCCACGCCTCGCGCAGCTTCGGCAAGCCCGCGCGTGGATCGTGGCCCTGCGGGCCGCTGGTGTCGTAGAGCCGCACCGGCTGCTCGCCGCCGCCGAGCGACACCTCGCGAAACGGCACGCGCAGCGTCGTCTCGCCGGCGGGTGTCTGCACCACCTGCTGGTCGTAGACCTTGGTGGAATTCGGATAGGCCTCTTCGTACGTCGAGGCAACTGGCACGGGCGTGGACTTCTTCATTTCCGCTCTCCCTCCGCCCGTGTCAACGGGTTCAGGTTCCAGGGTGTTTCTCAATCTCACCGACGACAATCGTAGGGGCGCACTTCAGTGCGCCCGGGCGGTGGATACCCCTGGCGGTTCCGACCAAGTTATCACGCCGGGCAGCGCAGCTATGCGATAGACTGCGCGTGCTTCAGCCCACCACCCCATGGAACTGACCGGCCGCTCGCTCGGGCACTACCGCGTCGAGGAAGAGATCAGCCGCGGCGGCATGGGCGTGGTCTATCGGGCCACCGACACGCGCCTCAACCGCGACGTCGCCCTCAAGGTCCTCCCGCAGGAAGTGACCAGTGACGATGATGTGAGGCGCCGCTTCCTGAGGGAGGCGCAGGCGGCCTCGGCGCTAGAGCATCCGCATATCGCCGTGATCCACGGCGCCGACGAAGTGGATGGCGTCGCCTACATCGCGATGGAGTTGATCCGTGGCGAGAAGCTCAGCGACCTGCTAACCCGAAGCAAGTTGCCCGCGGCGCGGTCGCTGGAGCTGGCGGCCGAGATCGCCGCCGGACTGGCGCGGGCCCACGAGAAGGGCATCGTCCATCGCGACCTGAAGCCCGCCAACGTGATGGTCACAGACGAGGGCCACGCGAAGATCATCGACTTTGGCATCGCGAAACTGATCGAAGTGTCGTCAACGGCGGGCGCACAGACCAAGACCAGCCACGACACCGGCGTCGGCGTGGTGCTCGGCACCATGACCTACATGTCGCCCGAACAGGCGCGCGCCGAGACGGTCGATCACCGCAGCGACATCTTCTCGTTCGGCATCCTGCTGCACGAGATGCTCGCGGGCCAGCCGCCGTTCCGCGGCAAGACCGGCATCGAGACCGCCAGCGCGATCATCCACGCGCCCGCGCCGCGGCTGCCGTCGCTCGGGCCGGCCGTGATCACCGAGGCCAGCGCCGACATCCAGCGCATTGTCGACAAGTGCCTCGCCAAGGATCCGGCTGATCGCTACCAGGGGATGAAGGACGCGGTGGTCGACATCCGCGCCGCCCGGCGGCGTCTCGACACCGGTCCGCAGGCTGCCGCCGCACCGGCGCCGCTGGCAGCCATGCGAGTGCCCACGTGGGGCTGGCTCGCGGCGGCCGTCGCCGTGGTCGCCGTAGCGGGCGCTGTGCTGTTCACTCGCAGTGGCGGTTCGGCGAGCGGGCCCGCTACCGGCGAGTCCGGGAAGCCATCGGTCGCGGTTCTCTATTTCGACAACACCACTGGCGACAAGGAGCTCGACTGGATGCGCACCGGCATCACCGAGATGGTGGTGACCGACCTGTCGCAGTCGCAGGGCATCGAGGTGGTCGGCACCGATCGCCTTTACGGCATCCTCTCGGAACTCAATCGGCAGGACGATCGCATGCTGTCGCCGGAGGCGATCAGCGAGGTGGCAGCACGCACCGGCGTGACCAACGTCGTCGTCGGCAGCTACGTGCGATCGGGCGATGCGATTCGCATCAACGTGCGCCTGCAGGAGGCCAAGACCGGCCGCATCATCTCGTCCGAGCGCGTTGACGGCACCAGCACGTCGGCGCTGTTCTCGATGATTGACGACTTGTCGAGCCGCATCCGAACGAAGTTCGAAGGTCTGCGGGCCGAGGCGGCAATGTTGACCGCCCCCGGCGCGGGCCCTTCAACCGGCGACCGCCGCGGCGTGGACGAGGTCACGACGACCTCGATTGACGCGTACCGGTTCTACGCCGAAGGCCTTGAGCACAACAATCGTCGTCGCGACGCCGAGGCCGTCGCAATGTTCGAGAAGGCCGTGGCCATCGACCCGCTGTTCGCGATGGCCTACGGGAAGTTGGCGATCGTGGAAGGCAATCGGGGGAACTTCGAACGCCGCAACCAGCACAGCGCCAAGGCGTTCTCACTTTCGGATCGGCTGACACCGAGGGATCGCGCCTACATCGAGGGCGTCCACAACGCCACTTCTCTGGCAACCCGGGCACAGTCCATGGCCGCCTACGAGCGCTGCCTGGCCATCTCTCCGGCTCATGAGGCGTGCCGAAACAACCTGGGCCTCGCGTACAACGGCCTCGAACGCTACGTGGAGGCCGTGCGGCACTTTGAAGAGCTGATTCAGGCCGGCACCACCATCGTCCAGCCCTATGCCAACATCGGAGTCGGCTACCGGGCGCTCGGTCAGCCTGACAAGGCTCTGTCAGTCAACGAGGCGTTTGCGAAGCGCAACCCGGAGAACGCCGCCGCACAGGTATTGCTCGGCGTCGCCCTGGTCGGTGTGGACCGGCTGGACGAAGCCATTCGTGTGCTGGACAGAGCCAGGCTATTGGATCCGCTTGACACAAGCGCCGCGAGCACAGCGGGGCTGACCCACCTACTGCGCGAAGACTGGAATGCGGCAGCCCGGGTCGCAGGGGACCTGACAAGTGGCCCCACCGATGGGCACCGATTTTTTGGCGCGCAGATCCAGATCGGCCTGAGCGCATTCATGGGCAGGAGCACAAATGCGACTGTGTGGGCGGAGCGGGCGATATCGGCCAACAAGGTTCCTGGACAGCGCAGCTCGGTAGGCCATCTGCTGAAGGGCCAGATCCTGCTCGCACGGGGCCAGTACGCCCTCGCCGCCGCAGCGATGACAAAGGCCGTGGCGGATGCGAAGGGGACGGGGCAAGAGCCGGTGGCCCTTCTTGGCCAGGCATGGGCGCTCGCTGCCGCGCGCCGGCCCGGCGAGGCAGAGGCTGCGGTCACTGAGCTGCTGTCGACGGCGAGCCCCTTGTCGACCGTCCGCGACGGTCGGTCGGCGAACATTGCCAGAGGACTCGTGGCACTTGGCGGCGGCAACGCGGCAGCCGCAATCAAGCCGCTGCAAGATGCTGCGGCGGCCCTGACCCCGCGATCGCCCGGACCGAACACGCGGAGCTGGCACCTGCCGGTGTGGTCGGCCCTTGGCGAGGCATTGTTCGTCACGGGCCGTCCCGGCGACGCGCGGCCCTGGTTCGAGAAGGTCTCCGAGAGCGGCTACGAGCGCGCGGTTTGGCCGATCGAGTACGTGCGCAGCTTCTATTTCCTCGGTCGCATTTACGAACAGCAGGGAGATACCGCGAAGTCGCGCGAGGCCTATCGCCGCTTCGTCGGCTACTGGAAAGACGGCGACCTCGATCGCGACCGCATCGCCGAGGCGCAGAAGAAGATCGGGAGTTAGGGTCGCCCGGCGGCGTTGAGAATGGCGACGTTGACGTAGAACAGCTCCGTCGCCACCTCCAACCCCTTCCCCAGCTTGTTCGGCATGGTTTGCCACGTCGTAGTCGGCTGGATCACCTGCCAGTTGTCTTTCGTGCCGACCTTGATCGGCATGGCAAACCCGCGCTCGTCGGCGTTCCAGCGATACGACACGGTCTCGGCCTTGTCGTCGAAGGTCAGTTCCAGCGTCGGCAAGTCAGCGCGGCGGAGGTACTGATCGAAGATCGGCGTCATGTCCTGCTTCAACTCGGCGTTGAAGTAGCGCACCAGGTCTTCGGTCATGATGTTCTGGTACTTGAAGTGCTCGTAGGTGCCTTGAATCAGTTTCCACCAGCGGGCATCGTCATTGATGACGCTGCGAAGGGTGTGGAGGAAGAGCGCGCCCTTGAAGTACATGTCCTGGTTCGGCGAGCGGTGAATGCCACGCTGCGTAATGATCGGCTCCTTGTTGCCGACCTTCTTCTTGTAGCCGTTGGCATACTTCAACGCATCCTCGGCGCCGAACAGCGCCTCCACATAGACGAACTCCAGGTAGTTGCACCAGCCCTCCTGGATCCACATGTCGGAGACGTCGGCGGCCGAGACCGCGTTGCCGAACCACTCGTGGCCGCTCTCGTGGATGATGATGAAGTCGAACTTAAGGCTGACGCCGGCTTCGGTCCAATCGCGCTCGAGGTAGCCATTAGCGAAGCGATTGCCGTAGGTGACGGCGCTTTGGTGCTCCATGCCTGAGTACGGCACCTCGATCAGCTTGAATCCGTCCTTCGGAAACGGATACTTGCCGACGTACTTCTCGAACGCCTCCATCATCGGCCGGGCCTGGGCGAACTGCTTCTTCGCCTTCTCCAGGTTCTCGGGCAGCACGAAGTAATCCATGGGCAGGTCGTCGAGTTTTTCGGCGAAGTGCACGTACTGGCCGATGTTGAGCGACACGTTGTAGGAGTTGATCGGGTAGTGGACCCGGTAGTCCCAGCGCGTGTAGCCGTCGCCGAGGTCAGTCTTGCCCATAAATCGCCCGTTCGATACGTTGACGAGGCCGTTGGGCACAGCGACGCGGATGTCGGCGCCTTCGGGCTCGTCGCGCCACTGGTCCTTGCTGGGCCACCACGACGCCGAGCCCTCGCCTTCGTTCGCGGTATTGATCCAGTGCTTCCCGGTGGGATCGGTCCTGAAGGCCAGGGCCCCAAACCGGCCTTCCTCGCGCGGCGAACCGGAGTAGTGAAACTCGATCGAGTAGGTGCGGCCGGCGCGGAGCGTCTCCGGAAAGTCCACGTAGACCGTATTGTGGTCGCGCTCGTACGTCAGCGTCCGTGATTCCAACGCGATCTTTTCAATGGTGTAGTTGGCGAACAGCTCCAGCTGGATGCGGGTGTCGTCCTTGAGCATCTTGAAGCGGATGGCGTTCTTGCCGGTGATCGACTTCTTTTCCGGATCGACGCGGACGTCCAGTTCGTAATGCAGCAGATCGTTGTTCGCTCGGTAGCGACCGTATTCGCCGCGCAGGATGTCGAGGCGCGTCGGTGCACGCAAGGTTGATGGCGGTTCGCGACGTTGAGCTGGCGGCGTGGCTGTCTGCGCCGCCAGCGAGAGCGGGCCACAGAGGACGCAGAGGACACAGAGCAAATTGGTCAAGGTGCCACGCTGCACGATACTCATGGTCTGACATCATAAGGGAGGTGCCGCCGATCCCCCTCCCTGTCGATGCGTTCATCGACCTGATTCGTGAGGCGCTCAGCCGTCATCGCGCGGCCGTCCTGACGGCGGCGCCGGGTGCCGGCAAGACGACGAGGGTGCCGCCGGCGCTGGTGGACCTGGGCCAGGTGCTGTTGCTGCAGCCGCGACGCGTGGCGGCGCGCGCCATGGCGCGCCGCATTGCCGACGAACGCGGCTGGACGCTGGGACGGGAAGTGGGCTGGCACATCCGCTTCGAGAAGAAGGCCGCCGCCGACACCAAGCTCCTGGTCGTTACCGAGGGCATTCTCACCGCCTACCTTCAGGACGATCCTTTGCTGAGCGAGGTCACGACGCTGATCGTGGACGAGTTCCACGAGCGCAGCATCCACGCCGACCTGGGTCTCGCCCTGGCCCGGCAGGCGTGGCTGGCGCGGCCGGATCTGCGGATCCTCGTGATGTCGGCCACCCTCGATACGGCGCCGGTCTCGCGCTTCCTGGGCGGCTGCCCGGTGATTGACGTGCCGGGGACCTTGCACCCCCTGTCGATCAGCTACGCCTCAGCACAGTCGGTGGCCACGGCTCTCGATGAACTGCTGCCGGTGACTCGCGGCAACGCGCTTTGCTTCCTGCCGGGCGCCGGCGAAATCGCCCGCGCGTTACGCGAAACCGAGCCGGTGGCGGCCCGGCACGGCGTCGAGCTGCTGTCGCTCCACGGCGCGATGGACTCCTCTGAACAGGATGCGGCGCTCGCCCCGGCCGCGCGCCGGCGCGTCATCCTGGCCACGAACATCGCCGAAACGTCGCTGACCGTTCCGGATGTCTCAATCGTGATCGACACCGGTTTGCACAAGGTCGCCCGCTACAACGGCGAGCGCGGCGTTGACAGCCTCACGCTGGAACGCATCACCCTCGACTCGGCGGATCAACGGGCCGGCCGCGCCGCCCGGCTGGGACCAGGCACGGTGCGGCGGCTCTGGGATCAACGCGATCGGCTGCGGCCACACCGAGAGCCCGAGGTCCAGCGCATCGACCTGGCGCAGCCGGTGCTGTCGATCCTGGGATGGGGCGACAACCCCGCGAACTTCGAGTGGTTCGAGCGGCCGTCGGACCACCGCCTGGCGGTTGCGGTCACGCTGCTCGAACGTCTCGGCCTGGTGCACGATGGCCTGGCCACCAAGGACGCGCAGTTGCTGCGACGCCTGCCTTTGCACCCGCGACTGGCCCGCATCCTGGTCGATGGCCTCGGCTCGTTCGAGGCTGCGGCAGCCTGTGCGTGGCTCTCGGAGCCAGGACGCACCGACGGCGGCCACCAATCGACCTCCTGCGACCTGCTGCCGATCATTGACAGCTGGCCGCGCATGCCGTTCCATCTCAAGCGCGTTGCCGAGAACCTGGAACGCAGTGCCTCAGCGGTGTTGGGCAAGCGCCAGACGAGACACATCGACGAAACCGCGTTCCGGCGGGCGGTGCTGGCGGGCTATCCCGACCGGGTTGCGAGACGCCGGAACCAAGGCAACCCTAAAGGGTTGCCTTTACCTGACGGCGACCGAGTGACGCTCGCGACCGGCCATGGCGCGGTGATGGGCCGCGAGAGCGGCGTTCGTGACGGTGACTGGCTGGTGGCGTTGGATGTCACTTCCGGCACGGTCCGCCTAAAGGCGGACGCTACATTGACGACCGAAGCCACGGTTCGGTCCGCATGCCGGATCGAAGCCGAGTGGCTCAGCCCGACTCGAAGCGAAGTAGTCCACAGCATTGATGACAGCGGTGTCGTTCGTGCTCACGCCACCGACTGGTACGACGCACTGGTGCTGCGAGAACGTCCCGTGGCCATCGAACCCGAGAGCGCCTCGCAGATGCTGGCCCAGGCGTGGTGCAATCGCGACCACGATGCTGAAACCGAGCGATTGGTCCGACGCGCCGCTTTCGCGGGACAAACACTGGACCTGCCGGCACTGGCCGTCTTGGCCGCAACCGGGGCGAAAAGCCTCAAGACGCTCGACGTGGCCGCACAGCTGCCATGGGCGACCAAACAGGCTATCGATCGCGACGCGCCCGACTCGCTCGCTGTGCCCAGCGGGCGCGCGATGCGGCTCGACTACGCTGGTGACGGCACCGTGTCGGTCGCGGTGAAGCTACAGGAGCTGTTCGGCCTCGCCGAGACGCCCCGGTTGGGGCCGAAGCGGATCCCGGTGACATTTCACCTGCTCGCGCCCAACGCGCGGCCGGTGCAATCCACGCAGGACCTCAAGAGCTTCTGGGCCACCACGTACCAGGAAGTTCGGAAGGAACTGCGCGGCCGCTACCCGAGGCATCCGTGGCCGGAAGATCCCTGGACCGCGACGCCGACACACAGAACGACGAGGCGGCCGCGCCAAGGGAACAGGAGCTAACGAGTTAAGGAGAAATAATTGTTTCTCGTGACCTCCTGAACTCCTGTTCATGGCTATCATCGGTCATGCGCTTTTTTCGCCTGACCCTGCTTGCCATCGTCGTACTCGGAATCGTCGGCGCGGGTGCCGGTTGGTACCTCGCCGGTCGCGAAGCTGGACCGTCGATCACCATCAAGTCGCCCGATCAGTTCGTGGGTCGCGCCAGCGCACTTGATGTGGTGGCGGAGTCGGCGACGCCGGTGGTGGCGATGCACGCCACGCTCGAGCAGAACGGGCAGTCAACCATGGTGGCGTCGTACGGCAACGACGGCACGGGGCAAACGCAGGTCAGCCTGTCGGGCGCACTCGGCAAGACCACCATCCCCACCCTCGTCAGCGGGCCCGCCACCATCACGGTGACCGCGTCGCGCCAGGTCTTCTTCGGGCTGCGAACGGTTGAGGCGTCGGTCACGCGCGAGTTGCAGGTCCGGCTCGATCCGCCCAGGATTGCGGTCACTTCCATCCACCACTTCATCAACCTCGGCGGCGCGGAGTTCGTGGTCATGCGCGCGACGCCGGACGATGTCGACGCCGGCGTGAGGGTGGGCGACACCGAGTATCGCGCCTACCCGAGTTCGGCCGTGGGTATCGCGGATCCCGCGGTCCGGGTGGCGTTCTTCGCGCTGAAGCACGATCAGGACGTGAACGCCCGCATCTCGGCATTTGCCCGCGACCTCGCCGGCAATGAAGTGACCACGCCGCTCGAGCATCAACCGACCAACAAGAAGTTCCTGCAGTCGCGCATCCCGATCGACCAGCGCTTCCTGGATCGCGTGGTTCCTGCCATTGCCTCGAACACGCCCGACCTGAAGGTGGACGTTGATTCGCCGGAGGGCCTGCTGAAGGGCTTCCTGACCATCAACGGCGATCTGCGCCAAAAGAACGGTGACACCATCACGTCCCTGGCGTCGAAGAGCCAGCCGAAGATGCTGTGGACCGAGGCCTTCGCGCAAATGGGCAACTCGCAGGTCGAGTCGCGCTTCGCCGATCGACGCACCTATTTCTTCGGCGACCAGGAGATCGATCGCCAGGTCCATCTGGGCTTCGACCTGGCGTCGGTGCAGCGGGCACCCGTCAACGCCTCGAACGCTGGCGTAATCGTGTTCGCGGACTACCTGGGCATCTACGGCAACTGCGTGATCGTTGATCACGGCCTTGGCATCCAGTCGCTCTATGCGCACCTGTCATCGATCGGCACAAAGGTCGGCGACACGGTCGCGAAGGGCCAGGAACTGGGCCGCACCGGCGCCACCGGCCTGGCCGGCGGCGACCACTTGCACTTCACGGTCCTGCTGCAGGGAGTTCCGGTGAATCCCGTCGAATGGTGGGATCAGCATTGGTTGCAGGACCGCGTCTTGCGGAAGATCAAGGACGCGGGAGGGACACGGTAGTGACCATCCGCCTCCTCGCGGTCGCCCTGCTGCTGCCCATCTGGCTGCAGAGCCCCAACCAGACCACGCCTGCCGAGCAGGCCCGCATCGACGCGCAGAACGCCGCGCTGCGCGAGATGGTCAAGAACGCAAAGGCGCTGCCGATGGCTCAAGGCGCCCTGCCGATCGTCGCGCCGGCGCAGGCGGGCTGGGCGACGGGCATGGTGTCGTGGGTGGCGGCCGATCGCTCGGGTCTCGTCTACCTCTTGCAGCGCGGCGAGCAGGCCGATCCCGTGATCGTGCTCGATCGTACCGGCCGCGTCGTCCGCTCGTGGGGCAAGGGCCTGTACACGACACCGCATGCGATTCGGATCGACCCGCAGGGGAACGTCTGGACGACCGACGCCGCCAGCTCAATGGTCTACAAGTTCTCGCCAGAGGGAAAGACGCTGATGCAGATCGAGGTGGGCGGTCAACCCACGCCCTGCGGCGCGTTCTGCAGCACCACCGATGTCGCCTTCGCACCCGACGGCAACGTGTGGATTGCCGACGGCTACCGCAACGCCCGCATCCTGGAATACTCGCCAGACGGAAAGAAGCTGCGCGAGTGGGGCACGGCGGGGACCGGGCCGGGACAGTTCCGGCTGCCGCACTCGATCCAGGTCGACGCCGATGGTCTCGTGTATGTGGCGGACCGCGAGAACGGACGCATCCAGCGGTTCGACCGCGACGGCACCTTTCGCGGGGAATGGTCGCAGTACGGCAAGACGTTCGGCCTGGTGCTCGACGGCGAGGCGATCTGGCTCTCGACGATTCCACGCGGACCC
>JBBQSP010000041.1:0-43877 GCA_038213735.1 Vicinamibacterales bacterium | reverse complement strand
CGAGCTCAGCGTCGCCGACCGGTGATCACGAGGCGTGGAATCGGTGATCACGACCCGTGGAACGGGTGATCACGATGCCGTGGAATGAGTGATCACGATGGCGTGGAACAGGTGTTCACGATGGCGTGGCGCGCGCAGGCGATGGTAAGTATCTCGCGTACGACCGTCCAGCGAGTGATTCTACTCAGCAAAGGGACGTGTTCGTGCTGGCGATTGACGATGGCCGAGAAATCCCGGCCGTCGTGCATGGCGCCAATGACACCGTCATGGGTTGGACACCTGATGGTACACGATTGCTTTTCAGCAGCGATCGCAGAGGTGCCGTCGGCTTGTGGGCCCAGCCGTGGTCTGACGGCCACGCGCAAAGCTCACCCGAACTGCTAAAACCCGATGTCGGCCCAAGTTATTCGCTGGGCATCGCCGCTTCGGGCGCTCTCTACGTTCACAAACGGACGAGCACTCGCGACATCGCGATTGCGCCAATCGATCTTGAGGCGGGCAGGCTGCTCGGGGCTCCAGTAAGCTTCACGCAAGGTTTCGTGGAAGGCGCAAGCAATCCGACGTGGTCGCCGGACGGACAACACCTGGCCTACCCGGTCGAGTGCAACAACGGCTGCCTGGCGATTCGGTCGGTTGCGACCGGACACGTCCGCCGGTTGGCCGGCGCATTGACCGAAGCCCGGGTCGCGCACTGGGTGCCCGATGGCCGCTCGCTCCTGATGCAGTCCAGAGACGTCAAGGGACGGGCCGGGATTTTCCAGGTCGACGTGCAGTCGGGCGATGCGAGACCGGTGATCTCGAGCGACAGACTCAGCGTCTTCGCGCAGTCACCGGATGGCAACAAGGTGTACTTCAATCGCGGGGGCACGTTTTTCGAGCGCGATCTGGCCTCCGAAGCCGAGCGTACTGTCAACGGCGATACGGGAGAGGTATTTGGAGCCCTCTCGCCTGATGGCGAGTACATTGCGGTGGCGCGTGCGAATCGGGCGTCGAATACGGCCAGTCTCCTGCTCGTGCCTACCGCCGGAGGGCAGCCTCGCGAGTTGCTCCGCTTGACGCACCCTGAAGCGCTGTTTCGACCGTCCTCTGGTGGCTGGACGTCGGGCAGCAGCGCTCTGATTATTCAGAAGTACACCGGTTCACGGTGGGAGCTCTGGCTGGTCCCAGTCACGACAGGTCCCCCTCGTAAGCTCGACATCGATCCAGAACTCTGGCGGGCGGGTATCTCGAATTCCAACAACGCCACTCCGCTGGTGCTGCAGGGTGATACGGGCTTCTCCCTGTCGCCCGACGGACGCAGCATTGCGTTGGTAATGGGAAAGACGACTGCCGAAGTGTGGGCACTGGAAAATGTCTTGGCAGCGCAGAGCGCGAAACGCCAATAACGTTCGTTGACGCAATCGTGACCCAGAACTGACACGGGTCCGACATCGCGCCGCTAATGTTCTTCTTGTGATCCGCATCCTGATCGTCGCGCTCGTGATTCCTCTGGGACTGGACCTGTATATGCCAGTCCCGGAGGACAACCCGATCACCGCGGAAAAGATCGAGCTTGGGCGCCGATTGTTCAATGACAGCCGTTTATCACGCGACGGCACCGTTTCGTGCTCGTCCTGTCACAATCCCGATCATGCGTTCGCGACACCCCGCGCGATCTCCCCCGGGGTGTTCGGGCGCCGTGGACGCCGCAATGCGCCCGCGCTCGTCAATCGCGGCTGGGGCCGCTCGTTTTCGTGGGACGGCCGCGTCTCCACGCTCGAAGAGCAGGTGCTAAAGCCGATCGAAGACCCGAACGAAATGGATTTGTTAATCGATGAGGCCTCGGCGCGCGTGGGCGTTACGCGCGAAGACATGTCGCGCGCGATGGCTACCTATTTGCGCTCGATCATGTCCGGCAATACTCCCTACGACCGCCACATCAATGGCGACCGCACGGCGCTATCGGCCGACGCGCAAGCAGGGCTCAAACTCTTTCGCGGCAAGGGTGGTTGCACCGCCTGCCACGTCGGTCCGACCTTCACCGACGAAAAGTTTCACAACACCGGGATCGCGTGGGGCAGGCCCCCGGGCGAACCTGGAGTGGCAGAATCGTTCCGTGACGAAGGGCGCGCTGGGGTCACCGGCCGAGCCGGGGACCGTGGCGCCTTCAAAACGCCGACCCTGCGCGAAATTGAACACTCCGCGCCGTACATGCACGACGGCTCGCTCGCTTCGCTGGACGAGGTCATCGACTACTACGATCGCGGCGGCAACAGACACGCGCTCCTGGACCAGGAGTTGCGCCCGATTGGCCTGACCGCCTCGGAGAAACACGCCTTGGTCGCGTTTCTACGATCGTTGTCGGGAACCGTGACGAAGTAGCCGCGATCAACCCTCGGTCCAGAACCGGAGAATCACGCGAGCGAATCAACAACTTCGTACTCGACGATTGTCGGAAATAGCTATTGTGAATAATCGTGAAGTCAACTGTTTCGGGGTCTTGAAGGACTGCGCGTCGATCTGAAGGGTCAGAACTGACGCCAAGCCACGATGCCGGCTACTCGTCCCACGGGTTGATGACAGGCACGTCCAACCCCTCGAAGTGCTTGGTGTTTCGGGTTGCGATCGTCGCACGACGTGCGAGCGCGATACCCGCAATCAGGGTATCGCGCAGATCCACCGCCCGTCCGGCTTTCTGCCGGTCGGCGGCGAGCTGTGCCGCTGCCGCCGCAGCCACCGAGTCAAAGTCGAGCACTCGATTGGCGAGGTCTTCGGTGAGGACGGCCTCAAAAGCTCGTTCGAGGTCTCGCCGGCGCCGACCCTTTGGCATCAGGGCCAGGCCGAACCGAGTCTCGAACACCGTGATGCTCGAAAGCCACACCGAGTCAGACGGCTGGCGATCCAGCCATTCCACGACCACGGCCTCCGGGTTGGTCCGCATGATGGCGGACAGCACGTTGGTGTCGAGAATGGTCATCAGTCGAGGTCCGCAGCCCGCGCCGGGACTCCCCTGAACTCCGGCAAGTCCCCGGTCAGCCCCGAGTGCCTGAATCGCGCGGCGATTCGGGTACCGATTTTTTGGCGCGCTTCGGGACGCTGCTGCACGGCCGTGCGCAGAATGTGCCTGACCTCGTCCTCCATGCTTCGCGCGTGCTGCCGCGCCCGTTGTTTCAGCTTCCGAGCGACCTCGTCCTCCAGCTGCCTGACGACCAACTGTGCCATTGCGGACTCCCTCCAGCGCACTGGATGATATCACGATATCATCGACAGCCTGGCACCGGACTCGTGACTCCTATGTAACGGCGACCGGGTAGTTCCGGGCCACCGGTGGGGTTGAATCAGTTGGGCTTAGGCCTTTCTCGTGGCCCGGATGATCGCGTCCATGTGATCCAGGTACTTCTCGAGCGCGCGGCGGCCGGCCGCGGTCAGCTTGTAGCCGGTGCGCGGTGTCCGTCCCTCGAAGCTCTTACTGCACGAGAGGTAGCCGGCATCCTCGAGTTTGCGCGCGTGCACGCTCAGGTTGCCGTCGGTGGCGTTGAGCGCCGCCTTGAGGTCCGAGAACGACAGGTCGTCGCTCGCCGCCAGCGCGCTGACAATGCCCAGGCGCATGCGGTCGTGCAGCAGTCGGTCGAGTTCGGTGGCAATGCCGCCGGCGTGCTTGATCGGCCGCTCGGCGGCCGGCCGCGCGGGTGCCTGGGCCGGCGTGTCGATCCTGATCTTCCGTGCCGCGTTGCTCTTAGCCACCGTGGTTCCTCGCTATATAAACACCGAAGCCGATTTGCAGCCCGCCAAAACCCGCGGCGAGCCAGAGGTTGCCCCACTCGGGCGGCGTCACGATGGCGAGCATCCCAAGCACCATGAAGCACGCGCCGATCCAGCGCACCGCCGGCACGCTGAAAATGCCGCCGGTCAGCAGCCCCGCGCCGTAGAGCAGCAGCCAGGCCGGCGCCAGCACCGTGAACTGGCCGACCGCCCACAGCGCATAGGTAATGACGGCGCCCGCCACGAATGGTGCGGCGAGACCGGCGGCAAACCGCCGGGCGATCGCGCCGGTCAAGGGGGCGCCGGCTCGCTGTGCCTTCCGCGCCATGGCGGCCATGCCCACCAGCGAGGCGAGTGCGGCGGCGGCCAGCCACGTCAGCAGCCAGCGCTCGCTGGTCGGCTGCCACGACCCCACGAGGGCGGCGGCCAGGGCAATGGCGCCCATCACGCACCCGCCCAGGCCCGGCACCGCCGTAAAAGTGGTGCTGCGCTCCATGGCCTGGCGAATGAACGTCAGGTTGTCGACGGCATGTCCGCTGATCGACGCCGGCGTCGAGTCGGAGCGTCCGGTTGGCACTGGGGGATATCTTAACGTGGCGAAGGGGTGGCGTTAAAAGAACTTTGTATTTGAGAGTGTGGGGCTCCTGAACTCCTGATCTCCTGGTGTATAATCAGGAGCCCGCCGCGGCTATCCGCCGGCGGGTTTTTTGTTTTTAAGGGATCAGTTCATGAGCGAGATCGAAGTCGGCGTCCTCGGCGCGACCGGTGTGGTCGGCCAGCAGTTTGTGTCGCGGTTGGCGCGGCACCCGTGGTTCCGGCTCACCTGGCTGGCCGCCAGCGAGCGGTCCGAGGGCAAGCCGTACAAGTCGGTGGCGCCGTGGCGGCTGGCCACGCCCATGCCCGAAGAATCGGCCGGCCGCGTGGTCGAGGCCTGCGTGCCGGGCCGCGGACCGAAGGTCGTGTTCTCGGGTCTCGACGCGTCGGTCGCGGGCGAGATTGAAGGCGCGTTCGCGGCCGCTGGCCACATCGTGGTCAGCAACGCGCGCAATTTTCGCATGGACCCGCTCGTCCCGCTGCTCATCCCCGAAGTGAACGCCGACCACCTGTCACTGCTGCCCGAACAGCGCGCCGCCAAGGGCTGGCCTGGCGCCATCGTCACCAACCCGAACTGCTCGACCGTGGTCCTGGCCATGGCACTGGCGCCGCTTTGCCAGTTCGGTGTTCGCAAGGTGATCGTCTCGACCATGCAGGCCGTCTCCGGCGCCGGCTATCCCGGCGTGCCCTCGCTCGACATTCTCGGCAACGTCGTCCCGTTCATCGGCGGCGAAGAAGAGAAGATGGAAACCGAGACGCTGAAGATTCTTGGTGGCGATGGCGGCCGCAGCCCGCACACCGCGGCGATCAGCGCGCACACCAATCGCGTGCCGGTGCTCGATGGCCACACCATGACCGTGTCGGTGGATTTCGACACCACGCCGTCGATGGCCGACCTGGCCAATGCCATCCGCGCATTCTCCGGACGCCCGCAGGAGCTGAAGCTGCCGACGGCGCCGCAGCCCCCGCTCGTCCTGATGGACGAGCCCAACCGGCCGCAGCCGCGGCTCGACGCCGACCTGGGCGGCGGCATGGCCGTGATCATCGGCCGCCTGCGCGCGTGCCCGGTGATGCAAGCGAAGTTCGTCGCGCTGGGCCACAATACGGTGCGCGGCGCCGCCGGCGCGGCGATCTTGAATGCGGAGCTGATGAAGGCTGAGGGAATATTTTGATGGCCAGGCCCGAGCCCCAAGCC
The DNA here is from genome assembly GCA_038213735.1 of Vicinamibacterales bacterium. Lineage (GTDB taxonomy): Bacteria > Acidobacteriota > Vicinamibacteria > Vicinamibacterales > UBA2999 > 12-FULL-67-14b. Next base: position 38,347 of record JBBQSP010000041.1, on the reverse strand, counting down.
CCAGGCCCCAAGCCGAGTGAGTTGCGATGAAGGTGATGAAGTTCGGCGGGACGTCGGTGGCCGATCGGGCCGCCATCGAACGCCTGATCGCGCTGGTCCGCGCCGAACGGCAGGCCGAGGCGCAGACCGAGGGCGGCGATGCGCGCGGCCCGGTGGTGGTAGTGTCGGCCCTGTCGGGCGTCACCGATCGCCTGCTTGGCGTCGCGGCGCTCGCCCGCGAAGGGGATGTCGAAGGCGCGCGCACGAGCCTGCAGGACCTGCGGCAGCGTCACCTCACGGTGTCGGAAGTTATTACCGACGACATGCTCCGCAAGCCGGTTGTCGCGGCCCTCAACCGTGAGTTCGATGAACTGGAGCGCGTGGTCTCGGCACTGGCCGTCCTGCAGGAAGTGTCGCCACGTTGGCTCGACACCCTCGCCGCGACCGGCGAAGTGTTGAGCAGCCAGATCGTAGCCGCCGCCTTGAGCGCTCACAAACTGCAAGGGGCCTGGGTCGATGCGCGGCTGGCCGTCGTCACCGACTCTGAACACACCGCGGCCGCGCCGTTGTTCCAGGAGACCACCGCGGCGCTGATGACGCACGCCGACCCGCCCCTGGCGGCCGGCCGCATTCCGGTGCTCGGCGGCTTCGTGGGCGCTACTGCCGGCGGCGTGACCACCACGCTCGGCCGCGGCGGCTCGGACTTCTCGGCCGCCATTGTCGGCGCGTGCCTCGGCGCCGACGAGATCCAGATTTGGACCGACGTCGACGGCATGCTGACGGCGGACCCGCGCATCGTGAAGTCGCCGCAGGTGGTGCCGCACCTCTCGTTTGCCGAAGCCTCCGAGCTTGCTTACTTCGGCGCCAAGGTGTTGCACCCGGCGACCATTCAACCGGCGGTCGCCCGCAACATCCCGGTGCGCATTCTCAACTCGCAGCGGGCGCAGGCCCGCGGCACGCTGATCACCGCGGAACGGCCCAAGAGCGATCGGCCACTGACCGCGGTGGCCTCGAAGAAGGGCGTCACCGTCGTTGACATCACCTCGACGCGCATGCTGATGGCCCACGGCTTTCTGCGCCGCCTGTTCGAAGTGTTCGAGCGCCACAAGACGCCGGTCGATGTGGTGACGACCTCCGAGGTCAGCGTGTCAGTGACCATTGACGATGCGCGGCGGCTGCCGGCGATCATCGAAGGCCTGTCGGGGTTCGCCGAAGTCGAGCGACAGGACGACATGGCAATCATCTGCGTGGTGGGTGACGGGTTGCACGACGACCCGACGCTGGCGTCGCAGGTGCTGGGGTCGGTCGGCGACGTGCCGCTGCGCATGGTGTCGCAGGCAGCGTCTCGCCGGAACATCACGTTCGTGATCAGCGAAGCGGAACTGCCGGTGGCGCTGTGCCGCTTGCACGACCGTTTCTTCGCCGCGGTGAGCGCCTGATGCGCATTCTGCTGCTTGGCCACGGCCGGATGGGGCAGCTGGTGGAGTCGCTGGCGCCTTCCTACGGCGCGACGATTGCCGGGATCGTCGACGAGCGGTCTGGCGAGCGCGCCATTGCCGACGGCGACTTCGGCCACGTGGACGTGGCCATCGACTTCACGCTGGCGGATGCAGTGGTGACGAACCTGCCGCAACTGGCGGCCCGCCAGATCAACGTGGTGATTGGCACCACGGGCTGGCACGCGCACGAGGCGGCCATGCAGGAGGTGGCTGCCAGGGCCGGCATCGGCGTGCTGGCAGCATCGAACTTCTCGATCGGTATGAACGTGTTTCAGTTGGCCGTCGAAGAGGCCAGCCGTCACTTCGCGAAGCACGCCGAGTTCGGCGCGTGGATCCACGAGTCACACCACGTGATGAAGAAAGACGCGCCGTCGGGCACCGCGCTCACGCTGAAGGCCGGAATGGTGGGTGCGGGCTACGTGCGGGCGATCGACGTCTCGTCCACCCGCGTGGGTTCCGTGCCGGGGACACATACCGTTGGTTTCGACGGGCCATCGGAAACGATCGAGCTCACGCACACGGTTCGTGACCGGTCGGTGTTTGCCCGGGGAGCCCTCACGGCGGCCGCCTGGCTCGTTGGCAAGCAGGGGTGGTTCTCGATTCGCGACCTGTTGAGCGGGAAGTAACAGGAGCTAAAAAGATCAGGAGAATATTTTCTTCTGACCTCCTGAACTCCTTTAGAAAGAAGATCTGGGAAGGCGGGATATGCGAACGACATTCACGGGAGTCGGCACGGCGCTCGTTACGCCGTTCACCAAGAGCGGTGCGCTCGATGAGCCGGCGGTCAAGCGGTTGGCGCGGCGGCAAATCGACGCGGGCGTCCACTTCCTGGTGCCCTGCGGCACGACGGGAGAGACGCCGACCTTGTCGGGCGCCGAGCGGCGCCGCGTCGTCGAACTGGTGCTCGAAGCGGCCAACGGGAAGGTGCCCGTCATGGCCGGCGCCGGCGACAACGACACCAGGGCCGCCGTCGCACTGTCGAAAGAAATGCATAGCATTGGCGTCCAGGGCCTGCTGCAGGTGACGCCCTGGTACAACAAGCCGACGCCCGAGGGGCTGTTCGCGCACTTCTCGGCCGTCGCCGAGGCCACGCCGCTGCCGGTGATGCTCTACAACGTGCCGGGCCGCACCGGCTGCAACATCGACGCGGCCACGCTCACGCGGTTGGCCACCATCCCCAACGTGATCGGCGTCAAAGAGGCGTCGGGCAACATCACCCAGATGATCGAGATCTGCCGCGCTGTTCCCGAAACGTTTCTCGTGATGTCGGGAGACGATGCAATGACGCTGCCGTTGATGGCCATTGGCGGGCGCGGCTTGATCTCGGTGGCGTCGAACGCGCTGCCGGCCGAGATGACGCAGCTCGTCGAAGCCGCCGAGCGTGGCGACTACGCCACCGCCCGGACCCTGCATCAGCGGCTGGTGCCGATCATGCTCGGCAACTTCATCGAGTCGAATCCCGGCCCAGTGAAGTACGCCATGGCGGCCATGGGCCTGCTGGAAGAGAGCTACCGGCTGCCGATGGTGTCGCCGCGCCAGGCGTCGAAAGACAAGATGAACGGCTGGCTGAAAGAGCTAGGGTCGCTGTGACGCTTCAGGAAAACATTGAGTCGCTGGTCGCGGCCGGCTCGGGCGCCGACAAGGCGGCCGCGCGCGCGGCGTTCGACGAACTGAAGGCCGGGCTCGAGGCCGGCACCATCCGCTCGGCGCAGCCCGACGGCTCAACGCCGACCGGCTGGCGGGTGAACACGTGGGTGAAGCAGGGCATCCTGCTCGGCTTCCGCTTTGGCGACATCGTCGAGATGTCGGCCGGCCTGCCGTTTTACGACAAGGACACGCAGACCGTGCAGAGCCCCGGCGTCGCCGCGGGCATTCGCATTGTTCCGGGCGGCTCGGCCATTCGCGGCGGCGCTTTCATTGCCCGCGGGGTAATTTGCATGCCCCCCATGTACATCAACATCGGCGCCTACGTCGGCGAAGGGACGCTGGTCGATTCGCACGCGCTGATTGGCTCGTGCGCCCAGATTGGTGCGCGCGTGCACGTCAGCGCCGCGGCACAGATTGGCGGCGTGCTCGAACCGGTCGGCGCGCTGCCGGTGATCGTCGAAGACGACGTGCTTGTGGGTGGCAACACCGGTATTTACGAAGGCGCGGTCATCAAGCAGCGCGCGGTGATCGCGGCGGGCACGGTGCTGACCGGCTCGACGCCGGTCTACGACCTGGTCAACAGCGTCATCATCAAGCCGACCGCCGGTCAGCCGCTGGTCATCCCCGAGGGCGCGGTGGTCGTGCCCGGCGCCCGGGCGGTAACCCACGGCGCCGGCAAGGACTGGGGCCTGTCGCTCGCCACGCCCGTGATCGTCAAGTACCGCGACGACAAGACCGACGCCAGAACGGAACTCGAACAGTGGATCCGGTAGACCACGTTTCCCTCACCCGACAACTCGTCGACATCGAATCGACAACGGGGCAGGAGGGCATGGTGGCGGGTGTGCTCGCCCAGTACCTGCGGGGCCGCGGTTACTCGGTGCTCGAACAGCCCCTCGACAACGGCCGCACCAACGTCATTGCCGCCGTCGGCGAACCCGAGGTGGTGTTCTCCACGCACTTCGACTGCGTGCCGCCGTTCTTCCCAAGCCGCATTGAAGGCGGGCTGCTGTACGGACGCGGGTCGTGCGACGCCAAGGGCATTCTCGCCGCGCAGGTGGCAGCCGCCGAGCGGCTGCGCGCCGCCGGCGAGACCCGCATTGGCCTGGTGTTCGTGGCCGGCGAAGAGCGGGGCAGCGACGGCGCCAAGGCCGCCAACAAGATCGCGTCGAAGTCGCGTTTTCTCATCAACGGCGAGCCGACCGGCCTGCGCCTGGGCGCGGCCACACGCGGTGTGTTTCGCGTGCGCCTCACTGCCGCCGGCCGGGCCGCACACTCCGGTTACCCCGAGCTTGGCGAGTCGGCGATCGAGAAGTTGATGGATGGCCTGATGGCGTTGCGCACGGCCGACTGGCCCGCGGATCCGCTGCTGGGCCAGACGCATTACACGGTCGGCCTGATCAACGGCGGCGTCGCGCCGAACGTGATTCCCCCCCACGCCGAGGCCGAAGTGTTCTTTCGCACGGTCGGCGAGCACGATGCGTTGAGGGCCACGCTGGTGGCTGCGCTACAGGGCCGCGTGAGCGTTGAGGAGATCCTGGAACTGCCGGCCGTGCGCATGCACACCATTCCCGGGTTCGAGACGGCCGTGTTTTCGTATTTCAGCGATGCGCCGTACCTGTCGAACTGGGGCAGGCCGCTGCTGTTCGGGCCCGGGTCGATTCACGTCGCCCACACCGACCGCGAACACGTGGCGATCGCCGAACTGGATCGCGCGGTCGAAATCTACGCGCAGTTGGCGAGGACGCTGCTGGCGAGCGCATCGACCAGCCGCACCTCGTAGCCTGTGCCGGCCTCCTCGCGTAGCAGCTTCAGGGCCACCTCGGTGCTGCGGGCCTGGCGGTACGGGCGATTGTTGGTGATGGCATCGAAGGCGTCGGCCACCGCGACAATGCGGCCGGAGATCGGAATGGCCGTGCCAGTCAGCCCGTTCGGATAGCCGCTGCCGTCCCACTTCTCGTGGTGTGAGATCGCGATCGTTTCAGCCAACTGCAACAGCGGGCTCTGACTGTTGGCCAGGATGCGGGCGCCAATGGTGGTGTGCGTGCGCATCACGCGCATTTCGCCATCGGTCAGCGGTCCAGCCTTGCGCAGTAACGCATCCGGAATCCCGATCTTGCCATTGTCGTGCAGCGCCGCGGCGCGCCGCAACAGCCCTGCCTCTTCGGGCGTAGTGCCAATCCGCAGTGCGATCTGCGCCGACAACTCGCCGACCCGGAGATTGTGCTCGTTGGTCTGATCGTCGCGGTACTCGGCGGCCAGGGCGAGGCGCTCGATCATCTCGACCCGCGTGAACTCGAGCTCGCGATGGGTGCCCCGGACCGAATCGAGCAGCGCCCGGTTCTGCTGGCGCAGGTCCTGGAACAGCAGACGGCTTTCGAGGAGGTTGCGCACGCGCAGCAGCACCTCGACCAGGTCAAACGGCTTGGTGACGAAGTCTTTGGCGCCTCGCATCAGCGCCTGCTGGCGGGCATCCTGCGAGCCGTCACCGGTGATCATCAGCACCGGCAGGCGCTCCTGGTTGATGAGGGGCGCCAGCAAGTCGAGCACCCAAAACCCATCACGATCGGGCATGTGCAGGTCGGTGATCACCAGGTCGGGAGGCGCAGTGGTCAACAGGCCTTCCAGGTCCCTTGGGTCGGTGATGGCCGTGACCGTCTGAAAACCGGATCGCCCGAGCATTCGCTTCACCAGCTCAACATTTGCCCGCTCATCGTCGAGGACGACGATGTGCGCGGCAAGGCTGAGCAGGGTGATGCGATCGGGCTCGCCGAAAAGCTCCGTTTCGCCATGGCCGGCCGGGGGAAAGAGGATCATGGTGCTAACCTCGATATAAGCAAGTTGCGGGACGTTCCCTTCGGGACGTCAAGTGCCGTCCATACAATAACTTACCCAGTGGTCGGTCGGTGGGCGGCAGCGTGCGCTGAGCGCTGCACACCGTGCGCGTGCAGGTGTTACACTGATGGTTCGGCTCGGAGCCTCGGCAATCTCAGGGCGGCGAATCGCGTCAGGGCCGGAAGGCAGCAGCGCTAAGTCGTTTCCGTGATGTGTTGAGGACCTCCGGGCCGAGTTTCCCTTCCAAATGGCCTATCAAGTCCTAGCCCGCAAGTGGCGACCGCAAACGTTCGAGGATGTGCTCGGGCAGCAGGCGGTCACGCGCACCCTCAAGAACGCCCTCAAGAGCAAGCGGATCGCGCAGGCGTTCGTGTTGTCGGGGCCGCGCGGGTGCGGCAAGACGACGACGGCGCGGATCCTGGCGCGGGCGCTCAGCTGCGTGAAGGGACCGACGCCGGAGCCCTGCGGCACGTGCGACGCGTGCATCGAGATTGCCGAAGGCCGCGACATCGACGTGCTGGAGATCGACGCCGCCACCCACACCGGTGTCGACAACGTCCGCGAAGTGATTGTCGAGGGCCTGGCCATTGCCCCGGTCCGCAATCGCTACAAGGTGTTCATCATCGACGAGGTCCACATGCTGTCGGGCTCGTCGTTCAACGCGCTCTTGAAGTCGATTGAAGAGCCGCCGCCGCACGTCATCTTCATGATGGCAACCACCGAGCAGCACAAGATTCCCGACACCGTGCTGTCGCGATCGCAGGTCTACGAGTTCCGCACCATCTCGGCCAAGGTCGTGTCCGACCGCCTGCGGATGATCGCTGGTGAAGAGCAGATCCAGATCCCCGAGGCCGGCCTGTTGCTGCTGGCCCGCGCGGGCGAGGGCAGCATGCGCGATTCGCTGAGCGCCTTCGACCAGGTGCGGGCGTTCGCCGGCGACGAGATCACCGTTGAAGATGTGGTCACCGTGCTGGGCCTGGTCGGCCGCGACCTGGTGTTCGACATGCTGGAGGCGGTGGTCAGCGAGGACGCGCCGGCGGCGTTTGCCCTGGTCGAACGCGCCATCGAGCGCGGCTACGACTTGCGCTTGCTGTGCCGCGAGCTGGCGCGCGCGACCCGCGACTTGCTGATCCTGTCGGTGGATCCGAAGCGCGCCTCGGATCCCGATGTGGCGGCGGATGCCGAGAAGGAGCGCCTGTTGGCCATGGCCGGCCAGTGGTCGCGCGAAGACCTGCTGCGCGCGTTCGACCTGCTGACCCGCACCGAGCAGGAAGTGCGCGTGTCGGACCAGCCGCGCTACAACCTCGAGATGGGGCTGCTGCGGCTCATGCATCTCCGCAAGCTGGTGCCGTTGGGCGAGTTGTTAGGGATGGCAGAGAAGGGCGCGACAGCGCGTCCCGTCCTGGCCCCTCGCGCCCCGGCCGCTGCGCCGTCGCGGCCAGCGCCGGTTCCAGTGAAAGCTGCGCCCCCCGCGCCCCCCCCGCCGAAAGCAGCGCCGATCGCGAGCGCCGGCGACAGTTCTTTGAAAGACGCCTTCCTGGCGGAAATCAAGTCGCAGAAGAGCACCTTCTACAACCTCGTGGTGGCTTCCGCCTATGGCATCGAAGTGACTCCCGAGAAGATCATCTTTTCGTTCCAACCGAACAAGAAGAACGCGAAGCTCCAGTGCGAAGATCAGAAAGCGTGGCTCGCGACGGTTGCCGAGAAGGTGGCGGGCCGTCCGACGCCGGTTGCGGTGGTCAACGCCCAGGCGGATGCGCCGCCGGCGCCGAGCCACCTCGGTTCGCCGGTCGCGGCTCAGCGGGACCTGTCGACCGTAGCCTCGACGAAGGTGGACGACTTGAAGGCCGAAGCCATGGCCAACTCCACCGTCCAGGCCGTGCTCGAGATTTTTCCTGTCGATAAGACAACGATAGAAGAGAGATAAGGACTTGAGGACTTGGCCGCACTCCAAGACCTCAGGCCCCCAAGCCCCCAAGCCCCCACGCCCCCAAGCCCCCAAGCCCCCAAGACCCCAAGACCTTATGGACATCCAGAAAATGATGAAGCAGGCGCAGGAGATGCAAGAGCGCCTGCAGCAGGAAATGTCGCAGTTGAGCGTGCAGGCCACCGCCGGCGGCGGCATGGTCACCGTCACCGTGAACGGCCACAAGCATCTGCAGAAGATCGCGATCGACCCCGAGGTCGTCTCGAAAGACGATGTCGGCATGCTGCAGGACCTGATTATCGCCGCCGTGAACGACGCCCACCGCAAGGTCGATGACGCCATGAAGAACAAGATGGGCGGCATGCTCGGCGGCATGGGCCTGCCCGGACTGTAATGTCCCTACCGGCGTCTCTCCAGGAGCTGGTCGATCAGTTCAAGCGGCTGCCCGGCGTGGGCGCCAAGAGCGCGCAGCGGCTGGCGTTCCACGTGCTGCGCACGCCGCGCGAAGATGCTGAGCGGTTGTGCCAGGCGATCCGCGACGTCAAGGATCGCGTCACCTACTGCACCACCTGCAATAACATCACCGACACCGACCCCTGCCTGATGTGCGGCGACGAGACCCGCGACCACCGCGTGATCTGCGTGGTCGAAGAACCACAGAACGTGAACGTGGTCGATCGCACCGGTGGGTTCAAGGGCGTGTTCCACGTGCTGATGGGCGCGATCTCGCCGCTGCAGGGCATCGGGCCCGACGACCTCAAGATCAAGGGCCTGCTCGCCCGCATTGGCGTGGACGGCGTTGATGAAGTGATCCTGGCCACCAATCCGACCGTCGAGGGCGAGGCCACGGCGATTTACCTGGCCCGCCTGCTGAAGCCGCTCGGGATTCGGGTCACGCGAATCGCCACCGGCATCCCGGTCGGCAGCGATCTCGACTACGCCGATGACCTGACGGTCGGGAAAGCCATGGACGGCCGCCGGGAAGTGTAGAATTCGCCTACCCCATGCTCCCTGCCGCATATCAGCTGCCCGCGGCCGCCATCCTGATGGCCGGCGGATTCCTCTCTTGTTTCTTCGGCTACCGCCTGTTCAAGGTGGTGCTGGGCATTTTCGGCTTCATCATCGGCGCGCTGGCGGCCAGTTCCGTCTTCGGCGCCACTGACACCACCCCCATGGTGATCGCCGCGCTCGTCGGCGGCATTGCCGGCGCGACGTTGCTGCTGGCGGCCTACTTCGTCGGCGTGGCGCTCGTCGGCGCCGGCATCGGCGCCCTCATCGTCAACTTGATCTGGACGCAGATCGAAGGCGACCCGCACCCGGCCGTGGTGATCCTGTTCTCGATCGCCGGCGCCGTCGTGGCCACGTGGCTGCAGCGCTACGTGATCATCCTGGGCACCGCGTTCGGCGGGGCATGGACGCTGCTGGTGGGTGGCCTGGCCGTGATGGGGGATAGCGGCCCCTTGACAGCCGCCGCGCAAGGCGACGTGTGGGTGGCGTATCCCCTCAACCCGGCGCCCGGCATGACGTGGCTGCCGTGGGCCTGGGTCGCCCTTGGATTAGTCGGCACGGTGGTGCAGATGTTCTGGACCGGCGGCGACCGGGGCCGTGTCGTCAAGGCGAACAGGAAGAAAGGGTTGCCTAAAGAGTAGCGGCGCCCAGGCCACTCAGGTACGCATCCTCGATCCGCGACCCCAGGCACCAATCCCCACACACCGTGACGCCCGCGTGATGGAGCGCGCCGACCGCGAGCGGTGGATCCGCGAGGGCATAGCGCCAGCGGTGCGCGGTCGCGTAGAACGCGCGCGGCAGGCCCTGCGGGATGAGGTCGTGAAACGCCTCCATCAGGAACGACCCGACGACTTCGGGATCGTCATCGAGATGCGCGGCGCTCCACGACGCCGCGGCGTGCAGCACCCACGCATCGACCTTCCACTCGCGCTTCGGCTTCGACTGGTTGCGCGCCACCCACCCGAGCGGGCTGCCGTGCACGAACGCCGCGTCGAAGCGCGCCGGCACGCGTTCCTCGAACGCCGCCAGCACCGCCCAGCATGGCCGCATGGACACCGGCGCCAGCGCCGCGGCCAGTTCAGGAATGTGCGCCACCAATGGCTTCGCCTGATCGGCCGCGACGGCCAGGATCACCCGATCGCAGTCGCGCACGAGCGGCTCGATCGTTTCGATGCGCTCGCCGTAGCGCACATCGAGTCCCTCGGCGAGGGATGCCGCGAGCGCGCTCATGCCCGGAATGCCGACGTAGCGCTCGGTCGTGGCCGGCACGTCCTCCCACCCTTCGCTGTCGAAGCTGACGATGCGGCCGTCCCATTTTGCGGCGACGCGCTCGCGCAGCCAGCCGTCGACCACGCCCTGAAATCGCGGGTCGCGAACGGTGAAATACTGCGCGCCGTGATCGAAGGCGAGCGTGGCGCCGCGCGCGGCCTTCGGCATCTCGACGCCGTCCACTCGCCGGGTCGCGGCACGTCCACCTGGTCCGCGCGCGCGCTCGAAGACGACGACTTCGTATCCATTGGCACGAAGGGCCGTTGCGGCCGACAGCCCCGAGAGACCGGCGCCGACGATGGCAGCTCTCATGCGGAGGCGAACACGTGCGTCATCTCCCAGCGACCATACCTTGGCACGGCGGGCCATGTCACGGCACCACCGCCTGCTATACTCCGGCCCGATGACGGGCGCCCCCCCTCGATCGTCCGGTGTCATGACGTCTCGACCGTTCGAGTTTCGGGCCTGACCATGCCGCCGCCGGTCCTCGAGATGCGGGGGATTCACAAGCGCTTTCCAGGCGTCGTCGCCCTCGGCGGGGTTGACCTGACGGTCAACGCCGGCGAAGTGCACGTGTTACTCGGCGAGAACGGTGCCGGCAAATCCACCCTCATCAAGATCTTGAGCGGCGCGCATCGCCCGGATGACGGCGAGATCCGTTGGCACGGTCAACCGGTCGACATTCCTGATCCGGGCGCCGCGCTCGACCTCGGCATTCGTGTCATCTATCAGGAACTGAACCTGGTGCCGCAGTTGTCGGTGGCCGAGAACCTGTTTCTCGGCGCGCTCCCGGCCCGTTGGGGCGGCGTGATCGACTGGCGCGAGCTTCACGGCCGGGCGGCCCGGCTGCTGGCCGATTGGGGAATGGCGATCGCGCCCGAGACGCCGTTGCGCCGGCTCAGCCTCGCGCAACGCCAGATGGTCGAGATTGCCAAGGCATTGGCCAGCGACGCCTCGGTGCTCGTGATGGACGAGCCGACCTCGGCCCTCACGTCAACAGAAGTGGACCAGCTCTTCGGCCTGGTTGAGCGACTGGTCGCTCGAGGCGTCGCCATCATCTACATCACCCACCGGCTCGACGAGGTGTCGCGCATTGGGCATCGCGTGACGGTCTTGCGCGACGGCCGCCGGGTGGCGACCAGCCTGCTGGCCGACGTGACGATGCCTGAGCTGGTGCGGCTGATGGCCGACCGCGACATCGGCGCGCACTTCCCGCGGGTGCGCACGGCGCCGGGCGCCGAACTGTTGCGCGCCGAGGGCCTCTGCCGTCACGGACTCCTGAGCGAGATCAGCTTCAGCCTGCGGGCCGGAGAGGTCCTCGGCGTGGGCGGGCTGCTCGGCGCCGGCCGTAGCGAACTGGCGCGCGTGCTGGCGGGCATTGACCGCGCCGACAGCGGCCACCTGTTCGTTGACGGCCGCGAAGTGAGCTTCCGGACCCCCGCTGACGCGATCGCCCATCGCATCGGGTTACTGCCGGAAGATCGCAAGGCGCACGGCTTCATCGGCGGGTCCACGATCGCGCGCAACATTGCGCTGCCGCATGCCCGCCGGCTGGCGCCGTACGGGTTTTTGCGCGATGGGTGCGAGGCGGCGATGGCCGAACCACTCGTGACGGAACTGCGGATCAAGGGCACCCGAACGCAGCCCCTGCGGCTGTTGAGCGGCGGTAATCAGCAGAAGGTCGTGCTTGGCAAGTGGCTGGCGGGCGATGCCCGGATCTTTATTTTCGATGAGCCGACCCGCGGCGTCGATGTCGGCGCCAAGGTCGAGATCTATCACTTGATGAACCGGCTGACCGCTGCCGGCGCCGGCATTGTCATGATCTCGTCCGAGTTGCCCGAGTTGCTCGGCATGAGCGACCGTATCCTCGTGATGCATCGCGGGCGCCTGCACGCGGAATTTCAGTCGGCCGAGGCCACCGAGCATCGCGTGTTATCGGCCGCGTTGGGGCTCGCCTCGTGAACGGCCGTTGGGCGACGGCGCGCCAGTACGGGACCGTGCTCGCGCTCGCCGGTCTGTCGGCGGCGTTGTGGGCGCTCACGCCCCACTTCCTGACCGTGTCCAACCTGTTGAATATCGCCGAACAGACCAGCATCAACGCGATCGTCGCGGTCGGCATGACTTACGTGATCGTGTCGGGGGGCATCGACCTCTCGGTGGGTTCGATCGTCGCGCTCTCGGGCGTGGTTCTTGGCGTGTCACTGCAGGGCGGATTCCCGCTGCCGTTCGCGCTCGCCCTGGCACTCGGCGCCGGCGCGGCTTGCGGCGTCGTAAATGGCGCGCTTGTCAGCCTGGGCCGCCTGCCGCCCTTCATCGTCACTCTGGGGATGATGAGCATTGCTCGCGGTGCCGCGCTGGTGTTTACCGAGGGCCGGCCGGTGTCTGGCTTCGATCCCGGGTTCCGCTCGGTGGCCACCGGCGACGTGCTGGGAGTCCCGGCCCCCATCGTGGTGACGGTCCTCGTGTATCTGATCGCGCACGCCGTGCTCACGCGAACGACGTTTGGGCGCTACGTCTACGCGATTGGCGGTAACGAAGAAGCCACCCGCCTGTCCGGCGTCACCGTCCGGCTCCACAAGACGATCGTCTACGGCGTGTCGGGCCTGGCGAGCGCGGTGGCGGCCGTCATCCTCACGGCCCGGCTGAACTCGGCCCAGCCGATCGCCGGCATGATGTACGAACTCGACGCGATTGCCGCCACCGTCATCGGCGGCACGAGCCTCATGGGCGGCGAAGGGCGGCTCGCCGGAACCCTGGTCGGCGCTCTCATCATGGGTGTGCTACGCAACGGCCTGAACCTGCTGGGCGTATCGTCGTTCCTCCAACAGATTGTCATCGGCGTCGTGATCATTGCTGCCGTGCTCGTCGATACCGTGCTAAAACGCCACAGGAACTAATCCATGCGCACCCTGACCGTGCTCGTCGTGGCCGCCCTGGCGGCTGTGTCGTCGTCGTGCAACCGCGAAGCGCCGGGCGGCGATGCCAGGCCGAAGGTGGCGCTGGTGCTCAAGACGCTGAACCATCCGTTCTTCGTCGAGATGCGCAGCGGCGCCCAGGAAGCGGCCGACCGGCTGGGCGTTCAGCTTGAAGTGCAGGCGGCCGAGCGCGAAATCGACGTCGAGAAGCAAATGCAGATCGTCGAAAACCTGATCCAGGCGCGGATCCAGGCCCTGGTGATCGCGCCCAGCGGCTCGCGTGAGATCGTCGCCGCGCTCGTGAAGGCTCGGGACGCGAAGATCCCGATCGTGATCGTCGATACGCGCCTGGACGAGGCGACCGCCGAGGCCGCCGGTGTCAGGCCCGCCACGTTTGTCGGCTCCGACAACTACGAAGGCGGCAAGCTCGCCGGCGCGTTCCTGGCTGCGGCCACCGGCGGCAAGGCACGGGTGGCGATCCTCGAGGGCATTCCCGGCCACGAAACCGGCGATTCGCGACTGCGGGGGTTTCGCGACGCGGTCAAGAATTCGCCGGGCATCAGCATCGTGGCGTCGCAGCCGGCCAACTGGGAACGCGACCAGGGGTTCACGGTGTTCCAGAACATGATGCAGGCACAGGCCGACATCGACGCGGTGTTCGCGGGCAGCGACCTCATGGCGCTTGGCGCCATCGAGGCGATCGCCGCCGCAGGCAAGACCGGCACCATCCGTGTCGTCGGGTTCGACGCGCTCGACGATGCGAAGAAGGCGATCGCGGCGGGGACGATGCTGGCGTCGGTGGCGCAGTTTCCCTTCGAGATGGGCAAGGTTGCGGTCGAGAGCGCGGTGAAAGTGCTGCGGGGAGAGACCGTGCCGGCCGGCATCATGGTGCGGCTGGAGATGGTGACGCAAGCATCGTTGTCGCGCCCGTGAGTGGCCAGCGCGAAAAACACTGGGAGACGCATGGCGAGATTGAACGTGGGCGTGATCGGTGCCGGCCGACTGGGCAAGGTCTACGTTCGTGACCTGGCCGGTCGCATTCCCGAGACCCGCGTGGTTGCGGTGGCCGACCGCATCGCCTCGCTGGCCAACGCCGTCGCCGCCGAGTTCGATGTGCCGAAGGCCTACACCGACCCGTCGGAGCTGATCGCCGATCCGGCGGTTGACGCGATCGTCATCGTGACCCCCACCGATACTCATGGGGAACTCGTCATCGAGGCCGCCGGAAGCCGGAAGCCGACGTTTTGCGAGAAACCGCCGGCGCTGTCGCTGCAGGAGATTGCCGCAATGAAGGCCGCGATCGATCGGGCCGGCACGTTCTTTCAGATGGGATTCATGCGCCGCTTCGACCCCGGCTACGCCGCGGCCAAGCAGCAGATCGAGGCCGGCCGGATTGGCATGCCGCTGGTGTTCAAGGCCACCTCGCGCGACCCGTTCCGGCCGAGCCTCGAGTACGCCAACCCGTTGAGCAGCGGCGGCATGTTGATCGACATGGGCATTCACGACTTCGACCTGGCCCGCTGGTTCATGGGCGAGGTGCGGTCGGTGGCGGCCATTGGCGCGACCATCGCCTATCCCGAACTCGAGACTGTCGGGGACATCGACAACGCCATTGCCAGCTTGACGTTCTCGAGCGGCAAACTGGGCGTCGTGGATCTGACGCGCAGTGGCATTTACGGCTACGACATCGCCACCGAGATTCTTGGACTGGAAGGCACCATTCGGATTGGGTACCTGCGCGAGACGCCGATCACGATCCTGACCAAGGCGCACGGCGTGTCGCACGACACCGTGCCGTACTTCATGGAGCGCTTTCGCGACGCCTACACGAATCAACTGCAGAACTTTGCCCAGAACGTGCTCCGCGGCCGGGACGCGCCGATCACGATTGACGATGGAAGGGAGGCGTTGCGCGTGGGCCTGGCGGCCACCCGGGCGCGCGAAACCGGGACCACCGTCATGGTCGCCGAGGTCACCGGGTGAGGTCGACGGCCTGGCCGTCCGCGGTCGTTTTTGCAAACGTGACACCACGACCCAACCGGGCGGTATATTACTGCCTTGTGGATGGTCGGTATTGGCGGGGTCGTTCGGGCTCGGCCAGACAGATTGAGGACAAAACCCCATGAGACACGCGCTATTGGTAGTGATGATGGTGCTCGCGATGGCACCCCCGGCCTGGGCTCAGTTCGAAACCGCCACCGTGGTGGGCACGGCCAGAGACAGTACCGGGGCGGTCGTGCCGGGAGCCAAGGTGACCCTCACCAATACGCAGACCGGTGTCGCGGCCGAGCGCACCAGTGATGCGAACGGCAACTACGAGTTCTTCACCGTCCGCATCGGCAGCTACATCATCACGGCCGAGAAGCCGGGCTTTTCGATCGCCCTGGTCGATAACATCCAGGTAACAGTGGGCGCCCGGCAGCGCGTTGACCTGAACATGGCGGTCGGCCAGTTGACGGAAACCGTGGAAGTGAGCGCGCGGGCGGTGCTGCTGCAGACCGATTCGAGCGATCGCAGCCAGGTGATTTCGGCCGAGCAGGCCACGGCGCTGCCGCTCAACGGGCGCGAGTACTCGGCGCTGGCGCTGCTGTCGCCCGGCGTGCGGCTCTCGGCGCTCAACACCGGCGGCTTCACGCCGCGCGAGGGCGCCTTCAACGTCAACGGCCTGCGCTCCACTTTCAACAACTTCCTGATCGACGGCGTCGATAACAACGCCTACGGCACCAGCAACCAGGGCTTCTCGAACCAGGTGATGCAGCCGGCGCCCGACGCGGTGGGCGAGTTCAAGGTCGTGACCAACAACATGAGCGCGGAGTACGGTCGCTCGGCCGGTGCCACCATCAACGTGGCGTACGCCAGCGGCACCAACACGTTCCGCGGATCCGTGTGGGAGTTCATGAGGCGGACCGAGCTCAATGCCACCGGCTTCTTCCGTCCCGCGAGCGGCATCAAGCCGGATTTCGACCGCGATCAATACGGCGGCGTCATTGGCGGCCCGATCAAGAAGAACAAGGCGTTCTTCTTCGCCGACTTCGAGATCTTCGACCAGTTGCGTGGCCAGGCCGCGTCCACCACCATCGCCACCATGGCGCAGCGCGCCGGCGTGCTGGCCGTTGACGTCCGCAACCCGCTGACCGGACAGACCTACGCCGCCGGCACGCCGATTCCGATGACCGCCTTTGCGCGCAAAGTGCTGAACGACCTGCCGGCGCCCACCAACAGCGGCGCCGCCAACAACCTGGAGATCCTTCAGCAGTTCACCAACAAGACCCCGAAGGCTGGCGGCAAGGTCGATGTCCAGATCAACCCGCGGCTGTCCCTGTTCGGCCGTTATGGCTGGCGCGATGCTGACATCTTCGACCAGCCCAACATCTCCGGCCCTTCCGGCGGCGCCGGCAACGCCCGCACCTACGTGAACAACAAGCAGTTCTCGAGCGGCCTGACCTACACGCCCGGCGGGACGTCGCTGTTCGAGGCGCGGTTCGGCTGGTCAGCGACGCGGGCCGGCAAAGACCCGGCCGCGCTGGTGGCCGGCCAGCCGTCGGCCGAGGTGGCGTACGGCATCACGGGCCTGCCGAGCGACCCGCGCGTGGCCGCCGGACTGCCGACGCAGTTGATCACCGGCTTCTCGGATCTGGGCCGCCAGGCGACCAATCCGCAGTGGCAGTACCCGACCGTGTTCAACCCGAAGCTCAACTACACCTGGCTCCAGGGCCGGCACTCGCTGAAGACCGGCTATGAGTACCAGCGCGTGCTCACCGAAGTGCAGGACGTGAACCCGCTCTACGGCCGCGATTCGTATGCCGGCCAGTTCTCGCGTCCGACCGGCGCGGCGTCGAGCAACCTCTACAACATGGCCGATTTCATGTTCGGCCTGCGCTCCACCTACGCCCTCAGCAATCTGCTGGTGGCCGAGCTCGAGCAGGACATGCACTTCGTCTACTTCCAGGACGACTGGCGCGTCAGCGACCGGCTCACGATCAACGCCGGCCTGCGCTACGAATACGCCACGCCGTGGGTCGAGCAGAACAACATCCTGTCGAATTTCGATCCGGCCAGCCGCAAGCTGGTGCTCGCCAAGGACGGGTCGCTCGAGGACCGCTCGACGCTGACGCCCGATCGCAACAACTTCGGCCCGCGCATCGGCCTGGCGTTCACGCCGGCCGATCGCACGGTGCTGCGTGGCGGCTACGGCGTTAGCTACGTCCACTTCCACCGCGCCGGCGGCGCCAACGTCCTGCCCATCAACGGTCCGCAGGTTGTCAACGCGGTCGTCGTGCAGACGCCGACGCAGGCGGACTTCCGCACGACGCAAGAGGGCTACCCGGCCGGCTTCACCGACCCCACGCGCTTCAATCCGTTGGCCGCCAACATCACCTACATGCCGAAGGACTACCGGTCGACCAGCGTGCAGAGTTGGTTTGCCTCGGTGCAGCGGGAAGTGTGGAGCGGCGCCCTTCTTGACCTGGCCTACGTCGGCAACCGCTCGGACGGCATGCTGCTGTTCGCCAACTACAATCAGGCGGCCCCCAACAATGCCGCGGGCACGATCCCGCTGCAGCAGCGCCGGCCGATTCCGGAGTATGCCGATATCACCTACTCCTTCAATGGCGGCAAGTCGCGCTATCACTCGTTCCAGACCAAGTTCGACTGGCGCATCGGGGCGAGCATGACGTTGATGAGTTCACTCACGTTGTCGCAGACCAAGGACAACGGCGCGGGTTCGCTCGAGAACCCGAACGGCAACTTTCCGGCGCCGCAGGATTTTCGCAACATGGACGCCGACTTCGGCCTGTCGGGCTACCACCAGACGTACAACAGCACGACCAGCTTCGTGGTGGACCTGCCGATCGGCCGCGGCCGCCGCTACCTGGGCGACGCCAACGCCGTGGTGGACGCCATTCTTGGCGGCTGGCAGATCGCCGGCATCAACACCGTGACGCCCGGCGAACGGGTGACGCTGACCTACGGGCCGTCGGCGGCGGCGCAGGTGTCGGGCATTCAGCAGGACTTCCGCGGCGCCAACAACTACCGGCCCAACGTGATCGGCGACCCGCTCGCGCCTTCCGGAGAGCGGACCATCGACAACTGGTTCAACAGGGCCAATGTCGTCGTGCCGACCGATATCAGCCAGCCGTTCGGGAACGCCGAGCGCAACAGCGTCGCCGGGCCGCTCACCTGGACGGTCGATCTGGTCACGTCCAAGCGCTTCCGGATGCCGTGGCGGAACGGCAACTTCGAGCTGCGCGGCGAGTTCTTCAACCTGTTCAACCGGACTAACTTCCGCGCACCGAACGGCGTCCGCACGGCGGCGGCCTTCGGGACCATCCGGACGACCTACGACCCTCGCATCATCCAGATCGGCTTGAAGTTGAGTTTCTGATGGTTGGCCGGGGGGCACGTCGCGTGACGACGGCCCCCCGCCAAGGTTTCTTCCCGGCCGATTACTATCTCCCCGACAACACCCGTCCGAGACTGCCGAAGTAGCCGGTCATTTCGAGGTAACCGGCGCCAGCGATTGGCTTGCCGGCGGCCGACCCCGACAGGTCGATGGCGCCTTCCCAGTAGGCCACGCCCGTCGAGCGCTCGAGCGCCAGCTCCTGGTCGTTCAGCGGCGTCGTGACCTTCAGATCCAGCTTCTCACCGGGAATGCTGATCGCCCACTCGATCGGGTAGACCGCGCCGTTCTTCGACTTGAAGGTGGCGCGGCCGGGGGTCAGCGTGAAGGCGTTGACGTCGAGGTGCTTCGTCTTGCCATCCGTGCCCACCAGCGTGCCGCTCGATCGCGGGTCGCGGCTGCCATCGTCTCGACGCAGCTGGTAGAGCATCAGCTCGCGGCCGTCGGAGAGCTGCATCGACAGCCAGTCCCACCCGCGCTGGCCCGGCTCGAGGAAGCTGGTGCCGAACTCGTGGTCCATCCAACTGTCGCCGGTGACCTCGAACCGCTCGCCATCCACGGTGAGCGTGCCGCGTGTCGGCATGCGCGTGAGGGAGTAGTAGTGCGACGCGTTGCCGGCCTGCGCGCCTTTCTGGCTGATGCCGCCAGTGCCGTGGATGACCGGAGCCTTGCCTTCGTCCAGCGTGAGATCGATACCGGCCTGTGGGCTCGTGGCGTTGAGCAGGTGCCGACTCCCGTCGAGCGTCGCCGACCAGTCGTCATTCCAGACGTGGTACCGGTCCGATGCTGCCCCGGCCAATCCCGGACCTCCACGCGACAGCTTCTCGGCGTAGCGATAGCGCCGGCCCGACGGGTCGCTGATGGCGAGGTGCGTCATGAACAGATCGCGAACTGCCCACTTCGAGGGGTTGGTGGGCGCCGGGACGATGCCGACGCGGAAGAACGTGACCTGGTACCCGAACCGTCGGCCGTCGGTGGCCTTCACGTTACCGGTGTAGTACCACCACTCGATCTTGTAGTCGGGATGCGACGCATGGTCCCGCGGGAACGCGTAGGTGTAGCCCGCCGTGGCGTCTTTCCACGGCGACTGGGGCTTGAGACTTGGGGCTTGGGCCCCGAGCGTGACGACGGAGCCAGCGAGCACCACCGCAACCAGCCTCCAAGACTCCAGGACCCCAAGACCCCAGGACCTCACGACGTTATTCATCATGCGACAACACCAACTGCGCCGCCCTGCGCGCGGGATAGACGCCGGCAATCGCGGTCGCCACCACCACCGCGATCGACGACTGGATCAGGAACGCCGTCGGCAGGTGAAACTGAATCGTCCACCCGAAGCTTTGCACGTTGATCACGTAGATCAACACCATCGACAACGCAAACCCCATCGTCAAACCAATCCCCTGGCTGACCGCGCCGATCAGCGCCGCTTCGATGATCACCATCTTGCGCACCTGCTGGCGATCGGCGCCCGTCAATCGCAACAACGAGAGTTCGCGCCGCCGCTCGAGCACCAGTGTCAGCAGCGTGCCGGCCACGCCGAGCATGGCGACGATGATGGCGATCAGTTCGAGGGCGTAGGTGATGGCAAAGGTGCTGTCGAAGATGCGCAGCACTTCGTTGCGCAGCGTCCGGTTGGTGAAGACGAACGCGCGGTGGCCTTCGACCATCGACGACAGGATCTCCTGCCGGACCACGTCGGGATCGGCGCCCTCTTTCAGGAAGGCCGCCAGGCCACTCGGCGCGAGGTCACCGAAGTAGCGGCGAAAGGTGCCCACGTCCATGATCACGACGCCGCGATCGTTCGAGTAGTCGTAGTAGACCGCGGCGACGCTGAAGTCGCGCATGCCCTGCGGCGTTTGCAGCGACACGGTATCGCCTTCCTGCTTGTCGAACTTGTTCGCGAACGCTTCCGACACGATCACCGCGTCCTGGCCAATGGCCTGTTGCACGGTGTCGCGCGCGTTGGCGGGGCTCTTGAACAGGAGGGCGCCGTGCTCGAGCACCACGCTAAAGGTGCCGGCGCCGAGCACCGTCAGGCGATCCTGGTAGACGAGATCGAGGTTCCTGAAACTGTCGATGGCGGCGACGGCCGGATGCCGCTGCACCGCGTCGATTACGTCCGGCGACAGCGTCTGTTCCTGGCCCACCGTCGGACGGATGCCCGGGCCGATGAACAGGTCGGCCTGCAGCGTCTGCCCCACCCAGTACACGACGGTGTCGCGGAAGCTGCCGATCATGATGGCGATCGCGACCATCATCGACAGGCTGACCGCCAGTGCGGCCACCGAGATCGACAGGCGGGGAATGGCGGCGGTGAGGTTGGCGTGCGCCAGCAGGCCCTCGACGCCGAGCCGCCGTCGCAGCAGCCCGCGGCCGGCCCGCGCCAGGCCGTACATGATCGCCGGCACCAGCAAACCGGCGCCGATCACGATCGCGAACGACGACAGGTAGCCGTAGATCGGCCGCCCGTTGACCGGGCCAAGCTGCGCGAGGCCGAACGCCAGCGCGAGTACGGCCACCGGCGCGATCACCATGACGGGCCGCAGCCGGAGCCGCATATCGAGCGTGTCGTGCCCGCGCATGGCGGCGGTCGGTTGCACCTGGCTGGCTTCGAGCGCCGGGATGGCCGCTGCCAGCAGCGACAGCGGCAGGCCAATCAACGCCGCCAGCCACACGTGGCCCCAGTTCATGTCGGGCGGCGCCGAGGCGGTGGCAATGTAGATCGTGCTGACCGTCGCCGACGTCATGCCGACGGCGACGTCGGCCAGGAGTCGCGCGAGGCCCAGGCCAATCACGATGCCGGCGAGCGCCAGCACCGCCGCCTCGCCCAGGAACAGCAGCAGCACCCTCCGGCGCGTCAGGCCCAGCGCCCGCAGCGTGCCAATGTCCAGGCGCCGCGCCACCACCGAAATGGTGACCGTGTTGTAGACCAGGAACAACCCGACGACCAGCGCGATCCACGAGAGGGCGGTCAGGTTGGCGTGAAACGCCGCGAGCATGGTTTCCACCTGCTCGCCACGTCGTGATGGCCGCTGCGCCGTCAGGCCGTCGGGCAGGCGGGCCGCGATGGCCGCGAGCGACGCCGGCAGATCCGCGCCGGTAGGGAGCAGCACGTCGAGCCGGTTGAGCCGCCCGAGGCGGTCGAACGCCACCTGCGCGGCGGCAATGTCCATCAGGATGAAGTTGCCGTCGAGCACGCGCGCCGGCCCCTCGTCTTTCAGCAGCCCGCGCACCACGTAGGTGCCGACGCGGTCGCCGAACATCATGGGCACCTCGCTGCCGATGGTGTAGCCGCGCCGCGTCGCCAGCTTCTCGCTGATCACCACCGACCGGTCATCGGTGAGAATCTCGAGAAACTTCTGCGACGTAACCTCGTCGGCGCTGTCCTGAGGCGACGACCCGTTCTGTGGCGACGACCCGGTCTGTGGCGACGACCCGGTCTGTGGCGACAACCCGGTCTGTGGCGACGACCCGGTCTGTGGCGACAAACCTTTAGGTTTGTCGTTCCCAACATCCAACAACTGATACTCGCGAAACGGCATGTCGCGCAGGATGTCGATGCCGAGCACGCGCACCGCTTCGAGGTCCCGCCGCCGCAGCGAGCCGTCATCGCCGCCGCTCAATGCGGCGTTGCCTTCCACCACCGGGCTGACGATGCCGTGCTCCCGCAACCAGCCAAGCGAAGGCAGCACGTTTTCGTCCACGCCGCCGGTGCCGACAATCTCCACCGCGGTCTTGCCGGCCACCGTCTCGAGCGCCGTCTCGAATCCGCGCACGGAGCTGTCGTTGGTCAGCTGAATGGCGACGACCACGGCAATGCCCAGCGCTACGCCGAGGATGGTGGTGCCCGTCCTAATCTTGTCGGAGACAAGTGGGCGAAGAATGAACTGCGTGAAAAGCCGCACGATGTGGCGACAAACCTTTAGGTTTGTCGATCCCCCTCATGACGTGGCGACAAACCTTTAGGTTTGTCGATCCTCTCGAACTTGCCGTCCCTCATCCGCAGCACGCGCGTGGCCGCCGCTGCGACCTCGGCGGCATGGGTCGCGAGCAATACGGTGACGCCCATCTCGCGATTGAGCTCTGACAGCAGCGCCAGCACTTTCGCGCCATTCTCCGAATCGAGGTTGCCGGTAGGCTCGTCGGCCACGAGCAGCGCCGGCCGATGCACCAGCGCGCGGGCGATGGCCGCGCGCTGCATTTCGCCGCCCGAGACCTGTTGCGGAAAGTGGCCGAGCCGATGCGAGATGCCAACCCGTTCCGCGAGCGCCTTGGCGCGCGCGTCGGCTTCGGCGCCCTTCATGCCGGCCAGCAGGCAGGGCAGGGCAATGTTGTCGGCAATGGTCAGCGTCGGCAGCAGGTTGAAGAACTGGAACACGAACCCGACCTGTTCCCGCCGCACGTGCGTGAGGTCATCGTCTCCGAGCGTCGCCAGGTTCTTGCCGTTCAGGAGGATGCTGCCGGACGAAGCGCGGTCCATGGCGCCGCAGATGTGCAGCAGCGTGGACTTGCCGCAGCCCGAGGGGCCCATCAGCGCGACGAAGTCACCCTTCTCGACGGCAAAGGTGACGCCGGCTAGTGCCGTGACGTTGGCTTCACCGCTGGTGTAGGTTTTCTGGAGATCTTGAGCGACGAGAACAGGCATTTAGTGGAGCGTCTCAACTCTCAGGCGCGCACGGGCAGTTGTGCTCGGTCACCTTGGGAGGGCCGTTCCTACGGAACAGCCCGGCATGAACCTGCGAGAAGGCTCGCACTGTGTCCATTATGACGCCCGAACCGCCTAACGGGGTTCGGCGGTCATCTTCAAGTTTCTCGGCCTGAGGGTAATGCGCGGTTCGGTGGCCGGCGCCGGATGCGTGCCCCTGGCGAACCTCCACCGTTGCGCGATGGTGGCCAGCAGCAGAATGGCTTCGGTCCACGCGAAGGCTTCGCCGATGCACACGCGCGAGCCGCCGCCGAAGGGAAAGTAGGCATACTTCGGACGATCGGTGGGCGAGAGCCATCGCTCTGGCGTGAAGGCTTCCGGCTCGCTCCACCAGCGCGGATCGCGGTGCACGACCCACTGGCTCAGAATCACCAGCGCGCCCTTCTCGATCGCGTGCCCGCCAATCACGTGATCTTCGAGTACGCGCCGGCCCATGGTCCAGGCGGGCGGATACAGGCGCATCGATTCTGAGACGATCGCCCGCGTCCACTCCAGCTTTGGCACATCCTCCATCGTCAGCATGCGTGGCGACAGACCTTCAGGCGGGCGTGGCGACACACCTTCAGGCGGGCGTGGCGACACACCTTTAGGTGGGCGTGGCGACACACCTTTAGGTGTGTCGGTACCCGACCCAAGCACCCGGTCAAGCTCTTCATGCAGTCGCGCCTCCACCTCCGGCGCCGCTCCCAGCAGGTGCCACGTCCACGCCATGGCGTTCGCCGTCGTCTCGTGACCGGCGAGGAAGATGGTCATGGCTTCGTCGCGAATCTGCGCATCGCCCATCCCGCCCTCGTTGGGGTTTTCGGGATCGCGCGCGGCCAGCAACATCGAAATCAAGTCCATGCGTGGCGACAAACCTTCGTCCATGCGTGGCGACAAACCTTCGTCCATGCGTGGCGACAAACCTTTGTCCATGCGTGGCGACAAACCTTCGTCCATGCGTGGCGACAAACCTTTAGGTTTGTCGGCTCCCGCCCGCCGTTCAGCAATCACGCGATGAATCACGCGGTCCAAACGCTCGCGCGCCGTGCGCATCCTGACGAACATCGGCAGCGGCAGTTTCTGCAGGTAGTCGAGGCCCGGAATGAACGCATAAGCGAAGTTCGCCACGGCATCGGTCAGCGCCTCTCGCACTTCGTCCGCATCCCCCTGCACATCGCTGGAGAACATCGTCTCGCCGATGATGCCGAGCGTGAGGCCGCTCATCTCCCTGGTGATGTCGAGTACCGCGCCGGGTGTAACCTGGTCGCGCCAGCGCGCGGCGTGACGGACGAACGTGTCGGCAAAGCCCTGCACGTGCTGGCGGTGGAACAGCGGCTGGATCATGCGCCGGTGCTTCAGGTGTTCCTGCCCGGCGGCGGTCAGCAGGCCGTTGCCGAGCAGCACCCTGGCGCGCTCGAGCGCAATGCCCTTGCCGAACTTGCCGGCCGACTTCACGAGGACGTCTTCAATCCACTCGGGGCGGCTGACCAGGTACACCTTCTGCGGACCAAACTTGAAGCCGGCGATGTCGCCGTAGGTGCGAGCGGTGTCAGTGAAGAAGGCCAGCGGGTCCTTGCGGAAGGCCCAGTACGCACCGCCAGGGAGCCAGGTCGACGGACCAGGCACCGAAGTGCGGTCAGGTGCGAAGGTCGTCGCCATCTGCTCGATTCTACGCTGGAGGTCATCGGTGTCGCGGTCCCATGTTCAAAAGAGCACAGTCGATCCTTCAGCGGTACGCCAGGCTGGGGGATGGTCGTGGTGCAGTCGCGCTTTCGGGTCGCGAATGGCCTGGAAGCGTCGGTCCGCGAAGCCTTCGTCGCGCGCCCCCGGCTGGTGGATGTGACGCCGGGATTTCTGGGCCTTGAAACCTTCACGGATGCGCAACACCCGGAGATCTTCTACCTGGTCACGCGCTGGGTGGACGAAGCGTCATACCGGCGATGGCACGGCAGTGCCGATCACCGGCGCCGGCGCCGTCGAGAGTGGCAATCCGTCGGCGTTTGGCGACGACATTCGTTGGGTCGTCCGGGTCCTGACCCCCAGGGGACTGCCAGCGTCCATGGTGGCCGAGACGCTGCTGCAGATCGAAGACGGCTTTCGCGAGGTCCTCTCTGCGGAGGACCAGCTCACCTTGCGCCGCTTCATCGTCGAAGGCATTGGCGCCTGCAGCCTGGTGCAGGAGTCGCTCTACGAGCTTGGCCGGTTGTGGGAAGGCAATCGCATCACGGTGGCCCAGGAGCACGCCGGCACCGCCGTGTGCCAGTATGTGTTGGCAGAGCTCTACGCCGGCATGCCGGCTGGGCGTGAAGCGGCCGTTCGTCGCTTGAAGCGCCGCGGTCGATTGAGGAACGCTCATGGTTGCGGTTTTCACCTTCGCCATCACCCTGCTGCTGGCCGTGCTGATCTCGGAACTGGCCGGCCGCAGCGTCCTGTCCACAGCCGTCCTCTTCTTGTTTGCGGGCTTCGTGGCCGGCGATGGCATGCTCGGGTTGGTGCCGCTGCGACCGGATGATCCGGTGGTGGCGCAACTGGCCGAGCTGGCGCTCTTCAGCGTCTTGTTCACGGATGGTATGCGCGTCGGTGTCCGCGATCTGCTGTCGGCCTGGCGCCTGCCGGGAAGGGCGCTCCTGTTGGGGATGCCCCTGACGTTCGCGGGGACGGCTGTGCTGGCGCATTTTGTCGCCGGCCTGCCGTGGCCCGAAGCGTTTCTGATCGGGGCCGTACTCAGTCCTACCGATCCTGTTTTTGCAGCAGCCATCGTCGGGCGCAAAGAGATTCCGCAGCGGTTGCGGCAGCTGTTGAACGTCGAAAGCGGTCTGAACGATGGGCTGGCATTGCCTCTGGTCGTGGCGCTCCTGGCATACATCGGTCACCGGGAGGTCGAACCCATCACGATGGCTACCGAGCTGGCCTTGGGCGTCGCACTCGGTGTGGCCGTGCCGTGGATCGCGTCGCGCATTGAGCAGGGCAGGTTGTTTTCGGTCGCTGCGCCGTATGAGCCCCTGTTTGCCTTTGCGATCGGCCTGTTGGTGTTGTCGGCGGCGGCCATCACCCACGCCAATGTGTACCTGGCGGCGTTTGCCGCCGGCGTCACGATCGCGTCCATCCGCACCGACTTGCGCGACGAGTTTCACCGGTTCGGCGAGTTGGTGGCGGAGTTGCTCAAGCTGGCGGCCCTGCTTGTGTTCGGAGCGTTAATCTCGCCCCGGTTTCTGCAGGAGATTCACTGGAGCGGTTACGTATTTGCCCTGCTGGCTCTGGTACTGGTGCGGCCGATCGCACTGAACCTGGCCCTGCTGGGCAGCAAGCTCGGCTGGCGTGAGCGTGTGACCGCCGCCTGGTTTGGACCGAAAGGATTTGCGTCCGTGGTCTACGGCATGCTGATCCTGGAGGCGGGTATCGCAACGGCAGACATGCTGTTTCACCTCGTGGCGATTGTGATTGCGGCTTCGATCATTGCCCATTCGTCCACCGATGTCGCCATCGCCCGCTGGTTCGATCGGGAGGTCAAGGACGAGGTGCCACGCGGCGGCTAGGACCTCGCGCCGGCCAGGGGTGGCGCCCCCGGGTCCTGTGCTAAGCTCCGTTGAATCAGGAAACAGCCTGCATCTCTTGGAGGATGGCAATGGATTCGACTCCGATGTCGTGGCAAATGCGGGGCAAGGGTTACGAGTTCTGCAACTGTGACTTTGGTTGCGGCTGCAACTTCGGCGGCTTCCCGAACTCGAAGGACGGCAGCTGTCATGCGCTGGTCGGCCTGCACATTTCCTCGGGCACGTGCGGCGAGGTCTCGCTCGACGGCGTCAAGTGCGCCGCCCTCGTGAAGTGGCCGAAGGCGATTCACGAAGGCAACGGCGAGTGCGTCTTCATTGTCGATCCGGCCACGACCGACGCGCAGGTCGGTGTGCTGGCCCAGATCTTCGGCGGCAAGCTGGGTGGCCTGCCGTGGGAACTGCTCGGCCCGACCTTCCAGGTTATCGGACTTGAAAAAGCCGCCATCACGATCACCGGCGAGGGCGTGAAGAGCACGTTTAAGATCGCGGGCCTTGGTGAGGCACGCGGCGAGGCGTTCAAGAATCCGGTGACCGGCGAGGATCATCACGCGGTGGTGGACCTGCCGGATGGTTTCATCTGGACGCGCGGCCACTGCGGCCAGGGCACGTTCGATGTGAAGACCGGGCCGATCAGCCTGGCCTTCGCGAAGTCGAACTGGATCCTCTACGACTTCGACTGGAACAACAAGGCAGCTGCGGCAGCGGCCTAACGAACCATCATCCAGATTCCGGCCGCAACCAGCAGGGCGCCGCTGACCCGCGCGCTCTGCTGGCCAAACGGCGCGAGCTTCTCGACGGCGACCCACACCGTCAGGGCCAGGATCACCGCCAGGTTCATGACCCCGCCCGCGAACAGCAGCAGCATCATCGCCCAGCAGCAGCCGAGGCAGTAGAGCCCATGCCCGAGGCCCATTCGGAACGCGCCGCCGACGCCTTCACGCCATTTGTTGGTGAGCCACATGAACGGCGAGCGGCAGCCGCTGAGGCACACGGCCTTGAGCGGGGTCAGCTGATACACACCGGCGATCACGAGCAGCGCCGCGGCGGCGACCGGCGTGGCCGGCTCCATCATGGGCGTCAAGAGCAGCAGTTGCGCGAGCACGCGCTGAAGGATCGTGGCCGCCACGCTGAAGGCGGCCCACACCGCGACATATCCGAGCGCCATCGCGTGGATGCGCATGGCCGGGTGCGGCGCCGACGGACGGTTTCGGATGGTGCGGGCGTAGAGCAGCAGGATCGGCGCGGCCGTCGGCAGCATCATGCCGGCCATCATGGCCGCCCACATCGCCCACAACAGCAACAGCCGGGGCGCATCCCACTCCATGGTCATCATCCAGGCTGACGCACCGCTCATGGGGCCGTACATGTCGCGCGCCATCGCGATCACCCAGAGCCAGCACGCGAGTGGGATCACCACGACTGCGATCACGAGTGCGGGCCGGAGGTCGGCCAGGGCCGATTCGACCCGGGTTGGCGGTATCGTCACGCTCAGCGCTCGCCCTCGGCGGGCCCGCGCAAGACGGCGTTGATCTGGCGGATAGCGCCCATGTGATACGCCAGGTGCGCAATGCTGCCGATCATGCCGCTCAACTCGATGTCGGCGACCTCGCGGGGCGCGCGTAGGACCCCCAGCCATTTCGCGCCCTCGTCGCGCAGCTGGATGCGCAGCGCCTCCCACTCGGACTCGGTCACCGCGGTCTTCTTCCAACTGGCCGACCAGTCGGCGCTCGCGAAAGGGTGCTCCCCCCGGCTCCAGCGGTTCAGCAGCGACAAGCCGTAGCCGAGATGCGCCACGTGCGCGGCGATCGAGGATCCGGTGCGCGTGGCGACCGAGGCCTCGGCGGCGGAGAGCCGCTCGAGCGACCTCAGCAGCCCACGATCGCCGACGTTGAGCATGAAGCCGCCCTTGCCAGATACGCCGTGCATTAACTCGCCGAACAGGTTATCGAACGTCCGCGTCAACTCGTCGGTCCGCATTGGCTCCTTCGTTTCCCCGGGGGGATGCCCATAATAGTCCTTGCCTGCTGAATGGAGGTGGCCCGTGGCGACTTCCGCGGGCCGTGAGCGAGCCGCACCTCCGTGGAACAGCGGTGCCCGACCTCCTACCTGCGCGGCTTGCGCGCCGGCTTCCGCTTCGATGCAATGATTGATCGCGCCTCGCGCAGGTGGCTCTCGAGCGCGTCATCCGCGATCTGATCGAGCAGGATCCCAACCCACCCGCCGACGCCGACATACGGCGGATGGAAATAGATGTCGGGCGCTTCTTCGATCATCAGCGGCTGCAGGCCGTCCGCCACCGGCACCCACAGCGACAGCCGCCCATCGTCGCGGTGGTGCTCGGCAAACATCGCGAAGCACCCTTTGCCCTCCTCGACGAAGAAGCAGGGCGTGCCGTGGGACCTCTTCTCGAACGCGCTGGGAAGCGCGGCGCAGAGGCGGCGGATCCGATCGACCTGTCGTTCCCGGCCGCCTTTGCGCCGGCCCGTGGCCGCCTCGCGCGTCGTCAATTGCCGAGCCCGAAATTTCGCGATCCGCTCAATCAGGCGGACGGGCACAGGCTCGGACAAGGGGAACTTGAGCGTCCCCTTGCGGCGTTCGTATGGCGCCAGTTCCTTGGCGAACGCCTCGACCAACGCATCGCTCACGGGATGGAGCGAATAGTGTGCCTTCCACCCGGCGAAATACAGCACGCCGACGCCGTTCAGCGTGTAGGCCGGCATCTGATAGGCCAGCTCTTCTTGCGCATCCGGGAGCGCCTTGAGAATCGCCCGGCGCACCGCTTCGAGGCTGGCTCGAGACTCTTTCGGCTTCGACGCGACGTAGTCACCCACCGATGCGACGCGCTTTCTGGACCGTTTGGCCGTCATGCTGCGCGCATTATGCGCACATCCGCTAGCTGCGCAAGATCATCGGCAAGGCGGGATTGATGGCCGAGATCGCGACGAGGTTCGTCGCCGCTGCTCTTCATCCCGGCGGCGAGATCCGTGGGCAGATTCAAGCCGTTCCTGTGCCCGATACGACCGCGACGATCGCGCTCCTTGGTATCGGAATCCTCGCCGCAGTGATCTTCAGGTCGATGGCGTAAGCATCGAGGCACGCGAAGCGCCATTTCCGGAAACGGATTCCTGCGCGATGCCGACTAGCGCACGACCAGTCGGCCGGCATCCGAGGGTTCGAGGAGCACGCGACAACAGACCTGCGATCGCTGCCGGCCTCCTCATCACGGTCTCATCTCTACGACTGCCTATGAAGTCATACCTCGCGCCCGTGACGACGCTGATCGGTGGCCCTTTAACGGTCGGACCTACTGGTATCCGTTGACGATCAGCGGTTCCGCGAGCCGCTATCTGCTCGCTTATAGGACGCTGTCGACGGCGAAAGAACGGTACGCGTTTGCGCTGTTCGAGCGCGGGACCGCTCAAAAGTTCCACGGCCGCCGACGGAGCCGTGCCCATTCAGAAAGGCTTGGAAGCGGCCACGTCCCAGGAGAATTTGTTGCCGCTTACCACGTCCGTAAAGGTCAGCTTCTTGAATGAGAGCTGCACTTGCTCCGTCGCCTCGGCCGACGCGTTTGTGCCGCCGACCTGCCAGGATGTGAGAACCGCGTCGCTCAGCGAAACGGTCACCTTCAGCACTCCCTCCTTGTCGAACTGCGACAGGGTGAACGTCGCAAAATGTTTTCCGGTAATGACGCCGCCGAGCAGGTCGGGGCTGCACGCGTCGGACACTCGCGTGAGCGACAGTGCGGCGATCGCCGCTTTGCCCGATCCGCTGCCGGAGCCTGAATCCGACACGGTGTTCGTGGCGCCCCACGACCAGCTGATCGCCTCGAAGGTGTCGGGGCCCAACGCCGTGGAGCAGCTGAGTCCACCAAGTGTGGCGGTGATCGGCGCCGTCGTCTTAGGTGCGGCAGTCAAATGCACGGCGCCGGCAATCAACAACCCGGCGGCCAACAACATCAATCTCGATGCATTCATGCGATGACTCCTGTGAGTGAAAGGTGGAGGCTGATTGTTGACCAAATCGGCCGGCTTGACAAACGGATTCACCATGCGTGAACTGGTCATTGTCGTGAGCCGCGCTTCTGCTCGACTCAGAGCAATATCGCGACTCTTTGAGCTTAGGAGAGATTCATTTCGAGTCGCCCAAATAACAAAATTGTCATTCGCGTGCTGGGCACTCGCCTGACACGCCGGCGCTATATACTTTGCCCCTCGTGACATCGCAGGCGTTAAAGGTCCTCACCCTCGATTCCACTCGGCTCGCGCGGCTCACGCAGCATCTCACCGCGATCGGGTTCACTGAAGACGGCCTGCGCGCGGGCGGGGGCGCAGCGACCACTGCCGCAGATCCGTGGTCGTTCACGAGCGGCCACGCCGGCGCTGACGGATCGCCACTCTCGGTCATCACCAAATTGTTTTTCTACGCCGTGCCGGTCGAGCGGCGGTTCGCCGATGCCGCGTTGGGCACACTCAGCGTGACCGACCTCGTCGATCTCGGTCTGGTTGAAATCACCGACGGGCTGGTGCGGCCGCTATATCACGTCCGTCCGTACCAAGGTTTGTTCGTCGCCAGTGACCTTCCTGGCGCCAACGCAGAGATCGTGCTCGGCGCGGTGCCGGCCAGCGAAACCCTGGCGCGGCTGACGGTTCGCAAGCCGGCGGCACGCGCGCTCGATCTTGGCACCGGCTGCGGTTTGCAGGCCCTGCTGCTCGCGCGTCACGCGTCACAGGTGGTGGCCATCGACATCAACCCGCATGCGAACGCGCTCGCGTCGTTCAATGCGGCGCTCAATGACATGCGCCACATCGACGTGCGCGAAGGCAGCTGGTTCGGCCCGGTGGCGAACGAGCGATTCGACATCATTGCCTGCAATCCGCCCTATGTGATCTCGCCCGACACGTCGTTCACCTTTCGCGACGGGGGATTGCAGCGCGATCAGGTGTCTCGCATGGTGATTCGCGAGGCGGCCGCACATCTGGCCGAGGACGGCTTCGCGACGGTGCTGATCAACTGGATTCATGACGGCGACTGGGCCGCGGCCATTCGTCCGTGGCTCGCCGACACCGGCTGCGACGCGCTCCTGATGCACTATGCGACGGTCGATCCGCTGAGCTACGCGCAGCGTTGGAATATGGAACTGCGCGGGCGCAATCCGGTCGCCTTCGATGCGACCGTGCGGCGCTGGCTCGATTACTTCCGTGCCGAACGCATCGAGCACGTCGGGTTCGGCGGCGTCATGCTGCGGCGCCGCAGTGCGGCGTCGCGCTGGGTGCGCGCGCTGCATATGTCCCAGGGGCCAACGGGCCAATGCAGCGACCAGGTCCTGCGGCTGTTCGATGCGGCTGATTTCCTCGAATCGCCACAGGGCCAGGATCTCTTTGCCCACGGTTATTCGCTGATTGAGCCGCACACGATCGATCAAACGCTTAACTACGCGCAAGGACGTTACGCCGTGGCGCCCGCGATCTTCCGATCGGTGCCGGGGCTGGGCCTCGAAGCGCCGATCGACGCGCGCGCCCTCGAGGTGTTGCTCGAGTGCCGCAGCGATCGCACACTCGGCGATCTCGTCGAGGCCACGGCCAGGGATCGCGGAGAGCCGGTGGCCGAGATCAAGACGCTGATCGCGAACACGGCTCGGCAACTGATTGAGCGGGGTTTCATGGTTCCACATCGCAACGATAGATAAGGAGGCAGGTATGGTGACACGAAGAGCGGTTCTGAAAGGTACAGCGGCCGCTTCGATTGGTGCAATTGCGGCGGCGCACGGCGCGACGCCGGTCGCGGCGGAAGGCTACGGCGAGCTCGCCGGCGGCGCGGCCGCGGTCTTTCAAAAGTACCAAGACGCCTTCCAGGTGTCGTTGAAGTTCCACAAGCACGCCGCGGACATCTTCTTCAAGGAATCCGTGGCGGGCGGAGTGGAGGTCTTCTTCAAGTTCTTCCACAAGGAATGGGTGGTTGAGGAACCGCAACTCCTGAGCGCCAAGTTCCCGAACCTCACGTCGAGCGAACTGTCGTTCTGGAAAATCGACACCAGCAGCGCCAGCATCTTCCTCAAGAGAACAGACGGCGAGGCCACCGCCACCGCCCTGGCTACGTTCGGTATCTCAACCGATGGAATCTCCTTCGACGTTAAGGGGGATTTCGAGACCGACTGCCAGATCACTTAGCCCGCAAGCGAGGACGGCCGGTTGTCGAACTCGGCGACCGGCCGTGACTTCCTCTCTTCCGCTAAGGCCCGCTGGACTCGAACCCAACTCCAGCCCTCACTATCGTTGACTCCAGACGCGTTCACGCCAGTTGGCATCGTCCAGAAGCGATTTCTCGTCGCATTGGCTGCTTGATGCCTCGGGCCTATCGACTCTTACGCTCGGGCGCGCCGAAGACCGCGACGCGCTCGTGCGATTCTCCACGCTACTAGCGGTCGACCAAACCCCGGCTGACGGCTGGTCGATGCGCTTTGAATGCTCCAACGCTCCCCACTCGGCGAGGCGCCGAAATGCGGCCCACAGATGTCGCCATTTCGCGCTGTACCCCAGCCAACCGTCGAGGCGCCGGTCCGCCACGCGTTGCGTAGCGCCTGCCGGCACCCAATCGTAACGCGCGGCGTCCATTCCCAGTTCCATCCTCACAGGTCGCCGAACCGCACCTTGTCTATTGGGAGACATTGGTGGGTTTCGCCGCGACCGCCACCGACGTCAAGACGCGGCGATCTTTCGCCTCGTTCAAGGTGTGAAGCAGTAGCACGTTCTGCAGCATCGTGTGATCCTTCAGGACCGCCGAGACGTCAACGGTGCTGCAGGCGGAGCCGCACGCGCGAAGGGTTTCCTCCACGATTGGCGCGAGGCGACGCGTCGGGGTGAGCGCCAGGGCACGCGCGGCACTCTGTGCTGCCTCCACGACCGCCGGGTCAATTGCGCCCTCGACACGGGCGGCGTGTTCGAGCTGCTCGACATAGGACGCAGTGCCGGCGACATCCGGCCGCGCGAAGGGGGTTTGCAGCAGCGAGGTCATCAGCGTGCCGAGACCGAACAACAACACGACACGGGGGTTGCTCGCCAGAAGGTGAATTAACGATGAGCCGCCGAAGAACATGGAAGGTAGATACATGATGAAATCCTCAGAGAATGTTTAAAAAGTGTGCAGGTGATGTAAG
Source organism: Vicinamibacterales bacterium (assembly GCA_038213735.1). Taxonomy (GTDB): domain Bacteria; phylum Acidobacteriota; class Vicinamibacteria; order Vicinamibacterales; family UBA2999; genus 12-FULL-67-14b. The sequence goes on along the minus strand of JBBQSP010000041.1, from coordinate 4,470 downwards.
CGAGTAACGTTCAGCGCGGCATCCACCCGAGCCACACATTCAGGAATACGACCGGTGCGGATGCAACCTCGCCGCTCTGCCACGCGCGCGACACGCGCTGGGCCACGCCGAAGTCGACTGCCGCGCCGTAGACGCGGCTGCTGACTTTTATCCCTGCATCGACGAACCCGCGGTTGTTCCAAGTACGTTGCTCGGTGTCGACGCTGGCGGTGGCGCCAGCGAACGGCACGACTGCCACGTGCCTGCGCCGCAGCACCGTGACGCCTTGCTCAACGTGCGCGGCGGTGATCCAGTTGTCAGGTTCACTCGGGGTAACGAATCCCGAGGTGGCCCAGACGCTACCAGGCAGAGCGACATCCGAAGACGGTTGCCAGCCCGCCCAATAGTTAACATTCGCCGCGCGACTGGCGCGGATGACCGTGCCTTGCCGCACATCGCCGGCCACCCCGATGACGGCTTGAAGCACGCCGGCCCGGCCGGCGACCACAAACTTGCCGCCTGCGAGGTACGGCATGGTGTTATTCCACGCATAGCCGCGCGTGTCAGCGCGGACCGTCACATCGACAAAGCCGACGACGAAGAGGGCACCGCGTCGCCATACAGTGACACCCTGCTCGAACGTGGCGCTCCCGAGTGTGTTACCGGGCTCCAGTGGGCCGACGGTACCGAAGCTCGCATTGACGGAACCTGGGAGGGCAATGGAGCGAGGCACCTCTTGGGCTGACGCCGAAGCGATGGCGGTGACGACAAAAATTGCCATGAACGCAACGTGCTTAAACATTGTTCACCTCCGGGAGATCTTGGGTCTGGTCGAACACGAAGGCCGCGTCGAAGCAGAGGGGTTCCAACCGGGTCACTCGGCACCATTCAATTGCGCCGCTCAGCGATCGTTGGTTACCAAGCAGTTGCAAGTTGGTGCGCGTGCCGGGCTTAATCCGACGTACCGATTTCACGATCACGCCGTCAACTGCGTGCTCCGCCACACGAACTTCATGACCCGGCCACAGCAGGGCGGCTTCACCAATCTCTGATAGGTCGGTGGAGGCTACCTGGGCCTCCGTGCGGAGGGAGGTCGGCGGCTGCAGCGCGACGTAAGATTCGCCACGGCGCGGATAGAGTCCCTTTAGCGATTCTTTAGTACTACTGTTGTTGCCAGTGGTCTTTGTTGTCATGTAAAGTCATAATGCATGACGAATGCCAACAGTTGTGTCGCGAAAATAACAGTAATGTCGTCGCATGATCCGACAACTCAGTTCCATTTTGAGACGGTAGCCCCGGACCAAGAGCCATTAACCCTTTGCAATTAAAGTACTTTATGGACGTTTGTGCCAAATGGGCACCAAGTGGACTAATTTGGCACAACATTCAGCCTTTACGTAATGAATCGCTAAACTCGTTCAATATCCAATAAATTCAGGCCTTTAATAGACCGAAGGACCCAGAGGTTAAACCTAGCTCTGTTAACACTTACAGTAGCAGGTGGCTTTTTGTACTTGTATGGAACAGTGCTTGGAGCAAACGCACCGTCTGAACTGGGCCGTTCACGGCAAAAGGCGAGTATTCGAGGCCTAGGGAGGTTGGCGTAGCTGTTGCTTAGTGCCTAGTCATGACACACACGGGCAATACCGTGCTTGGGCTTCGTGAAGGTCTTTACCGGAAACCTGAGTACACGGGGATTTGCGTCGTGATACCGGCGTTTAACGAGTCATTGCTGGTACGGCGCTGTATCGACAGCGTTAAGGCTGCGGGCGTCGACGGCCCCCATATCTACGTCGTCGACGACTGTTCGACTGATGACACGGCCGCTCAAGTGCGCGCCGTGCCTGGGGTGCGCCTGCTGTCGGATGGCCGCAAACGCGGCAAACTAGGCGGCATTCGCGAGCTCCTCACGCACTTCGACTTGGCGTCACGCTACGAGTACTTGGCGATCCTCGATGCTGACAGTCACGTCGCGCCCGAATATTTTCATGAGATTCTCGTGCGGTTCCTGCAGGACGACCAAGCCGTGCTGGTGTGCGGCGCGCCCCACAGCGAACGCTACAATTGGCTGACAGCCTATCGTGCGTATGAATACGCCGTAACCTTGCGGTTGTATCGCCAAGGCCAGCACGCCATGGGCGTGATTACGGTGGCGCCCGGCTGCGCGTCGGTCTACCGCACGCGCGTACTGTCCCAGTTGCACTGGGACAGTCAGACCCTCGTCGAAGACATGGACCTGACAGTGCAGGTGCACCGCGGCAAGCTGGGCCGGGTAGCCTATACCGCCGCCGCCGTCGCGTATACGCAAGACCCGCGCACCCTCCGCGATTACGTCGGACAGTTGACGCGCTGGTACCGTGGCACGTGGCAGGTGATGCGGTTACGGGGGGTCCCGTTTGGCAAGCAGCGGATTGATGCCGAGTTTGCCCTGTTGCTCGGCGAGGGTTTGTTTTTTTCGCTGGTCACCCTGTGTCTGCCGCTGCTCGCGTGGTTCTGGCCCTCCGTCGTCTTGCGATTGCTGCTGATTGACCAAGCGATGATGGTCGCCCTCGCCACGGCGTGCGCCGTCTCGCTCAAGCGGGCGGACATCCTGATTTGGGTGGTTACCTACCCCTTACTGCGCTTGGTGAACAGCGCTATCCTGCTCAGGACGTTCTGGTTAGAGGTTGTGCGTCGACAGCACGCGCTCGAGTGGTTCAGCGTCGGCCGCTATAGCGATAGCTCGGATGGACCAAAGGCGCCGGCCGACTCAGGACCCGGTGGCCTCCAGCCTCGTGGTTAAGTGGGGTTCTTCCGGGGTCCAACGATGACGAACACCATGCCTCGATAATAGATATTCAGTAGCACGGCCCGGCCCCTGGGGGTTGACCGGGGCCGGGTGTCACGCTGTTCCCCGAGCCAGTCCGTGCCCGCTCGTTGACGGCTCTACGCCCCGGGCACGAATGCTGACAACGTGAAGCGATAGGCGTTCTGTGCCGCGTCGTAATCTGCGCGGAATTTGGTCGGGTGCGCGCCCAGGCCTGGAACGCTCGGGATCGCCAGGTCGAAGGATTTTTTTTCCATCAGCATCGCCCTCGTCACCATCGGCTCGATGAAGATCGGCTTGCCTCCGTAGTACCCCACGACCATCGTCGCGCGAAACGGGTTCGAGCTCGTCATCTCCGAGTCGAGCAGGGCATGCATCCCCATCTTCGGCACGCACAGCCCCACCAATGTCGGGACGCCGGTCATCTTGGCCATGTCGGGCGGCAGGTCGACGTCAGGTAGACCGTACGCGGCGGGCAACGCCGCCGGCTTCGACACGTCCTTGCAGTCGATCGCTTCCCGCTCGGCCGCCGGGATCATATAGAAGTGGAAATCGAAGTGCGGGGTCAGGTACGGGCCCGGTGGATGTCCCATCGATTCCCAGTACACCGTGAGATCGACGAGGCCACTCTGCTGACGCACAGAGGGCGGCAGCTCGACGGCCGCGGCGATGGGCGGTGGCCAAGTCATGGGGCCATGCTCCGGCGCGTTCTCGATGCTGGCGATCGGCACGAGCGCACCGGCCTCGACAAGGGAGCTGCCACGCGTCTTGGCCCACGTGCAGACCTGGGCGCCGTGGACGTCAGCACACGATCCCTGCACGTCGACGGGAGGGGCATCGCCTGCGCAGGAAGCGGCAGCGACGACCGCCAGCAGAGAGACGACGACACGGTTCAGTCGAGACATATGGCTACTCCCGGAGTCAACGAAGCAAACGGCGCACCGGCCGGAGAAAGTTCGCGGCGGATTATAACCCGAGCGCCCTCATGTCTCGCCTACGATGCCTTCGAACAGCCGTTGGCGACTATCAGTCAGCGATCTTGGCCAATGCCTCGATGGAACAGGTCGAAGCCTTTCTTGGCTAGGCCATCGAGCAGTTCAGGGCGGAAGATACGAAGCACCGGCGGGTGTCTTGCCGATCGCGCCACGCGCCGCAGTTTCCACTTGGTGGGGATGCTCGCCAGATGGTCGAAATCGCCACCTCGGTAACTACGCGTAGTTACCGTTGTAGTTACGCGGGCCAGAAAATGGGTCTGCTGAAAAATACTCGAGAAATTGTTAATGCATTTTGCTCCTCGGGCTGGACTCGCACTGTCGTGAACGAGCCAAGCTCGTTCGCGATTGAGCCCGACGGACAGTCCGAGAGCCACGAATGAAGGCGGATGAAGTGGCTCCTCGGGCTGGACTCGAACCAGCAACCCTCCGGTTAACAGCCGGATGCTCTGCCATTGAGCTACCGAGGAATACAGGCAGGACTTCTCGCGAAGAGAAGAACCCCCATCGTAGGACAGATGGGCCGGTTGCCGCAAGGTTTTCGTGGGCTTACTTCGGATTGACTGTCAGATATCCGGCGCGGGTGCGAACGCGGTGATCCGGATGCCTCGTCATGACCCTCAGGCGGCGATAGGTTTTGTCGCCGGCGTTCTGCGGATAGAACCCCAGGGTGTACTGCTGACGAAGTTCTTC
>JBBQSP010000040.1:0-45380 GCA_038213735.1 Vicinamibacterales bacterium | reverse complement strand
CACCGATCGATCCGTTCCTGCTATCCTTTGCCATCGCGTCATCCTCCGGCACCCGCCGCCAAGCGGGCGCGTCAGTTGGGTTGAAACTGCGCTGGATGATGACGCGATTTCTACTTTTCCACCAGACTCAAGACACTACCTCGCGCTGGTGGCCGAGATAGTGACGGCGAACTGTCCGCCGATAGCTGGCGTGCCGCTGATCTGGCCGGTGCTCGAGTTGATGGACAGCCCGTCGGGCAAGCCCGTCGCATCGAAGGTAGCGACGTTGGTCGCCGTCACGCCGTAGTTGAACGCCTGCCCAGCGACGCCGCTGGCGGACAACTGCGGGTTGGTGATCGCGGGAATCGTCGCCGGGTCGATGATACGGGCGAGGTCGAACTCATCACCGTCATCGCCGAGGACGTGAAGGCCGAGCCCATCGGCTGAGGGCGTGACAAAGTTCCCGGTGTCAACCACACCCCCGACGGTCGCAATCAGCTCATGACTGAGCGGATTCCACGTGTAAGTGCCCACCTCCGATTGGCTGCCATCGGAGAAGTCAATAACTGCGAAATACTTGTTTTGGGCAAACGCTAAAAGAAAAGAGTTGTGAGCCTCGGTCGGATTGCCCCCCACCCATCCGCCGACGATGGAGCCTGGGCTGCCGGAAATTCGATGCGCCTGAACCTGGCCATCTACTATCAAGGTATCCCCGCTGACGATGACACCCTGGTATGTCACACCCGAATCAGATGACATCCCGGTCGATCCGTTGGTATCGAACAAGGTGGTGATGGCCACCTCGCTGCCGTTGAAGGTGTAGAGGCCACGCTCGAAGCCGGCCAGTGGCTCTCCGGGCTCTCCTTCGATGTGGTAATAGACGCCGTCGGCGGTGAAGACGACGACGTGGTCGGGATCAGTGGGAGCGGGATCGCCAGCGTCCACAAAAGTCCAGACACCCACCACGGCGGTGCTCACCGGCGGGGTGGCCTGCGGATTGAACGAGGCGAGCGTACCGGGCGCAAATTCGGCGACGAATCCGTCGGTGTTGCCGTTGTGCTCGCCCGAGCCGAAGACGAGCGTACCATCGGATGACATCCCTTGGATCTGAAGGGTCTCCAGGTTCCACCCGTCCGCTGCGATGTCGACGCCGTTGGCGCCAAGCGCGCTTGTGAGGTGGAACCATCCGTGCGAGTTGCGAAAGTATGCGTATTGGCCATCGTTACCGGAGAAGGTCATGGCTATGACCGATCCGTCGGCCGTCATCCCCCCCGGGATTGTGGCACGTGGGCCTGGACGCCAAGCTGCGTTTGGCGACCCGAGTCGTTGAATCTCTCCCGTGCTGGCGCTGTAGAGATACGCCTCGCCGTTGGGATTCTCTGCGCTATTCCCCGTTACGAGAACGAGGTCGCCAGCCGGCGACACCGCCAACGCATCATTAAAGGAGCCGCCGGGGAGGAGCGGGATGGCGGTGACGCCCGAATCGTGGACATAACGGTAGGCTTTATGCCTTTGGTTGGATGTGGTGGTGTTGAAGCTCGACCCCACCGCCACGCTGCCGTCAGCTGAGCTCCCCCGTTCCGCGACCGGGTTGAAGTTATCAGCCGTCCCTGGACATTGCAGATTCACGCCGGGACAGACCAACGGGATGAGGACGTTCGTGCTGTCGGACGTGTCGAACCGAATCCCGCGACCAGACCTGCGGCCATAGAGAATCGAACCGCTGGTGGAGATCGCCACAGCCCCTGCAGAGATAGTCAGCGGGGGAGAAAAAGCACTGAGGTTAAGGTTTGTCAGCGAGTTCGTCTCCACGCGGACGGCCCGAAGGATAGACGATGCTGGGGTTGTGCTGGTATTGAGGTCTCGTGCCGTGCTCGCGATATAGGCACCGTCAGGAGTGATAGCGGACGCGGTCACAGGCGGATTGAACGAGGTGGATACGACGTCAGGCAACACCCGGAGTGCGCTCCCGTCAGACCGCCAGAGAATACCGGTGTCCGTGCTCGCGCATGGCGCACCAGTGGGACACGTGACACGCGCCACCGCGCCGCCGACGGCGTGGATCACGCCACCCGATCGCGTGGCATCTTTGATCCAAGTCGTAAACCCGCCGCCCGGCAGATCGCCAATGGCGTGAAACGCCGCAATCGGACCCTGCGCGCGGGGCGTCACGGTCAACGGCGATCCCGCCCACGCCACCACAATCAGGACGACGAACCATTTAAACGCTCGCATAGCCACCTCTTCCTCAACCGGTACAACACCGAGGGACAGAAAACCGGACGAGCACCCGGAACAAACTGTGAGAAAGCGGGAAAGAGAGGGTGGGCGTGTTGTCGAAGGCTACGGCGAAACCGGGCGAGCGGTGACTTTTGCGCCCGGCTGGTACGGAAAAGGAATCTCGAGCCACACGACCGCGCATCCACTGGCCACCGGGCCGGTATCGGACGCAGTCGAGGGCCTACCCTCAAATGTGAGCGCATACGGCTGATCCGCCGGATCGCCTTCTTCGTCGATCGCCAGGAGCCTGCTCTCCTTGCCACTTCTTACGACCAGCGTGCCGGCCTTGTCTGCGACCAGCGAGACGTGCAGGCCATCGGCTGGTACACCAACCAGTGTTGCTGCCGAAGTCGCTCCTTCTATCCGCACCTGCCAGCGGTTGTCGGAGCTTCGCAGAATATCGACTGTGATGCGCCGTGGCACGTTGCCGACCACCACAGACGTTCGGCACGCGCCGGTCGCGAGCAGGTGAAGGCGCCATCCGTCGCGCCCGGCGATCAGCCTCTGGATGCTCGTCAATGGCGCGATGTATCCGCCACTGCGCTGCTCGCGGAAACCCTCTCGCTCCGGCGCGTTCGGGCTGACATGCGCGATGACGCCCGGTGGCGCAGGAATGCCAGGCAATAAGTCATCATCGGTCGCGGCAGGTTGAAATAGAGTGCGCATCGCGCGTTGTGTTCGTTCACGAAGCACTGCCGCTTCCAGATTGGCGCCGCGGGCGGCAAGGGTGCCCGCGAGCGCCAATCGGGCAGCCCGTGTGTACGGGTGTTGGTCGCCCAGTTCTCGCGACAGCCAATCAGGCGCGTCGCCGAGCAACTGCTCAGTCGTGAGCTGGTCGCCGGCGAGGGTTCGGACCCATGCGCCGTGGGCCAGCGCCCAGATCACCCGCGGATCGTCCGGCGAGTGTCGTGCCCGCCACAAGAGGCCCCACAAGTCGTACAGTCCGATCGCGATCGTGTGCTCCTCGATCATCGCGCTGGTTGTTGCGAACTCGTAGACGATGTCCTGACGAATGGTTTCCCGCGTTGTCAGACCGTTCGTGCCGACGCGATCGCGACCTTCAGTCAATGACCACCAGGCGCCCCCGGCGAACAGCGCCGCCGCGATGACCGCGCCTGCGGCCAATGTCATCCGGCGTATCCGAGGCTCCGGCTGACGCTCTACGCCGAGCGCCTGACGCACTTCGCGCGCAAAGTCTTCGAGTGTCATGCTCCGCCGGCGCCGCACCGACAGTGCCCCGAGCGTCAGATCGACGATTGCGGTTGACAGCTCGGGCCGGGATGCCCGAAGCATGGTTCGCCAGGCCGGCTCGGTCGAAAACAGATCGACCCGGGCCTCGCCGGAGAGGGCGAACAACAGGATGGCACCAAGCCGCTCGATAATCTCGTGATCGCTGACGGCGCGAGCGTCAGCTTCCATGAGGGCCGGAACCCAGGTCCAGGCACCCGACTGTCGGGTGACGCCCGCGGCATTCAATGACCCGATCGCCGCGCGGAGCATTCGGGCGTCCAGCCGGCTCGCGGTCGCGCAAGCGTCGAGGATCATCACGAGCGCCACCGCCGGCCACATCGGGCCATGCCTCGAGATCCATTCGTCGAGGCGAACGGATTCATCGGAACTGGAACCGGATCCGGTCATTTGCGGCGTTCCGTCCATTCGAACTCTGCGCCGAGAGCGACGAGAGTCGAAGAAGGCTTTGGCACCTCAATCGCGGTCAGATGGCGACCGGTCGGGTCAAAATTTTCGAGGCGAATGTTGGCGGCATTAGGTTGCTCCCGCACGACCCAGAGCGTGTCATCCAATGGATCGACTGCAAGTCCCTGCAAAACGGCGGGCATCACCACTGGTGTTGCCAGCAGCTTCCCGTCACGGCTCCACTCTTCGATGACCGTCGAGCTGCCCGACTTTCTCGTGAGCCAGAACGACTGCGAGTGGGCCGAATAGGCCACCCCCATGTATCCGCCGTCGGATCGGAGGGCGAAGAAGTGACGTGGGTTCGACCAGTCGCGATTGAACCGGTACAACATCGGAGGCGCGAGCGGACGCGACCCGGCGGGTTCGAGCAGTGTCGAATCCTGCCGCGCCGAGTAATTGAACTCGCCATCCGTCGCCCCGTCCATGAAGCAGCAGAGGTCTTCGTTCACGATCGGCAACGACGCAGCCGGCGTGCCGTCGAGTTGAAAATGGCCGCCGGTCGTCCAGGGAGGTGTGCCAGGCATCGTCAACACGCCAAGGTCCCACGACACCGCGATGCGAGAGGCACTCGCGGGGTTGGGGTGGACTGACAGGTTGCGACCACGGACGACACCCATGCCAGCGGTCATCGACAGATACAGAGTGCTGCGTGGTGGCACGACCATGCCGAGTCGCCGGCGCGCGTCGCGGATGGCATTGGTGTCCCACACGCTCAACGTGGTCATTACTGTGACCGCCACCACCGCCGTTGCAATCGAGATGGGCCGTCGCCATCGCCGCCAGAGGCGACGGGGAGGCGAAGCCACCGACGTCGTTCGCCCGAGAGTCGTCGTGAGTGCTTCCGTCAGAGCTGTCTCGAGCTCGATCGCACTGTCATACCGGGCGCCTGGATTCGGATGGCAACAGCGCTCGATGGTTCCGGTGATAGTGGCTGGAAGTTCCGGGCGGAATGCCTTGAGAGCTTGACGCTCTTCGGACGCATGCGCCGCGCGAAGCCCGGCGAGATCTCGCGCGCCGACAGGAAACGCCCCGGCGAGCAGCCGGTAGAGCAGCACGCCCAAACAGTACAAGTCGCTCTGCACCGTCGCCGCGCCACCAGCGAGCACTTCGGGAGCCATGTACATCGGCGTGCCCGTTGCGTCACCGCTCTTGTGAGGGTGTTCGGCCGTCCGTCCGGCGCCGAGATCCATCAGCACAATGCGTCCCCCGCGCTCGCGCAGCACATTTCTCGACTTGACGTCCCGATGCAGAAGACCCGCGGCGTGCACCGCGGACAGGGCGCGCGCCAGGTCCAGGCCAATCAGGAGCGTCTCCTCCGCGCCAAAGACGCCGTCGCGCGCCAGAAGCCCGTCAAGCGTGTCGCCCTCGAGCAACTCCATCCAGATGCCCGCACAGCCGTCGCGGCGGTCGGTTCCGAAAACTTTGACGATGTGCGGATGATTAAGACGGGCGAGGAGCCGGCCTTCGTCGAGCGCCGTATCACCTTCACCTGCGTCGGGCGCGAACAACTTCAGCGCGACCTCCCGGGCCAGCCGCGTATCCCGGGCGCGATAGACGGTGGCGCTGGCGCCGCGCCCGAGTTCGTCACGGATTTCGAAGTGGCCCCAGCGAGTCTGGTCCTGCCGGTCCGGGAAGACGTCACTGCCCAGGATTGCGATTCGATGGGCCCTCGCGAGCGCGTCGATGACGCGGACAGCGTCGGGTGGCGTGCTGCCGGGCGCATCGTTTGACGGCCCTGGAAGCGCCCGCCCGTCGAGCAAGGCCTGAATCGCGCGCTCGTCGTCCTCGTCAGGCGCCATTGCTGTTCATGAGCGCGAGGAGTCGGCGAAGGGCACGCTCGGTGAGCTTCCGCGCCGCGTCTGCGGTTGTGCGATTCATGGCTCGCGCGAGGGCGTCATACGAAAAGCTCATCTCGAATCGCCCGACGATGGCCGCACGGTCGTCGTCACTCAGTTGCGAGAGAGCTCGTTCGTAGCGGTCAATCGCCTGCCGGCTCAGGGCCGTTTCAAGCGGCGACGGGAGACCGGAGGCCAAACTGTCGGGTTCCACTGCGTCGATATCCGGCACGACACGTCGCACCTCGTTTCTGATGCGATTGGCGACTGCCTCACGCAGGTAAGCGAGAAGCGCGCCGTCGTGACGGGGTTGAAAGTGATCGAGGCGCCTGAGGGTATTGAGCAGCGCATCCTGGACCACATCGTCGGTGTCGAGCAGTGCGCGCGCGCGCGAGGGTACCCGGCCTGACGCCCAGCGTTGCAGCCGGATGAGATACCTTCCCATGAGCGCTTCGAGGGCCACCGAGTCACCCTGCTTCGCCCGGACGAGGAGCGACAGTGACGTTTCCTCGCTAACCGTCAGATCGTCGAGCCAGCGATGGGTCATCGCATTACCGGCGGAAAACACAGGTTCGACGGTGCGGCCATTGGGCTCAATAGGGGACGAGTCCTACGGATCAGCTGAGAAGGGGAGAATATATGGAATCGACGGCTCGGAATGACCTATTCCGGGTACAGCTCAGGACTGATGCACGTAGATGCGTATTTCGACTGAACCGGGTCGACTTTTGGTCGAGTATCGATGTCTGCGTTCGAATTCTGAGGCGACTCTCACTCAGGCGCGCTGCGGCTTGGTCGTCTGCAGCCGGGGCGCGACGACCTCACCGGGCGACCTGGGGTTGAGGGTGTCGTCGGCGCACGCCGGGCAGATGCTGTGCGTGAACTCTGCCGCGCTGCGACTCGAGACGTAGGCTTCGACCTGCGTCCAATAGCCCTGGTCGTCGCGGATCTTCTTGCACCACGCGCAAATTGGCAGCATGCCCTTCAGCGTGTGGACACGCTCCAGCGCCTCGGCCAGCGTTTCAGCCTGCGCGCGGAAGCGGGCTTCCGATTCGTGCTTCAACCGGTAGCGCGCGTAGAGCAGGCCCAGGCTGACGATCACCAGGCCGGCGATGGCGCCAAGCGCCAGGCGTTCAATCTGTGTTCGTGCCAACTCGGCATCGCGCACGCGCCCCTGCTGCTCGAGCAACTGGATCTGGTGCTGCTGGCGCTCGGCCTCCTGCGCGACTTGCAGACGCTGGAAGCGCGAGGCGTTCTCAACGCTGAACATCCGTTCGCGCGCCGCATTGTACTGAACTTGGTGCTGGTAGGCGGCGCGGTGGTCGCCCCGTTCAGCTTCGGTTTCGGCCATTGCCTTGAGCAGGTTCGACTGCATCAGCGGCGCATCGATGCGCAACCCGATCGCGAGCGCGCGCTGGTAGGCGGCCATGGCCAGCGGCAGGTTCTTCAACTTGCGATGGAGCTCGCCGAGATTGAACTCGGTCGCCATCTCGCCGCGGGTGTCGCTGTTCTCGCGCCGCAGGGCCAGTGCCCGCTGGTAGGTCACGAGCGCCGCTGCCGGGTTGGTCTGCGCTTCCACCTGGGCGATCGCGTTCAGCGACACGCCCATCGCGCGGCGATCGCCCAGCTCTTCGCGAATGGCGAGCGCCCGCTGGTAGGCCGAGAGCGCCGCGGCGTAATTGCCCATCTCGTAGTGGACCAGGCCGATGTTCTGGTGCGAGAACGCCTCGCTCGACTTCATCCTCAGTTCGATCTTCAGGGCGAGGCCCTGCTGGTGGCGGGCCAGCGCCTTGTCGTACTCGCGCATGTTGCGGTGCACGTTGCCCAGGTTGTTGTTGGAATAGGCCAGGCCTTCCTTGTCGCCGGTCCGCTCGCGAATGGCGAGGGCCTTCAGGTGGTACTCCAGCGACTCCGGATACTTTGCATTGTCGGCCTCGATCAGGCCGAGCGTGTTGTAGCCCTGCGACTGGCCCCAATCGTCGCCGGCCAGGGTGTACAGCCGCACCGATTCAAGCGCCGCATGCCGGGCCGGGTCGAGCAGGCTCTGGCTGCGGTAGCCGTAGGCCACGTAGTTGAGCGCTTCGGCCTCGCCGCGCACGTCGCTGGCCGCGCGCGCCGCCGCTTGGGCCTTCTGGGCGGCCGCGAGTGAGCGCGCGGGGTCGGTGTCGCTGAACTCTTTCGCTTCGGCGTTGAGGGTGGCAATCGGACCGGTGGCTCCGGGCTGGGCGAGGGCCTCGCCGCTGCCGCACAGAAACAACCACGCGGCGGCCAGCAACCAGGGCATGTCGAATTCTAACCTTGATGCCAGTCCGCGATGCGACGACCGGAGCGAGGATCGCGGCGGAATCGTCGAGCTTGCGGCCTCCGGTCGTGAACTAAACTCTGAGGCGGTCGAGCGAACGTGGTGCCTGTAACTGATTTTCACAACGCGCGGCGGCTCCTTCCCATTGCTGCCGGTATCACCGCCGCCTACGCCCTCTCGGCCCGGCTGGGATTTCAAGTTGCCTTCCTGGCTGAACAGGTCACCACCGTGTGGGCGCCAACCGGGATCGCAATTGCCGCCCTGTTGCTCTGGGGTGGCCGGCTGTGGCCTGCCATCTGGCTGGGCGCATTCATCGCCAATAGCGGCAGCGGAGCGCCACTCTGGACGGCCGCGGTGATCGCTGCGGGCAACACGCTCGAAGCCGTCGCCGCGGTGTGGATGCTGCGGCGAGCGCCGTTTGATCCCGGCCTTCGCCGCCTCGCCGACACCTCACGATTCATCATCCTGGGTGCGTTGCTGGCGACGACCGTCAGTGCCACCATCGGCGTGACAACTCTGTGTGTGGCTTCAGTTCAAGCGTGGCCTCGGTTTTCGGAGTTGTGGCTCGCGTGGTGGCTTGGCGATGTGCTCGGAGCCCTGGTGGTGGCTCCGGTACTGCTCACGGCAGTGCGTGCCATGCGGGTCCGCGTGCGGCGGCCCTGGGCGGCCACCGCGCTGCTCGTGCTCGTGAGTATCACGGTCGCCGAGTTGGTCTTCGGCGGGATTGGGGCGCCGACGTTCGGCCAGCGTCCGTTTCACTACATTCTGTTTCCGTTGGTCATTGTCGCCGCGGTCCGGTTCGGTCAACCGGCGACTGCGCTGGTGGTGCTGGCCATTTCCGCCGTCACCATCGTCAACACCGTCCTTGGCACGGGTCCGTTTGCTTCGCCACAGATTCATGAAGGCCTGCTTCTTCTGCCGGCGTTCATGGCGGTGTTGTCCAGTACCGGGCTGCTGCTCGCGGCGGCGATGGCAGAGCGGCTGACCGGTCAGCGGCGCCGCGGTGCGGCACACGTGGTCGGAGAGGTGCTGGCCGATGCCGGCGACCTGCCGCGCGCGGCCCTGGCCATTCTTCAGACCATCTGCCAACACCTCGGTTGGCAGATCGGTGCGCTGTGGCTCGTCGATGAGGAAGTCGATCAACTTCGCTGCCACGCCGTGTGGAGCTACGACTCGACGCGCGCTGCGGCTTTCGAAGAGGCGACCAGGCAAACGCTGTTTCCGCCAGGGGCCGGCCTTCCTGGGCGGGTATGGACTTCGCGCCAGGCCGTCTGGATCGAAGACGTGGTTGAAGACCGGAATTTCAAGCGAGTGTCCGCGGCGAAGGAGGCTGGGGTGCACGGCGCGTTCTGTTTTCCGATCCGCCTTGGCGGAGAGGTGCTGGGCGTGGTCGAGTTCTTCACCCATCGCGTGGCAGCACCGGATCCTGACCTGCTCGACACGATGTCAACCGTCGGCAATCAGATCGGCCAGTTCATCGGCCGCAAGCGCGTCGAGCGCGCCATGCTCGACGAACAGAAACACACGCGCGCCATTCTGGACTCCGCGCTCGATGCGGTGATTGCCATGGATCATCGTGGCGTGATTACCAGCTTCAATCCGGCCGCGGAACGCGCGTTCGGTTACCGGCAGCACGACGCGATCGGCCGCGAGCTGGCCGACCTTCTTATCCCACCTGACCTGCGTGATCAGCATCGCGTGGGCCTGGCCCGGCACCTCGCTACCGGCGATGGTCCCATGCTGAATCGACGCGTGGAGACGCGTGGCTTTCACGCCGATGGTCACGAATTTCCGATTGAAGTCGCAATTATCAGGATCTCTGATGACGGGCCGCCAAAGTTCACGGGTTTCGTCCGCGATCTCACGGCACGCAAACAGGCGGAGGACGCCGTTCGGGCCAGCGAAGAGCGATTCCGATCGCTGGCGGCGAGCAACACTGCGCTCACCCTGTACGAGCAGGATCGCGACCTTCGCTATCGCTGGGTGTTCCCGCAGCATCCGGAGTTTCCCGATTACAACATTGGCAAGACCGACGATGAGCTGTTGCCGCCGGGCGAGGGCGAACGTCTCTCTCGGATCAAGCAGTCGGTGCTCGACACTGGGGTCGGCCGGCGGGAGGAAATCACCATCACGCTGCCAACCGGATCGCGAAGCTACGACCTGATGGTTGAGCCGCGCCGCGACGACCGCGGCGCGATCGTCGGCGTCTCCGGAGTGGCCCTGGACATTACTGAACGCAACTGGACCCAGGTGTTGCTGCGCGAGAGCGAGGGGCGGCTGAGGGAGGCCGATCGACGGAAGGACGAGTTCCTGGCAATGTTGGCTCACGAGCTTCGCAATCCGCTGGCACCGATTCGGACCGGGCTGCAGCTGGTGCGCCTGGCCGGCGATTCCCCTGAAGCGGTGGAGCAGGTTCGCGCGATGATGGAGCGGCAGGTCGGGCACATGGTCCGGCTGATCGACGATCTGCTCGACGTCTCGCGCATCACGTCCGGCAAGATTCATCTGCAGAAACAGCTGGCGCAGCTGGCGGACCTCGTCAGCGGCGCGGTCGAGGCGAATCGCGCCGCCATCGATGCCGCGGGCGTCGAACTCGAGGTTCACCTGCCCGAGCAGCCGTGCCTGCTGTTTGTCGACCCCACGAGGTTGGTGCAGGTGCTCTCAAACCTGCTGAATAACGCGGCGAAGTTTACCGACACCGGCGGACGGATCGTGGTGTGCGCTGAGGTGGCGACCGAGGGGACGAGCGCTGGTCAACTGACGCTGTCGGTCACCGACACCGGGATTGGTATCTCCGAGGACTTGCTCGTGCGGGTGTTCGATCTCTTCACCCAGGGTGAGCGCCGCAGCGATCGTCCGCAGGCCGGTCTCGGCATCGGGCTCGCGCTGGCGCGCCGGATTGTCGAGATGCACGACGGCTGGCTCGACGCCAGAAGCGATGGACCGGGTCGTGGCAGCACGTTCACGGTGCGTCTGCCGGTCTACAGCGGTGGTCTCGACCTCCCGACCCCGCGGCGATCGGCGGTCAATCGTTCGCCGATCAAGAGGAGGGCCCTGGTTGTGGACGATAACGTCGACGCCGCCGAGACCCTGGCCTCGCTCGTGCGCGCGCTCGGCGGGGAAGCCGAAACGGCGACGAACGGACTGAGTGGTATTCAACGTGCGGCCGCCTTTGCGCCAGACCTGATCTTCCTCGACGTGGGCATGCCCGAGATGGACGGCTACGAGACGTGCAGGAGGATGCGCAATGAGCCGTTTGGGAAGAACGCCGTCATCGTTGCAATCACGGGTTGGGGACAGGAACGCGACCGGCAGAGGGCGGTCGAGGCTGGGTTCGATACACACCTGACGAAACCGGCAGACCCGTTGGTGCTCGAGCACCTGCTCGCCACCGCCACCGTGGCCAGCCTCAGGGGGACGCGCATCCCGTCCTGAGCGGCGCGGCAGCCGGCGACTGGCCTTGTGCCCACGATCGCGCTCAGAAAGTGTTAGCCATGTCTCCGGAATGACCTGTCACCCATGTGACCGGAATGACGCCCCCGAACGATGGCGGTTGTCCAGGTGGGATTCGCACTGGGGGCCGAGGCGAAGCCGGTGGCCCATTGAGCCCGAAGACCTGCGGAACCGCCGAATGAGGCCGCAGGCCGAATGATGGCGGTGAGGCAGGGATTCGAACCCTGGGTAGGGGTTTAAATCCCTACAACGGTTTAGCAAACCGCCGCCTTAAGCCTCTCGGCCACCTCACCGTAGACGGTAAGTATACGTGAAGACAGCACTTGCATGATCGTGCTTTGGCGCCGATGAAGGCGGCGGTGTTTAGAGATCCGCCTTCGTCGAAAATACTGAGGAAATCGACGTGTTTTCCGTGCTCGAGTGGGCACAGTTTTGGGCACAGTCAGTTTCGACCGCACATGCGCGGGTAAATCCGGCCGTCTCTCCATGCTCGAAAGCTTGCCGTCGACGCCGGTCACCAATTCTGTGCCTTGAATTGTGCCCACTGCCTTCCGTTGCCCGATCGCTCACTAATCGGCGTGGCCCCACCCGGAAGACGAATCCTCTGGCGTGCGGCTTCCGTGCCCTGGGGGTGGATGCCACACGCAGGGCGTACCGTTGACAAAGCTCGGCGCCGGATCCGCGAGGCGCTGGAACTGTTCGTCGACGATGCACGTACGGCCATGATGGAAGACAACGCTAAACGTTCGACTGGGGTCGTGCTCGCGATGCCGCACATGCGCGGGCTGTCGCACCAGCGCGTGCGTCAACTCACGCAAACGGAGGCGTCAGACCCGAGGGCGCGAACGCCCGACCCCTCCCACTAGCTGAATCCTGTCAAGCACCGGCTGTTCTATGGTTTGCAGGTCTATCGAGGTTCTGCGCGTGAAGCGAAAAGGGGCCTGAATTTGCTTCAGTGGTCGGGCCAGACTGGACAGACCCGTCGATGCCAGTACTGCCAGCGGAGGTGCATCCGTCTCTAGCCCTATACTCATGCGGTCAAGCGCCTGCGTGGACGCTGATCCCTGGTCACATGCCCATGGACGGAACATCGCCCGTCGTAAACCAGCAGTCTTCGGCCGAGTCGAAGATTCACCTCTTTCGGTCGCTGTTTCGCGGCCGCGACGACGTCTACCCGCGCCGCTTCGAGAGCCGCAAGACTGGCAAAGCGGGATACGCGCCGGCGTGCTCGAACGAGTGGGTTCGCGGCATCTGCGAGAAGCCGCGGATCAAGTGCGCTGTATGTCAACACCGCCGGTTTTTGCCGGTGACCGACGACGTCATTCGCTGGCACCTCTCGGGCGAGGATGAGCACCGCCTGCCGTTCGTGGCTGGCGTTTATCCATTGCTCCTGAACGAGTCGTGCTACTTCCTGGCCGCCGACTTCGACAAGGCAGACTGGCAGAACGACGCCACGGCATTTCTGGAGACGTGTCGGCGCCTCGACCTCGATGCCGCACTGGAGCGCTCACGGTCGGGGCGCGGCGGGCATGTCTGGATCTTCTTCGACCAGGCGATTCCGGCGGCGCTCGCGCGGCGGCTCGGTTCGCACCTGTTGACCGAGACCATGGAGGAACGCCCCGACGTCGGGCTCGATTCGTACGATCGGCTGTTTCCCAATCAAGACACGTTGCCGCAGGGCGGATTCGGCAATCTCATCGCCCTGCCCCTGCAAAAAGGGCCGCGCGAGCGCGGGCACAGCGCATTTCTCGACCAGCGTTTCGTGCCATGGGCCGACCAGTGGGCGTTCCTGGCGCGCATCCGAAAGGTCGGACGCTCGCAGGTCGAACACCTCGTGCAGGAGGCCGAGCGCCGCGGGCGCATTCTCGGCGTTCGGCTGCCGCCACGGGAAGACGGCGATGACGAACCGTGGACCCTGGCGCCGTCCCGTCGGCCTCGCGAGGCACCGCTCGCTGGCGACCTCCCACCAACGCTGGAGTTGGTCCTCGGTAACCAGATCTATGTCGGCAAGGAGGGGCTTAACGCCGGACTGCGGAACCGCCTGCTCCAACTGGCGGCGTTTCAGAATCCGGAGTTCTACAAGGCGCAGTCGATGCGGCTGTCGACGTACGACAAACCGCGCGTCATCGCCTGCGCCGAGGACCATCCGCATCACATCGGTCTTCCACGGGGCTGTCTCGACGAGATGCGCCAGACGCTCGCCGGCCTCGGGATTCGCCCGACAGTGCGAGACGAACGCCACGACGGTCGCCCGCTGGATCTGACCTTCCAAGGGGAACTGCGTCGCGATCAGCAGGTTGCGGCAGACGCGCTCCTCGCTCACGACACCGGCGTGCTGGCGGCCACCACCGCATTCGGCAAGACGGTCGTGGGCGCATGGCTGATCGCGCAGCGCGGCGTCAGTACGCTCGTGCTGGTTCATCGTCGCCAGCTCCTCGATCAATGGGTCGAGCGCCTCTCGGCATTTCTCGGCCTCCCTGACAAGTCGATTGGACGCATCGGGGGCGGTCGCAACACGCCGACCGGGCTAGTGGACGTCGCGGTCATTCAGAGCCTGGTCAAGAAGGGCGTCGTCGATGATCGGGTGGCCGGCTACGGTCACCTGATCGTGGACGAGTGCCATCACCTGTCAGCCCACAGCTTCGAACAGGTGGCCCGACAGGCGAAGGCACGGTTCGTGCTCGGGCTGTCTGCCACCGTTGCGCGGAAAGACGGGCACCACCCGATCATCTTCATGCAGTGCGGGCCGGTCCGGCACCGCGTGAATGCGCGAGTGCAAGCGGCTTCTCGACCGTTTGAACATTTCGCGCTCGTTCAGCCCACGTCGTTTCAGCCGGTCCGCCCTCCCGATGCGGACAAGCGCGTGGAGTTCCAGACGCTGTATCAAGAGTTGGTGGACGATGACGCTCGCAACCAGCGCATCTGCGCGGACGTCCTCGAGTCGGTCAACGCGGGGCGCTCGCCGCTCGTGCTCACGGAGCGCAACGACCATCTCGACCGCCTCGAGCGGGAGCTCGTCCAGAGCGTTCGACATCTGATCGTGCTGCGCGCGGGCATGGGCAAGAAGCAACGACAGGCGCTCAGCGAGCGGCTGGCGGCCATTCCCCGGGACGAGGTCAGGGTCATCCTGGCAACGGGCAAGTACGTGGGCGAGGGATTTGACGACCCTCGGCTGGACACGCTGTTCCTGACACTGCCGGTCTCGTGGCGCGGCACCATCGCGCAATACGCCGGCCGCCTGCACCGGCTGTACGACAGCAAGCGCGAGGTCCGGATCTATGACTACGCGGATCTCAACGTCCCCATGCTGGCGCGCATGTTCGACCGCCGCTGCCGCGGCTATGAGGCCGTCGGCTATACGGTCCTCTTGCCGGCCAGCGCGATTCCTGGATGGCCGTCCGACATCGTCTTGCCATCCGATCCGGTCTGGAAGCGTGACTATTCAGGCAGTGTCCGCCGACTGGTCCGAGACGGAGTCGATACGCCGCTGGCGAGCCTGTTCGTCCACGCGGCTCGAGCGTTCCCCGAGGACGCCGATGGTGTGGATCGAGCGCGAAGTGCGACGGGGGCATTCATTTTCAGGCGGCTCGAGACGCTCCCGGACACCAAGGGGCGATTTCGTCTCAACGTCGCGCTCCCAATTCCATTCGACGGCCACAGCCGGCTGGAAGTCGACCTGCTGTGCGGCGATGCGCGCGTCGCGATCGAACTGGATGGCGCGCAACACCTCGCAGACCCCGACGCGTACCGGAGGGATCGCCGCAAGGACCAGCTGCTTCAGGAGAACGACTACTTCATCCTTCGTTTTCTGGCGGAAGACGTGGGAAGGGAACTCGATCTGGTGCTCGATGCTGTCTTGCGTGCGCTCAGCCGCAGGGCCCAGCCTGCTTCGACGGCGAATCCCTTGAGGGTCTTCGGGCCTCCGCCGTGACGGTCACACCTCTTTCAGTCGGCCGGACGCGTACTTGTGCAGCAAGCTCGCGATCAGTGTCTGATACGGCAACCCCTCAGCCATCGCCCGCTTCTGGAAGCCGTTGGCTGTTCACGCGGCGACCACAGACACTCGGCCGTGTTCTTTGCGCGTCGGTTTGACGCGGATCTCGACATCGTGTCCGAGAGCCGCGAGGAACTGCATCAGGCGCTCGGTGGAAAACGCGCGGGCCCGCCCGCGCATGAGATCCGAGACATGCGGCTGCGGAACACCGAGGATCTTCCCGGCTTTTGCCTGGGTCAGCTTCCGCGCGTTGATGGCGCGGAAAATCTGCAGCGTCAGATTCGCCTTTAGCAGCTCTTGGTCCGGGCTTGGCAGACCCAAATCGGCGAACACGTTGCCGCTGCTTTCTTCATACTCGATTGTGCGACGCTTCTTGGCCATTTTCATTTCCGCCTTTGTGCGTGAAGACGTTCGGCATCCGCCAACCGTCGGCGGATCAAGTCCATCTCAGTCTTCGGCGTCGCAATCCCACTCTTCGACTTTTTCTGAAAAGCGTGAAGGACGTAAATCGCATCCGCGAACTTCACCGTGTAGACGGCACGGTAGGTGTCGCCCTCGTGCGGCGCAACGATTTCCAGCACTGACCGGCCACCGAAGCCTTTCAGCGCCTTCACGGACGCGTATTCCTCGCCGCACTGCGCGCCGTACAGTGCATACCCGACGTGCACCTGAACGTCTTCCGGAAACGTCTTCAAATCCTTGCGTGAAGAACCCATCCAGGCGACGGGTTTCGGGTTGGCAGATTCCTCGCGCACCATCGTTTATACCATTATACCTATACAGGTATCAATGGCCGCGCCTACCGTAGACTTCCGTGAGCGGTCCGTCGACGACGATCCACGGTGGTCGAGCGTACGGCATTCGGGCCCAGCAGCCCTCGCACGAGATCCTGCATCCACGCGGGCAGCGTGGCCAGTCCGGCACGGAGGTCGTTGCGGAGATCCCGTCCGGGCCGACCGTCGGCCAAGAGCGTCGACAAGTGGGCGACGATGCGATCGCGGTCGGTGGGCAACGTGTCCTTGAGCCACTGGAGGGCTTGCACGATCCGCATGGCCGGCCGGCCGGACCAGTACAGTTTGCTTGGCGCCGTCTGCTTGAACGCGATGGTCAGGTTGTCCAACTGAATCGTGCGCCGGCGCGCGTCGGTATGGATCACCACCCGAGCTGGCACCGCGGTGGTGAACCCCAAGTCGTTCGCCGCGGTCATGCCGTCGACCAGCATGCGCAGCTGGTCGCGCCGTCCAAGTGCGTCGATGATCTGGCGATAGTCGGCGACCGCCGGCTGCCTCGTCAGCCGGTTGAGGCGCGGTGTGTCGTAGAGGCCGCGGTCGATCCGCCGGAGTTGGCCGGCGGCGACGAGACGTTGGACCACCTTGTCCACAGCGGCCCGACTGCCGAGATCGAGAAAGTCAACAGGGGTCCAAACCTGGGCCGGGGGCCCGTCTCCGATGCGATCGACGACCGCCTGTCTGAGATCCAGCATGGTCCGATATTTGTACACATATTTCGGACAAGCGCAACGTTTGTATGTCCGATATTTGTCTACAAAATTCGGACGACAATTGTGCCCAGAAGTGTGCCCAAACGCAGTCCGACGTCCATCATCCGGCACCCAACGCCAACCAAGTGCCCAATAAAAAACGGGCCGAAACCATGAAGATTTCGGCCCGTTTTCTGATCCTCGGCAGCGTTAGCAAACCGCCGCCTTAAGCCTCTCGGCCACCTCACCCTTCGACTCGCCCCAAGAAGCACTGACTCGCTCAGGGCAGGCCGCGGACCTCTAAGTATACGCGGCGTAAGCACTTGCGGATCCTGCAAATATTTCTCGTCGAGGTGATCTCGCAGTGACACCGGTATGAAAAACCGTTGTGTGTCCTGTAAGCCCATGATGGATAACAAGTTCCGAAGTTTGAGACATGCCGGTCGCCAGCACTGCGTGGGCACATTCCTGGGCCCAGTCGTCAAATGCGCCGGAAATCGCGTGTCGCCGATGGCCGCGCATATGCAAACGTCGACAGCTGTGCCCCGGAGTGTGCCCACCACTTGGTTTGCTTCGGAACGATTCGCCCGCGGCCCGCGGCCCGATGCTGACATTCGTCTATGTCGCTAGACAGATTGTCGATCTGCCTTGTAATCTGTGTCGATGACGGCCAAGGATCTGCGGCGAGGACCGGTGAAGACCTACAAAGTCGCGTTCGAACGAGATGAGTCGGGTTGGTGGGTCGCGTCGGTGCGCGGGTTGCGTGGCTGCCACACCCAGGGCCGCACGGTCGATGAAGCCCGGCGGCGGATCGTCGAAGCAATGGAGTTGTTTGTCGACGACGCACGTACGGCCAAGATCGTAGACGACGTCAAGCTTCCGACGGGGGCCGCGCAAGCGATCCGAACCTACGCGACACTTCGCAAGAAGGCGGAGCGCGAAGATCGCCGCGCGGCGCTGGCGGCCAGGCACGCCGTACGTCTGTTGCGCGGAGGACGGCTAAAGATGAGCGCTCGTGATGCCGCACGACTGCTGGGGTTATCGCACCAGCGCGTGCATCAGCTCACGCAAACTGATGCGTAAGGCGCGGGGAGAGAGCACCCAACCCCTCGCGCGACGCGAATCCCGTCAAGAGCAAGCTGGTCACTGGCTTACAGGCCCATTGAAGTCCTTCGAGTGAAGCGAAAAGAAGCCTAAATTCGCTTCAGACAGCTGCTGGTTGAGGGAGGGTATGCCGAAGACAAGCGGGCACTCATGGCGCTTCAAGACCCGATTCCGGCGGCACGCCTTCGGGTGGAAGTCCCAGCCAGCGATCGGCCGTCTACAGGAAGCCCTCTCCGAGATCAGGCAGGTCGCGCGCATCGATCCGCTTCTCGGGGCCGAGGGCGCGGTCGCGTTGTTGGAACGAATCTCGCCTGCCTTGGAGAACGTCGACAGCTCGTCGGGCGCGATCGGAACGGCCGTCAACCACACGATTGCGGAGCTCGTGCCCATCCTGGTCGCCGCGCCGGCCGATGCAACGAGCAGAGCCGCCTGGCTCGAGCGGCTCTTCGAGGCACACGAGGCCGACCAGATTCCGTACATCGAGCGGCTCTCCGACTACTGGGGTGAACTGTGTGGCTCCATTGAGATCGCCTCTGCGTGGGCGGACCGGTTGATCGGCGTGACGCGTCTGGCGCTTTCTCCCGACAAGAACGTGCGTGGCTACTTCCATGGTACGACCGCCTGCTTGAGCGCACTCTTCGCCGCGCAGCGATACGACGAGCTCATCGAACTGGTGAAGGGCGACACTTTTTGGCCGCACAAACGTTGGGCCGTGAAGGCGATGGTGGCGCGGGGTCGGAACGTCGAAGCCATCGCCTATGCAGAGAGCTGCCGCAGCCCGTGGGCCAGCGGTCGAGACATCGACCGGCTGTGTGAGCAGATCCTGCTATCGGAAGGTCGCGTCGACGAGGCCTATGCTCGCTACGGCCTCACCGCAAACCGAGCCGGTACTTTTCTCGGCTGGTTTCGGGCGGTGGCGAAGAAATACCCTGACAAGACACACGGCGACGTCTTGTCAGACCTTGTTCGGCTGACGCCAGGCGACGAAGGCAAATGGTTCGCCGCAGCAAAGGATGCCCGGCTGTTCGATCAGGCGATGGCACTTGCCAACCGTACGCCGTGCGATCCCAAGACGCTGACACGGGCCGCCAGAGACTTCGCCGACAAGAACCCGTCGTTTGCCGTCGAGGCTGGACTCACGGCCCTCCGGTGGCTTGTGCAAGGGTATGGCTACGAGATCACGGGCACCGATGTGTGGGCGGCCTACGCGCACACAATCAAGGCTGCTGGGAACGCCGGCCTGGGTGACACGATCCAAGACCGCATTTGTGCACTGCTCGCCGGCGGTGGCGCTGGCGGTAGTTTCGTGGTGAGCATCATCGGGCGCGAGTTGGGCCTGACCCGATGAGGCGAACCGGGAGTTATCAGTCGGACTGAGACCACGCGGCAGCCTGATCGCGTCTGCCATGAAGAACTCTGGCGATCTGCACCTCGCCATCATGCCGGTAGTAAATGACGTGATTCTCGACGCTGATGGAGCGAACGCCGGGTCCGAACTCCGGACGGAGGCGTCCCACCCGGGGCTGTTCCGCCATGAGGTCGAAGCGGTCGACAATGTCGTCGATGAGCCGGTCAGCGGTAGTCGGGCTTGCTTCCTCGGCAACATACAACCAGATCTCGTCGAGGTCCTGCTCGGCCAGCGGCGAGAGGCGATACGGTATCTCAGGATCTCTTGGCGCGGGTGGCTCTCCCGCGCGACTTGACCTGTTCAGCGAGCTGCCGGCTGGAGGCCTTGTCATAGGCGCGCCCTTCGCCCCGAGTCAGTGCGTCGAACCCAGCCTGCACGTCCGCACGAAGGTGTTCGCGCGCGTTGTCCCGCTCTTTCAGCAGGCGCAATGCCTCACGCACGACTTCGCTGGCCGTCTGGTAGAGACCGCTCTCCACCTTCTCGTTCACGAGTCGTTCGAGCTCAGGGGTGAGTGACACATTCATGCTCGTTCCGTCCTCAGTTGCAGCCTAGGACCGATAACAAGTGATGTCAAGAATTGCTATTTCCTGGCACCAACGCCAACCAATGACCGAATAAAAACTGGCCTGAAGCCGTTGATTTTAGGCCCGTTCTCTGATCCTCGGCAGCGTTAGCAAACCGCCGCCCTAAGCCACTCGCCACCTCACCAGCGGGGCTTTCCACGATGGCTGACGTTTCCTGCGACGAGGGGCCTTGCGGGCTGCCAGGGGAGAATCTCTTGGGAAGCGCCGTCTACCTATGCTTGCGTGCGTGACACTCAGCCGTTAGGCTTCATGGCACGTGTCCGAGCAGTCCCCCCAAGCAGCGCTCCAGGACTGGTTTGCTGCCCACTCACTGGTCCGCGACGTAGTCTTCAACCTGGTCGTGGCTTTGCTCGCCTGGGGCCTGGCCGAGCTGGTGCTTGTGTCCGCCGTGGATGGTCGATCGCTGACGCCGATCTGGCCGCCGGTCGGCCTGGCGGTGGCCGTCACCTACCTGGGGGGCTTCCGGTTCCTGCCTGGCATTGTACTGGGCTCGTTCGCCCTGAACGTCCGGCACGAACCCTTGTTATGGGCCGTCTTCATCGCGTTGTCGCAGGTGGTGCAACCGGCAATTGCGGTCAGGATTCTTCGCGCGCTGAAGTTCGATCCGCGGCTCGAACGCGTTCGCGACCCGATCATTCTGTCGCTCGTCGCCGGTCCGGCCGGCGCGCTGACCGCCGCGACGTTTGTCATCGGCATCAACTTCATGGCCGGCCGCGTCGTCCCCGGCGAGTTCCTGTACGCGCTGGTCCTTTGGATGCTGCGCGACTGGCTCGGGACCACGCTGATGGCCTCGCTGATTTTCGCGTGGGTGAAGGGTCGCAGCCGCGAGTGGACGTGGCGGCGCATGGCCGAGGGCGTCGGGCTGATCCTGATCCTGTTCTTCAGCCTCCAGCTGATGTTCGGCCTGTGGGGCATCTTCGCCGATCGCGCCGTGCCGATTGCATTCATCTTTTTTCCGTTGGTCGGCTGGGCCGGCCTGCGCTTCGGGCCGCGAGGCGCCGCGACCCTGGTGGCGTTGATCGCGGGCTTCGCGCTCGCTGTTGCCGGCATGGGGGTCGGGCCGTTCGCCGCGTTTCCGGTGCCGTACACGCAGTTCCTGCTGTTCGTCTTCCTGACGCTGGGCTCGCTCAGCGGTCACCTGCTGGCCGCCATCATGGCGGAGCGCGACGATGCGCTCGAGCGGCGGCTGCTGCTCGAAGAGCAGCTGCGCCACTCGCAGAAGATGGAGGCAGTCGGGCGGCTGGCCGGTGGCATCGCGCACGACTTCAACAACCTGCTCACGGCGATCATCGGCTACACCGAGCTCGTGCTGACGTCGCTCGATCCCAAAGATGAACGGCGCGCCGATGCCGAAGAGATTGCCCGCGCCGCCATGCGCGCGGCCGACCTGACCAAGCAGATGCTCGCGTTCAGCCGACGCCAGGTGTTGCAGCCGAAGATCATCGACCTCAATACCGCGCTCGGCAAGGTGGAGCCGATGCTGAGGCGCGTGATCGGCGAAGACATCGTGCTCACGGTCACCGGCAAGGCCGCCTCGCCCCACGTGCGCGTGGACCCGGGCCAGGTCGAGCAAGTGGTGATGAACCTGGTGGTGAATGCCCGTGACGCCATGCCCAAGGGCGGCCGCATTACCGTGGAAGCCGCCGATGCCGTGCTCGATCAGGCCGCGCTGGCCGATGCCCCAGACGTCAAGCCCGGCAATTTCGTGATGCTGTCGGTCACCGACACCGGCGTCGGCATGCCGCCGGAAGTGCGCGCCCGCATCTTTGAGCCGTATTTCACCACCAAGGACGCCGGCAAGGGCACCGGCCTCGGCCTGTCGACCGCCTACGGCATTGTCCGGCAGAGCGATGGTCACATCGCGGTGTCGAGCGAGCTTGGGCTGGGCACGACGTTCCGCATTTACTTGCCCCGATCCGAGGCGCCGCCAGTGGTCGCGGTCGATCCCTCGGTGGCGCGGATGCCCGACGGCACCGAGCACATCCTGCTGGTCGAAGACGATACGTCCGTGCGCCGGCTGTCGAAAGAACTGCTGGTGCGGCTGGGGTATTCCGTGACCGAGGCGGCCTCGGGCAGGGCCGGGATGGTGCTCGGCAGTGACGACA
This sequence comes from Vicinamibacterales bacterium, assembly GCA_038213735.1. GTDB lineage: Bacteria > Acidobacteriota > Vicinamibacteria > Vicinamibacterales > UBA2999 > 12-FULL-67-14b. Next base: position 23,161 of record JBBQSP010000040.1, on the reverse strand, counting down.
CGCGCCATTTCGACCTGGCGCTCTGTGACGTTATCCTTGGCGACATGAGCGGCCCGGCGGTGGTCGAAGCCCTGCGCGCGCTGCGTCCGTCGATTCGCGTACTGTATATGTCTGGCTACATGGACGACGCAATCGTGAAGACCGGCGTGCTGGATGAGCGCCAGCCCTTCCTCCAGAAACCGTTCACGCCCATGCAGCTGGCGAAGAAGATTCGCGAAGTCCTTGACGAGCCGGAGACGGGGAACCTGTGATCGGCGAAACCATCTCGCACTACAAGATCCTGTCGCGCCTCGGGGCGGGCGGCATGGGTGTCGTCTACGAGGCTGAAGACACGCGCCTCGGGCGCAAGGTCGCGATCAAGTTCCTGCCGGACGAGGCCAACGCGAACGCCGAGGCGGTGCAGCGATTTCTGCGCGAAGCGCGCGTCGTCTCCAGCCTGAACCATCCGCACATTTGCACGCTCTACGACATCGGCGAGCACCCTTCGACTCGCGACGAGTCGGGCCAGGCCCGACCCGACGCTCGCTCAGGGCAAGCCAGCCAGCGGTTCATGGTCATGGAGCTGCTCGACGGCCAGTCGCTGAAGGATCGAGTGGCCAAGGGCGCCATGCCGCTCGAGGACGTGCTGGAGCTCGGCGCGCAGATGGCCGACGCGCTCGACGCTGCGCACACGCAAGGTGTCGTCCATCGCGACATCAAGCCCGCGAACCTGTTCCTCACCAAGCGCGGCACGCTGAAGGTGCTCGACTTCGGCGTCGCCAAGCTCAGCAAGACGGTGCGTGGCCAGGACCACCTGGACTCGACCATCGGCGCCACCGATCAGCTGACGACGATGGGGACGACGATTGGGACGGTGTCGTACATGTCGCCGGAGCAGGCGCGCGGGCAGGAGATCGATGCCCGCAGCGACGTCTTCTCCGCCGGCGTCGTGCTCTACGAGATGATCACCGGCCAGCTGCCGTTTCCCGGGACGACCGTGGCGACGATCTTCGAGGGGCTGCTGACGAAGAGGCCGCTCCCACCCTCGCAACTCCAGGCGGGATTGTCGCCGGAGTTCGATCGCATCATCGACAAGGCGCTGGAGAAGGATCGCGAAACCCGCTACCAGAGTGCCGCTGAACTGCGCGCTGATTTGAAGCGGCTGCGGCGGGTGGCCGAGTCCGGTGTCACTGCCGCCTTCAGCGGTACGGTCGCGGCGCAGGCCGCACCTTCCACCGCCGTGACGCCAGTGGCCGCGCCGGCGTCACCGGCGGCGGCCAGGGCCGGCTGGCGCAAGCCGGTACTGATCGGCGCGCCGATTCTGATGGTGGCGATGGTCGGTGGGCTCATGCTCTACCGCTCGATCACGACTCCGGCGCTGACCGACAAGGACACCGTGGTGATGTCGACGGTGGTCAACCGCACCGGCGACGCCATGTTCGACGACACCCTGGGCGAGGCGCTCGCGTTGCAGTTACGCCAGTCGCCGTTCCTCAACGTGGTGCCCGATGCCCAGGTGCAGTCGACCTTGCGGCTGATGAGCCGCGACCCGACGACGGCGATTACCGCGGAAGTCGGCCGTGAAGTGTGCCAGCGCGCCGGCGCCAAGGCGTTGCTCGGCGGCACCATCGCCATGCTCGGCTCCGCCTACGTGGTCACGCTCAGCGCGCAGGATTGTGTCACCGGTCGCGTCCTGGCCGAAGAACAGGCGCAGGCCAGCTCGAAGGAGACGGTGCTGACGGCGCTCGGCGGGGCGGTGTCGGTGTTCCGCAAACAGCTGGGCGAGTCGCTCGGCTCCATTCAGCGCTACGACGCGAAGATCGAAGAGGCAACGACGCCGTCGCTCGAGGCGCTGAAGGCGTACAGCCAGGGACTGAAGACCCGCCGCACCACCGGCGACTTCGATTCGGTGCCGTTCTTCCTGCGTGCCGTCGAGCTCGATCCCGAATTCGGCCTGGCCTATGCGCGGCTGGGCACGGTGTATTCCAACCTCGGCCAGCAGAGCGAAGCGCGCAAGATGACCGCGAAGGCCTACGATTTCCGGGCCAAGGTCAGCGAGGTAGAGCGCTATTACATCGAGGCGCGCTTTTATTCGACGGTCGAGCCCGATCCGCGCAAGGCCCTCGACGTCTACCGCGTGTGGTTGGGCGCCTATCCCAACGACTACACCGCTCTGGCCAACTCGGCGCTGCTGTTGAAACAACTCGGTGAACCGGAGCAGGCGTTGACCAACCAGGAAGCCGCCACTCGGGTGGCCCCGGAACAGCCCGTGGCCTGGCAGAACCTCGGCGACACCTACCTGAGCCTGGGCCGGTTTGCCGACGCGCGCAGGGCTCTCGAGACCGCCGTGCAGATTCAGAACGCGGTGGGACCACGTGCCAGCCTGTACGCACTCGGCGTGATCACCGGCGACATGGCCCTGGCCGATCAACAAGCGGAAGCCATTGCCGGACGGCGTGACGAGGTCGACTTCCTGCGCGTGCGCATCCAGGCCGCGCTGTTTCTCGGCAAGTTCCAGGAGGCCTCGAACCTGGCGGCCGAATGGAAGACCCGGATGGATGCGGCCAGCCGCCGCGCGCAGACCGGCGAGGTGCTCATGAGCCTGGCGGTTGAAAAAGCCCTGGTGGGCATGACCGCCGCCGCCAAGGCCGGCGCCGCAGCTGTGGCAGAAGAAGAACGCCTCAATGAGAGCACGATCGATGACCAGGTCGTGTTGGCGGCCCTGACCCATGACGCCAGCCAGGCGCGGGTCATGCTGCCAAAGGTGTTGGCGGCGTTCACGCCACCCGGCGGGGTGCCGGATGCGGCCAACGAAATTGTCCGCACGATTCGCAGCCTGGCGGCAGTGGCCGAAGGCCGACCGGCCGAAGCCATCTCGCTGCTTGAGCCCATCACCTTCACCCCTGACAACGCCAATAGCGTGACGATCTGGAGCATCGCCCAGCTCGAGCTCAAGGACTGGGAGTCGGCGGTGAAGGGCCTGACCTACCTGACCGAAGATACCTGGCAGCGCAGCCTTGGGGCATCCAAGGGCTTCGCGTTGGCGTCACTGGCCCGTGCCTCGGTGGAGCTCGGTAATCGGGCCGAGGCCAGGCGCTGGTATGAGGCGCTCTTCGAGTTCTGGAAGGACGCCGACCAGGACATCCCGATCCTGGTTCAGGCTCACGAGGAATTCGCCAAGCTCGGCTCGTAGGTCGCCTAATGGCGGACCTTACCGAATGGTCTTCGGCGCCTTCTGCCCCTCGGGAATCAGCGTCACGTATTTCTGGCCGGCCATGGTCTTCTTGAGATCCTCTCGCGCGCGCTGAAGCAGGTCGGGCGAGCGATACAGGTCAATGGCCGAACCGGCAATGGTCTTCGCCGCCACGAGCATTCCCTTCTCGCCGATGCTGGTGCCGGTGCAGGCGACGATCTGCCAGCTGTGGCCAGGCGCGCCGTACGAATAGGTGGCGGCGGTGAACTGGCCCACCGGGAAGAACCAGGTGAGGTCGCCGACGTCGGTCGAGTGCACGCCCTGGGTCGGCGGGCCGTTCGAGAGCGGCTCGACGCGGTCCGACAAGGCGATCTCGGGCAACGGCTTCAGGTCCTTCTGCGTGGCGCGGGCGAACGCCCGTTCACGGTCGTCGAACTTCGGCGGTCCCACCAGTTCCAGGTTCTTCTGGATGACCTCAGCCAGCGTGCGGTTGGGCAGCACTTCGTGCAGGTCGGCGTCGACCCGCGTTTCGATCAGTGTCGTCCGGCTCATGGCCGCCGCGGCGCGGGCAATTTCGGTGAGCCACACGAACGACTCCTCGACATCGGTGTGCTTGTTGGCGCGCAGGTAGTACCAGACTTCCGCCGACGGCGGCACCACGTTCGGCTGGCCGCCACCGTTGGTGATGACGTAGTGGATGCGCGTGTCCTCCTTGACGTGCTCGCGCATGTAGTTCACGCCGACGCTCATCAACTCGACCGCATCGAGCGCGCTCTTGCCCTGGTGAGGCGATACCGAGGCATGCGACGGCAGGCCCTCGAACTTGAATTTCACCGAGACCATTGCTTTCGAGTAGTCCCAGGTCGCCATGGTGCGGTCGAGGGCGTGCCACGAGAGCACGGCGTCAACATCCCTGAACACGCCTTCGCGCAGCATATAGGTCTTGCCGATGCCGGTCTCCTCCGCGGGCGTGCCGAACAGCTTGACGGTGCCCTTGATCGCGCCCGACGCGAGCGCTTGCTTGATGGCGATGGCCCCGCCGCTGCTGGCGGTGCCGAAGACGCTGTGGCCGCAGCCATGCCCGGCGCTCGCGCCGGCGCGATTAGTGCGCTCGGGCGAGGCGTCCTGCGACAGCCCGGGCAACGCGTCAAACTCCGCGAGAATGCCAATCACCGGCCGGCCGGTGCCGTAGCTGGCCACGAACGCGGTCGGCATGCCGGCGACGCCGGCCTCGATGGCAAAGCCATTCGCGCGCAGCAACGCCTGCAGTTCCTCGGATGACTTGATCTCTTCCAGTCCAGTTTCGGCCCACGTCCAGATGTTGCGGTTGACGCGGTTGAGGGCCGGGGCGTTCGCGTCGACCCAGCTGAAAGCCGCCGACTTGGGATCGGACTGAGCGGCGGGCTGGATGCCGATCATGAGCAACGCGAACGCCGCGAACAGCTTCTTCATGGCTGAGATTCTAGTCCACGGAATTTGCCACAGAGAACACAGAGACACAGAGGACACGGCCGGGGCGCTGGCGGCGCTTCGCGCCGCGGGTCTGATGGCGAGCCGCGAAAAATGAGTCATCCAGAGCCACCGCCGACTCATTTTGTCGCGGCTCGCCATCAGACCTGACGCCGCCCGAATGGCCGGCCTCCAGCGACCCTGCCTCTGTCCACCGGACTGTCCTCTCTGTGTCCTCTGTGTCCTCGGTGGCCAATGTTCGTGGCATGCTTAGCGGAATGGCGAAACGGTTTCTCGCAGTCGTCGTCCTCCTCCTGATCAGCTCGGCGGCGTGGGCGCAGGCGCCGGTTGAATACACGCTGTCGTTCCCGTCGCCCGAGCATCGCTGGATGCAGGTGGAGGTCAAGTTCGACGCAGCGCCGGCCGGCGTGCTGCAAGTGCGGATGGCGCGCACCTCACCCGGCCGCTATGCGCTCCACGAGTTTGCGAAAAACGTGTTCGACGTGGCGGTGGTGAACGGCAAGGGCCAGCCGCTGGCGGCGGCGCGGCCCGATCCACACCAGTGGGACATCGCCGGTCACGACGGCACGGTGGTGGTGACGTACAAGGTGTTCGGTGATCGCACCGACGGCACCTACCTCGGCATCGACTCGATGCACGCCCACATCAACATTCCCGCGGCCCTGATGTTCGCGCGCGGCTGGTTCGAGCGCCCTGCCCGGGTGACGTTCGTGCAGCCGCCCGGCAAGACGTGGAAGGTGGCGACGCAGCTGTTTCCGACGGCCGACCCCCTGGTCTTCACCGCGCCGAACATCCACTACCTGATGGACAGCCCCACCGACTTCAGCGCTTTCACGCTGCGCGAGTTCACGGTGGACGATGGCCAGAAGCGCGCGGGACCGCCGCCGAACTTCCGCATTGCCCTGACCCACGACGGCACCGAGGCCGATGCCGACGCCTTCGCCCGCGACGTCGAGCTCATCGTCCGCGAGACCATTCCCATCTTTGGCGAGCTGCCGCAGTTTGAAACCAACACCTATACGTTCCTGAGCACGTACCTGCCGTGGGCCAGCGGCGATGGCATGGAGCATCGCAACAGCACGTCGCTGACCAGCTCCGGGGCGCTGCGCAACCCCGGACAGCGGCAGGGCATTCTCGGCACCGTCTCGCACGAGTTCTTCCACGCCTGGAACATGGAGCGCCTGCGCTCGGCCGGTGTCGAGCCGTTCGATTTCGAGCAGGCCGACATGAGCGACGATCTCTGGCTCGGCGAGGGCTTCACCAGCTACTTCGACAGCCTGATCCTGCATCGTGCCGGGCTGTTGCCGCTCGATGGGTTGCTTGGCGAACTTGCCGGATCAATCAACGCCGTGACGCTTGGACCCGGCCGCCGGTTCCGCAGCCCAATCGAGATGAGCCGGATGGCGCCGTTCGTGGACGCCGCGGCCTCGATCGATCGCACGGCCTTTCCGAACCTCTTCATCTCGTATTACACCTACGGGTCGGTAATCGGGCTGGGCCTGGACCTGTCGCTGCGCGACCGTTCGAACGCGCAAGTGACGGCCGATCAGTACATGAGATCGCTCTGGACGCAGTTTGGCCGGCCTGGACAGAAGGAGCCCGGCAAGGTGAGCACACCCTACACCGTCGATGGGTTGAAGGAATCGCTCGCCAAGGTCGCGGGCGACCGCGGGTTTGCCAACGACTTCTTCAGCAAGTATGTCGAAGGGCGCGAGGTGGTGGACTTCCCGCGCCTGTTCGCGCGCGCCGGACTGGTGATGCGGAAGCGGGCGGCCGGCAAGGCGTTTGCCGGCCAGGTGCAGTTGCAGGCGGGCGGCAGCGCGCTGCGCGTCGGCGGGCTGGTCCCCATGCAATCGCCGCTCTACAAGGCAGGGGTCGCCCAGGACGATCAGATCGTCAACCTGGGTGGCGTGGACCTGACCTCGATGGCCGCGTTCGAACAGGCCCTGGCGCAACAGAAGCCCGGCGTCGCGGCGCCGCTGCGCTACGTGCGCCGCAGTGGAGAAGTCGTGAACGGCAGCATCACCCTCGAGGAAGACCCGCGCATCGAGATCGTGACCCTCGAGTCCACGGGCGGCACGCTGACCGACGATCAGCGGAGGTTCAGGGAGTCATGGCTCAACTCGCAAAGACGCTAGTCGCTTTTGTGCTGCTGGCTGGCGTCACCGCGTCAGCCCAGGCGATTCGCAACGTACCGCGCATCACGATCGACGAGCTCAAGGTGTTGATGGAGCAGAAGGCGGTCGTCGTGCTCGACGTCCGCGAGCCGGGCGCGTTTGCCAAGGGCCGCATTCCCGGCGCCGTGAACATCGACTACACCCAGATTCTCGCCAAGGGCGCGCAGTTCGCGGGCGAGACGCGGACGATCGTTGCCTACTGCGCCTGCACCAATGAAATGACCGCCGCCCGCGCGGCGGTCGATCTGGCCGCGAAAGGGATCCCCGGCGCCAAAGCCCTCAAGGGCGGCTGGGATGAGTGGGTGGCCAGAGGCGAACCCACAGAGAAGTAGAGGGGTCTTTCGTTCTGTGGGGACAAACCTTTAGGTCGTTCTGTGGGGACAAACCTTTAGGTTTGTCCATCACCTCGTCAGCCGCGCCTGCTCGTCCTTCACCCACGCCTCCCACCCCTCGGCCGAGACGACGTGAAGTTCGCCACGCATGCGGTAGTGGCCAAGCCCACATAGCTGCGAGCAGGCAATTTCCCAATCTCCGGTCACGGTCGGCGTAAACCACGTCCTGGTGGTCATGCCCGGCACCGCGTCCACCTTCACGCGCATTTCGTTCAGCGTAAAGCCGTGGATCACGTCGCGGCTGGTCAACTGGATCACGGCGGTGCGATCCACCGGCAGCGTGAGGATGTTGAGCAGGCCAATGTCGTCGCCGGCGGCCGCGTCGGCGCGATCGATGCCGAGCGGGTTCGAGGCGCTGATCAGCGTGTTATCGGTCCTGCCGAACACGCCGTCGGGTCCCGGGTAGTGGATGTTCCAGGCGAACTGCTCGCCGGTGATGCGCACTGCGATGGGCGTCACGCCCGCGGGCGGTGGCGCCATGCGGGCTGACCACGCCGGCAGGGCCTGCGTCGCCAGGATCAACCCGTCGCCGAGAATCACGGCGCCGATGGCGATGAAGGGCCACCACCCGCGGACGCCGGCCGCGCGCGGCTCGGGGTTGGCGCCGCTGCGGAACCTGATCAGGATGATCACGAACAGCGCCAGCCAGGCCGTGAAGATCACGAGCATGTGCCAGTGGATGCCGAGCAGCACGGCATCGAGCATCCCGGCGTGAGCCGAGGCGGCGGCCGGCAGCCAGCGCTCGATCACGTGTTCCTCTCGCGCAACATCCACAGCCGCCACGCGAACCTGGCGAGTGCGAGAACCACCACCGCGGTGACGAGCACCAGCGTGCCGACGCCGGCGCGGACGCCGGCCGCGATGGCGGCGCTTTCAGATGGTCCGCAGAGGGGGCAGCTCATGATCGGTTACCCCACATAGAAACCCCCGACCATGATCAGCCACAGCAGGGCCAGGAAGATCCAGTAGCGATGCGTGGCTTCGAGGCGCGCCTGCCAGCGCGCGGGGTCGTCGGCCTTGATGCGAAAGCCCGGCCCCGCCATCCACCCGGTAAACACTGCGCCGGCGAGCACGAAGGCGCCATGAACCCCGCCGAGCGTGAACCACAGGGCCAGTTGCAAGCTGGCCGACGGGACGAGCCCTTTGCGCATCATCAGCAGGGCATTGAGCAGCGTCACCCACACGAAGGCCAGCGCCAGCGCGTGAGCGGCGATCAGCCGGATGCGTGGGGATCCGAAGGCTGCTGCCGCACCGAGCAGCAGTGCGGTTGCTACCCACGGATATGGAGCGAGCGGGTCGGGCCACTCGAGCGAGCCGGCGCGGAGCATCACATACGCCGAAAACAGCGACCCGAAGAACATGGTGCACGAGGCGAGGAAGAGCCAGTTGCCCAACGCCGACACCGATGTGCCTGTGTCGGGTCTGATTCCGGCAGGCAACCCTAAAGGGTTGCCTCCACCGGACAGGTTGCCTCCACCTGGGGGCTGCCACTCCAGGGTGCTGGCGTTCCACGGGTTATCGACACATCGAGCCGTCTTGCGGCTGCTGATCCACAGGTTCCAGAGAAAGGGCAGTTGAAAGACACCCAGCAGCACGGCCGCGTAGGTCATGTGCGTCTGCCACATCAGCGTTGGCTGCGCGTGCGCGTAGCTGGCGCCGGCGTCATACAGCCGCCGGTTCACGCCCATCAGGCCGACCACGAACATCGGCATGAAGATCAGGTTCATGCAGACGAACGATCCCCAGAAGTGCACCTGTCCCAGCCGCTCGTTGAGCATGCGGCCGGTGATGCGCGGGAACCAGTGGTAGATGCCGGCAAAGAGCGCAAACACCGTGCCCGGACCGACCAGGTAGTGGAAGTGGGCGACGACGTAGTAGGTGTCGTGTAGCGTGACATCGCTGGCGGCGAGGCCGAGCGGCAGGCCGGTGAGGCCGCCAATGCCGAACATGGGCAGGAACGCCAGGGCGAACAGCATGGGCGTCGTGAACCGGATCGAGCCACCCCACAACGACATCACCAGCGACGAGATCAGGATCACCGACGGGATCGAAATGATCATCGTCGTCACCTGGAAGAACAGGCTGAGCGTCGTGCCCATGCCGCTCAGGAACATATGATGGGCCCACACCACCATCGACATGCCGCCCATGAACAGCACCGCGCCGACCATCAGGCCGTAGCCCCACAGCGGCCGCCGCGCGTTCACGGTGATCACCTCGGCGACGATGCCCATGGCCGGCAGGATCAGGACGTAGACCTCCGGGTGGGCGAGGAACCAGAACAGGTGTTGCCACAGCAGCGGATTGCCGCCGCCCATGACGCCCGCCAGCGGCACGCCGCCAATCACCAGCCCCGACGGCATGAAGAAGCTGGTGCCGGCCACGCGGTCCATCAGCTGGAACACGGCCGCGGCCTGCAGCGCGGGGAAGGCGAGCAGCAGCAACAGCGCGGTCACCAGTTGTGACCAGACAAAGAACGGCAGCGTCAGCCACGTCATGCCGGGCGCGCGGCCCTGGACGATGGTCACCAGCATGTTGATGGCGAAGAGCGTGGACGACAGGCCGATCAGGATGATGCCGACGAGCCAGAAGTTCTGGCCGGCCGTGGCGATGACGGCCAGCGGCGCGTACGACGTCCAGCCCGAGTTGGCGGCGCCGCCCTCGACGAAGAAGCTCGCGAGCATGACCAGGCCGCCCGCGAGATACAGCCAGTAGCTGAGCGCGCTCAAGCGCGGGAACGCAACCGTGTTCGCGCCAATCTGCAGCGGGACGAAATAGGTGCCAAACGCCGCCGCGGCCAGCGGCACCACGGCGAGAAACACCATCACCGACCCGTGCATGGCGACGAGCTGGTTGTAGAACTCGGGCAGCATGATGCCGCCGGGCGCGTTGGCTTCGCCCAGCATCGGCGCCAGCCACGCCGGCAGCAGCTGGCTCGGCCAGGCCAGTTGCCAGCGCATGAGGATCATCAGGAGGAACCCGACCAGGAGGAAGAAAAGGGCGGTCAGGCCATATTGCAGCCCCACCGTCTTGTGGTCGGTCCAGCGCACACGCTGATTCTACAGGCTTGGGCCTTGGGGCTTGGGGGCTTGTACAATACAAACCACCATGAGCCGTTCCACTCTCGCTGCCGTCGTGTGCGCACTGGCGCTCGCTGTTTCGACTTCCAGCTCGCTCGGCGCGCAGGCGCTCGAACCGATTCGCTACACGCTGCGCTTTCCGGCGCCGCACACGCACTACTTCGAGGTGGAAGCCGCCATCCCGACGGCGGGGCGGCCCGAGGTCGAGGTCTACATGGCGACCTGGACGCCGGGGTCGTACCTGCTGCGCGAGTACCAACGCCACGTCGAGGCGGTGACGGCTTCGGCCGGCAGCAACACGCTGGCGGTGGCGAAGTCGAGCAAGAACCGCTGGAAGATCCAGACCACGGGCGCGCGGTCGGTCACGCTGCGCTACCGGGTCTACGGCCGCGAGATGACGGTGCGCAACAACTGGGTGGAGGCCGGGTTCGCCATGTTGAACGGTGCGCCGACCTTCATCACGCTGGTCGAGCGCGCGGCGCGGCCGCACGAGGTGCGAGTCGAGCTGGCCCCCACCTGGAAGAGCGTGCAGACGGCGCTCGTGCCGGTGGCCGGCGCGCCGAACACCTTTCGCGCCGAAGACTTCGACACGCTGGTCGACAGCCCGATCGTCATCGGCAGCCCGGTGACCCGCGAGTTCACCGTGGATGGCAAGAAGCACGTGCTGGTGCTTGAGGGCGATCCGTCGCTGTTTGACGCCGATCGCGCGGCCGCCGACGCCAAGAAGATCGTCGAGGCGGGGCGCGACGTGATGGGACCGCTGCCCTATCCGCACTACTACATGCTGAACATGGTGGTCGAAACCGGCGGCGGCCTCGAGCACAAGAACAGTTTCCTGACCATGTCGGGCCGCTACACCACGCGCAGCCATCGCGCCTACATGGGATGGCTGGGCCTGGTGGCGCACGAGCACTTCCACGCCTGGAACATCAAGCGCCTGCGCCCGGTGGAACTGGGGCCGTTCGACTACGAGCACGAGAACTACGTCAAGATGTTGTGGGTGGCCGAGGGCTTCACCGACTACTACGCTGACGTGCTGCCCCGTCGCGCGGGCCTCTCGACGCGCGAGGAGTTTCTTGACGGCCTGTCGGATCAGATCGAGGCCGTGCAGACCACACCCGGCCGGCTGGTGACGCCGGTGGACATGGCGTCGTACGACACCTGGATCAAGCAGTATCGTCCCGACGAGAACACCGCCAACACCAGCGTGAACTACTACCCCAAGGGCGCGGTGATCGCGTTTCTGCTGGATGCCAAGATCCGCCAGTCGAGCAACGCCGCGCGCTCGCTCGACACCGGCATGCAGTGGGCCATGCAGCGCTACTCCGGCGACAAGGGCTTCACGCCCGACCAGTTCTACCAGGTGATGAGCGAGGCTGCGGGTACCGACTTGAAGGGCTGGTTCGCCAAGGCCGCCGAGTCAACCGACGAACTGGATTACAGCGAGGCGCTCGACTACTTTGGCCTGCGCTTCCGTCCGGTTGACACCCGCAACGCGCGCGCCTTCATCGGCGGCGGCACGCGCAACGATGCCGGCCGGCTGGTCGTGACCTCGGTGCGCCGCGGCACGCCCGCCATCGACGCGGGCCTGAACGTGGATGACGAGATCCTGGCGATCGACGAAGTGCGGGTGCGCGCCGACGGGCTGGCGGCCCGCCTCGATCAGTACAAGCCGGGCGACAAGATCTCGGTGCTCGTGGCCCGCCGTGACAAGTTGACCCGGCTCGACGTCACGCTCGGCGCCGACCCGGGCCGACCGTGGCGCCTCGAAGTGTCTCCCACGGCCACTCCCGAACAGAGGGCGCGGCTGATGGCCTGGACCGGCGAGTAGGCCCGGCCCGGCCCCCAACCTTTTCCTGCGGACCCCCGTCTATTGACGGTGGTGATGCAGTTCAGCCGTTTCCGTATCTGCGCGGTGTTCGTGCTGTTCGTCCCAGCACTCGTCACAGCCTCCGACGAACGCCGTGCCGTCACGATGGCGATCGAGGCGGTGGCGGTTCCGGCCCACGGCGCAATCCTGGTCGACGGCAAGTTGAACGAGGAGATCTGGCAGCAGGCGCCCGTGATCAACGAGTTCGTGCAGCGCGAGCCGGCTGAAGGCCAGCCGCCGACCATGCGCACCGAGGCGCGCGTGGCGTATGACGCGGATGCCGTGTATGTGGCCGTGCGCGCGTTCGATACTGACCCGAGCCGGCTCGTCGGCATCCTGACCCGCCGCGATCAGCGCTCACCGTCGGACTGGATCCGCAGTGTCATCGACTCGTACTTCGACAAGCGGTCGGCGTACGAGTTCGGCGTCAACCCCGTCGGCGTGAAGTCTGACCGCTACTACTTCAACGACGGCCAGAGCGACGAGAGCTGGGACGCGGTGTGGGACGTCGAGGTGGTCAAGGACGCCGGCGGCTGGAGTGCCGAGTTCCGCATTCCCTTCTCGCAGTTGCGCTTTAACACGCTCTCGGGCGCGCCGGTCGGCTTTGCCGTGATCCGCGAGGTAGGGCGGCTGGCGGAAACCTCGAGTTGGCCGCTGCTGTCGCGCAACGCCAACGGCTTTGTCTCGCAGTTCGGCGAAATGCGCGGTCTGAAGATGGCCGGCACGCCGAGGAAGTTCGAACTGTTGCCGTACACGGTGGGCCAGGTCGAGACGCAGGCCGTGGACGATGCCGACCCGATCAACCCGTCGGTGGACGCTGGCGCCGCCGTTGGCCTCGACATGAAGTACGCGGTGACGCCGGGCCTGACCTTGACCGCCACGGCGAACCCCGACTTCGGTCAGGTCGAGGCCGACCCGGCCGTGGTGAACCTCGATGCCTTTGAAACGTTCTTCCCCGAGCGGCGGCCCTTCTTCGTCGAAGGGTCCGGCACGTTCCGATTCAACATGGACTGCAACGACGGCAACTGCACGGGCCTGTTCTACTCACGCCGCATCGGCCGTGCGCCACAGGGCTCGGCGAATGCCGATCAAGGTGAATACTCGAAGGCGCCGGGCGCCGCCACCATCATTGGCGCGGGCAAGTTGACGGGCCGTCTCGGCGGGTTCTCGCTCGGTGCGCTGACGGCGGTGACCGCCCGTGAAGATGCCGAGATTGCCGGCGCCGGCTCGGTGGACTACCGCAGCCAGACAGTGGAGCCGCTCAGCAGCTATACCGTGCTGCGCGCGCGCAAGGAGTTTGCCAACCAGTCGTCGCTGGGCTTCATGAGCACCACGGCGCTGCGCCAGCTGGATGAATACACGTCGTTCCTGGCCGACAACGCGCTAACCGGTGGCGTCGACTACGACCTGCGGTTGTCGCGCATGTACAGTATTTCCGGCTACGTGGCCGGCAGCCGCATTACCGGCGGCACCGAGGCAATTACCCGGCTGCAGGAGAACACGGTGCACGGCTATCAGCGTCCCGACGCCGATTACGTGAACCTGGACGAAACGGCGACCAGCCTGCAGGGGCACGCCGGCTCGGTGTCGTTCGGCAAGATTTCCGGTGAGCGGACCCGCTTCAGCAGCTTCGCCGGCTACAAGAGCCCGGGCTTCGACAGCAACGACCTTGGCTTCCTGCGCCGCGCCGACGAGAAGACCATCAGCAACTGGTTCCAGTGGCGCGACTTCACGCCGGGCAAGTACGTGCGGACGCGCAACTTCAACGTGAACCAGTACGCGGCGTGGAACTTTGGCGGTGACCGGCTGTTTTCGGGCATCAACCTCAACTCGCACTGGACGTTCAACAACTTCTTCAGCATCGGCGGCGGCTACAACATCGACGCGGCGCCGTTGCGCGATCGCGTGACCCGCGGCGGGCCGGGCGTGCTCGGCAATCCCGGCAACAGCGTCTGGTATTACGCCAACACCGACAACCGCAAGGACCTGTCGTTTTATTACAACGGCGACATCGGCGGCGACCGCCTAGGCTCGTCGCGTTACGGCTTCAATCCCGGCTTCAACTGGCGCGCCACCTCGTCCATGTCGCTCAACATGAGCGTGCGCTACAGCGTCAACCACGACCAGTCGCAGTGGGTCCGGAACTCGACCCTCGCGAGCGGCGCCACACGCTACCTGTTCGCGCTGATCGACCAGAAAACGGTGTCGATCAACACCCGCTTCAACTACACCATGACGCCGAACCTGTCGCTGCAGGTGTATGCGGAACCGTTCGTGTCGGCCGGCGACTACAGCAACTTCAAGGAGCTGGTTGACGGCCGCGCCCCCGAATACGGCGACCGCTACCGCCCGGTCGAACACACCGGCAATCCGGACTTCAACATCCGCTCGTTCCGCACGACCAACGTGCTGCGGTGGGAATACAAGCCGGGCTCGGCGCTGTTTGTGGTGTGGCAGGCGGGCAAGCAGGACTACGAGAACGTCGGCGACTTCCGCTTCGGCCGCGACTTCAGCGGCGTGTTCTCGGCGCCGTCGCACAACGTGTTTCTTGTTAAGTTTTCCTACTGGCTGAACATGTAGGAGAACTCAGACGGGAGGGCACTCCTTGTCGGGAGGGCACTTCTTGTCGGGAGGGCACTCCTTGTCGGGAGGGCACCTTTTGTCGGGAGGGCACCTCTTGTCGGGAGGTTGCCTCTTGTCGGGAGCCTCCCAGGCAATCGTCGGTGAAGGCCGGTCAGCCGCTAGCCCAGAATCGCGGCATCCAGCCTTCTGCGGCGAGATCAATCTAGTATCACTGTGATACTGGCTCTCGGGCCGCCCGGGCGACGACGCCAAGCGGTACCAGGAACAGGAAGTGGCGCTACGGCTGGCGTGGGTTTGCCGGCCCCGGAACGGTCGGACCTCTACAGCGGGCGATTCCTGTTGCGCGTGCCCGCACCGGTGCATCAGGCGCTGGCGCTCAAGGCGCGGGCGGCGGGGAAGAGCCTGAACGCTTACTGTGCGGAGAAGCTGGCGGCGTTGTAGCGTCGGACGGCGGCCCGACGGGATGTACCCTCCCGACCAGAGGTGCCTCCCGACAAGGAGTGCCCTCCCGACCCGTGTCACCCTCCCGTCGAGAACCGTCCGGGACTATGATCGGGTTCCAGTGTCCATCCGCCAGAACATCGCCGACTTCTTCCACGGCGCCGCCTATGGGTCGTACGAGCGGGAGCTACGGATGCAGGCCGCGGAACTGAACGACATGTTCCTGCTGCTCTGCTACATGGAAATTGTCGGGCTCCCGAACCCGGCCACGCTGTACCTGCTGGACGTCTATCCCTACCTGCTCGAGCAATTCCACCTGTGGCACAAACGCATGGGCATGGACCGTTCGCCGCTCGGCAACCTGCCCTGCTGTTAGCGATGCGCAACCTGCTCGAGAAAAAAGTCCTGTTCTTCGGCGGCAAGGGCGGCGTCGGCAAGACGACGTGTGCGTCGGCGACGGCGCTGGCGGCGAGTCATGCCGGCAAGCGCGTGCTGCTCGTGTCCACCGATCCGGCGCACTCGACCTCTGACATCTTCGAGCGCGAGATCGGCCCGGAGCCAGTCGAGCTGCTGCCGAACCTGTGGGGCCTGGAGATTGACGGCGCGATCGAATCGCAACGCTATGTCGCCAACGTCAAGGAGAACATCCAGGGGCTGTTCGGCCACCACATCCTGAAAGAAGCCAACAAGCAGATCGACCTGGCCGCGAGCATGCCCGGCGCCGAGGAGATGGCGCTGTTCGATCGCATTGGCGGATTGATCCGCGGCGAAGACACCCGCTTCGACCTGATTGTGTTCGACACCGCGCCGACCGGACACACGCTGCGGCTGATTCGCATGCCCGAGTTGATGGAAGCGTGGATCCGCGCGCTGTCGCGTTCACGGCAGGCCATGCTGGGCATCGAGCAGGATGACAAGACCGATCCGGTGATGATCTCGCTGGCCGGGCGCCTCGAAGGATTGCGCGAGTTCCGGGCGCGGCTGCTGAGCCCCCGCATCAGCGCCTTCATGCTGGTGCTCGTCGCCGAGCGCCTGCCGATCGAAGAGACCGCCCGCGCCATCGAACAGCTGACCGAAGCCGGCGTCACCATTGGCGGCCTGGTCGTCAACCGCATCCTGCCGGCCACGAGCCCGGATCCGTTCCTGCAGTCGCGGCATGCGCAGGAAGTGATCTACCTCGACGAGATCGACCGCCGTTTCGCGAAACTGTCGCGCGTGCGCCTGCCGCAGTTACCATCCGACGTCCACGGCATCAAAACCCTCGAGACGATTGCGTCAACCCTGATCCCCGATCCCTGATCCCTGGAGCCCCGTCAACCATGACCATCGCCCGTCCCGCCGCCACCGAATTCGACCCCTTCTACAAGGGCTACGTTGGCCAGATCACTGAGGCCGGCCCGCTGGCCCTGCTCAAAGACCAGGTTGCGACGTTCGAGCAGCTCCGCGGCCTTGGCGAAACGGTGGGGGACTATCGGTATGCGGAGGGCAAGTGGAGCGTCAAGGAACTGATCGGCCACATGACCGACGCGGAACGGGTGTTTTCCTACCGCCTGCTTCGCATCGCCCGCGCCGACAAGATGCCGCTCGCCGGCTTCGACGAGAACGCCTGGGCCGAGGTGGCGCCGCACGGCAAGCGACGGCTGGTTGATGTCGTCGATGAGTTAATTGCGGTGCGCAAGGCAACCATCCTGCTGGTCGAGTCGTTGGATGACACCGCGCTGACCAACGCCGGCGTCGCCAACAACTGCCCGGTGACGGGCCGCGCGATCTGCTGGATCATCCCGGGTCACGCCCAGCATCACCTGGGAATCTTGCGCGACCGCTACTCCGTCGCAATCTGATTAACAGGAGATCAAGAGTTTAGGAGAGACCAAATACTTATCTCCTTGTCTCCTGATCTCCTGTCTATTTCTGTTGGGTGCCGGGCGTCGCGGGCGTCAGCCGGGTGACGCCCTTTGTGACCGATTCCACCTTCGCGCGCGAGTAGGCGACGGGGAAATACGACCCCTGCGCCCACAGTTCGAACAGGTCGCGATAGTGCGGGCTGCCGGGATCACCCGACTGCCCCGGCGTGTTGATGCCCACCGAGTTGTCCCAGTCGTCCGTGTCGGCAATGATCTTGAGCGACCCGCCGGCGGCCTGGTTATCGCCGGCGCCAGTTGCGCTCACGGTCATGCTGTCGCCGCCCCTCGGCAGCGGACCGACTTCCAGCTTCGCGCGGGTGGCGGCGTTGACCGCCGCCGACAACGGATGCGTCAGCCGCGCGTGGTGAAACCGCTCCTGTCCGTACTTCCAGCCCTGCATGTCGGGACCGAACCGCTTTGTCAGTTCCGCGACCGCTTCGTCCATGCTGCGTGCGACCAGCGCATCCCGGCCGGCGACGGGGTTCGGACCAAAGCGGCCATCGGGCGCGTGCAGCCAGTCGATCAACCGCTTGGTCGAGACCTGCGTGAGCCCCGCCTTGCGGAGCGCCTCGGGCAGCACCACGTCGCGCGTGTTGGCGAGGATGCGTCTCTGCCACATCGCGTAAACGCCGGCGGCGGGTGAATCCTGGTCGAGGACGAAATCCCAGTTCCCCAGCAGGTCGCGCGCTTTCGCGCTTGCGGGGTTTGCCAGCTGGACGCGCCTCAAGAGCGGCGTCAGCGCACGCGCCACCACCGACAAGTCGTCGTTCTGCAACCGGGCCATCTCCGGCACCGTGAAGAGCCGGCCTGACCCCAGCACCTCCGTGATGCGCGAGGCGCGGAACGCATCGGCCCAGTTCGTGACGTGCAGTAGATCCTTGTAGGGGTAGTTCTCGGGCAGCAGGTAGTTGTTGGCGGTGGCAATGAAGCCGCGCGGCGGGTTGGTCTCGGAGGGCAGCGCCTTGATCGGCAGGTAGCCATCCCATTCGTACCGGCCATCACCCGGAACCGGCAGCACGCCGCTCCAGTTGCGGCGGATGGGCTGGATGCCCGACGCCTGCCAGCCGATCGTGCCGCTGCGATCCGCCCACACCATGTTCTCCGAGGGCATCTGGTTGTGGCTGCACGCCTCGAGGAACTCCTCCCAGTTGCGGGCCTGGTTCATGCGGAGGCTCGCCAGGTAGGGCGCGCTGCCCGGTTCCATCCAGCCCGCGCGCAAGGCGTAGGCCTTGCGGTTGGCGCGGTCTTCGAACACCACCGGACCGTGGCGCGTGAACTTCAACTCCACCGCCGCGGGTTTCGCGCCCTTCACGGGAATGGTGTCGGCGATCACGCGCATCGGCTCCCAGTTCCCCTTGTAGCGATACTCGTTGGCATTGGCCGGGTTGGTTTCGTACACGTAGAGGTCTTCCGTGTCCTGGCCAAAAATAGTGAGACCCCACGCGCCATGCTCGTTGTGGCCAATCGACACGCCGGGCAGCACGGGCTCGCCACCGCCGATCACGTTCCAGCCCGGCGCCACCAGGTGCACCCAGTAGCGCAGCGACGGTGCCGCGACCACCCGATGCGGGTCGTTGGCCATAATCGGTTTGGTGCTCACGGTCTTCGATCCCGACACGACCCAGTTGTTCGATCCGATGTCGCGCGAATCGACCTCGAGCGCCAGCGGGCCGGCCGGGTCGGCGGCCGGGTCAGGCGCGTCAGGCAACCCTAAAGGGTTGCCTCCACGAAATTCAGGCAACACATCCTCGGGCTTGAACTGGATCCCGGTGCGAAACGCGGTGTAGAGCTCCAGCACGTTGTCGGGGAACGTTTTGGGGTCGATAGCGGCGTCGAGTTCGAAACGGGGGTTGCCGCCCTGGAAGTACATGAGCGCGCGGGTCTGGTCGATGCCGACCGCCTTGATCGCGCGCATCGAGCGCACTTCTTCACCGACATTTGCCGCCAGCGCCTGGTGCCGCGAGATCACCACCGCGGGCGTCCAGCGCCCCGGGTTGATGCCGAGCATCCGGAATTCCATGGGCAGCAGCGCGGCGTTCTGTTCGGTCTCGGCGATGTAGGCATTGACGCCTCGCACATACGCCTCGACGATCGTCTTCCCCCGCGGGTGATACCGGTTCAGTTCATCGTCCAGGTCGCCGCGAAACATGTGCAGGCGGGCCCCCCGGTCGCGCCGTGCCTCGCGCGGCCCCAGGATCTCGGCCACGGTGCCGGTCGCCTGCCGGCGCCACATCTCGAACTGGAACAGCCGGTCCTTCGCCGCGGCGTAGCCCTGGGCGAAGAACAGGTCGGCCTCGTTCTGGGCATAGATGTGATTGATGCCCCAGTGATCGCGCAGGATCTCCACCGGTTGGCTGAGTCCCATCACCTGGATGCTGGCGACCGGCCGCTGGGCCGCGATCGGGGTGCTGCCGGCCGAGGTCAGGGCCAGCATCAGGACTAGCGCGCCGGCGAGGGGGCGTCGTGGCTTCATGACCCGCAATATACTGCTAGTAATGAGATTCGCCCCCGAGTACGTCGCCAACGTACTCAACGAGAACTTCGAAGACGCCAAGAAGCTGCTGCTCACGCCCTTGATGTCGATCAACTACGCCCACCTGGTGATGCTCACCGAGCAGGGCATCATTACAAACGAAGACGCCCGCCTGCTGCGCACCGCGCTCGACGGCATCTCGGTCGACAGCGTCCGCCAGGTGCTGTACGACGGCACCTACGAGGACCTGTTCTTCTACATCGAGCGGCTGATCAAGCAGTCGTGTGACGAGGACGTCGCCGGCCGCCTGCACACCGCCCGCAGCCGCAACGACATCGACATGACGATGTACCGGATTCGGCAGCGGGAGTTCATCGCGGCGGTGGCGTCGGCGACGCTGGACCTGCGCGAGGCGCTGCTGGCGCTGGCCGAACGCCACACGCACACCGTTTACGGCGCGCACACGCACACCCAGCCGGCCCAGCCCTCGACTATCGCGCACTACCTGCTGGCCGTGATCGAGCAGCTCGAACGCGACACCACCCGGCTGGCGGCGGCGTTCGAGTCCACCAACCGCAACCCGCTCGGCGCCTGTGCCATTACCGGCACCGGCTTTCCAATCGATCGCAACCGCACCAGCGAGCTGCTGGGCTTCAGCGGGCCGACCGGCAATACCTACGGCAGCATTGCCACGGTCGACTACCTGCTTGAAAGCATCGCCGCCACCAGCACCCTGATCGTCGGCCTCGGCCGCGTCGTCCAGGACCTGCTGTTGTGGTGCACGATGGAGTTCGGCTACCTGCGCCTGAGCGACGGGTTCGTGCAGGGCAGCAGCATCATGCCGCAGAAGCGCAACCCGGTGGCGCTCGAGCACGCGCGGGCCATTGGCAGCAAGGCGGTGGGCCAGGCCCAGGCGATCGTGACCACCGTTCACAACACCCCGTTTGGCGACATCGTCGATACCGAAGACGATTTGCAGCCGCTGGTGGCGTCGATGTTCGGCGATGCGATTCGGATGGTCACGCTGGTCGCGGCGGCCATGCGGCTCGCCGACTTCAACGTCGAGCACTTGGCGTCGCGTGCTGCGCACGGTGGCACGACCATGACCGAGCTGGCGGACACGCTGGTGCGCGACCACGACCTGCCGTTTCGATCGGCGCACGCCATTGCCGCGTTGCTGCTCAAGGCGTTCACCGAGGACCCGGGGGTCTCGCTGTCGGCGGCGCTCAGCAGCGCCTCGAACGCCATCCTGGGGCGGCCGCTCGAATACACTGAGGCCGAGCTGCAGAAGGTGTTGAGCCCCGCGCATTTTGTGAACGTGCGCAAGACCTACGGCGGCCCAGCGCCCGAGGAGGCCGGCCGGGCCATTGGCGCGTCGCGGCGGCTGCTCGATACCGATCGCGAGAGTTGGACTCTTCGGCGCGAGGCGCTCGACCGCGCCGATGCCAATCTCAAGGCACGGGTGACGCAGCTATGACGGCCATGGGCCGCACCTACATCAAGGTCACTGTCGTGTGGGTGGTCACGCTGGCCGCCCTGTACGCCTTCCAGGCCGTGTTCACCAGCTGATGTCGGCGCTCGACTGGACGATCATCGCCGTATACCTCTCGTGGATCGTCTGGGACGGCATTCGCCTCAGCAAGAACACGAACGAGATCGAGGGCTACTTCCTTGCCAGCCGCAGCCTGCCGTGGTGGGCTGTCGGGTTGTCGGTGATGGCGACGCAGCTGTCGGCCATCACGATGATCGGCACCACCGGCCAGGGGTATGCCGTGGGCATGGGGCTGCTGCAGCAGTACTACGCCCTGCCGATCGCGATGATCATCATCGCCGTGACGTTCGTGCCGTTCTTTCACCACGCGCGGATTTTCACCGCCTACGAGTTTCTGGAGCGGCGCTTCGACGCCAAGACCCGTTCGTTCACCGCACTGCTGTTCCTGTTCTCGCGCGGCATGGCCACCGGTGTCGTGATTTCGGCCCCGGCGGTGGTCCTGTCAGTGATGCTCGGCCTCGACGTCACGACCACCTGTCTGTTGCTGGCGCTGCCGACCGCGGTCTACACCATGCTGGGCGGCGTGCAGGCCGTGGCCTGGACCGACGTCAAGCAGATGTACCTGATCGTGTTTGGCCTGACCGCGGCCTGCATCGCCCTGATGATGGGGTTGCCCGACAACGTCAGTGTCGGCGAGGCTCTGCACATTGCCGGCACGACCGGCCGCCTGCAGGTGTTTGATTTCTCGACCGACCCGAGCGCACGCTACACCTTTTGGACCGGCACGATCGGCGCCATGTTCTTGTTTCTCTCATACTTTGGCACCGACCAGAGCCAGGTGCAGCGCTACCTCACCGCCAAGTCGATCGATGACGCGCGCACATCGCTGTTCATGAGCGCCTATTGGAAGATTCCGCTGCAGGCGCTGGTGCTGATCATCGGCGTGTTCATGTTCCTGTTCTACATCTTCACGCCGCCGCCCATGTTGTTCAATCGCGCGCACGACCAGCGCGTGCGAGACAGCGCGCGGGCGGGTGACTACGTGGCGCTCGAGCAGAAGTTTGGCGAGGCCCTGGCGGCGCGCAAACTTGCGGCCGAACAATTGGCCGAGGCGCAGCGTTCTGGCGACGCCACCGTGAAAGCGGCGCGATCGGCCGCCTTCAATGCTGAAGAGCAGCGCGTGCTCGGCGTTCGCGCCGAAGCCGTGTCGCTCGTCAAGGAAGTGTCGGGCGACGCGAACTACAACGACATCAACTACGTCTTTCCGACGTTCGTCGTGACGCACCTGCCGATCGGCCTGATTGGCCTGCTGATGGCGGCGATCTTCGCCGCCGCCATGTCCACCGTCGCGGGCGAACTGTCGGCGCTCTCCACCTCCACCGTGATCGATTTCTATCGCCGCTGGGTGAGGGACGATGGCGATCAGAAGCATTTGTTGTGGGTGTCGAAGCTGGCGACGCTGTTCTGGGCGGTGTTTGCGTCGATTGTCGCGATCTGGGCGTCGGAACTGGGTTCGCTGATCGAGGTGGTCAACCGGTTCGGATCGTTCTTCTACGGCTCTATTCTGGGCGTGTTCCTGCTGGCGATTGGCTGGAAGCGCGCGAACTCGACCGGCGCCTTCGTTGGCCTGCTGACGGGCATGGGCGTGGTGGCATGGGTCACCATTAACACCTCGATCGCCTTCCTGTGGCACAACCTGATCGGCGCGGTGGTGGTGTTCGTGACCGGGATGATCGTCAGCGAACTCACCGGCCCGCGCCGGCCGCAGTCGGCAGTGCGCACTAACGCTGCCAAGGGGCCTCAGTAGGTGGGGACAAACCTTTAGGTTTGTCCGTCGCACCCCATGGCCAGCCGGCCGATTCTCATCGCCCTGTTCGCCGTTATCGCGCTGATGGTCGCGTCATGGGCGCTTGGCGAGTGGATCCGGCAGCGTAAAGACAAGTAACACGAAGGACACGAAGACCACGAAGGTCGTGTCTGTCAAGTGGTGGAAAAGCGTGAGCGCGTCATCACCAGCGCGTGATCGCAGATTGCCCTACGCGGCCTCCTTCACTCGCTCCATCTCGGCCCAGCCGACCAGCCTGCGCAGCTTGATCTGGCCACTGCG
>JBBQSP010000039.1:0-46078 GCA_038213735.1 Vicinamibacterales bacterium | reverse complement strand
GCCGTTGATGACGCCGTTGGCCGGCGTCTCATTGATGGTCTTCTTCGTGCTGGCCTGCCAGTGCATGAGCACCGTGGCCGTCGTCAGGCGCGAGTCGGGCACGTGGCGGTGGCCGCTCTTCATGGTCGCGTACATGACGCTGCTCGCGTACGGCGCGTCACTGGTCGTCTACCAGGTCGGCGCCCGGCTCGGGTTGGGGCTCGGCTGATGGTGCAGGAAATCGGCGTGGCCGTGATCGTGCTTGGCGCCGTGGCCTTCCTGGTGCGCCACTTCTTCGGCGGCCGCCGCAAGCCGAAGAAGGCGACCACGTTCGTCCCGCTCTCAAAGCTCAAGCAGAAGCCGCCCACCGACCACTGCCACTAGCACCCTAGGCACCCTAGGCACCTTAGGCACCCTGACACCTTGACACCAATACCCCCCTCCGGTATCTAATAGGGGTAGGGGGTATACACATGAGCTTCACCGAAATGACCGTCGTCATCGGCGGCATGAGCTGCGGGGGCTGCGTCAACAGCCTGACCCGCGTCCTGACCGCCGTTCCCGGCATCGAACCACTCCAGATCGAGGTTGGCAAGGCGCGATTGAAGGTCGACGCCGAAGTCGCGACACCCGCGGTCATCGCCGCGGCGGTCGAGCGTGCCGGCTTCACCGTCGTCAGCCAGGAGTGACCGCCATGGATGGGATGGACTTCACCATCATCGGCGTCGCGATCGCGTTGATCGTCCTGGTGAACTGGTACTTTCTTTTCCGGTCGCAGGCGCCGGTGGCGGCCGTGGCGGCCCCGGGTGCGGTCGCCGAATTCACCATTCGGGTCGAGGGCGGCTACTCTCCCAACGCGATCGAGGTCGCCCGCGGCAGCCGGGTGCGCCTGACCTTCGATCGCCAGGAAGACAACCCGTGCTCCGAGGAAGTGGTGGTGCCCGACTTCGGTATCAGGCGCGACCTCCCGGCCTTTGCGCGCACGGTCGTCGAGTTCACCGCCGACACCGCGGGCACACACCAGTTCGCGTGCGGCATGGGAATGCTGCGCGGCACCATCATCGTCAAGTAGGGGCTCGTCATGGCATCGACATCGACTGGAGATCTCACCGCGACGGACAAGGTCACCCTGCCGGTAGAGGGCATGACCTGCGCCGCATGCCAGGCGACCGTGCAACGAGCGCTCAGCAAGCAGCCAGGCGTCGCCAAGGCGGCCGTGAACCTGATGATGCACGAAGCCACGGTGCACTTCGATCCGGCGGCAACTACGCCGGCCCAGATCGTTGCGGCCATCAACGACACCGGCTACGTGTCGCGGCTGCCCGTGGCAGCCGATGACACCAGCAGTGCCGATGATGAGCGGGAGCAGCAACAACAGCGCGAGTACGAGACACTTCGTGCGAAGTCGCTGGTGAGTCTTGCTTTGGGCGCCGTGGCGATGATCGCGTCGATGCCGTTGATGGGTGGCATGTCGCCACACGCCGAGCACTCCGGTGATCCACTGCTCCGCTGGACCATGACGGCGATCGATCCGCCGGTGCGTGCGGCGCTGCCCTGGCTGTACGCGCTCGATCCGCTGATCCTGACCTACGCGCTGCTGGCCGCAACGGTCTTCGTCATGACCTGGGCGGGCCGGCACTTCTACACGCGCGCCTGGTCGGGCCTGAAGCACGGCACGGCCGACATGAGCACGCTGATCGCGGTGGGCACCGGCGCCGCATTTCTCTATTCGTTGGCCGCAACGGTAGCCCCGTGGAGGTTCGTCGCCGACGGCGCCAGGCCGGACGTGTACTACGAAGCGGTGATCATCATCATCGCGCTGGTCCTGCTCGGCAATGCCATGGAGGCGCGCGCGAAGACCCAGACCACGAAAGCGCTGCGCCAGTTGGCGAAGCTGCAGCCGTCGAGCGCGAGGGTGCGCCGCGACGGGCGGGAGCAGGAGATCCCGATCGCCGAGGTCCGTGCTGGCGACATCGTGCTGGTCCGGCCGGGCGAGCGCTTCCCCGTGGACGGCGAGATTACCAGCGGCAGCGGGGCCGTCGATGAATCCATGCTGACCGGTGAGTCGATGCCGGTCGAGAAAGCCGCGGGCGACCGCGTGATTGGCGCTACCGTCAACAGCACCGCCGCGCTCGAAGTGCGGGCGACCGCTGTGGGCACCGGCAGCGTCCTGGCCCGCATTGTCACGCTGATGAAAGAGGCGCAAGGCTCGCAAGCGCCGATCCAGCGGCTGGCCGATCGCATTTCCTCGGTGTTCGTCCCTGTTGTGATTTCGATTGCGATCGCGACCTTCGCGGCGTGGATGGTGCTGCCCGAGACGCCGTCGTTCGCCTCGGCGATCACCGCGGCGGTGTCGGTCCTGATCATCGCGTGCCCGTGCGCCATGGGGCTGGCCGTGCCGACCGCCGTGATGGTGGCCAGCGGGCGCGGCGCGGCCGCCGGCATCCTGATCAAGGGCGGTGAACCGCTCGAGCGCTTGGCGGCGGTTGACACCATCGTGTTCGACAAGACCGGGACGCTCACGGAAGGCACCCCGCGCGTCACCGACATGCTGATCGCGCCGGGACACGACCGGGCGACGGTGCTGCGACTCGCCGCAGCCCTCGAGAGCCGCTCCGAGCACCCGCTGGCCAGGGCGGTCGTCGGCGCGGCCGGTGAGGCCGGCGGCCCGCTGCCCACGGTGGACAACGTGAGTGCCTTGCCTGGCAAGGGTGTCAGCGGCGTAGTCGATGGACGGCGGGTGATCGCCGGCACGGAAGGCCTGTTGCGTGAGTCTGGTGTCGATGTGACGCCGCTCGAGGCGAAAGCGCGCCAGTGGGCGGCCGACGCCAACACGGTGGTCTGCATCGCGATCGACGGTCGGGCCGCCGCCGCGTTTGCGATCGCCGACACCATGCGCGAGAACGCCACAGCTGTGGTCCAGGCGCTGGGCCGGCACGGGTTGCGAACGGTCATGCTCACCGGCGACCGGAAGGCGACGGCGGAGGCCGTAGCAAAACAAGCCGGCGTCAGTGAAGTCATCGCCGAAGTCCTGCCCGACGGAAAAGTCGCGGCGATCAAGCGACTGCAGGCGGACGGTCACGTCGTGGCGATGGTCGGCGACGGTCTCAACGACGCCCCGGCGCTGGCACAGGCCGACATCGGCATGGCCATGGCCTCGGGCACCGACATTGCCGGCGAGGCCGCGTCGGTCACGCTGATGCGCAGCGACCTCGACAGCGTCACCCAGGCGATTGTCCTCGCCCGCAAGACCATGCGGACGATGAAGCAGAACCTGTTCTGGGCGTTTGTCTACAACGTGATTGGCATCCCGGTCGCGGCCGGCGTGCTGTTCCCCGTGTTCGGCATCCTGCTGAGCCCCATCCTCGCCAGCGCAGCGATGGCCTTCAGCTCGGTGAGCGTCGTCTCCAACAGTCTTCGTCTACGAGGAGTGACCCTGTCGTGACCGCACCCAAGCACCGCAGCACCACCGCACCACAGCACCACAGCACTTCAGCACTTCAGCCCCGCGAGCATGCGGTGGCCGTGGATCCGGAAGTGAAGGACGCGAACCTGAAGCGCCTGCGCCGCATCGAGGGCCAAATCCGCGGCATTCACAAGATGGTGGAAGAGGATCGCTATTGCCCCGACATCATCACGCAGATCGCATCGGCGCAGGAAGCGTTACGCGCCGTTGGTCGGCAGCTGCTCCGCAATCATCTGAAGCACTGCGCGACGGCTGCGATCAAGAAAGGGCCGAAAGAAGCGGACGCCACCTATGACGAGCTGCTGGAGCTCGTGTATCGCCACCTTCGGTGAGCGATTCTTTCGTGGGGACCCCTTCATGGGGTGCCGACTTCACCGCCAATTCGCCGACGTCGACCATGCCTGATGTGGAGTACCTGAACGGTCGTGCCTTCAATGTAGATCGCAGCAACGTCGCGCTGGGCTTGTTCCGATAGATCAACGCGGAAGACCATGCTTCTGCGCGAACTCATCAAGAAATGCGTCCGTAGGTGAGGTGCGACCAGTTCGAGGCCTTTGTCGAGTTGGCCCTTGTCGATCAGGAACTGCAGCGCGAACAGGCCCGAGATGTCGGCCTTCTCCTCGATGGCGCTGTAGGTCTCCTTCAGTTCCTGCCGCACGGTCGTAGTGCGGTCGCCGACGGTAATGTCGTGCGGGCCGAGACCGTCACGGCCAGCATTTCGCGCTGCGCCCGCGTGAGCGGCGACGCCCCGTGCATGAGCGTGCCGTAGAGCGCCGGCGATTGCTTCATCGCCGGCGGACTGAGGCTCTTGATGTGAATGATTTGCCAGACCCGCCCGCTCGGGCAGTGGCGGCGGCGAACTCCGTTTCCAGCAACCCGGTAGCCTCGGCCACCGGCACCTTCCTGATCCACGCCATTGGAACTCCTTAGCTGGCAGACTTGTGCAACCCGATCCTAGGGATTTTGTCCCACAAACTGGAGGGCCGAATTATTGGCCCAGCGCCGCAACTGATTCTACAATTGCCCCATTGCGAGAACACGGGCCGGCCTTCCGAACTCGCGCCGTCAGCGCTGAATCGAGTGATCACTCGGAGGAAGACTATGAGACACGCAAGACTATTGGTAGCGGTCGCGGTCCTGTTTGGCTGCGCAACGACGGCGTCCGCGCAAAGCGGCCTCGGCGGGCTGCGTGGCACCGTCGTCGATGCCCAGGGTGGCGCGCTGCCGGGCGTGACGGTGACGGCGACCTCGCCGGCCATGATCGCCCCTCAGCTCGCCGTCACCAATGAGCGCGGCGAGTATCGGCTCATCAACCTCTCGCCCGGCAGCTTCATCGTCACGGCGGAGCTCACGGGCTTTGCCAACTTCCGGCGCGAAGGCATTCTGCTGCGCACCGGCGCCACGTTCCAGGTGGACGTGACCATGCAGCTGACGTCACTGCAGGAGACGGTCACCGTGACCGGCGATTCGCCGATGATCGAGGTAGACAAGTCCAGCAACGTCCTCAACATCGATGGCGAGTTCCAGCGGTTGATGCCGATTCAGGCGCGCCGAAACTACACCGACTTTCTCGAGCTGACGCCCGGCGTCATCTCGCGCGGCTTCGACGATGGCAGCGGCCGCCAGGTCTACTTCGGTCACGCCACCGAGCACTTCGCGCATGTGCTCCAGCTCGAAGGCACCATTGCCAGTAACTATCACGACGCCCAGCTCACCTATGTCTCGATGGGCGCGGACATGGTGGCCGATACACAGGTCAAAACGGGCGGTGTCGACGCCGCTTCGCCGATGGGCGTGGGCCTCGTGATGAACATCGTCACCAAGAGCGGCGGCAACAAATTCACGGGCAGCGGTGCGATGGCCTACCAGCCGTTCAACTGGAACGGTAACAATGTCGACAACTGCTCGTCGGCGCCGGGGTGCAAACCGGGAAGCGGCGGCACGCCGACCACTGCCTACGTCCAACAGTTCGACGGCGCCGTCGGTGGCCCCTTGGCGCGCAACCGCGCCTGGTTCTTCGGGTCTATTCGTCGCGCGCAATCCGAAAGCGGCATCAGCCGCACCGCGACGGAAGTGGCGCGTATTCAGGCCTACAAGCCCGGCACCGAGCTCTTCAACAACGCCAGTGAAAGCTGGCAGCCGTTTGTCAAGGTGACCAGCCGGATCGGTGGTCACGACGTGCAGGGGTTCTATCAGCGCGATCGCCTGGTGCTCTCGGGCGACCGGGAGTACAACTACGAGCAGATCTCGGCACAGTCCACCGGCGGCCCGCTGTACAGCGGCAAGATCACGTCGGTGTGGGGCACCAAGATGACGACGACGTTCACGGCGTCGTACAACGGCAAGGGCGGGTCCGATGCCGATACGTTTCAAACACTTGGAGTGAGCGGACCACAGATCATCATCCACGAAACCGCCTCGTTGTCCGGTGCAACGGTGGTGGGTTCGGGCCGCATTCTCGAAGGCGGCAACCTGCAGTCGTACTCCCTCCAGCCGGCGTCGCAGGTCATCCTTCGAGGCGACCTCACCTACTACAAGGACAACTGGCGCGGCAGCCACGAGTTCCAGACCGGCTTCTTTGCCGCGCCCCGGAACCGCTACAACCAGGACACCAACTACGTTAACGGCGGATTCGTCCTTGAGGAGCACCGGCTAAAGGACGCCGCGAACATCGGGGGCGGTACCGTGCCGTTCCGTCGACGGTACTTCTCGCCGACCGAACTCCGGACCCGTCAAGCCGAGGACCGGGACATCGGCATCTACATCCAGGATTCCTGGCGACCGAACGGCCGGCTCACGCTCAACCTGGGCATCCGCGCCGATAAGGTCACGCGCGAAGACCGGATCTTCGACATCACACGGCAGGACAGCTGGTCGGTCGGCCCGCGGTTCGGGTTCTCCTACATGCTGACCGACGACTCGCGCACCGTGCTGCGCGGTAGCGTCGTGCGCGTGCACGAGCAGGTGATGGGGCGCGACGGCATCACCACCTTTGGCGCTAGCGAAGCCGCCGGTGAGCGCAACATCTACGACCTCGAAGGCGACGGGATCTTCGAACGCGAAGTGGTGGCCGCCCCGCGCGCGGCATCGATCGCGGCGAACGAGTTTGAGGAGGGCCTGCACCAGCCCTACGTGGACGAGTACATTGTCGGTTTTCGGCGTCAGTTCCGCGGTCAGGTGAGCATCGACATCGCGGGCATCAGCCGAAGCTACCAGCACACCTGGGCCACCGTCGACATCAATGGCATCTATCCGTCCGCGGCGAACCAGCCGTTCGGTGGCTTTGGGCTGGTGGATCCCAACCGCGGCATCATCCAGCAGCAGCGCAACAACACGTGGAGCACGCTGGAGTACCGCGCCCTCGAAGTAACGGTCGCCAAGAACATGGCAAACAATTTCCAGATGATGGCCGGCATCAACCGCCAATGGCAGCACTTCGGCGGCACCTGGAACCCGACCGACCCGGCCCGGTTCATCCAGCCGAATCACTTCGAGAGCACCAAGCTGATCTACATGCCGCGCGGCAACAACGAAGGCAACAGCCTGCCGCTCGCGACCGGCACGACGGTGCACACCTACGGGCCGACGTGGCAGAAGTACTCGATGCGCTTCGGCGGATCGTACAACGCGCCGTGGGGCGTCACGGTGGCCGCCAGCTACACGATTCTGGCGGGGCCATGGTCCGGGCCGATCGTCGACCGGCTGCCGGTAGGCGATCCGCAGCTGGCAGTCTTCGGACCGGCATCGGTCAGGCTCGCCAACGGGACCACCCAGAGCAACCCGCTCTCGACCCGCATGCGTTTCACGGGCAGCGACCGCGGTTCCGAGCAGGTGCAGGCTCCCGCCATCCAAACGCTGGGCCTGACCTTCAACAAGACGCAGAAGCTCGGCGGGTCGCGTGAGGCAGTGCTGGGCGTGTCGATCTTCAACGCACTGAACGCCGGCAACTACACGCAGTACAACTACAGCGGCGCCAATGAAGTGTTCAACACGGCGAACTACTTGGCACTGCGTAACCAGCAGGCCGCCCGCGCGGCGCAGCTCACGCTGTTGGTGCGGTTCTAAAGCTGACTCGCGAGGGCCCGGCAGGGCCTCGCGCTTCGACGTCAGACGACAACGGGCGGCTTGAATCAGGCCGCCCGTTGTCGTGTACCCGAGCTTCTGCCTACTTCAGCAACTCTAGCGCCGTCACAAACCGCGGCTCGATATCGACCGGCACCGCCGTCAGCCTGTCGAGCACGGCCTTGGTCGGCGGACGGAGCACGCCGAGCGTGTCGATCATCGCCTTGGCCTTGGCGTAGCTGCCTTCGGCCTGCAGGGTCATGATCTCGCGAGTGAGCGCCGTGACGGCGTCGCGAATCCTCGCGGTGTCTACCGCGAACGTGCCATCGGCGTTGACCGTGAAGCCACCCTTGTCGAGCAGGTAGTTCAGCTGAATCGCCTGGCCGCGCCCGTGCGCTTCATTGATGCCGAACCGCAGCGAGCGGAACGCTGACGCCAGAAACGTCGTGTAGATCGTCTTTTCGAGGCCCTTGTCGAGCTGACCCTTGTCGATCAGGAACTGCAGCGCGAACAAGCCCGAGATGTCGGCCTTGGCCTCTTCGATCGCACTGTAGGTTTCCTTCAATTCCTGGCGCACGGTCGTGGTGCGGCCGGCGACGTCGATGTCGTGCGGCCCAAGGCCATGCATCAGCTCGTGCATCAGGATGTGGGTGAAGAACGCCTCGAACGCGATGCTGCCCTGGTCGCCTGATGCGAGCGCCACCTTCGAGATCGGCGTCAGCACCTTGTCGAACTTCGCCTGCTGGTTGTTCTTCAGCATCACCCGCTTGCTGCCCTTCTCGCGGATGACGCGTTCGTCGTTGGGTAGGTTGAAGGCGGCGGTCTGGACGCCGCGATTGGCGTCGCCGGCCGAGAACACGGTGTTGACGACGGCAATTGGCGCGAGCGCGCCCAGCTTCGGATTGCGGTACTTCGCGTCGATGGGCAGGTTGTTCTCGATCTCCTGCAACGAGCCCGCGAATTTCTGCAGCTTGTCCGACTCGGTGCGATCCTTCACCGTGATGAAGGCCTCGAACGCCGCCTTATAGTTGAACCACTCGTCTTCGTAGACCTCGTACGGCCCGATCGTCGGCTCGATGGTGGCGTCGAGTTCCATCCACTTGACATCGCTGTCGTAGTAATCGTTGGAGACGAACGCCGCGGCGCGGGATTCGAGGTACGCCTTCAGCGTGGGCTGCGCGGTCGCGGCAGCGGCGGCGCGCAGGTGCTGCGCGGCAATCGCCAGCTCTCCTTGGTACTCCGTGCTGTAGGGCACGGCGATCAGCGTGCCGTCAGGACTGCGACGAATGGTCGTGAAGAACCCGGTGGCCGCGGTCTTCTCGGCGGCACCGAGGCCTGCGATCCACTTCTCCACTTCGTCCTTGGTCACACCCACGGGATAAAAGTTGGCGGACGCGGGTTTCTCGGGGGCGCCGGGTACGAACGGTTCGTTGTGGTCGAGGCGCGACCACGGCCCCTTGTTGATGAGAAACGCGTGCAGCCGCGCCTTGCCCAGCGGCGTCTCGTCTCTCACCAGCGCCTGGAACATGGTTTCGTTACCTGACCAGACCTGCTCGAGGAAGAGCGCGTCCATCACCTGGGCCGCCCGCACCATGTGGGCCAGCGCCTCGCGCTCGTTCGCGGACAGCGCCGAGATGTCAGCCGACAGGTCCGTCGGCGCAAACCGCGCGATCTTCTGCTGCAGGTCAGACACCGCCTGGTCTGCGGGCGTCGCCGGGGTCGCCGCCGCCGGCGGCGAGGTCGGCGCTTGCGCGCGGCAACCCGCCAGCGCGAGTACGAGTGACGCTGATGCTACTGCCAAGCAGACCCGTCCCATGAATGACTCCTTCGTACGAATCCCGACAAGCGATTCCCTCCCGACAAGCAGCGCCCTCCCGACAAGTGGTGCCCTCGCGTCAGTGGCGTTAGTGAACGCCCGACGACCCCTGCAACATGGAGGGCTCCGCACCCAGCCTTCGGATGGCGGTTTCCCACATCTCGTCGACCGGCGTCGAGAAGATCAGATCCGGCTCGACCGGCGCAAGCAGCCAGGATGACTCGGCTAGTTCGCCATCAAGTTGCCCCGCGCCCCACCCGGCATAACCGACGATCATGCGGACCCCGGGATCCGGTGAGGTCTCGAGGGTCTGCCGCACCAGCGAGGGCGATGCCGACAGGTAGACGCCCGACATGACTTCCAGCGCTTCAGGGTCGAGCTCGGATTTCGCCGTCAGGATCCACGCCCGCGTCGGCTCCACCGGGCCGCCGGTGAACAGGTGCATCTGCGGGTGAATCTCGATCGGCTCGTCGGCCGTGACAATCGCTTGCGCGGGTTCGGGCATCCGGCGGTTCAAGACCAGGCCAAATGCGCCATGTGAGCCGTACTCCGCGAGCAACACCACGGTCTTCGCGAAGTTAGGGTCGTTCAGCTGTGGCATCGAGACCAGCAGCACCGGGGCGAGAGAGGCGTTCGCCATGGATCGATACTACTTCAACCGTCCCTTGGCCCACGCCACCGCGTCTTCAACGGCCGGGGTGTGCGCACTGTGAGCGGCGTTCTTCACGCCGTGGCCGGGCCGGTCGAGCACCGGCGCCAGCGCCGGGTCGCCGGCATTGCCAATGACCATGGCCAGGTTGCGGCGCAGTCCCGCCAGCGGCAGGTGCGTCATGGCGCTGCCCTTCACGAATTCATGCAATTCCTGGTCGGTGCGTTGCCACAGCTCGGCGGCCGAGGCGCCGTCCCTCGGCGCCGCCGTCCACGCCGGATCCGCGGTCACCACCGGGGCCAGGTTATACGGGCACACCTCCTGGCAGATGTCGCAACCGTACGCATGGTTGCCCAGCCAGGGACGCTGCCGCTCCGGGATGACCCCGTCCACTTCAATGGTCAAGTACGAGATGCACTTGGTGGCATCGACGACGTGCTCGTCAACGATGGCGCCGGTGGGACACGAATCAATGCACAGCGTGCAGGCCCCACATTGATCCGTCGCGGGCTGGTCGACGTCGAGGACCACACTGGTCGCAATGCCGCACAGGAACAGGTAGGACCCTAGTTCACGATTGATCACGCAACTGTTCTTGCCGATCCAGCCGATCCCGGCGTGCTGCGCGTAGACCCGCTCCTGCACGTGGTGCTTGTCGACAAAGATCGCGGTCTCGAACGCTTCGGTGGATTGCTCACCCATCCACGTCACGAGCCGCTCGAGCCGTTCAGCGAGGACGAGATGGTAATCCTGCCCGCGCGCGTAGCGCGCAATCTGAACAGTCCCTGATCCCCGATCTCCGCTCCCCGATCCCGGGTCCGTGTTGTAAATCGCTCCGGCAACGATGACCGCGCGTGCTGAGGGCAGGAAGTTCCGGATGTCGGCCCGGGCGTGGGCCGACTTGTGGAGATAAATCATGTCGCCCGCGTAGCCGCGGGCGAGCCATTCAGGCAGGAACTGCAGTTCCGGGAGCGCCGTGGCAGGCGCCACCCCACAGACATTGAATCCGAGGGTGAGCGCCTGTTGCTTGACCGACGCGGATGTCAGCACATCACTTCGAGCTACGGACCAGCTGGCGCAGCACGTAGGGCAGGATGCCTCCGTGCGAGAACGCCACCAGTTCCTCCGGCGTATCGATACGGGCGACCGCCGTGAACGTCTTCGTGGACCCGTCCTCGGCCGTCGCGGTCACGGTGACCACGGCGCGCGGCTTGAGGGCCGCGCCCGCGCCGGCCAGCGCAAACGTCTCGCGGCCGGTCAATCCGGCGGTGGCCGCGTTCTGCCCTTCCGTGAACTGCAGCGGCAACACGCCCATGTTCACGAGATTGCTGCGATGGATGCGCTCGTAGCTTTCCGCGATCACCGCCTTCACGCCGAGCAGCATGGTGCCCTTGGCCGCCCAGTCGCGCGACGACCCTGAGCCGTACTCCTTGCCCGCAATTACCACCAGCGGCACGCCGGCCGCCTGGTATTTCATCGAGGCGTCGTAGATCGGCATGACCTCGCCACCCGGCAAGTAGGCCGTCACGCCGCCCTCGATGCCCGGCACCATCTGGTTCTTGATGCGCGTGTTGGCGAACGTGCCGCGCATCATGACCTCGTGGTTGCCGCGACGGGCGCCATAGGAGTTGAAGTCCACCGGCGCCACGCCATGCTCAACCAGGTACTTTCCAGCGGGGCTGTTAGCCTTGATGTTGCCGGCCGGCGAGATGTGGTCGGTGGTGATGCTATCGCCCAGCACCGCAAGGGCCCGCGCGCCGGCGAGATCGGTCAGCGGCGCCGGCGTCATCGACAGGTTCTCGAGGAATGGCGGCTTGCGGATGTAGGTGGAGTCGGCCTCCCACGCGAACCGGTCGCCGGTCGGCACGGGCAGGTTCTTCCAGCGCTCCTGCCCTTCAAACACGTTGGCGTACTGCTGGCGATAAGCCTCCGACGTCACGCTGTGCAGCATGGCCGCCTGGATCTCCTTCTCGGTGGGCCACACGTCCTTCAGGTAGACGGGCTTACCGTCCTTGCCGGTGCCCAGCGGCTCGGTGGTGATGTCGATGTTCATCGACCCGGCCAGCGCATACGCGACCACCAGCGGGGGCGATGCCAGGTAGTTGGCGCGCACTTCCTGCTGGATGCGGCCCTCGAAGTTGCGATTGCCGCTCAACACCGAGGCCACGACCAGGCCGCGCTCGATGATCTCGCTCGAGACCTCTTCCGGGAGTGGGCCACTGTTGCCGATGCACGTGGTGCAGCCGTACCCAACCAGATTGAAGCCAATCTGATCGAGATAGGTGTCGAGCCCGGCCTTCTTCAGGTAGTCGGTGACCACCTTGGAGCCGGGGGCGAGGCTGGTCTTGACCCACGGCTTGCGAGTCAGGCCGCGCTCCACGGCTTTCTTGGCCACGAGGCCGGCGCCAATCATCACGCTCGGGTTCGAGGTGTTCGTGCAGCTCGTGATCGCGGCAATCACCACGGAGCCATGTTCCAGCTGCGTTGCGGTCGCGACCGCGGCCTGCCCTGAGCCCGTCGAATGGGTGCCACCACCCGCCGACTTCACGCCCTTCTTCAACTCGTCGAGCGAACCCGCAAACGAGTTCTTGGCGTTCGACAGCGACACGCGATCTTGCGGTCGCCGCGGACCGGCCAGGCTCGGCACCACGCTCGCCAGGTCCATCTCCATCGTCTCGGTATAGACCGCGTCCGGTGCATCGGCCGACGCGAACAGGCCCTGGGCCCTGGCGTAGGCTTCCACCAGCGCCACCTGCGACGCCGCGCGGCCGGTCAGGCGCAGGTATTCGAGCGTCATGTCATCGATGGGGAAAATAGCAACGGTCGCCCCGTACTCCGGGCACATGTTGCCGAGCGTCACGCGGTCGGCGATCGTCAGGTTCGCGAGGCCGGGGCCATAGAACTCGACGAACTTGCCGACCACGCCGCGCTTGCGCAGGGCCTCGGTGATGGTCAGCACGAGGTCGGTCGCGGTCGCGCCTTCGGGCAGTTGGCCCGACAGCCGATAGCCGAGCACAGTCGGAATGAGCATCGAGCTTGGCTGGCCGAGCATGGCCGCCTCAGCCTCGATGCCACCCACGCCCCAGCCCACCACGCCCAGGCCGTTGACCATGGTCGTGTGCGAATCGGTGCCGAACACGGTGTCCGGATACGCCGTGCCATCGGCGTCTCGGCACACCACCCGCGCGAGGTACTCGATGTTCACCTGGTGCACGATGCCGGTCTCGGGCGGGACGACGCGGAAGTTGCGGAAACCGGTCTGGCCCCAGCGCAGGAACACGTAGCGTTCGCGGTTGCGGTGGTACTCGAGGTCGGCGTTCAGGTCCTTCGCGTTCGCGGTCCCGAAGTGATCGACCTGCACCGAGTGGTCAATGACCAGCTCCACCGGCTGGAGGGGATTCACTTTCTGCGGGTCGCCGCCGAGCGCGACAATGCCATCGCGCATGGCTGCCAGGTCGACCACACACGGCACGCCGGTGAAGTCCTGTAACAGCACGCGGGCCGGCATGAACGACATTTCCTTCTCGCCAATCGTCTTGGGATCCCACGACGCCAACGCCTTGATGTCGGCGGTGTGCACAAACCCGTTGTCCTCGCGGCGCAGCAGGTTCTCGAGCAGGATCTTGAGCGAGTACGGCAGGCGGGCCACGTTCGGGAACCCGGCCTTCTCGAGTGCGGGCAGGCTGTAAATGCTGACCGTATCGGCGCCGACGGACAACGAGGTGCGGGTCTTGAAAGTGTCGAGGCTAGGCATGATGGCGACAGGCTCCTGAACTACAACCCACCAATCTTATCAAGGAACCCGCGCACGACGGCGGCGGGGTCCTGCTTCTCGCCGTCCACGGCAAAATTCATCTGCCGCATGTCGGCAGCCGAGATGCGCCCGGCCAGGTTGCGAACCGCCTCGGCCGCGGCCGGATACTGCAGCAGCACCGACGCCCGGGCGACCGGCGAGGCGTCGTAGACCGGAAAGAAGCGGCGGTCGTCCTCGAGCACAGCAAGGCCCAGGGCCTCAATCAGGCCGCTGGTCGCGTCTCCCGCCGTGACGTCGATTTCGCCCGCGGCCAGGGCCCGATAGATCAGGTTCAAGTCCATCACCCGCGGCGCTGCCGCGAAGGAAAGACGGTAGGCGGCGCTCAGTCCCTTGAAGCCGTCTGGACGCTCGAGGAATTCGTAACCAAACCCGGCGCGCCATGTGGCGTCCGCCTTCGTCGATGGGGCGTCCGCCTTTAGGCGGACCGTGCGAGCCAGGTCGGTCACCGTCGTCATCCCCAACCGCTGCGCATCGTCGCCCCGCACGAGAATCGCAAACGTGTTGTTGAAACCGAGCCGGGGCATCAGGGCCACGCCAAGCGCCGCGTAGCGCTCGCGCACGGTCTGGAACACCGCCTCCGAATCGGCCGACGCGGCTTCGTTGAAGATCGCCGTCAACGACGTGCCGGTGTACTCGACGTAGACATCGATGCCGCCGCTGAGCAGGGCCTCATGCGCAATCGCGGTGCCGCCGAGATTCAGGCGCCGGTCCACGGTCAGTCCCTGGCGCTCGATCACCTGCGCCAGCAACTCCCCCAGCACCACTTGTTCGGTGAAGTTCTTGGAGCCGACCACGATGTCGGCGCGACCGGCCGTGGCCCGCCCGGACCACACGGCTGCCGCAGCGAACAGCGCCACCACGGCCAGGACGACGACGTGACGAACGGAGCGGCGGCGCGGATCGGCCAGGTGGCCGGCGGCGGCCAGCGCGGCGTCGGCGGCCAATGCGAGCATCGCGGCCGGCAGCGCACCGGCGAGGATCACCGTGGCGTCCACCATGGCGAGCCCGCGGAAGATGTAGTCCCCGAGACCGCCCGCGCCGATCGCAGAGGCAATTGTCGCCGTGCCGACACCAATTACCACGGCCACGCGCAGGCCCGATACGACTGAAGGCAAGGCCAGCGGCCATTCCACCTGGCGCAATACCTGGCGAGGCGTCAGGCCCATGGCCACCGCGCATTCGACGACGGCGGGCGGCACACCCTGGAGCCCGGTGATCGTGCTGCGCAGGATGGGCAGTACGGCGTACACGGTGAGCGCGACCAGGGCCGTGCGCGTGCCAATGCCGCCGATGAATGGCAACGGGATCAAGAAGCCGAACAGCGCGAGGCTTGGAATGGTTTGGGCGAGGTTGGCCAGGCCAACGATCGGCCGGGACAGCGATGGCCGCCGCGCCGCCAGGATGCCGAGCGGAATCCCGACCGCCGCGGCAATCGCGGTCGAGGCCGCCACGAGCACGACATGCTCGCCCAGCCGCGTGGCCATCTCGGCCCGATGCGACGCGATGAACGCCAACAGCTCGCTCATGACTCGGCCCGCGGAGTCGCCTCCGGCTTCAGCCGGAGATTTCCGAACAGGGACGTGACCCGATGGTCATGCGATGACAGGACGGTCGCCGGGGTGTCGCACGCGATCAGTTCACCCTCATGCAGTACGGCGATCTGATCCGCCAGCGCGCACGCCTCGGCCATGTCATGCGTGACGAGAATCACGGACCGGTTCAGCGCCTGCTGCACGCGAAG
The DNA here is from genome assembly GCA_038213735.1 of Vicinamibacterales bacterium. GTDB lineage: Bacteria > Acidobacteriota > Vicinamibacteria > Vicinamibacterales > UBA2999 > 12-FULL-67-14b. The sequence goes on along the minus strand of JBBQSP010000039.1, from coordinate 30,551 downwards.
AAACTCGGCGTGCAGTTCGCCCTTGGTGATCGAATCGAGCGCGCCGAACGGCTCGTCCATCAACAACAGCGGCGGATTGGCCGCCAGCGCGCGTGCCAGCCCCGCGCGCTGCCGCTGGCCGCCCGACAACTCGTCGGGCCAGCGGCCGCGGAACACCCCCGGCTCCAGGCCCACGAGCGTCAGCAACTCGTCCACCCGGGCACTCACGCGGTCGGCAGGCCACGCCAGCAACCGCGGCACGGTGGCGAGGTTGTCGCCGACGGTGACATGGGGAAAGAGACCAGCGTCCTGGATCACGTACCCGGTGCGACGCCGCAAGGCAATCGGATCCCAGTCGCGCGTGTTCTTGCCATCGACCAGCACGTCGCCCCCATCGGGTTCCAGCAGCCGGTTGACCAGCCGCAACAGCGTGGTCTTGCCCGAACCGCTGCGCCCGACCAGCGCCACGGTCTGCCCGTGATGCACGGTCATCGACACGTGATGCAGCACCGGCCGGCCGCCGCGACTCGCCGAAACCTCCGCGAACTGGACAGCGGGTCCGGGCATGCGGGCCTACAAGGACAGGAACAGGTGAACGGCGAGGGTCGGATAGACGCGCGTCTTGTCTTCGAAGTCGATGCCGCCGCGGCGCAGGTTGGCGCGCAGATCACCGCGAACTCCCAGGGACCGGTCCGTGCCCGAGCCGCCGCGGATCCAGTACCGGGCACCGACGCCCGCGTAGTAAACCTGCCCCGTCTCGACCAACGTGCGCTCTTCGTGCAGTTGCCGCAGGTAGCCGGCGCCGCCAACCACGAACGGGCGCACCCGCGGTCCCAGGCGTACTGGCAGGTGCCAGACCACGGCGCCATCAAGCAAGTACTGCCTCAACTGCTCGCCTTCAAGGTCCTGCTGGTTGGTCTCCGCATCACCGGTAATCTTCACGGCCACGCGCGGCATGCCAAAGACCCCGCCGCCTTCGATCGCGAGCGTTGGTGTCAGCGTGAAGCCGATGCGCGCGGCGACGCTCGCAACGGATCCCACTTTCGAGCTGGCGGAAAACCACCTGAACGGCGGCGGCGTGCTGCCCACGGCGTTGCTGCGCAACTCCGCGTTGATGTCGCCCACGTCGTAGCTGCCAGACCACACTACGCCGGCCTCGAGCACGACCCGATGCGCCCGCAACGCCGGCGCGTCCTGCGCAGACGCGACCTCAGCACTCAAGCACCCGAGCACCAGCGCCCCCAACCACCGGAGCGTCATTTCGCGACTACCTTGATTTCGATGGGCGCCGACGCCCCTCCGCGCGGCGCCACGACCATGCGCGGAGCATAGGCCACGCGAAAGTTCACATCGATCGCGGTTGAAAAGAAGCTGTCGACCTCCGCATCATCCAGTGGCTCGACCCTGAGGATGTAGGGACCGGGCTCCAGCCGGATGATCGCAAACTCGCCGCTGTCGTTGAGGGCGAAGTTCCCGACGCTGGTGCCGGTTTCAGGATTGAACGCGACGACGTGGGCGCCCAGCATGCCCTGGCCGTTCTTCGTGACGCGGCCGGTTATGCCCCCGGTTGCGGCGACCTGCCCGGCAGCCGGGTAGAGATCTGAAATGCCGGCCATGTCGTCGGCGTGGAGCACGCGGTCGGCGATCGTGCCTGCCGACATGGCAATCGGAAACATCACCGAACCGGAGGCGATGACGCGGCGGCCGCCGGTGCCGGTCAATTCGGTCTCGCCCAGGGCCGAGTGGCTGAGGCCCAGGAGATGGCCGAGTTCATGGAGCGCCACCGATTCCAGGTCAACGCGGCCCGGTGTGCCGTCGGCGGCAACCGACCACGCAAACCGGGAGTTGAAGAAGACATCGGCTTCGACGATGGCGCCGTTGGTGTCGTCGATCAGGAAGCTGGTGGCGCCGAGCACGCGATCGAGCTCGGGCAGGTCGAGGAATCCCAGCGTCGTGCGGCCATCGACCATCCCGGGCTCCGCGGCCGTCATGCCCTGGAACTCGAAGCGAACGGTGGCCGACGGCACGGCCTGCCACGTCGCGGTGGCCCGGGCCACCGCGCCACGCAGGTCGCCGGCCGATACGGTCGGACTGTTAGCTTCAGAAACGAAATAGCGGACCGGCCCCTGCCAGGTGACGTCGATCACGCGGCCGTTCACCGGGGTGCCGTGCTTCAGGTACGCCCCGGCGGGCAGGGACGATCCCGCCACGAGAAGAGCGGCGACGAGGAAGCCGATCGAGCGCCTCATCGAACGACGTCCCGCACCGCTCGGACGGCGATCTCGAACTCGTCGAGCGACACCGGCACGCGGCGGCGGTCGCCGCGCACAATGGGCGCCCCGGCCGGCTCGACCGCCGGCGGCGTCACGAGCGCAGTGCCGGAGGCCGTGTCGCGAACGACCCGGTAGATGCCCTGGGTGAAGCCGGTGGTCACCGGCAACCGCGGCCCGCGGGCCGTGAGAAACAGGACGGCATGGTCGCCGCGCGCGAACGACGGCGCACCGGGCATGACATTGCGGTACCGTCCGACCTGTCCGCCCGGCACCGTCAGCGTCAACGCTGCCGTGGCGGAACCCTTCAAGCCCTTGATCACCTCGACGGTGACGAGGCTGTCGATGCGGCGGCGATCGTCGCTCCACTGCCCCTGCACGTCAATCACCCGGGCGTAGACGACGGCCGATGATTGGCGGACCAGTTCTTCGAAGCTGAGGGGAGCCACCGTGACGGCTCGCGCAGGCATGGCCGCCGATACGATCAGGCCACAGACCAGGCCACAGAATAGACACAGATTAGACACAGATCGACGGGCGGCAGAGGAGCTACGATGCATGCGCCGAGTGTACGACATCGAGCACGGCTTCGGCGGCGCGCTCGCTGGCCCCCGGACCGCCGAGCCGCCGGCACACCTCAGCCAGCTGCACGATCATCTGTTCGCGATAGCCCGCATCGGTCGCAACGCGCACGGCCTCGGCCGCCACCGCCCCGGCCGTGCAGTCGTCCTGGATCAGCTCCTGGACAATCCGCTGACCCGCGATCAGGTTGACCATGGCGTACAGGTCCACGCGCGCCAAACCCTTGCCGAGCCGATACGTCAGCGGCGACAGCTTGTACAGCACCACCATGGGCTTGCCGTGCAGCGCCGCCTGCACGGTCGCGGTACCCGACGCGGTCACGACCGTATCGGCGGCCTGCAGCACATCATCTGTCCGGCCCTCGACAATGCGTAGCGTGACGCCCGGAATGCCGAAGCTCTCGAACAACCGATCGGGCAGGTTTGGCGCGCGGGCGACGAGGAACTGCACGCCGGGCACCTGTGCGGCGATCTGCGGAGCGGCCGCCGCCATCACTGGCGCGAGCCGCTCCAGCTCGTTCGGGCGGCTGCCCGGCAAGAGAGCCATGACCGGCTTCGCCGGCTCGAGGTTCAGCCGCCGCAGTAACTGCTCACGCGATTGCACGGGCACAACCAGGTCGATCAGCGGGTGCCCGACAAAGCGCACATCCATGCCCGCGTCGCGATAGAGCGCTTCCTCGAACGGAAAGATCGGCAGCACCCGATCCACGAATTGCTTCATGGTCTTCATGCGTCCGGCCCGCCAGGCCCATAACTGCGGGCTGATGTAGTAGATCACCGGCACGCCAAGGCGCTTGATGGCGCGCATCAGCCGGAAATTGAAGTCGGGATAATCGATGACCACCAGCGCGTCGGGCCGGCGAGTGCGGGCCGCGTCGGTCAGCAGGCGCAGCGTCCGGAACGAGCGCGGCAGGACGGCGAGGGCTTCGGTCAGGCCGGTAACCGAGAGGCCGTGAAAATCCGCGACCAGCTCGCCGCCGGCCGCCTTGAACCGTTCGCCGCCGAGGCCGAAGACCTCGATATCGGGCTCTCGCTGGCGCAGGGCGGCGACAAGCGCGCCGGCGTAGAGATCGCCGGAGGGCTCGCCGCACGAAAGCATGAGCCGGGTCACTGGGGCCTGGCGGGTGCCCGTCGTTGGAAGTCCGCCGACAGCAGGTCGATGTTCTCGATCGGAATGCGCTCGAAATCCCCGAAGCCGACACCCTTCAAGTCCTTCGCGAACGCATCGGCATTTCCCACCAGCACGATCGACAACTGCCCCGGGCGAATGAACCAGCGAGCCACCCGCTGGATCTCGTCGGGCGTGACCCGCAGCACCCGCTCGCGGTACTTCGGCAGGTCATCCACCGGCAGCTCGTAGAATAACTGGTTCAGCACCTGGGTGGCGATGGCATCGGGCACCTCCAGCGACAACGGGAAGCTCCCCACCATGTAGTCCTGGGCGCCCGACAGTTCCCCCTCGCCCACGCGTTCGCGCTGCAGCCGCGAGAACTCGTCCACGACAATCCGCAGGGCCTCGGCGGTGTTCGACGTCTGCGTGTCGGTTTCGGCAACCACCGCGCCGGCCATCTTGTACGTGTCGAGGTCCGCGGACGCGCCGTAGGTCAGCTGCCGCTGCGATCGCAGCACCTGCTGCAGGCGATTGGCGCCCTCGCCGCCGAGAATCTTGACCGCCTGGTCGACCGCCTCGTAGTCGTTGTGCTTGCGCGGAATGGCGAGGTGTCCGACGCGGATCTCGGTCTGCACCGCGTCCTTCTTGTCGATCACGATCACCCGCTTGGTGGGCTGGGGCGGTTCGGTCGAGGTCTGCTCCGGTACCACGCCCGGCTGCCACTCGCCGAAGTGCTTCTCGAGGCCCGCCATCGCCTCGGCGGCGCCGATGTCGCCGACGACGGCGAGCAGGGCGTTATTGGGCAGAAAGTACTTCTTGTGGAAGTCCACGAAATCGGCGCGCGTCAGCGACGCGAGCGATGCCACGGTGCCGGCGCCGGGCATGCCGTAGGGATGAAATCCGTAGATCAGGCGATCGATGACCCGGCCCGCCACCGCTTCGGGATCCTCGGCCGACACCTTCAGCGCCGACATCGCCTGCTGGCGCTGGCGCTCGATCTCGTCGGCGGCGAAGGTCGGCCGTTGGACGACGTCGGCCATCAGCTCGAGCGCGAGGTCGTAGCTGTCCTTCAGCACCACGGCGTTGACGAAGCTCAGGTCGCTGCCGGCGCCCGTGCCGAGGATGCCGCCGACAAAGTCGATGGTGTCGGCGATCTGCTCGGCCGAACGCTTGCCGGCGCCCTGATCGAGCAAGGTCGCCGTCAGCATCGCCAGGCCGTGCTTGTCCTTGGGATCCTGCGCCGCGCCGGCGCGGATGATCATGCGGACGCTGACCGACGGCTGCTCGTTCTGGCTGACCAGGACGACCTGCAGCCCGTTGGCCAACTTGCGGATCTCGTACGGCGGGAACACCACCGGACGGGCCGGCAAGGGACGCGGCGGCCCTTCGCGCGGCCAGTTGGTGACGCGCGCGCCCTGCGTGGCCGCCTGGCGGAACTCACCGGACCAGGGCACGGCCTGCGCCGCGACAATCGCGGTCAGCGCCGCGAACACCGCGAGCGTGGCGACAGCCTTGAGCCTCATTTCGCCACCTCGCTGACGCCGCTGCGCGGCATGATGTGCATCACCATGCGCCGCTCGGGCACGAAATACTGCTGGGCCGCCCGCTTGATGTCGGCCGTCGACACCTTCATGAAGGTGTCGAACTCGCCGTCGGCGCTGGCCATGTCCTTCTGAATTACCTCGGCATGACCCATCTGCGACGCCTTCTCCTTGATCGACAGCCGGCTCAGGACGTAGTCGCGGGAAAACTGGTTCTTGGCGCGCTGCAACTCGCGCTCGGAGATGCCGTCGGCCTTGAGCTTGTCGAACTCGGCAATCAGCGCCTTCTCCACTTCATCCGGCGACTTGCCCGGGTTCACGAGCGCCACCGCGTAGAAAATGCCGGGGTCTTCGAGGAAGCTGCTGCTGCCAAACGCGGTCAGCGCGAGGCCGGTCTCGTAGACCAGCTTGCGGTAGATGCGCGAGGTCTGCCCGTCCGACAGCGTCTTCGACATCACGAACATCGGATACGAATCGGGATGCCCGTTGTACGGCGCCTGGTAGGCGACGATCACCGCCGGCAACGGCCACGGCTGCTCCAGGTTGATCCGCCGTTCCTGCGTGCGCAGCGGCTCCTTCGGGATGTCGCGCGGCACCGGCTTCGCCGACTTCGGGATGCGGGCGAAGTACTGGTTGACCAGGGAGATGACCGTTTCGGTCTCGAAGTCGCCGGCAATCAGCAGCGTCGCGTTGTCGGGCACGTAGTAGGTGTTGTGAAAGTCGCGCACCTCATCGATGGTCGCCGCGTTGAGGTCGTTCATGCTCCCGATGACCGGGTGCTTGTAGGGGTGCACGTCGAAGGCATGGAAGCTGATGAGCTCGTTCAGCATGCCGTAGGGCGGGTTCTCGATGCGCATGCGGCGTTCTTCCTTGACCACCTCGCGCTCGGCCATGAACACCTTCTCGTCGATGCGCAGGCTCGCCATGCGGTCGGCTTCCATCCACAGGGCCAACGGCAGGTACTGGGCCGGGATGGTCTGCCAGAACACGGTGGTGTCTTCGTTGGTGTAGGCATTGGCCTGGCCGCCTACCGACGCGATGATCGAGGTGTGCTGCTCCGGCTCGATGTTCTTGGAGCCCTTGAACATCATGTGCTCGAAGAAATGAGCGAAGCCGGTGCGGCCCGGCTTCTCGTTCTTCGAGCCGACGTGGTACCACAGCTCCACCTGCACGATCGGCGTGGACTTGTCCTGGTGCATCACCACGACCATGCCGTTCGGGAGCACCAGCCGCTGGTACTCGAGCTTCGGCGGCCGCACGTCGGCATAGAGCGGCGCCAGCCAGAGGGTCGCGCCGATGGCGCCAATCCCAAGGAGTACGTAGAGGCGGATCTTCAGACCCGCCTGTGCCAGCGTAGTGTGTTTCCGCATTAGTTATCAGTCTCTTCTATCTTCAGGAGGCGCGCCTCGAGGTCGCGTAACTGCCGCCGCATCGCCGGCAAGTTGCGCACGATCACATGCGCCCGTCGCCATTGCTGCGTCTCCATCATGGGGTAGCCCGACATGTAGCCGTCGGCCTCGATCGACCCGGTCACCCCGGTCTTGGCCGCCAGCTTGACCCGGTCCCCGATGGTCAGGTGCCCGCTGATGCCGGCCTGGCCGCCGAACATCACGCGCTCGCCGACGACGGTGCTGCCAGCTATGCCAACCTGCGCCGCCAGCAGGGAGTGCGGTCCGACGACCACGCCGTGGGCGATCTGCACCAGGTTGTCGATCTTGGTGCCGGTCTTGATCCGCGTCTCGCCCACGGCCGGTCGATCGATCGTGGTGTTGGCGCCAATCTCGACATCGTCTTCGATCACCACCGGCGCCGTCTGCGGAATCTTCTCGTGCGAACCGTCGGGCCGCTGCGCGAAGCCGTAGCCGTCGCTGCCGATCACGGCGCCATTCTGCACGACCACGCGGGCGCCGAGGGTGCAGCGCTCGCGGATCGACACGTGGGCATGCAGCACACAATCGTCGCCGACCGTCGCGTCGTCGCCAATCACGACGTGGGGATGAATGATGGTACGAGCGCCGACGCGGGCGCCGGCGCCCACGACCGCGAACGGGCCGATCGAAGCGGTGGGATCGACGGCCGCATCAGCCGCCACCGATGCCTGCGGATGGACGCCAGGCTCGGGCTGCCGCTCGGGCGATAGCGCGCGCGCGGCACGGGCAAAGGTCAGGTACGGGGTCGCGCTGCGGATGATCGCGCACGGCGCGCCGCTCACGTTGCTGCCGGCAATCACCGCACTCGCACGAGTCGCCGCGAGGGACGCCGCATATTTCGGATTGGCGAGGAAGGTCACGTCACCAGCGCCGGCCGTTTCGATCTTGGCCACGCGATGAATCTCGATACCGGAATCGCCCTCGACGGGGCATTCCAATCGCTGAGCCAGCTCGCCGAGGGTCACAAGGTCGAGAATATCACGCGGTCGTCGTCGCCATCCGCTCCACGAACCGGGCCAGTTTCGGCAGGTGCAGCCGGTCGGCGACGTCGTGAATCGCCCGATGGCGGTCTTCGCCGCGCAGGACGAACGCGCGCCGCAAGTCGGTCAGCGCGGCGTTTGGCGCCACCTGCCACCGCACCACGTGCAGGGCACGCCGGGCCCCGCGCCAGGCCAGGAAGTGACCGATGACGGTGAACGTGAAGAGGTAGCCGAGCACGTTGGGACCCGGGATGAGTGCGACCGGCGCCGAAGCAACCAACGCGACGGAATGCACGGCGAGCAGCCTGAGGTGACGGTCGGCGTCGCGCTTCATCGATGCGCGCATTACGCCCTCGGCTTCGCCCGGGCTCATGTCGGCATCGGCGTGCAGCGTGGCGGCGTCGGCCGTGCGCAGGCGCCACAGCAACCGCTGTTCGGCAATGCGCTCGGCAATCCAGCGCATCGACTTCTGCTGCATCCTGCCGAGGAACGTCGTGGGCACCTCGGGCGCCACCTGGTGGCGCGCCCGTTCCGCCTCTTTCAGTTGCGCCTGAAAACGCGCCCGCAACCGGCCAAAGAATCCCTTGTCACCAGCCGGCTCATCCGGCTCCTCATCGTCCGGCGCTTCGAAATACGTTTCGAAGCGATCCGAGGCGATCGGCACGAGATACACGTCCATTACTTGTTAGGACGTCGAATTCGGCGCGGAGTTCGCACCGGCTCTGCCGGAATCGCCGGCTTCCCGGCCTGTTCCCACGCGCCGACGATCATCGAGGCGACCGCGGTAATCGACTCGCTAAGCCGCCGCTCGAGGGTGGGCAGCGTGCCCTTGCCGAAGACCTCGAAGTAGCCATCGTCGTAGAACTCGCGCCCGGCAGCCGCCGCGAGGTCCGATTCAAGCACGTTGGCCGCCGCGCGGTTGCTGGCCAGCAGCACGTCGAACATGTAGTCGCGCGGACGGGCGATGCCGGTGGCCGGCGCCGGCTTGATGACCAGGCGGGTGCGGTTGCGGTCGAACAGTTCCGATTCCCAGCGCGAGTGAAGGCCGTCCTGGCCGGTGACTTGACCGTTGTAGTTCACCACCGCGTGCAGCGGCACGTGACCGTCCGACACGTAGTGCGCTATCACGGCTGCAAACAACACGATGTTGTCGACCGCGTAACCGGGCGCCGGCTGGCGCTTCAGCGACTCGAACTCCCGCTGAAGATGGCCATAGAACTCGGCCGTTCGCCATGGCAGCAGGCCCTGCTTGTGGACGACCTCCTTGCCGAACTTCTGGACGGCCGCATCGTAGTCGCGTGGCAGGTCCGCGAACGGATACGGACCGTATTCCTCGTAGTCGATGTCGAGGAAATGATTAGGCGGTTCCTGGTCAAAGCCCACCGTACGCCACATGTCCGGATCGACCGACCGCTCAATGACAAACGCGCGGCGCTTCTCGAAGAGCGGCTTCAGCTCGGGTGGCAGCAGCGCGATCATTCGGTCGACAATGAACTTGTGAGCTTCAAAACCCCAGGCCGCCGCCGGACTCGGGAGTGCGAGGGTGGCGGCCAGGACTAACGCGGCGATTCGCATGCCTCCATTATGGCCTATTGAATCCTGGTCGCCGACCACCCGTAGGCGCCGGCATTGGCGTAGCGGTAGTCGTTGAGCCAGATCGCCGGGGGCGAGGTGCTACGGTCGACGTGCACGAACGGGAAGCGTGACCACCGCAGAAACGCGCGGGCACGCGCCGACTGCAGCGCCGCCTGCGCCTCGGCCTGGTCGAACCCTTTCGAGATGCCAAAGCCGGCGGGACGGAAATGCGGCAAGGGCGCGAACCACAGGTTGCCCTTCTCGTAGCGGTCGCCGAGATCAACCACCACTTCGCGGCTGAACGGATTGACGGCCACCGGCGTCACCATGAAGCGCGTCTCCGCGGGGCGGCCGGCGCGGTCCAGCCCCTCACTGACAACCATTCGCGCCACCAGATTCGAAGACACCATGACGACGACATAGGCCGCCGACAGCGCGACGCCGATGCGGGCAGGCCGGGCGGGCCCGGCGAGGCCCTTCCGCTCGCGCCGCAACGACCCCCACCACCCAAGGCCCAGGGCGAGGTAGAGCCAGGGATCGACAATGAAGAGGGCGTCGCCGTAGAACCACCGCTCGGACCAGGGCATGAGCAACCGGATGCCGTAGCTGTTCATCAGATCCATGAACACGTGCAACAGCACGCCGACGTACGACAGCAGCAGCAACTCCCGCGCCACCGCCGGCGGCGGCGCCTGGGCGCGCCGTTGCAGCACCAGGCGGTCGTACGCGAGCATCGCGCCGGCCAGGACGATGGGCAGCGTCGCCTGGGCGAGCACGCCGTGGGTCCAGCCGCGACGGAACGACATGGCCAGGGTGTTGGTTGCAAACACCGCCACGTCAATGTCGGGCAGATTGTTGGCAAGCACCAGCGTGCTCATGCCGAGGGTGGTGCGGCGGGCGAGGCCGGCCTTGCCGATGGCCGCGCCCACCAACGAGTGACACAGGTTATCCACGCCGCTCCAGGAACGCCTTCATCGCATCGTCGCGCAGGTCCTTGCGCAGCACCTTGCCGACGTTGGTCTTGGGCAACTCGGTGCGGAATACCACGATGCGGGGCACCTTGTAATTGGTCAGCGTCTTCTTGCAGTGCTGGCGCACATCGTCTTCCGTCAGCGCCGAGTCCTTCTTAATCACGAACGCGACGACGACCTCGCCAGTCTCATCGTCTGGCACGCCGACCACCGCGGTGTCGACGACGCCGGGATGCTCGGCGATAGCGGCCTCAACTTCGTTCGGGTAGACGTTAAAGCCGCTGACCAGGATCATGTCCTTCTTGCGATCGACGATCTCGATGTAGCCCTCGTCATCCATCTTCGCAATGTCGCCGGTGGCGAGCCACCCGTCCGCCAGCGCGCGGGCGGTCTCGTCGGGCCGCTGCCAGTACCCCTGCATCACTTGCGGGCCCTTGATGAACAGCTCGCCCACTTCGCCGAACGGCACGGTCTGCCCTTCAGCGTTGACGAACTTCACGTCGGTGCCGGGTACCGGCACGCCAATGGCCGCGCGCTTGGGCCGCTGAAACGGGTTGAGGGTGGCCACCGGCGAGGTTTCGGTCAAGCCGTACCCCTGGTAGATCGGCGTCTTGGTCATGGCTTCCCAGCGCTCGCCGATCACGGGCACCAGCGCCATGCCGCCCGCAACCGATCCGCGCAGTTGCCAGTTGGTGCGGGTCTTGAACCACTCTTCGTGCATCAGGCCGGCGAACAACGTGTTCACGCCGGTAAACCAGGTGATCGGTTCGTTCTCCATCACCGCCTTGAGATTCGACAGCGGCCGTGGGCTCGGCGACAACACGTTGCGGCCGCCGGCGATGAAGAAGATCATCAGGTTCGCCGTGAACGCGAAGATGTGGTACAGCGGCAGCGCGGTCAGCATCACTTCGTCGCCCAGGCGCAGGAACGGTTTCCACATCTCGAGGCTCTGCGTGGTGTTGGCCACCAGATTGCCATGGGTCAACACCGCGCCCTTGGCGACGCCGGTCGTGCCGCCCGTGTATTGCAGCGCCGCGATGCTCTGGTGATCGAGCGCGTCGGCATACAGCCGCGGGTCGGCGCCGGCGGCCACGCGATCGGCGCCCGCCGCCAGCGCGCTCATGAAGCTGGTGTGCGGGAAGGGGACCGGCGGCACCATCTTCTTCACGTACTTCTGCACCGCTCGAATCAACAGGCGCTTCAACGGCGACAGCAGGTCGGCGATCGACACGACGATCACCGTCTTGATGGCGGTCTTCGGCAGCACCTCGGCCACCTTGGTGGCGAACAGGTCGATCACGATCAGGCCGGACGCGCCGCTGTCCGAGAACTGGTGCACCATCTCGGCGGGCGTGTACAGCGGGTTGGTGTTCACCATGATCAACCCAGCCTTGAGGGTGCCGAAGACCGCGATCGGGTAGGCCAGGCAGTTCGGCATCTGAAGGGCGACGCGATCGCCGGCCTTGAACCCGGCCACTTCACGCAAGTAGACCGCGAACTGGTCCGACAGGCGATCGACCTCGGCGTAGGTGAGGCCTCCCTGCGATCCGTTGGGCAGTCCCAGCGTGAACGCGGTCTGCGACGCGTAGGTGGCGGCGGCGTCACGAATCGCCGCAGGCATGTGCGGCCATTTGAGTGGCCCCAGATCCTGGGCGGTTGACGGATGATAGAAACGTGTCCACGGACGAGATGGGTTCGTCATTTGGGTTCCGGGGCGCAATTCTTGCACAGGCCATGGCAGCCATGACACGAATCCTCCACACGGCGGCGCTTCTCAGCCTAATCTCCCTGGGCGCCGCCTGTAGTGGCAAACAGGAATCGCCCACGTCCCCGTCCCCAACGGCCACCAATTCATCCATTTTTTACACGGCGATCGGCGCCAGTGACGGGATTGGCTTTGGCGGGTCGTCGCCATGCCTGCCGTTTTCAGACTGCCCCACCGGTACCGGATACGTCCAGACGTTGCGCCGCCGGCTGGCCGAAGGCGGTCGAACCGTCGAACATCGCAACCTCAGCATTCCCGGTTCGGTCTTGAGCAAGGCGGTGTTCGACCTGGCCGCTTCCATCGGCCGCCCCATTGATTCGCTGGCCGGCAACTTCATCGAGCGCGAGGCACCGTTCGTGCCCACGACGACGACCCACGTCACCATCTTCGCGGGCGGTAATGACGCCAATACGATCGCCCTCGCGGCGAGATCGCAAGGCGGGGCCGATCCTAACGGGTTCGCCGCCACGCAGATCCAGCAATGGGGCATCGACCTGGAGGACCTGGTCGCCCGCATCCGCGCGCGCGCGCCCAGCGCGAGGATCGTGGCGCTCAACCTCCCCAATCTGGCGGCATCACCCTACCTCTCCGGTAACCCGACCGTCGAGAAGAGCCTGATGCAGCGGGTGGCCGTTGGCCTGTCAGACAAAATCAATGCTCTACAGTCGAAAAACGTACTTGTGGTCGATCTCATGTGCGACGCGCGAATCTACCTGCCTTCGAACTACGCGGCCGACGGCTTCCACCCAAGCGACGGCGGCTACGCCGTCTTCACCGAGCTGACCCTCCCCGCCTTGAGAGACGGCACCAACCGCGCACCGTCGACGACCTGCCCGCAACGCCGCGTCTTTCCGTAGATTCACAGGAGATCAAGAGTCTAGGAGAAAACTCCTAATCTTCTGGACTCCTATTCGTCAGGGCATCGGGCCCATTACCCAAATCCATCTGATCCAGTTTTTGTGCTGTTTCTGAACTGCCAGGTTTGCACTTTGCAATTTATTGGCTGTATCCATCAATTTAATAGGTTGAATATTGCAAAGTGATGCCTGAAACGTGCATAATCTGTCATCCGACCGCTCGTTCAGCGGTCTTTCATACAAAAGGGGCAGATACGCATGGGTTCCGCAGCACTAAGCGAGGCAATCAGGGGCATCCGCGGTTGGGCCATGACCGAGGGGCGGTTGGCGCACACCCCCGCAAACGTGAAGGATACGTTCGGCGCGCGCGTGTTCAGCGACAAGGTCCAGCAGGCGCGCTTGCCGAAGCCCGCGTACAAGGCGCTGCGCGACACCATCATGCGCGGTGAAGCGCTCGACGCGTCGACGGCCGACGCCGTCGCCTCGGCGCTCAAGGATTGGGCGGTCGAGCACGGCGCGTCGCACTTTACGCACTGGTTCCAGCCGCTCACCGGCATCACCGCCGAGAAGCACGACTCGTTCTATGGCCCCACCGCCGATGGCCGCGCCCTGGCGGAATTCAGCGGCAAGGAACTGGTCCGCGGCGAGCCCGATGCCTCGAGCTTCCCGTCGGGCGGCATTCGCAGCACCTTCGAAGCCCGCGGCTACACGGCCTGGGACCCGACCAGCCCGCCCTGGCTGCTGGTCCACAACAACAGCGCCACGCTGGTGATTCCCACGGCGTTTGTCAGCTGGACCGGTGCGGCGCTCGACAAGAAGACGCCGCTGCTCCGCTCGATGGAGGCGCTCTCGGCGCAGGCCGTGCGCGTGCTCAAGCTGTTTGGCTCGAGCGCGACCCGCGTCACGGCGACCTTCGGTCCCGAGCAGGAGTACTTCCTGATCGACAGCAACTTCTACTTCGCGCGGCCCGACCTGCTGAACGCCGGCCGGACGCTGTTCGGGGCGCGCCCGCCCAAGGGCCAGGAGCTGGAAGATCAGTATTTCGGCTCGATCCCGGAACGGGTCCTCGCCTTCATGGCCGAGGCCGAAGCCGAGCTCTACAAGTGCGGCGTGCCGATCAAGACGCGCCACAACGAGGTCGCGCCCTCGCAGTACGAAGTGGCGCCGATCTTCGAGAGCGCCAACGTCGCCACCGACCACCAGATGATGACCATGGAGACGCTGAAGCGCGTCGCCCCCAAGTACGGGCTCGCCTGCCTGCAGCACGAGAAACCGTTCGCCGGCGTCAACGGCTCGGGCAAGCACCTCAACTGGAGCATGGGCGACGACCTCGGCAACAACCTGCTGAACCCGGGCGACACGCCGCACGACAACATGCAGTTCCTGTTCTTCTGCACCGCGGTGATTCGCGCGGTTGACGTGTCGCAGGGCCTCCTGCGCATGAGCATTGCCCACGCCGGCAACGACCATCGCCTGGGTGCCAACGAGGCGCCGCCCGCCATCCTGTCGGTGTTCCTGGGCGACATGCTGACCGAGATCTTCGACCAGGTCGAAGGCGCTGGCGCCAAGAGCACCAAGACCGGCGGCTTCCTCGACATTGGCGTCGCCGCGCTGCCCAAGTTGCCGCGCGATGCCGGTGACCGCAACCGCACGTCACCCTTCGCATTCACCGGCAACAAGTTCGAGTTCCGCGCCGTCGGCTCGACCCAGAACGTCGCGCTGCCGGGCACCTGCCTCAACGTCGCCGTCGCCGACTCGCTCGACGCGCTCGCCACCGAGCTCGAGGCCAAGCTGGCCAAGGGCGAAGCACTCGAAGCCGCGGTCGCCTCGCTCCTGCGCGCGACCATCAAGAAGCACAAGCGGATCATCTTCAACGGCAACGGCTACTCAAATGAATGGCAGAAGGAAGCGGCCAGGCGCGGCCTGCTGAACCTGAAGAACACCGTCGATGCCCTGCCCGAGATCGTCAAGCCCGGCGTGATCAAGGCCTTCGAGAAGTTCAAGGTCCTGACCGAGGCCGAACTCCACGCCCGTTTCGAGATCAACCTCGAGACCTACTGCAAGACGATCAACATCGAGGCGCAGCTGATGGTGTTGATGGCCAACCGCTACATCCTGCCGGCGGCGTTCGAGTACGTGAAGCAGGTTGGCCAGAGCGTCGCGGCGGCCAGGGCCGGCGGCGTGCCCAGCAAGGAAGGCAAGAAGGTGCTGGCGCAGATCGTCAAGCTCACCGACGCGTTCCGCGCCCAGACCGAACGGCTGGCCGCGGCCCTCGACCACAGCAGCCCTTCGTCCGAAAAGCACGCCAAGTACATGCGCGACACGATCGTGCCGGCCATGGTCAAGCTGCGTGACCTGGGCGACCAGATCGAGGTGGTCGTGCCGCACGAAGTGTGGCCGCTGCCGACCTACCGCGAGATGCTGTTCGTGAAGTAGTTCTTACGGGAGGCCAGGAGTTCAGGAGCCAGTCTTTCAAAGACGACTCCAGGGCTCCTGATCTCTTGTGTTCTTGAGCGAGGGCCATCTACTATCTGGTTCTTGCCCTGGGTCATTTTCATCGTCGCCCTCGCAGTCCGACTGCTCCACCTCTGGCAGATCCAACCCTCCCCCTTCTTTGACGTCCTGCTCGGTGATGCTCACGGCTACGACGAGTGGGCGCGGCGCCTGGCCGCCGGCGACTGGGTCGGCACCGAGGTCTTCTATCAGGCGCCCCTCTACCCGTACTTCGTCGGCGTGATCTACGCGGTCTTCGGCCACGACCTGCTGATCCTGCGAGTGGTGCAGGCGCTGATCGGGTCAGCCTCGTGCGTCCTCCTGGGCCTGGCCGGCGCCCGCCTCATTTCGAGGCCGGTAGGCGCCATCGCCGGTTTCGGGCTCGCCCTTTACGCGCCGGCGATCTTCTTCGACGGCCTGATCCAGAAGTCCGTGCTCGACATGTTCTTCGTGTGCCTGGGCCTGTGGTTGATGGCTCGAATCCTGAGCGGTGGCGCGACGCCGGCGAACTGGCTGGCACTGGGCCTGGCCATAGGCGGGCTCGCGCTTACGCGTGAAAACGCCGTGGTCTTCGTCGCGGTCATCGCCATATGGATCATCGTTCGTGCCCGCAACGGCACTCCCCCCGTAGGCACCCGAGGCACCGTTCGCACTCTAGGCACCTTCGCCGTAGGCCTCGCCGTGGTGCTGCTGCCGGTGGCGGCGAGAAACTACGCGGTGGGCGGCGGGTTCTACCTCACCACTTCGCAGTTCGGCTCGAACCTGTACATCGGCAACAACCCGACCGCCGATGGCACGTATGCCTCGATCCGGTTTGGCCGCGGCGCCCCTGAGTTCGAACGGATTGACGCGACCGAGGTCGCCGAGGAAGCTGTTGGCCACGCGCTGTCCCCGAACGAAGTGTCCAGCTTTTGGACCGGCCGCGTCATCGGCTACATCACGTCGCAACCGGTGGACTGGCTCCGATTGATGGGGCGCAAGGTCCTGTTACTCGTGAACGCGACCGAGATGCTCGACACCGAAAGCCAGGAGAGCTACGCCGAGTGGTCGCGGCCGCTGGCCATTCTGGGCTGGGTCGGCCATTTCGGCGTGCTGGTGCCACTGGCCGTCGCCGGCGTGTTCGTCACCTGGCCGCACCGACAACACCTCTGGCTGCTGTACGCCATGACCCTCGCCTACGCCGCCAGCGTGGTCGTGTTCTACGTGTTCGCTCGTTACCGCTTTCCGCTCGTGCCATTCCTGCTGTTGCCGGCAGCGGCCGCCATCGCGGGCGGGCACGCGTTCTGGCGAGAGGCCTCGGTTCGGATGAGGGGGTTAGCGGTCACAGCGGTCGCTGCCTCGCTGGTGGTCGCGTACTTGCCGTTACTGTCGCCGACGCTGATGCGTAGCATTACCGAAACCAACCTGGGTACGGCCTTGCGGGCGGCAGGACGCCACGACGAGGCCGTCGCGCACCACCAGCGCGCGATCGCGCTCGCGCCTGACCACGCGCCGGCCTACAACAACCTGGGCGCGTCGCTGCGCGCGGCCGGACGGCTGGACGAAGCGATCGCCGCCTACCGCCAGGCCCTGGCACTCAGGCCCGACTTCCCGAGCGCCAGCTACAACCTGGCCAATGCCTTGCTCGCGAAGGGCGACGCGGGGGCGTCAGTCGATCAGTTCCGCCAGGCTCTTCAGTCGGCCGACACGGTGGAAGCGCGCAACAACCTGGGCATCGCGCTGGCCGGCAGGGGCGACGCCGCCGGCGCCGTCGCCGAGTTCCGCGCTGCGTTGCAGTTGGACGCCCGGTCCGTGCAGGCGCATCGCAACCTGGGCAACATGCTGATCGACATGGGGAGTCGGGCCGAAGGAATGATCCACCTCGAGCGCGCCACCGAACTCGCACCGGCTGAGCCCGATGCCACCTACGACATCGGCACCGTGTTGTTACAGGAGCAAGATTTCGCCGGGGCCGCAGCGAGATTCGGCGCCGTGCTGAAAGTCAGGCCGGGCTGGGCCGAAGCCCACAACCACCTCGGCATCGCCCTCGCCCAGCAAGGCCGCATGGCCGACGCCCTCGCCGAGTTCGAGCGCGCCGTCACGGCCCGGCCCGATTATGCCGAGGCCCTCGCCAACCGCGACCAGGCCCGCGCGGTGCTCGGCCGCAAGCCATAAAAGACAACGGGCGGCCGATTCACTCGGCCGCCCTTTCGTTCTTACGAGGCGGAACTGAAGTTCCGCCCCTTCTGGCATTCCTACTACCAGCGTGTGACCACGCCGAGGCCGTACATCCGGCCCTGCATGATGCTGTTGGGCGCGAGATACGCCGACGACAATGCGTTGGTGGTGATGTAGCTGATGATCGCGTCGGAGTTGTTCACGTTGAACACTTCGAAGGTCGGCAGAACCGTGAACCGGTTGATTCGGAACGTGCGCGACACCTTGAAGTCCAGCTGCACGATGCGCTCGACCTGCGTGGCCCGAACGGACTCGAGGTTGTAGGTCATCGAGGGCTGGGCAAAGGTCCCGGTCGGCATGATGATCTGGCCGGCCGGGCAGGGCGCCGGGCAGCTGGCCGGGTAGCGCGTCGCACCACGGGTCACCGTCATGACACGAGAGCTGTTGGGGCTCGAGTTGTTCTGGAACGAGACGGCGAGATTGACGCCCCAACCGATCTCCTTCGTGCCAGAAAGCTTGTATTGCGGTTTGAAAGGAATATCGAGCCCGAACTCGTCACACAGCCCCTGGCCGTTGCCGCCGAAGTTCGGGTCGTCCGGCGAGGTGCAGTTCTTCTGCCGCTCCCGCTCGAACGACATGCCACCGCTCATCTGGCCACCCCCTGGAATGCGCCAGCGGGCGTCGACGACGAACGACTCGTACTTGTTCGTGCGTTCTTCGTCGTAAGTGTCGAGGTTGCTGGTCGCCCGAGTCACCGTGCGCGCGTAGACTTCGAACGGCTGGCCAGTGGTCGGATTGTACCAAGTGTACGGCACGTAGTCGGCGTGCGTATAGTTGCGATTGATGGTGGTGGTCAGGTTGCGGAAATCGCCCTTCCACCAGGCGCCGGCCAGCGACAGGCCCGGCAGCAACTCATGCTGCACCTCGATGCCCTGCTCGAGGTTCCAGGTGCGCGGATACTCGCCGTACTCGTTCAGCGCAGCAATGCCAAAGTTCGACGAGAGGCCGGCGAACGAAATCTCGCAACCGACGCGCGGGTAGCCGGTGCAGCCACGCTCACCCTGGGCGATGTCGTCGCCGTTCACGTCGCGCCAGGGCAACGTCGCGGTCTGGCTGAGCAGGGGGTTATACGCCGCGGCGATGCCGGTCGTGCGCGACAGGTTGTAGCGGTTGAGCGAGTACTTGATGGCGGTGCGGCCGTTGCCCATCAGGTCGTAGACCAGCGCCATGCGCGGCGCGAAGTCACTCCAGTCAGGCACGTCGAGGATCTCATCGAAGGTGCGTTCCGGCACGAACCGGCCGGCGGGCGACTTGCCGGCCAGCACCTTGGCGTTGAGCGTTTCCCAGCGCAGGCCGAGGTTGGCCGTCAACCGGTTGAGGCGAATCGAGTCCTGGATGTAGATGCCCAGGTCGCGGTTGAGGCGCTCGGCGTAAGCCAGCGGCGAATTGCGGATCAGCACGCTGTCGGGCACCGACCAGGGGACGCCGGTGCTGCTGCTGCGGTACTGCTGGATCAGGTCGGCGTTCGCCTCGCGCGTGTGCTTGAACGTGCCCTGCCGGTTGTTGGCGCCCATCTTGATGGTATGGACGCCCTTCACGTAGGTGGCCGCGAAGTTCCAGTAGAACGCCACCGGGCTTTCGGTGGTGTTGGTCGGGCCGGCCTGGGTGTAGCCGCCGAGGTCCTGTTCGTTCTTGGCCGCCTTAGCAAACCACGCCGCTGAACCGCGCGGTTGCTCGATGCCCTCCTGGTACTCGTTCGTGTAGTACTCGGTATTGTTCGACCAGCCCGCCTCCAGGAACAACGCGCTGGAGATGGGCGAGGTCCACTTGATCGCGGTCGTGTGATACGCCGGCGAATTCCACACCGTCGCCGCCGTCTCGGGATCGTAATTGGCCTGCATGTCGTGGCCGCGGTACTTGTCGATCTCGTCGAAGTAGCCCGAGAACTTGTTGCGCGGCGTCGCCTGCCACGTCAACCGCGCCATACCGTTCAGGATGTACTGGTCGTCGAGGCCCTGGCTGCCGTCGTCAAAGAACGTGTTGGGGATGAAGTTGTTGACCGAGTTGTAGCGGGTTGCCGCAAAGACCCACAGCTTGTCCTTCTTGATGGGGCCACCCATCGCCAGCGAGTAGTCGACAATGCGGTCGATGGCGTTGCCAGAGGTCAGGCCCCGCGCCTTGTGCCGATCAGTCAGGTTGCTCGACTGCCAGCTGCCCGGACGGCTCACGGCCTTGAAGTCGCCGCTGAAGCGGTTGCCGCCCTCGCGCGGAATCATGTTCAACCGGACGCCGCCCGAGGACGTTTCGGCGCCGATGCCGGCGGTCTGGTAGCTGACCTCGGCGTTCATCGAGTCGTTGTAGTAGCTCTGGATCGCGCCGTCGCCCTGCAGGCCGTTGGTCATCTGGCCGTCCACCAGCACGGTGGTGTTGGACGTCGACATCCCGTGGGTGGACATGTAGGTCTGCTGCATGGCGCGCGCGCCGCCGGTGTCGGGCAGACTGAGGTTCACGCCCACCACCAACTGCGCCATGCCCTGGATGGTGCGGCCGGTCGGAATGGCGTCAATCGCTTCACGGTCGAGCACCGCGGTCTTGGCCGCGGTCGTCACGTCCACCACCGGCGATGCCCCGGTGACGGTAATGGTTTCTTCGAGGGAGCCGACTTCGAGGTCGGCGTTGATGGTCGCGGTGAACTCCGACGGCAGCAGCAGGCCGTCGCGGCGGAACGTCTTGAAGCCTGGCAACGTGAAGGTCACGTTGTAGGTGCCCGGCCGCAAATCGGCGATGCGGTACGAGCCGTTGCCGTCGGTGACCGCCGCCTTGACCTTTTCGATGAGGACGTTACTCGACGCCTCGACAGTGACCCCGGGCATTGATGCCCCGGTGGTGTCCTTCACGGCGCCGGTAATCGCGCTCTGTGCGGCGGCCGCCGCCGGCGCCAAAAGACAAACGGCGAGTGCCAGCCACACGCCGAAGCCCTGCTGTTTCGATACCATCCCTGCCTCCCCCTGGTGGTCAATTCACGGCCCCGGTGAACGGTGCCGACAACGACAGGGAGGTTGTATGCGTTTGTCACCGTTGTCGCAATACGCGACAACCGGCGTGAAAACTACCGATTTGTCTGGATATGCCGGTCGGCCGGCGCGATCGCCGCGCGCGGCGGCCAGCGTCCTGAAATAAGGGACTTGTCCCCGGTGTTTGGTGGCATTCTACAACCGTGCTGCGGGTGCGTGGGCAGCCAAGGGAGCAGACATGATTCGAAGAGCTGTTGTGATTCTCGTATGCGCGATCCTGATGTCGCCGGCGTTCTCGTGGGCCCAGGACAGCAAGGCGTTTCTCGGCGACTGGGTGTTGACGATCGAAGGCCGCCGCGGACCGCAGGAGCGGCCGCTGAACATCAAGGACACGGCCGGGAAGTTGTCGGCCGAACTTGGCGGCGGTCGTGGCGGCCCCGTGACGATCACCGACGTCACCGTGAAGGGTTCGGAGGCGATCCTGAAATGGAACCAGGAAGGGCCCCAGGGCTCCATCGACGTCGTCATGACGCTGACACTGAAGGACGGCGCGTTGACCGTGAAGCAGGACATGGCCGGCGGCCAGTTCAGCCAGACCGGCACCGGCAAGAAGAAGGGCTAACCCTTACTTCACGTACCAACTTCGCAATTGCGCTTCGAGTTCGGCGGACGCTACGAACAGGTCCGCCGGATAACGGCGATGCGCCAGGATGGTCTGGAAAATCAGGAAGCGTTCTTCCATGTTGGCCGCCAGCCCCGCCAGGTACTGCAGCCGCAAGTGACGCTCGCGGTTGATCTCCGCGCCGGCCAGCCACGGCGCCAGGTCCGAGCTTCGTCCGGCGTAGGTGCTCAAGATCGCGGCGCCTGACTTCAAGTTCACGCCGGCAAGCGAGGCGCCCACCGCGGGACTCGCGGCGATGCGCCGGTCGATCTCGGCTTCGCTGATCGGCGCCGGCGCCACCCGCCCGAGCGCCACCAGATCGTAGCCTTCCTCCAGCATGTCGGGATTCCACAACGTGGTGTCGGGGAACACCTTCGCGAACGTGGCGATCTCGCTCCTCACTGAACGGGCATCGGTTTCATACAGCGGAATCCACTGCGTGACGACGCCCCCGGGCTTGAGATGGGCGCGCGCCAGCTCGAGATACTCGAGCGAGTAGAGCGTGGCCGCGCCACGCACCCACGGATGGATCGGGTCCGATGTGATGATGTCGAACGTTTCGGTCGTCGTCTGCAGGAAGTGCCGCGCATCGTCGAAGATCAACTCGACGCGGGGATCGTCGAAGACGTGGTGGTTCTCGTTGGCGAAGTAGGCGCGCGCGCTGGCCGGTACCATCGGTTCGATCTCGCACACCACGATCCGCTCGACCTCGGGATGAATCGACAGCGCGCCGGCGGTGACGCCTGCGCCCACGCCGACGATCAGGATCGACTTGGGATTTGGGTGCACCAGCGCCGGCACGTGGCCCAGCATGCGCTCGAGGCGCATGTCGACGTCCAGGTCCGACGCCTCGACCTTGCCGGCAATGTGGAACTGGCGCGTCCCGCCAATGTGCTCGGTCACCGCGACCGACGCGGTCGCGCCCTCGGCGAGATACAGGAAGCGCGCAATCGAATCCCACGAGTTCACCGAGCGGCCGTACGCGATCAGCGGCCCCGGCACGGCGGGCACCATCATGATGGCGATGAGGGCGGCAATGGCGGCCGTGCCAATCGGGACCACGCGTCGTTGGGCCGGGATCGACCACAACAGGATCACACCCGTGGCCGCCGCGCCAAGGACCAGCAGTTGCTGGGCGCCGTGGCTGCCGAGGGAAGGAATACCGAACAGGGTCAGCGTCAGCACACCGGCGAGCGCGCCGGTGGTGTTGATGGCGTTGATACGCGAGACGTGCCGGGTCAGGTCACCGTCGCGCGCCTCTCCCGAGCGTAGTCGAGGGGCGAGCGTCAGCGAGAAGCTCGCGCCCCACAGGAACGTGGCGGGGAACATGGCCACCGCGCAGCGCAACGCATCGAAGGCGAAGGCATACGACGGCGTCGAGCGCACCCACGGCAGGTAGTCCCTGGTCGGCTGCCACAGCGGCAATGCGTTGACGATGAGCCAAGCGCCGGCGCCGATGGCGAGTGCCAGAAGGATCTGGATGCGGCCGAGCCACAACGCGGGCGCCGGCGTCCGCCGGGCTAGCGCCGCCCCGGCCAGGCTCCCGGCGCCAAGGCCAGCAAGAAACACAGCGAGGATCAAGGAGAAGGTGTAGACGGTGGCGCCGAACAACAGCGACAGCTGCCGGGTCCACACCACCTGCGCGCCGAGCGCGGTGAAACCGGAGAGCGCGGCGGCGACATAGATGGGTGCCAAGGGTGCCAAAGGTGCCAAGGGCTCGCCCCGCCGAAGCTCGCCCGGCGTCTCGCGAGCGGAGGCGGATGCCAAGGCCGAGCGGTTGGCGAGCGCCCAAGCGGCTGTGGCGACGACCAGGTTGATGACGACGGCGACCGCACCGGCGATCACCGTGTCGTAGACGCGCAGGAGATAGAAGCCGGCCAGCACGGTGCCGGCGGCGCCGCCGGCGATGTTGGCGGTGTAGATCAAGCCGGTGCGCGGGGCGCCATCGCCGGACGACTCCAGCCACTTCGCGATCACGGGCAGGGTCGCGCCCATCAGCATGGTCGGCGGCGTGAGGATCAACGCGCACACCAGCGCGCGCAGCAGGATGCCTCCGTAGCCATAGCCCACGGCGGCGACGTACGCCTGCTGCACGAACGGCAGCGCGAGCGGGATCAGCAGTCCCAGCACCGCAATGCCGGCCTCGAGTACCGCGATGACCTTGAGCGGGTGCGCGGCGGCCGGCGCCAGCCGCGGCAACCACGCGCTGCCCAGTGCCATGCCGCCCATGAAGCTGCAGAGCAGCACGCCCACCGAAATCGACGAGGCCCCGACCACCAGCTGGACGAGATGGAACCAGACGGTTTCGTAGACGAGCGCCGCGCAGCCGCTGGCGAAGAAGAGGAGGGACAGGGCGCGCAATCGATGGCATCCTACACCGCGCGTGGCATCTTCAGGTGTGGCATCTGGCTCTGGCCGGGCATTTGACGTCATCGTCGTCGGCCTCGGCGGCATGGGCAGCGCGGCGGCGGCGCACCTCGCCGCGCGCGGCCAGCGCGTGCTCGGCCTCGAGCAGTTCCAGCCGGCGCACGATCAGGGATCGAGTCACGGGCGGTCGCGCGTGATCCGCCTCGCGTACTTCGAGCATCCGGCCTATGTGCCGCTGTTGCGGCGGGCGTACGAACTGTGGCGCCGTCTCGAGACCGACACCGGCCGGCAGCTGCTGCAGGTGACCGGCGGCCTGATGATTGGCGCGCCCGACAGCGAGGTCGTGAGCGGCAGCCTGCGCAGCGCCCGTGAGCACGGGTTGGCGCACGAGATGCTCGACGCCGTCGAGATTCACCGCCGCTTTCCGGCCTTCACTCCTCACCAAGGCACGGTCGGTTTCTACGAAGAGGACGCAGGAACACTGTTTCCCGAAGAGGCGATTCGAGCCCATCTCGACCTGGCGGTCGATGGCGGCGCTCACGTTCACTTCGATGAACCAGTAGACGACTGGCGCGTGACCGCATCGGGAACGGTTGAAGTCACGACGCCCCGGGCGCGCTACGAGGCCGAGCGGGTCGTGCTGGCCCCTGGCGCGTGGGCGTCGCAGTTGTTCAAGCTGCCGGACCTGCCGCTGACCGTCGAACCACAGGTGCTGTACTGGTTCGAGCCCGCTGGTGGGGCGTCGCTGTTTTCGCCTGGGCATTTCCCGATCTACATCTGGGATCTCGGTGACGGCGTGCAGTTCTACGGGTTTCCGGCGGATCAGGAGGGCCGCGTCAAAGTCGCCTTCTTCAGGACGAAGAACGGCGACGAGCCGTCCCTGCGGTCGGCGCTCTCTCCCTTCGTGCCAGCACTCGCCTCGGGATCGCTCGTCGAGACCGCGTCGTGCCGATACACCCTCACGCCGGACCATCATTTTGTGATCGGGCTGCATCCAGACCACGCGCAGGTAGTGATCGCCTCGCCGTGTTCCGGCCACGGTTACAAATTCGCCAGCGTCGTCGGGGAGATCCTGGCGGATTTGGCAACTGGCGGGGCCACCAGGCACCCGATCGGCCTGTTCTCGCCGGCAAGGTTCGCCGGTCGAGCTTGATCGGCACGGACGGCGGCTCAATAATGTGGCGCCAACCCTCCCCTGAGGTCCAGTCATGAAGAGTATTGCTTTCGCCTTGTCGGTGCTGCTCGTCTCGCCCGCGGCCGCCGTGGCCCAACACGAACACCCGGCCACCGTTGGCGACAAACTCGGAACCGTTCACTTCGAGACGTCATGCGCGGCATCAACCCGCGTCGACTTCGATCGAGCCATCGCCCTGCTGCACTCCTTCGAGTACCGGCCGGCGATGGAGTCGTTCACCAAGGTGCTCGCCGCCGACCCCTCGTGCGCGATTGCGCAGTGGGGCATCGCCTTGTGCCACTGGGGCAACCCGTTCGCCGGCGTGAAGGCCGGGCCACAGCTCGAGCGCGGGCGCGAAGCGGTTCAGAAGGGACTCGCGACCGGCGCACCGACCCCGCGCGAGACGGCGTACCTCGCGGCCGTCAACGAACTGTTTGCGAACACCGCCACCGTGCCGCATCGCGATCGGACCCTGGCCTATGCCGTGGCGATGGAGGCGGTGCAGCGCGACAACCCGGCGGATGTCGAGGCGAAGATCTTCTACGCGCTCGCGGTCAACCAGACGGCGGCGCCGACCGACAAGCGCTATACGGCGCAGCTCCAGGCGGCCGGCATTCTCGAGCCGCTCTGGACCCGCTATCCGGATCACCCTGGCTTGCCGCACTACATCATTCACGCGTACGACCACCCGCCGCTCGCGGCCAAGGCCCTGGACGCCGCGCGGCGTTACGCCAAGATTGCCCCGTCGGCGCCGCACGCGCTGCACATGCCCTCGCACACGTTCACCCGCGTCGGGTCATGGAAAGAGTCGGTCGAGACCAACATCGCGTCCGAGCAGGAAGCCATGAAAGCCGGCGTGATGGCCGAGGCGCTGCACGCCATGGACTACCAGGCGTACGCGTATTTGCAGTTGGCCCAGGACCAGAAGGCGCGAGCTGTGCTGGCCAGGGTCCCGGCAGTCGTCGGCAAGCTCGATGTGAACGCCATGGGCGGCGCGGCGTCGGGCGTGGCTGGCATCTACGCCCGCAACGCGATCGCCGCGCGCTATGCGCTCGAGCGGGGCGCCTGGAGCGAGGCCGCCGCGATCGAGGTCGTGACGTCGACCTTCCCCCATGCCGATGCGATTAGTCACTTCGCACGGGCGCTCGGCGCCGCACGCGCCGGCACGCCGGCGGCGGCCAAGCCCGACATCGATCGGCTGGTCACGCTCAGGGACGCGCTCGCCGCCGCGAAGGATCCGTACTGGACCGAGCAAGTGGACATCCAGCGCCAGGTCGCGACCGCCTGGATTACGTTTGCCGAGGGGAAGAAAGACGAGGCCCTCAGGTTGATGCGCGCGGCCGCCGAGGCCGAGGACGCCACCGACAAGGCCGCGATCAGCCCGGGACCCATCGCACCGGCCCGCGAGCTCCTGGGGGAGATGCTGATGGAGGCGGGGCAGCCAGGCGAAGCGCTGACCGCGTTCGAGGCAACCATGGCGAAGGAGCCAGGCCGGTTCCGCGGCGCCTACGGCGCCGCGCGTGCGGCCGAAGCCGCCGGCGACCGCACCAAGGCGGCCGCGCTCTACGCGCAGGTGGTCGCCGGGGCGAGTGCCGCTGAGGGCAACCGGCCAGAGTTGGCGCACGCTCGTACCTTCGCGGCGCGCCGCTAGAGGTTCGCCAGCTTGAAGATTCCCTTGGCGAGGCCCGAGTAGTCCTCTTCGCCTTCGCCCGCGGTGATTTGCGCCTGCACGAGCTGCTGCACCACAGCACTCGTGTAGGCCGGCACCCCGTTCTCGGCGAGTGTATTCATGGCGATCCCCAAATCCTTCTTGAAGAACTTCGCCTTGAACCCGGGCTTCCAGTTGCCGGTGATCATGCGCTCGCCGTGCACGTCGAGCACGCGACTCTGCGCGAAGCCGCCCATGAGCGCGGCTCGCACCTTCATGGGATCGACGCCGGACTTTCGCGACAGCGCAATGGCTTCGGCCACTACCGCCATGGTGCCGCCCAATACGATCTGATTGCAGGCCTTGCACACCTGGCCGGCCCCCGACTCGCCGACATGCACCAGTTTCTCCGGTGATCCCATGGCCTCGATCACCGGCCGCATGGTTTCGACGGCTGCGGATTCGCCCCCGACCATAAACGCCAGTGTGCCCGCGATCGCCCCGATCTCACCGCCGCTGACCGGGCCGTCCAGGAACTGACCGCCGCGTTCAGCCGTTGCCGCCGCGATTCGCTTGGCCGTCGCCGGCGCAATGGTCGAAGAATCCAGGATCACCGTGCCGCGCTGCATGGCGCTGAAGATGCCGTTGGCTCCCTCCAGCACCAGGCTGACGTCGGGGCCGTCGGGCAACATCGTGACGATCTGCGTGGCGACCTTCGCGACCTCGGCAGGGGAGTGAGCGGCCGTGGCGCCGGCGGCGACCAACTCGTCGACGGGGCCGCGGCTGCGGCTGTGGACGATGAGGGGGAAGCCCTTCTTGAGGAGGTTGAGGGCCATGGGCTTGCCCATGAGGCCAAGGCCGATGAATCCGATGGTTGAAGGCATGGCCGGAAGGATATCCAAAACCGGCAAGGCCACGCGATCCAAATCTCCGAAGCCTTGCCATTTCTGTGACTTACGGGCGCCTGGTACCCGTAACCGGGTCGAACTGCCGTATAATGTCGGTCAAGGGGGCAACGGCGGCGGACGAGTAACGCCGAAGCCGTTGACGAAGGCGGATGTTCGAGCGGTACACCGAACGAGCCAGGCGGGTGCTATTTTTTGCCCGCTACGAAGCAAGCCAGCTCGGAAGCATTTCGATTGAAACCGAGCATTTGCTTCTGGGGTTGATCCGTGAGGGCAAGGGCCTCACAAGCCGGATCTTTGCCCGATCCCATCTCTCCCTCGAAAACATCCGCAAAGACATCGAAGGCCGCACGGTCTTCCGCGAGAAGGTGTCGACCTCGGTCGAGATTCCGTTCAGCGCCGAAACCAAGCGCGTGCTGCAGTACGCCGCGGAAGAGGCCGATCGCCTCCTGCACAACTACATCGGCACCGAACACCTGCTGCTCGGCATCCTCCGCGAGGAGCGTTCGGTGGCCGCGACCATCCTCATGGAAAAGGGGATGCGCCTGCACCAGGTGCGCGAAGACATCGTCCAGTTGCTGAACGAGAAGACGTCGCTGACGCGCGTGAAGGAAACCCCGCTGCTCGCCGAGTTCAGCCGCGACCTGACCGAAGCAGCGATGAAGAATTCGCTCGATCCGCTCGTGGGCCGCGACTACGAACTGGAGCGCGTGCAGCAGGTGCTGTGCCGCCGCACCAAGAACAACGCCGTGCTGATCGGCGAACCCGGTGTCGGCAAGACCGCCATTGTCGAGGGCCTGGCCCAGAAAATCGTCTACGGCGACGTCCCGCACTTCCTCGCCGACAAGCGCCTACTGGCGCTCGACATCTCGCTGATCGTCGCCGGCACCAAGTACCGCGGCCAGTTCGAAGAGCGCCTCAAGGCGATCATGAAAGAACTGACCGACAACCCGCACATCATCGTCTTTATCGACGAACTGCACACGCTCGTCGGTGCCGGGTCGGCGGAAGGCTCACTGGACGCGGCCAATATTTTGAAGCCGGCGCTCAGCCGCGGCGAAATCCGTTGCATCGGCGCGACCACGCCCGCTGAGTACCGCAAGTACATCGAGAAGGACCGCTCGCTCGAACGCCGCTTCCAGGCGATCAAGGTGGATCCACCGTCGGAGGGCGAGACGATCTCGATCCTGCTGGGCATCAAGGAACGCTACGAGCAGTTCCACCACGTCGAGTACACGCGCGAAGCGCTTGAGGCCGCCGTCTACCAGTCGAGCCGTTACATTACCGACCGGTTCCTGCCCGACAAGGCGATCGACCTCGTGGACGAAGCGGGCGCCCGGGCCAAGCTGCGCGAGGCCGGCTACAGCGAAGAGTTCGGCGAGATCAACAAGAGCATTCGCGTCGCCGTCGAGCAGATGGAAAGCGCGGTGTCGCAGAAGGACTTCGACAAGGCGCAGTTCTATCGCGAGCAGGAGCAGGTGGCGCGCGAGAACCTGCAGTTCGTGCGCGAGAAGTTCGACGTCCGCTCCAGCGCCCGCAAGGTGGTGGTGTCGCGCGCCGAGATCGACGAAGTGGTCTCGAAGTGGACCGGCGTGCCGCTGTCGTCGATCAACCAGGACGAGAGCGACAAGCTGATTCGCATGGAGGCCGACCTCCACAAGCGCGTGATCAGCCAGGAGCGCGCCATTTCGGCCGTGTCGCGGGCGATTCGCCGCTCGCGCGCCGGGCTCAAGAGCCCGAACCGGCCGGTGGGCAGTTTCATGTTCCTGGGGCCAACGGGCGTCGGCAAGACCGAGCTCGCGCGTGCCCTGGCCTCGTTCCTGTTCGGCAGCGAGACCTCGCTGATTCGCTTCGACATGTCGGAGTACATGGAGAAGCACTCGGTGTCGAAGCTGATTGGCTCGCCGCCGGGCTACGTCGGGCACGAAGAGGGCGGCCAGCTCACCGAAAAAGTGAAGCGCAACCCGTACTCGGTGGTGCTGCTCGACGAAATCGAGAAGGCGCACCCCGACATCTTCAACATCCTGCTGCAGGTGTTCGAGGACGGCCACCTGACCGACGGCCTGGGCAATCGCGTCAACTTCAAGAACGCGATCCTGATCATGACCTCGAACATCGGTGCCCGCTTCATCCAGAAGAAGGCGTCGCTTGGCTTCCAGACGAGCGACGCCAACGACACCAAGGGTGTGCAGGAGATGGTGCTCGGCGAGGTCAAGCGCACGTTCAACCCCGAGTTCATCAACCGCGTCGACGAACTGATCGTGTTCGACGCGCTCAACGACGACGAACTGCGCAAGATCCTGGGCCTGCTCGTGGAGCAGCTCAACCTGAACCTGCTCGATCGCCGGATGAAGGTAATCGTGTCGCCCGAGGTCACCGACTGGATTATCGACATCACGTGCAAGGACCGCTCGTACGGGGCGCGCCCGCTCCGCCGCGCGATTCAGCGCTACATCGAAGACCCGTTGGCCGAAGAGCTCATTCGCGGCAACCTGCTGGGCGGCGAGATCGAGGTCTACCTCGAGGGGGGCCAGTTGGCCTATCGGCCGGCGGGCCAACCGGTGGCGGCAGGCCGTCGACTGAGCTCGAACGTCTAACTTTTGCGGCCCGCCTCCGGCGGGTTGCGGTAGCATTAAGGGTTGATTAGCCAGCGTTCGGCAGGTGTGTACGCTTTGATTTCAAGAATTCTTCTGCTTTCGGCGTTCCTGGCCTTCTCCGCCTTTGTGGCGGGCGTTCAGCCTGCATCGGCGGGACAGGCCCCGTCGGCGCAAGCGCCGGCCTATGTGGACGGGTTCCTGGTGACCGCGGACCAGGCTCCGGTCCTGCCGCCCCCGCCTCCTCCGCCCGCCCCGGCGACGGGTCAGGCCCCGGCGATTGCAAAGGCCCAGCCGGCCGCCAGCCAGCCGCCCGTGGGCTCGGGGGCCGTCGTGTGGCCGACCGAAATCCGGTTCCACCCGGTCAACGAATCGATCATCGAGCCGCAGACTTATCTCTATTACATCCAGACGCCCCTCAGCCGCCCGTCCGAAAACGCGTGGGTGCCGTACAACGAAGCGACCGAGCGAACGCTGC
>JBBQSP010000038.1:0-48442 GCA_038213735.1 Vicinamibacterales bacterium | reverse complement strand
GCCAACTTGCTGCTGGCGCGCGGAACTGAACGCACCCGGGAATTGGCGCTTCGCGCGGCAATCGGCGCTGATCGCGGCCGGCTGGTGCGCCAACTGCTGACGGAAAGCGCGGCCCTCAGTCTGGTTGGTGCCGCCGGCGGATTGCTCGTGGCCACTGGGGCGACGCGCGCCCTCACAGTGCTGGCGACGGCCGGCATGCCGCGCGCGGATCAGATCCGCATGGATCCGCCCGTGCTGCTCTTTGCCATTGGCGCGGCGCTGCTCACCAGCGTAGTGTTCGGCCTCCTGCCGGCCATCCAGCTCTCACGTCTCGACCTCAACGAATCGCTGAAAGAAGGCGGGCGCCAGCAGGGCGCCGCCCTTGGTCGCGCGCCGCGCGAGTGGTTGATTGCCGGCGAGGTGGCGATGTCGATCATGCTGCTGGTCGGCGCCGGTCTCATGGTCCGCAGCCTCTGGGAACTGCAGCGCGTCAATCCCGGCTTCTCGGCTTCTCAGTTGTTGTCGATGGAGGTGGCGTTGCCGACGGCGCGCTACGAGGAAGGCGAGCAGATGCCGTTCTACCAGCGGCTCGAGGAACGCCTCCGCGGGTTGACCGGCGTGACCGGCGTGGGCGCGGTCAACATTCTTCCGCTGAGCGCCAGCTACGACAGCCGCGGCGTACAGGTCGAGGACCATCCCCGTCCGGACGGGCAGGGGTTGTCACCGCAGGCACGCTCGGTGACGCCCGGCTACTTCGCCGCGATGGGCATTCCGCTGGTGCGCGGCCGCGGCTTCGATGCCCGGGACAGCGAGGGCCGGCCGCTCGTGGTCGTGGTCAGCGAGTCGATGGCGAAGAGATACTGGCCCGGCGAAGCGGATGTCGTCGGCAAGCGCATCACCTTCAACAGCGGCATTCCGCGCGAGCTGCAGCAAACCGTCGGCGGCGCCGGCTCACGCACCGTCGTCGGCGTGGTCGGCGACGTGAAGCACCTGGGGCTGGACGAGGACGAAGTGCCCATGTTCTACACGCCGCACACCCAGCAGCCCTCGTATCACACCATGCGGGTGGTCGTGCGCGCAGCAGCGGAGCCGGCGCTGCTCGCGCGGCAGGTGCGCAGCGAGTTAACCCAAATGGACAGCCAGGTGCCGCTGTCGCAGGTGCAGACCATGGCGAGCGCGCTTGACGCGACGGTCGCGGAGCCGCGGATGCGGGCAACGCTGCTCGGGCTGTTCGCCGGCCTGGCGCTGGCGCTAGCCGCGATCGGTGTCTACGGCGTCGTCGCCTACCTGGTGGGACAACGGACGCAGGAAATTGGCGTCCGCCGTGCCCTGGGTGCCAAGGCGGCGGATGTGATCGGCATGTTGATACGAGAGGCCATGCGGCCGGTGATGCTCGGCATGGCCGCGGGCGTAGCCGGCGCCTTTGCCATGACGCGGGCGCTGGCGGCCATGCTCTACGGCGTCTCGACGACCGACGTCTGGACCTACGCCGCCGCGTGCATCGTGCTGGGTCTCGCCGCGCTGGCCGCGTCGATCATTCCGGCGCGCCGGGCCCTTGGCGTGGATCCGATTTCGGCCGTGCGAGGTAATCCCTGAGCGCCTCGTTCGTGCTGCGGAAGGCCAGGTCGTCCCATGGAATCGCATCGAGGTCGAACTCCCTCGCTTCTATTCCCTCGTCATCCACGGCGAGCTCGCCCGACATCTTGGTGGCGGCATAGACGATGATCACCGGCGTCCGGCCGGCGTACGAGTAGATGTTGACGAGGTGGTCGAGCCGGACGTCGAGCCCGACCTCTTCGCGCGCCTCACGAATGGCGGCCAGCGTGATCTCCTCGCCGCGGTCCACATAGCCGCCCGGGAACACCCACTTGCCATACCCCGGTTCAATGGCACGCTTGACCAGCACGATCTGCCGACCCTCGTTGACCCTGATGATCGTGCCCACCGCGATCTTGGGATCCAGGTAGAACACGAACCCGCAGGCCTGGTTGGTGCAGACCAGCCGTTTCGGCTCGGTGGCCTTCAGCACGCGAGGCTCGAGCGGGCTGCCGCAGACCGGGCAGAACTTGTACGGCGGGTTCAGGTCGTGCGAATGCATGAAAATCTCAGGTCCTGAGGTCCTGGGGACCTGAGGACTTGGGTGCAGCCCAAAACCTCAAGACCCCAAGACCCCAAGACCCTTTTCTCCCCCAGTATAGAATTCTTGCATGTCGATCCTTAAAGTGGCCCGGATGGGCCATCCCGTCCTGCGCGCCGTGGCCCGGACCGTCGACAAGGCCGAGATCAAGAACCCGTCGATCCAGGATTTCATCGACAGCATGATTGACACCATGTACGAGTACTCCGGGGTCGGTCTGGCGGCGCCGCAGGTGCACGAAAGCCTGCGCCTGTTCGTGGCCATGCTCGATTCCGATAGCCAGGGCGACGGCGACGACGTGGTCCTGATCAATCCAGAGATCACGGTGATGGGCGATGCGACGGTCGAGGGCTGGGAGGGCTGCCTGAGCATTCCCGAAATTCGCGGCCGCGTGCCCCGCGCCCAGCACATCAAGGTGTCAGCACTCGACCGCAACGCCAAGCGCTTCGAACTCGACCTCAAGGATTTTCCGGCGCGCGTCGTCCAGCACGAAACCGACCACCTCGATGGCGTGCTGTTCTTCGACCGCATGAAGTCGCTCGAGACCCTCACCTATCTCGAAGAGTACTCGCGCTATCACGCTCGTCGCGATAAGGATGACGACGAGGACGACGACCAGGAATAGGGTGTCCGCCTTCGCGGCCGAAGGCCGCTCCGGCGAGACCTCGCCGAAGCTCGCCTGCACCGCTCGCGAGCGAAGGCGGGCCTAAGGTGCTCGGGGTGCTTGCGACACCGCGGCGCTCACGCCGGCGGCAATCTGCCGGCTGAGTCCCGCCAGGTCGTCGGGGCGGCCGGCGTAGTCCTCTACCCACATCTTGCGATCGGTTGCGGCGTTGACGACGCGGGCCATCACGCGAATGCCGCCGTTGACGTTCTCAATCGACGCTTCCACCACGAACGCGGCGTTCAGTGCCTGGGCGATTTCGCGCAGCGGCTTGCGCTCGCCGGCAAACTGCATCGCGCTCGTGTGCGACACCACGCTCACGGTCCCAATGCGCGCGAGTTCCGCCGTCACGCTGTCGGTGAGCTGAGCGGCGATCGCGCCGTCCTCCTCGCTGGTGGAATACTGCTCGAACGCGAGCACGGCCACTGACGGCGGTCCCTCAGCCGAGGGCGGCCGGCTCATCCACGTCACCGCGGCGACGACCAGCGCGACGGCGCCGGCGCTGAGCGCCCACGCCGCCCAGATCCGACCTGTCGCCGCGGTCGCTTCCGGCTCCGGCGTTGAGATGAGTGGCAGTGTCTGCCGGGGCTCGAACATCGCCACGTACGCGCCTCGGGGGAGCGAGATGCGCACCGCGTCGGCCGCGCCATCGGCGGCGTAGTACTCCTCGAGGCGGCTGCGCAGCCGGCCGGCCTCGACGCGAACAATCGAATCGATGCGTGGGTCGTACTTGTCGTCGCGGTCGAACACCTCCATGCCGACCGTGTACTCCTTCAGCTGATCCGTCTCACCCGCGAGTGTCTTCTCGACCACATGGCGCAGCAAACGGCTTAACCGGCCGGCATTGGCAAACCCCCGCGATGCCAACACCCTGTCGAGTTCAGCCCGAACCTGTTCGTGCGAAATAGCCTGATGATCGTTCATGAGTCAGTGAATCCCGACAAGAGGTGCCCTCCCGACAAGAGGTGCCCTCCCGACAAGAGGTGTCCTCCCGACAAGAGGTGTCCTCCCGACAAGAGGCATCATCAAGCATAGCCCTCCCGACCAGCGGTTCCCTCCCGGCGGCGAAGAAGTAACGGTTACACCAACCGTAACTTGCTCCAATTCAGTCGCTTGCCGCGCCACCCTTGCGGTCGTGAGTTCCGTCTCATTCGCCAGGAGGCACCTGATGTTCAAGACACCGAAGACCCTGCTCAACGCCCTCGCGCTCGCGATCGTCCTCGTTTCGGCCAGCCCTGCGCTGGCCGGCCCGCCGCTCATCTGCATCCCGTTTGACACGGGCTCCACCAAGCTGCTGGCCTGGGGCGCCGACCAGTCGAACTGGAACGCGGCGCTGCCGTCGTACAACCTCAAGGCGCTGGCCAGCGACACGCTCGCGGTCCTCGAGGCCGATCCCGCCACGCTCACCAGGATGGAGAACCTGCGCCGGGCCACGATCTACGCCATGCGGGATCCCGTCGTCGCGCAAGAGTTCCTCAAGACGATGGTGGGCCGGGCCCTGTCGACGACGCCGACGGCGGCGACGTGGTTCGATGCGGGGTATGTGATCGAGGCCTTCAAGCAGGCAAGGCACCTGCGGGGCGCCAACGGCGCCTTCGACCGGACCGCGTGGGCGGCGGTGGACGAGACGCTGCGCGTCGATGGCTATGGATTCGTAAAGAAAGCGATTGCGCTGGGCGGACCGACGGCGGAGATGGAGTTCGCGGCGTCGCTGATGACGCAGGGCGCGGCGGCCACGGCGCACCGATCGCGCGCGGCCTCCGCAGCCGCTCGCGGATCCTTGCTGGCGTCTAACCTGGCGAAGAATTAATCCCGACTGGGAGCGCCCTCCGACAAGAAGTGCCCTCCCGACAAGAAGTGCCCTCCCGACGAGAAGTGCCCTCCCGACAAGGAGTGCCTTCCCGCCGGGAGGTGTCCTTACTTCTTGACGCCGGTTCCGCTCATCGAGAACTGCCCGGCGTTGATGTCGAACGTGACCTTCACCTTGTCGGGACCGTCGAGGGTCAGCGTGCCAGTGTGCCGATCAGGCGTGCCATGGTGAGTCCTTGTTTGTGCCCGCCGGGCGCATCCCGGCGGATAGCTGCGGATAATAGCACCAGCTCGGCCACCGGAAACCGAGGGCGAACGCGTATAATTGCGTGTCCGCCTTCGCGCTTTGCGCTTCGGCGAGACCAGCCCCAAAATGCCCGCTGTTGCGCTCGATACCGCTCCGCCGAAGGTCACGTTGTTGTCGTCGCCGGCCGTGCCGTACGACGGCGCGATTGCCGCGGCGCGGACCTGCTATTCGCCGCGGGTCATCGAACGCAGTGAGATCACCGATAAACAGCGGGATTCGATCGGTCCGCTCACCTTCGAGGGCGGTCACCACACGGTCTTTCAGCACGCCCACTTCGAGTTTGGCCTCGAGAACATCTCGCGCCAGCTGGTGTGGAGTGTCCTGCACTCATACCCCTTCTACAACTCGGAACAGTCCAGCCAACGCTACGTGAAGCTCAACGAGCCGCGCGCGTTCGTGCCGCCGCTCAGCGGCGAGGCGCTAGACGTGTACGAGCAAGCGGTGCTGCGCGCGTGGGACTCGTACGCGAAGCTGTCGGCACTGCTCAAGGACGACGCCTGGGCGATCCTGAAAGAACTGCGCTACGTTCGCCCGACCAACACGCCCGCGCGCCTCAAGGCCGTTGAACGCGAGGCCGAGAAGAAGGCGATTGAAACCGCGCGCTACGTGATTCCGATTGGCGCCTTCACCTCGATGGTCCACACCGTGTCGGGCCTCGTCTTGCACCGGCTGCACCGCATGCTGAACGCCGGCGACGTGCCGTACGAAGCGGCGATGGTGATTGGCGCCATGGTCGACCTCGTGAAGGAAGTCGACCCGATGTTCTTCGAGAAGATCGGTCTCGAGACCTTCGCGCGCGAGTCGATGCCCGAACTGCAGTTCCCGAACACGCGCGCCTCGGGCGACGCCTTCGCGGCCGAGTTCGACCGCCGCCTGCAGGGCCGGGTGTCGCGGCTGCGCGACTGGTCGGCCGGCGCCGAGCGCGTGGTGGCCGACGCCGTGCGCGCCACCTTCGGCATCACTACGGTCGAGATGGGCGACGAGGAGGCGATCGACCGGGTGATGAACCCGGCACGCAACCCGTACCGGGTGGACATGCTCGACGTGGCGTATCACTCGCCGATGATGCGCACGCTCAACCACGCCAACTACGTGTTCGAGAAGAAGCTGAGCCACACCGCCGACTCGCAGGATCAGCGCCATCGCATGGTGCCGGCCTCGCGGCCCATGATGACGCTGGCCGACACCACGCAGCCCGACTACATCACCCCGCGGCTGATCCGCCAGAACGCCGAGGCGCTGGCGGTTTACGAGCAGGCCATGAGCGAGGCGTGGGCCGCCAAGAACAAGTTGCTCGCGCTGGGCGTGCCGCTGGAGTACGCGCTCTACGTCGTGCCCAACGCCAAGGCACTGCGCCTGGTCGAGTCGGGCTCGTTCATTGCCCTGCAGCACAAGTGGACGCTGCGCACCTGCTTCAACGCGCAGGAAGAGATCTACCTCGCGTCGATGGAGGAGATCAGACAGGTCAAGGAGATCCACCCGCAGTTGGGCCGCTACCTGGGCCCGCCGTGTGTGTTGCGCAACAAGATCGTGTCGCCGCGGTGCACCGAGGGCTCTCACTTCTGCGGCGTGCCGGTCTGGAACTCGTTCCCGAACGCCGAACGCCGCCTCTGAGGCCGTGCAGATCCTGCCCTGGATCGCGCATGCCTACACCGCTTCGGGCGCGGTGATTGCGCTGCTGGCCACCGGCCTGACCTTCGCGCACAACTTCCGCGGCGCCTTTGTTTACTTGATCGTCGCGACCTTCGTCGATGCCACCGACGGCGTGCTGGCGCGCGCGCTGAAGGTCAAGGAGCGCCTGCCTCACTACGACGGTGCACGCCTCGACGACATTGTCGACTACCTGACCTACGTCTTCGTGCCGGTGCTGATCGTGTGGCAGGCAGAGCTGGTGCCGGTGCCGTTTCCGGTGTGCGCGGCCATGCTGCTGTCGAGCGCCTACGGATTTGGACAGGCCGACGCGAAGATCAAGAGCACCGATCACTTCTTCACCGGCTTCCCGTCCTACTGGAACATCGCGGTAGTCTTTCTTTATGTCTGGCAGCTCGCGCCGATCGTCAACGCCATCATCCTGGTCGTGCTGGCCGTGCTGGTGTTTGTGCCAATCCGCTACGTCTATCCCTCGCGCACGACCACGTTGAAGGTGCCGACGCTGGTGCTGGGCGCGTCCTGGGCGATGATCTTCACCTGGATGGTCTGGCGCCTGCCGGCGACCGACGGACCGTGGATCGCGTTGTCGGCAGTCTTCCCGGTGTACTACGTCGCGCTCTCGATCTGGCTCCACAGCCGAACCCGTGAACCTCTGAACCCGTGAACCCCTGAACCTGCTTTGTCTCCCCTCGTAATCATCTTCGTCACGGTCTTCATCGACCTGCTCGGCTTCGGGATCATCATCCCGCTGTTGCCGTTCTACGCCGAGTCGTACGGCGCCTCGGCCTTCACCATCGGACTGCTGGGCACCAGCTTCTCGCTGATGCAGTTCGTGTTCTCGCCGATCTGGGGCCGCTGGTCCGACAAGATCGGCCGCAAGCCGATCATCCTGCTTGGCCTGATGGGCTCGTGCCTGTCGTACCTGGCGCTGGCGCTCGCCACCTCGCTGACGCTGATTTTCCTGGCCCGGATCATCGGCGGCATTGCCGGCGCCAACATTCCCACCGCGCAGGCCTACATTGCCGACGTGACCACGCCCGAGAACCGGGCGAAGGGCATGGGCATGGTCGGCGCGGCGTTCGGCCTGGGCTTTATCTTCGGGCCGGCGATTGGCGGACTGCTGAGCCGCTTTGGCCCGGAAGCGCCGATGTGGTTTGCCTCGGCGTTGTGCCTGGCCAATTTCATCGGCGCGTGGTTCCTGCTGCCTGAATCGCGGCCGGTCTCGCCCTCGACCAAGACGCTGGGCCGGTTGGAAGCGTTCAGGCATGCGCTCACCAGTCCGGCGCTGGTGCTGCTACTGGCGCTCTACTTCATCGTCACGGCGGCATTTTCGAGCTTCGAGGCGACGTTTGCGTTGTTCAGTGCGGCCCGGTTTGGGTTCACCTCGACTTCGATCGGCTTTCTGTTCGCGTTCATCGGCTTGGTGCTGGCCACCATCCAGGGCGTGCTGGTGCACAAGGTGGTCAGGCGGGTGGGCGAGGCGCGCTTGATTCCCGTGGCGATCT
The DNA here is from genome assembly GCA_038213735.1 of Vicinamibacterales bacterium. Taxonomy (GTDB): domain Bacteria; phylum Acidobacteriota; class Vicinamibacteria; order Vicinamibacterales; family UBA2999; genus 12-FULL-67-14b. The sequence goes on along the minus strand of JBBQSP010000038.1, from coordinate 40,391 downwards.
TCTGCATTGCCCTGGGCGTTGGCATGGTGCCGTTCGTGTGGAGCGTGCCGACGCTGCTGGTGGCGCTGGGCGTGCTGGCGGTCGGCATGGGCTTCAACAACCCGTCGCTCACGTCGATGGTGTCGCGGCTCTCTGACGCCGACGACCAGGGTGGCATTCTCGGCCTCGCGTCGTCGCTCGCCAGCCTCGGCCGCGTGATCGGCCCGGCCTGGGGTGGCTTTCTCTACGATTCCTATGGCATGACGACGCCGTACATCAGCGCATCGGGATTGATGTTCGTGGCGTTCGTGGTGTCGTTTGTCGGACTGTCGCGGTTGCGCCATGAAACCCAGGCTCCTGCACGCGGGTAATCCGGGTCCGTACACCGGCGACGGCAACTGGACCTACCTGATTCCAGGGGTGCGGCCGGTGCTGATCGATGCCGGTGTCGGGCAGCCGGAGCATCTCGATGCGATCGACGCCGAGGCGCAGGGCGAGCTGGCCGAAGTTCTGGTAACTCACGCACATTCGGATCACGCTGCCGGCGCACCGGCCATTCAGTCGCGCTGGCCGTCCGCGCGCTTCTCGAAAATGCCCTGGCCAGGTCGTGACCTCGACCTGGCGTGGACGCCGTTGGCCCACGGCGACACCGTGATGACGGACGCCGGCTCCCTGGAAGTTCTGCACACGCCCGGGCACTCGCCGGATCACATCGCGCTGTGGCATGCGGAGTCGCGGACGGCGTTCGTCGGCGACCTCTTGCAGATGGGAACCACGGTGTTCATCCCGGCCTCCTCCGGCGGCAGCCTGGCCGACTACCTGGCGTCGCTGAACCGGTTGCTGCAGCTCGCGCCCGTTCGCGCCTGGCCGGCGCATGGGCCGGTGATCGAAGACCCGATGGCGCTGATTGATTACTACCTGAATCATCGTCGCCAGCGGGAGGAGCAGGTCATGGCCGCACTTGCCGATGGGCTCGCGACCGTTGAGGCCATCACCGAACGCATCTACACCAACCTTGCCCCCGCGTTGACGCCCATGGCGCGCGAGAGCGTGCTGGCGCATTTGGTGAAGCTCGGGGGCGAAGGCAGGGTCCGGCGTTCCGGTGACCGGTGGGCCGTCACGCTGTAGCTGGCCGGCCGGCCGGCGCCGAGACGGCTGACATGCGTTCGCATCGTCTCTGTCTATTGACATACCGACGAGGTAAGCGCATTGTCATGCCACATTCCTCGAAGTTCGTCCACCCAGGAGCCAGATCATGAAGAGAGTTCTACACGCATTCGCACTGCTACTGAGTTTACCCGTCCTCGGGTTTGCTCAGACCAAGCCCGCGTCCGGCGGTCCCGAGCAGGCGTTGCTGGACATCGAACACCGATGGGCGGCGACGGCATTAAAGGGAGACGCCGCAACCCTCGAGACGATTCTCGCCGCCAATTTCACGGGGACCACTGCCGATGGCGCCGTCGAGACCCGGGCGCAGGCCCTCGAGAGGGCCAAGACCGCCAAATTCACGAAGTCGGAAAGTAGCGGGATGAAGGTCATGATGCTGAATCCCACGACGGCGGTCGTGACAGGTGTCTGGACCGGTCTGGGTACCGGACCGAAAGGTGAAAAAATCGACACCAGCGAACGCTGGACCGATGTCTTCGTGAATCAGGCGGGTGCGTGGAAATGCGTCGCCTCGCAATCGACGACCATCAAGAAGTGATCACCGAGGGCCGTCACGGACGGTTCTAATCGCGAACACCAACGGCACGGCGAAACGCTTTTCTCAATGTCACGGCCGGCACGCCGTCGTGGCGTTGAGAGAAGCGCCTTCGTGCAGCCTGAAAAGCATGAATCCCACTCGGCCGTCCAGTGATGAAGAACACGTCTAGGCACCAGCACCGATAAATTCACCTTTCTCGCATCGGTGCGATCTGGACGGTGGCGTTGCTGCCTACGAGGATGGATTCACCGCTCTCGAGTTCTGTCGAAAGTACTATCGTGAGGCTGGTCTCGACGCAGGTGAACTGGACCTGCTGGTTCGCTGGATGAGGCGCTTGTAGCAGCACCGGGCAGATTGGTTCAGTCCTTCATTCCGGGTGTAGAATCGCCCTCATGAATTGGGAACCGCGAATCACCGTGAATCCGGCCGTCCGGAGCGGGAAGCCCTGCATCAAGGGCACGCGTATCGCCGTGTACGATGTGCTCGAGTATCTCGCTGGGGGTATGACCGAAGAGCAGATCCTCGGCGACTTCCCGGACCTTAGGCGCGAAGACATCCGCGCCTGCCTCGCCTTTGCTGCCGCTCGTGAACGGCGCTTGTCGAACTCCGTGGCGTGAAGCTCCTATTCGACGCGAACGTGAGTCCGGCGCTGGTGGCCAGGCTGGCTACGGAGTATCCAGGCAGCTCACATGGTCGCGATGTTGGCCTGCGCGAAGCGACGGATGCCCAGATTTGGGAGTACGCGAAGAGTAATGGTTTCGTAATTGCTTCCAAAGACACGGACTTTCGCGAGCGTAGCTTCGTCGAGGGGTTCCCCCCAAAGGTCATCTGGCTCGATGTGGGCAACGCGGGCACCGGCCCGATCGAGACCCACTTCGAAGCGAGCAACACCGCGTCGACGCGTTTGCTGCGGCAACCGACTCTTCGTTGCTCATTCTGTCGATCGGGGCCAGCGCGGTCTAACACGACTTGCAGCCGACGGCGGCTTGCATGACAATGTGCCGCCGCGGCTGAAGTCTCGCCGTTGATATGGCTGTCTTCTGTCAAGGAGACAGATCGGTCCCGCCTCAACGCCGTTTGAGTCCTCTCAGCCCGCTCTTTTCGGGCTCCTCGTTCGTCAGATCCGTCTGGTCGGCGGCACCGTGTGTTAGCGACGGTTGACGCTGCTGATATCCGCGGGTTGGGTACCGCCCAGACTGTGGTTCGTCGCGGAGCTGCCTCGCCCTAGGCACGGACGTATCGGTGGTGCTGATGTCCATAACGTTCCCGAGGGTTCTCCACCTGGCCCACGATGCCGCCGGCCTGACGGACCTGATCGTCGTCGTGCTTACGCGGGCGGTGCCGGCACCTCCCGTGCAATCGCCCAGATGAATCCCGTGAACTCGCGCGCGATCGCCGTCGCTACCTTGGGCTTGGCTTTCCCGCGCGCCACCAGCCGTCGAAAGCGCGACGTCAAGCGCAGCTGGGCCTTCCACGCGATCGCGCAGATCGGTTTCGGTAACGCTTCCTGTCGATAGAGCATCTGGCGGCCCAGTCGCGGCACGCCTTGATAGGCCCAGGCGGCTTCGGCGAGCAACCGCCGCGCATGCGGATTCCCGGCTTTCGTGATCCCGCCGCGCCGCACACTCGGGCCGCTTGAGTATTCCGACGGCACGAGGCCAAGGAACGCCATGAGCTGACGCGGATGATCAAACCGTCGGATGTCGCCGATCTCGACGACGAGGCCCACGGCGGTGACAAACGAGACGCCGCGCAAGGCCTGCAGCGCATCGACGACCGGCGCCCAGCGCGAGGCGGGCGTGAGCTGGCGCAGTTGGTCGGTGAGCCGCTCGACGCGGCGTTCGGTTTCATCGATCGTGTCGCGATATTCCTGCAGCGCGATGTGCTGCGGCGCCAGCGGGAAGCTGAGATCCGCGAGCCACCGACGATACGGCTGCGTCCAGCCCGCTTTGCCGGGATACCGGCGGCCCTGCCGCAGCAGGAACGCTTTCAACCGATGCTTCGCCTGCGTGCTCAGTCCGACCGCATCCTCTCGCGCACGCACGAGATCGCGGAGCGCTTCATCATCGGCCGTCGGAATGTCGATGGCCGTCAACTCGCCGGCGCGATGGAGTCGCGCCAAGGCCAAGCTGTCGCGCCGGTCGGTCTTAATGCGGTCACCGCTCCGCTTCGGCATGCTCGACGGATTCACGACCACACAGTCCTCGCCCTGCGTCGTCAGGTACCGATGAATGCCAAATCCGCACGGGCCGGCCTCGTACACGAACCGCAGGTGTCGCGTCGGTGCCCGCAACGCCTTCACCGCCCTAGCGACCGCCTCCAAATCACCGGCGATACTTCCGTAGTGGCGCACCTCGCCGTCGCGCCCCTCCTCGGCGAGCGCCACGTCGATCGATTCCTTGTGGACATCCAACCCCACGAACATGTTACGTTTCGCCATGACCCGCCTCCATTGGTGTGTGGCTCTGCGCGACGCCCTCGCCGGCTCGAGCAACCCACGATAACAATGTGAGACGGGTCACTGTCCTGGACAGCCATACTGTCTGGGCCGTGGCGGTGTTGCTCGCCTTGAGCATGCCCGCGGCGCATGGCGTCGGCACGCTCCTGGGCGGTGCACCAGGTGGCCTGCTGATGGCAGCCCTCGTCGCCACCAGACCCAATCTCGTGCTGAATGGCCGCCGCGCTATGATGGAAGCGCCGCTGCTGCTGTTCTCGCGACTGGCGGTGTTCGTTGCGCTAAGCTGCCGGCGGTCACTCCCGTGGGTGGCAGGCGCGTGGATCGCAGGCGGGCTGGCCGCGACGTTGGTTCTCACACCACTCCCGTGGGCGCGCTACTACTTGCCCGCGCTGCCGCCACTGCTGGCGCTGGCGAGCGCAGGGCTCGGCCTCGCATGGCCGGCGAGCCCACTCAAGCATCAATCAGAACGGTGAAGCCACCCATGCTCATGCGTTTGGCGTCGAACGGCATCGCCCCCGGCGCCATCATGGCATCCAGGCGGGGGTCCTTCATGACCTTCTTGTTCACCGCGTCACGGTGCGCGCGCGACTTGTACATGATCCACGAGAAGACCGCTACTTCTCCGGCCTTCAGCTTCGTGAGCTTCGGAAATGGCGTCCCAAACTTCTGGTTGAGGTCGTCGCCCACGCATTCGACGTAGTCCAGGGCGCCGTGGTCCTTCCACACCCGGGCGGCCTTCCGCGAGAGGATGCGGTATTCGGTCAGCCGTTTCTTCGGAACGACCAGCAGAAATCCGTCAACGTATCGAGGCATATGAACTCTCTTTTTCTTAGTACGCCTTGGCGAACCAGGCACTGACCTTCGCGGGCTGGCCGCACTTCAGGCACGGCTTGCCGGGCGCCTGGTCGTACCCAACCGGGATGTTGCGAATGGTCGCCTGCGTCTCGGCCTTGATGTCGGCCTCGCACTTGGCGTCTTCACACCACGGCGCGATCACGAACCCCGGGCGCCCTTCCATCGAGGCCTTGAACGCATCGTAGCTGTCGGCCGTCGTCGTGTGCTCCTCGCGGAACGCGCGGGCGCGGGCGAGCAGGCTGGATTGAATCTCGGCGAGCAGCGCCTTGATCGCATCGGTGAGGCCGTCCATGGGGATCGACGCCTTCGCGCGCGTATCGCGGCGGGCCGCGAACACGGCGGACTTCTCGATATCCTTCGGGCCAATCTCGAGGCGCAGCGGCACACCGCGCATCTCGTATTCAGCGAACTTCCAGCCGGGCGTCTGGCTTTCGTCGGCGTCGAGCTTCACGCGGACGCCGGCGGCCTTCAGTTCGGCGGCAATTTCCTCGCACTTCGGCAGGACGGTTTCTTTCCAGGCGCCGCGGGGAATCGGCACGATCACCACCTGGAACGGGGCGATCGCCGGCGGCAGGATCAGCCCGCTGTCGTCGCCGTGGGTCATGATCACGCCGCCGATCAACCGCGTCGACACGCCCCACGACGTGGTCCACGCGTGCTGCAGCGTCTTGTCGCGGCCCTGGAACTGGATCTCGAAGGCCTTGGCGAAGTTCTGGCCGAGGTTGTGCGAGGTGCCGGCCTGCAGGGCGCGGCCGTCGCCCATCAGCGCCTCGATCGAGAAGGTTTTCGAGGCGCCGGCAAACTTCTCGCTGTCGCTCTTCTGGCCGTCCACGACCGGCATGGCCAGCACGCTCTCGGCAAACTCCTTGTAGATGCCAAGAATCATCATGGTCTCGGCCTGCGCCTCTTCCGCCGTCTCGTGGGCCGTGTGGCCCTCTTGCCAGAGGAACTCGGTGGTGCGCAGGAACGGCCGTGTCACTTTTTCCCAGCGGACGACGTTGGCCCACTGGTTGATCAGGACTGGCAGGTCGCGCCACGACTGGATCCACTTCTGGTACATGACGCCAAAGATGGTCTCGGACGTCGGCCGGATGACAAGCTTCTCTTCGAGCTCCTCGCCGCCGCCGTGCGTGACGTAGGCCACTTGCGGCGCAAAGCCCTCGACGTGCTGCGCTTCCTTGAGCAGCAGGCTTTCGGGAATCAGCAACGGAAAGTACGCGTTGACGTGCCCGGTCGCCTTGAAGCGCTGGTCGAGTTGCTGCTGGATCAGCTCCCAGATGGCATAGCCGTACGGGCGAATCACCATGAAGCCCTTGACCGGCGAGTAGTCGGCCAGTTCGGCCTTGCGGACGACATCGAGATACCACTTCGAAAAGTCGACCGACTGCTTGGTAATTTCCGTAACGAACGCTTCGTCCTGATTAGGTTTCGCGGCCATGTGCTCCTGAGTTTCTTTCGGCGATATGAACCTTGAATTTTACGTCATCTCGGGCCGGGAAGTCGGTTCGGGCATGGCCGCCCCGCGTTTCCTCGCGCCGAAGCGCCGCGTGTGCCATCAGGCGTCCGACAGTGACGATGGAGGCCAGGCGCCAGTCAGCGTCGGCGAGCCCACCGGCCTCGAGACCTCGGGCAACATTGGCGTACCACGAGTCGAGCTTTTGAATGGCCGACTCGAGCGACGCTCGTTCGCGCATGAGCCCCACGGCAGTCCACATCAATTCGCGCACGGCGGCTTCGTGTGGTCCTCGTTCGCTCCCCTTGACCTGCGGGAGCTTCGGCGGGAGCGCCTCGACCACGGTCTCGGCGAGCACAGCGGATTGCGGAGGCAACAACATCGCCTGCGCGGCGCGGGCGCCGAAGACCAACCCTTCTAGCAACGAATTGCTCGCAAGCCGGTTGGCACCGTGGACGCCTGTGCAGGCGACCTCGCCCGCCGCCAGCAGTCCGGAAATCGTCGTCCGGCCCCACAGGTCGGTCTCGACGCCGCCCATCACGTAGTGCGCAGCGGGACCGACCGGCACGCGGCCGGCGGCCAGGTCGAAACCGGCCTCCCGGCAGGCCGCGGCGATGGTCGGGAACCGGCGTCGCACCCACGCCGGGTCGAGATGCTGCATCGTCAGGTACACCGGCCTGCCGGTGCGCTGCTGCTCGCGCACGATCGCGCGCGACACCAGGTCGCGCGACGCCAGTTCGCCGGCCGGTTCGTAGCGCGTCATGAACCGTTCGCCGGCGTCATTGACCAGGAACGCCCCTTCGCCACGCATGGCTTCAGACAGCAGGAACCGGGGCGCCCCCGGCGCGCTGAGCGCGGTGGGGTGGAACTGCACGAACTCCAGGTCGGCGACCCGGGCGCCGCACTGCCAGGCCAGGGTCACCCCGTCGCCGGTCGCGATCGACGGATTGGTCGTCTCCCGGAACACCTGGCCGGCGCCGCCGGTGGCGACCAAGACCGCAGTGGCCTCCACCGCGTGCGTACCACGATCGTCGTCATAGGCGGCGCCAACGCAGCGGCCCCCACGCATCAACAACCGGCTGACGCGGGCGTTCCGTTCGACGCGCACGCGTGCGTGCTCCGCGACCTGGTGCCAAAGCGCGCGGCCAATCTCCCGCCCGGTCGCGTCAGCGGCATGCATCACCCGGTGCAGCCCATGGGCGCCTTCGCGGCCAAACGACAGTTCGCCCGAGGGCTCGCGGTCGAAGCGCGCGCCGTTCGCGATCAGTTCGCGCGTGTAGCGAACGCCCTCCTCAACCAGCACGCGCACTGCAGCCTCGACACACAACCCGTCACCGGCCGCGATGGTGTCGGCCGCGTGCAGCGTCGGCGAGTCGCCAGGACCAAGCGCCGCGGCAATGCCGCCTTGCGCGTAGCCGGTGTTGCTCTCAGCGGGATCGGCCTTGGTGAGAACTAGGACGTCGCCGGCTGTTGCGAGATCGGCGGCCGCGCGCAATCCCGCAATGCCGCTGCCGATCACCAGGAAGTCCGTACGCCGTTGCACCGAATGCTATTCTAGCAGCCGTACATGCCTCCCATCCGCATCGGGGTGACCGCCGCGGCGGGCGCCTACTCCGTGGTTATCGGCGCCAACACCATCGAGGCACTTGGCCGCGAACTGGATGACGCGGGACTCGGGCCGCGCCGCATCCTGGTGTCGAGCCCGCGAGTGTGGGACCTGCACGGCAGGCGCTTTCGCCAGGCCGGTGCCGGGCGGTCGCCCGTGCTGGTGGACGACGGCGAGCGCGCCAAGAACCTCGCCACGGTCTCGCGCGTGCACGATGCGCTGGTCAAGGCCGGCGCCGATCGCGCCACGGTCGTAATTGCCGTCGGCGGCGGCGTTATCGGTGACCTGGTCGGGTTTGCTGCTGCCACCTACCTCCGCGGCATCCGCGTGGTCCATGTGCCGACGACGCTGCTGGCGCAGGTGGACAGCGCCATCGGTGGCAAGACCGGCGTCAATCACGCGCTCGGCAAGAACCTGATTGGATCGTTTCACGCGCCGAGCCTGGTGGTAGCGGACCCGATCGTCTTGGGCACGTTGCCGCGCCGCGAGTTCCGGGCCGGCCTCTACGAAGTGATCAAGTACGGCGTGATTGCCGAACCGGCGCTGCTGGACCGCATTCGCACGACCCTCCCGGCGATCTTCGCCCGCGAGGCCGGCGCCGTGGAGCCGCTGGTCGCCGCGTCTTGCCGAATCAAGGCACAGGTGGTCACGGCCGACGAACGCGAAGGCGGCCTGCGGCGCATCCTGAACTTCGGCCACACCGTGGGCCATGCCCTCGAAGCGGCGACGAAGTACAAGCGGTTCCGCCACGGCGAGGCCATCGGCTACGGCATGCTGGCGTCGTTGTCGCTTGGCGCCGCGCGCGGCGTGACCCCGCCGGACTTGTACGACGAAGTCCTGGACTTGATCACCCACCTGGGACCGCTGCCACCGGTGTCGGACATCTCGTCGAAAGAAGCATTGGCGGCGATGGGACGCGACAAGAAAGTGGTGGCCGGCACGCTGCACTTCGTGGCGGCCACCGGACGCGGCGAGACGACCACGCTGACCGACGTGACCCCCAGGGAGTTGAAGGCGGCGTTGAAGAGGTTGGGGCTGCGGACTAACCCTGGAGCTTGAGCTCGCGCATCTTCGCTTCGAGCGCCTTGTAGTTCATCTGAAGCAAGTCGGCCGCGAGGCCGCGGTCGCCGCCGGCATCGAGCAGCGCCTGCTGGACCTTGCGGCGTTCCACTTCGCCCACCGCCCTCGCCGTGGCCTCGGCGAGGCTGCCATGCAGGTCGACGCGCTCCCACGGGTCGCCCGACGAGCCACTCCTCGGCACCGGCGACAGGCTCAGGTGACGCGGCAGCAGCGTACCGCCATCGGCCAGAATCACCGCCCGCTCGAGAGCGTTCTGCAGCTCTCGGATGTTGCCCGGCCAGTCGTGCGCCATCAAGAGGGCTACGGCTTCGGGCGACAACGTGATCTTCCTGCCGACGTCCTTCGCCACTCGCTCGACAAAATGATGCGCGAGCTTCGGGATGTCTTCGAGCCGATCGCGCAGCGCCGGCACCTGCACCGGGAACACTGACAGGCGGAAGTAAAGGTCCTCGCGAAACTGACGCGCGGCCACGGCTTCGCGCAGCCGGCGATTGGTGGCGGCGACAATGCGGACGTCGAGGTGGATCGAGGCGCCGCCGCCCAGCCGTTCGATCTTGTGGGTTTCGATCGCGCGCAGCATCTTTGCCTGCACGGTCATGGGCATCTCGCCAATCTCATCGAGGAACAGCGTGCCGCGCTGCGCCAGCTCGAAGCGACCCAGCTTGCGCTGGTTGGCACCGGTGAAAGCGCCGCGTTCGTAGCCAAACAGCTCGGCCTCGAGCAAGGTGTCGGGAATGGCGGCGCAGTTGATGGCGACAAACGGCCCCTGGGCGCGGGGGCTGCGGTCGTGCAGCGCGCGCGCGCACAGTTCCTTGCCGGTGCCGCTCTCCCCTTCCAGCAACACCGTGGTGTCGCTGGCGGCCGCGCGGTCGATGGCCGTCATGGCCTGGCGCAACGCCGGCGAGTCGCCGATGATGTGGGGCCCGCCGCGACGGGCCGCCGCTTCTTCCTTCAGCAGCCGATACTCGCTCAGCAGGCGACGCTGGGCCAGCGCGCGGTCCACCAGCAGCATCAGGTGATCGGGATCGACGGGCTTGGCGAGAAAGTCGAGCGCCCCCTGCTTCATGGCGGCGACCGCGTCTTGGATGCTGCCGTGCGCCGTCATCACGATCACGGGCATTTCGGCGTCGGCTTCACGGGCGGCGCGCAACACGCCGAGGCCGTCGCCGTTCGGCAGGCGCAGATCGGAGAGCACGATGGCCGGTTGAGAAAGGCGAAGGGCGGCAATGGCTTCAGGCTCGTCGCGGGCCTCGATGACAGCGTAGCCCTGCGCCTCGAGCGCCAGGCGCAGCATCGCCCGTAGCGAGTCCTTGTCTTCGACGAGGAGGATCGACGCCGCCGGTGCGGAGCGCGCGCTCACGCGCCGGGTCGCAACCAGCCGGACGGCACGCCAGCGCGGCGGGCCTCATCTTCGATCGTCACAATCTCCTTCTGTTGCTGCTCGATCTCCGCGCGAACCCGATCCAGTTCGGCCAACGCCGTCTTGCGGTCCGTTTCAATCACGGCCCGTTGCGCCGGGTCGTCACGGTTCACGAAATCGGTGGTCAGGGCGTTGATGCGGCTTTGCAGCGCTTCGGCAAAAATCCGCGACCGATCGAGCGCCGCGCGCGCGGTCGTGATCCGGTTGCTCCAAAACGCCTGGTCGCCCGCCGGGACCGCCGGCGCAGGGCCGGTGCCGCCGGGCAGATTGACGACGGCCGCGCCGGGCGTGACGTTGCCCGGGGTCTCGGCCGTCGCTGGCGCGGAGCTCGGCGGCGCGGGACGAACCGTCCCGAAGTCAGGCTTCAAGTCGGTATTGGTGTAGACCTTGGCGGGCTTTCGGACACCCTTGCGGCGCTCCCCCTCCGCCTTGGCCACGTCGACCAGCGTTGGTGAGGACGGCTGCTGCGCCGTTCCCGCTTGAGCCGCTGCCACAACCGGCCCGATCAGGACACTGATGGTCAGGATGGCAATCACGCGCTTCATATGCTTAGTTATCGGCCGGAAGGCCGATTTCCCCCCTGCCGTGATCGTACGCCTCGCGAGGGGGCGGGTCAAGGAACCAACTGACGCACTTCTCGCCACGATTGCACACGAATACCCGGAAGGCAGATTTCCTCGCCTGCGACGCCAAAACACACGCGAGCCAGCTCAGCCTCAATCGCCTGGCGACCGCCCCTGGAACCGTACGCCACCGCCCGCGCGCGCAGCACGCCACGGCCCTCGAGCTCACCATCGGCCTCCGGTTCGCCATCCACCTCGCCGGGATCGTCCGCAATCCACACCGCAAGGAAACACGGCACCGGCCGCGCCACCGCCGCGAGGTTCTCGAATGCGCCGTACGCATAGAGACGCCACCGCGGGTTGTTCACGCCCCACGGGCGCTCGTCCGAGTTCGCATTCATCTGCGTGGCCGTGCAGGCGGTGATCTTGCCGCAATTGAGGGTGTTGGTTTCGGCGGTGAGGTTGACCACGCCGCCGCCGGGGATGGCGCGCACGCCGATGGGACTGCCATCCGAGAACGTCGCCTGCTCGCCGCCCTGGAGGACGGCGGGCCAATTGGCGCGCGCGAGCTCGTGCGCGGCCAGCTCGATGCCCGCCTCGGCCGCGTGCGCCAGTCCCACGGCGCCCTTCACGTTGCCGGTCGCCAGGCGGTCCATGAACACGACGATCGCCAGGCCCAGACCCACGGCGGAGAGAAAGCTGGTGAGCAACAACGCCAGAATCAGCGCGATGCCGCGCTCGGGGGTCATGACGGGTTCCTCACCGCCACCGCGAGGCGGCGGGTGCGATCGGGCACCGCCCGTCGCGTCGGGGCCGTGCGCGCGGTGACGCGGACCACGAGGTCCACACGCATCAGTTGGTTGTCTCGATACGAGCCCGCCAGGTTCAACTCGGTGACGAAATCAACGACCGGTTGAATCGCGCCGACCGCCGTCTCGCGGACCAGGGTCGAGGAGCCATCGGGCTGCTGGTCCAAATAGTAGGTGTCGGCCGACACGGCGAACAGCGCCGAGCCGGTGGGATAGGCACGTTCGAACGCGCGCGAGGCCGTGATCGAATGGGCGCCAGTGTTGACCGCGGCAATGATGAACACATCGAACCGGCCTTCGAGATCGACGATCGCGGCCGCCATCCCCGTGGTGAAGCCGCACACGTCACCGCCCGAGGGACACGGCGCGCCTGACCGAAGGACGAGCGCACTCGACGGCGTGGCTTGATCGACCGCCAACACCCCGCGTCCGAGCCCGGCGAGCGCGATCACCTGCAGCGCGTGGAACCGTTCTTCCTCCTCATCGGGATCGAGCAATGCCACCGTCGGCGCTGCGGGTCCGGCGAGGCCGTCGGCGCGGGTGGCCCTGATCAGGGCGGCTGAACGAAGCGAGCGGGCGAGCACATCGACCACCGTGCGTTCGCGCTGCTGCAGGTCCAGGACCTCCGGGGTGGTGTCGAACAGCGCGCGCGCCGGCGGCGCCGCGGCGGCGATCGCGCCTGACAGCAGCGCACACACCGTCAGCGCCACCAGCAGCTCGAGGAGCGAAAACCCGCGCGGCTTCATGGCTGCCTCGTCCGAACCGTCGCCAGGCAGACCTGGGCGGTCTGCGGCGCAAGTCCGTCTGCCGGGTAGGGGAACACGCACACTTCGATCGCCAGCGCTTCCGGCACGTAGGCATCGATCGGCAGGATCCGCCACCGCCGCGTCCGCACGGCGCCGTGTCCATCACTCTCGAGGTCGACCACCGCACCATCGGCGCTCAGGTAATCCACAAAACCATCGGTGTCGTCGTCCAGGCTGCTGGTGTCCGACACCGCCAGCGCCGGGTCGGTGATCGCCTCACCCGCCGGCCCATAGCCAAGGGCGAGGGCCCGCAGCCGTTCGATCTTGTCTTGTGCCGCGGTCAGGACCGCGCCCTGATCGCCAGCGTCTCGGGTGGATCGCGCGGTCAGCGCGAAGAGTTGCGCGAGGCCAGCGAGCGCCGTGACCAACACACCGGTCGCGACCACCGTCTCGAGCAACGTGAAGCCGTCGTTCGACGAGCGAGTGAGTGTCTGCATGCCGAGGGATCGTGCAATCGGCCTGCCCGGTCGCGGATCGAGCGTCCTGTGAGATTACTGGCGGATTTCGTGGCGAAGCTCGCGGCCGCCAAGCCTGATGCGATCACTTTCTGCCAGCAGCGCGACGCTACGCCGATGCAGTTTCTGCCGACATGAGATGAACCGGCAGCCGCACCCGGAACCGCGCACCACCCGCGGCACTGCTGCCCGCGACCACCACGCCGTTGTGCGACACGATCACCTTCTGCACGATCGCCAGGCCCAACCCGGTGCCAGCGGCCTTGGTCGTGGCGAATGGCTGGAACAAGCGGCTGAGCGCCGCGGGCGCCAGGCCGGGACCGTTGTCGTCCACGGTCACGTAGGCGTCGCCGCCGATCACCTCCCCGCACACGACGATCGCGGTCTGCCCGGGCGTGCAGGCTTCGAGACTGTTCCGCAGCAGATTGCTGAACGCCTGCCGCAACAACACATCGTCGCCATTGACGATGGCGAAGTCGCCCTTGCAAACGGTAACGGCGGCGGCGCCCGGCAGGTCGCCGATCGCGCGCGTCACGATCGCGCGCAGGTCCACCGGCGCCATGGCGAACTGCTCGGGCTTGGCGAAGCGCAGGAAGTTGGTGACGACCTCGCCGAGCGCGGTGGTCTCGGCGCGGATGCCCTCCACGTAGGTACGCGCCGGCTCAGGCAACGCGGCCGGATCGAGCAGGCGGCCGTACCCATGAATGGTCGCCAGGCCGTTGCGGAACTCGTGGGCCAGGCCGGCGGTCAGCTCGCCGAGCCGCGCCAGCGCCTCCTTCAGCCGCAGCCGCTCCTCGAGCTCGACCACGGCGGTGAGGTCGGTGAAGAGGCAGACCACCGCGTGCATGGCACCGTCGGCGCCGATGATGTGCGAGACGGTCACGCCGAGGTGTGACGTGCGGGCGTCGTCCTGGAGCGTGACGGTGCGGCGCACGATTGGCGTGGTGGTGCGCAGCGCTTCGGCGATCACGCCGGCCAGCGCCGGGACACGGCGCAGCACCTCGTTCACGGAGCCCACGCCGACGGTGGCGTCGATGCCGAGGATGCGCCGGGCCGCGGGGTTCATGGTCTGCAGCACACCGTCGCGATCGGCCACGATCATGCCCGACGTCAGGCCCTCGACAATCTGGCTGGCCAGCCGTTCCGACGCCTCGGCCCGCGCCGCCATCTCGCGCTCCTGCGCCTTCAGCTTGATCACGGCTTCCTGCAGCGCCACCGACAGCAGGGCGCTCTCGCCGCGATCGGCCTTGCGTGCCCGCTTGCGGCCGCTGGCGGCACGTACGACCATGATCACGGTCACGATCAGCAGCAACGCGACCAGGAGCGCGAGGCCGAGTAGCGCGGGTCCGGCGAGCGTCAGGTCCTGCATGGCATCGCTTTCAGTGTCTGTGCCTAATCGGTGTGAATCTGTGGCTCTCGGCTTCTGAGCTGATCGCTGTCAATCTGTGGCCTAGAAGAAGCCGGCATACCAGGCGACCAGTGGCTCACCAACCAGCATGGCGGCAAGTGCGCCGACGGCCAGGAAGGTTCCAAAGGGCAGCGCCAGCTTCATGCCGCCGCGCTGTGCGGCGATCAGCGCCATGCCAATGGCCGCGCCCGAGAACGAAGCCAGCACCAGCGTCACGAGCACGGCCTGCCAGCCCAGGAACGCGCCGATCATCGCCAGCATCTTCACGTCGCCCATGCCCAGGCCCTCTTCCCGCCGCACTGCGTAGTACGCGGCGGCGATGCCGTACAGGACGCCACCGCCGAGCAGCGCGCCGAGCAGCGCATCTTTCCAGCCCGGCGGCGCAATGGCGCTGAACATCAAGCCGATCACGATGCCTGGCAGCGTGATCGAGTTGGGCAGAATCTGGTGCTCGAGATCAATCCCGAAAAGCGCGACCAGAATGGCGACGAGGATCAAGCGGCTGACCAGGAGCGGCCCCACCGGCGTGAGCCACACGACCAATACGAACAATAGGCCGGTGACCATTTCGACCACCGGATACTGGATCGAAATATCCGTCCGGCACTGGCGGCACCGCCCACCAAGCAGCGCCCAGCTGAGCACCGGCACGTTGTCGTACCAGCGCAACTGGTAATCACACTTGGTGCATCGCGATCCCGGGGACACCAGTGACTGCCCCAGCGGCAACCGGTAGATCACGACGTTCAGGAAGCTGCCGATGCACAGGCCGATCAACAACGCGACGAGCATCAGCGGCGGGTCGGTGATCATCGCCCGAAGGCTCCGGTCCCTGTTTTTGGCCACGGCAACGGCCACAACCCAGATCGCCGCGACACGTCGGTGCGCGCGGTTGCGGGATCGTAGTCGTACGGCACACCGGTAGAGTCTAGTGGCCAGCCGCGCAGCCGTTCGGCCGCGATCAATTCGTCGAGGTCGCGTGGCAGGCGTCCCTCGCGACTGGTGAATCGCTGTGCGACCCGGTTCAGCTCGTCAATGAAATCCATGGCATCAATCTGCGCGAGGCGGTGCTCGGCGTTCCGCTTGAGCCAGTCGATGTCGGTATCGCCGAGTTGACGCCATAGTTGGCGCGACGACTGCCGGTCGCCCCCTTCCGCCAGGGTGGTCGCCGCGAGCGGCTTGAGCCAGGTCGGCGCGCCCGGCAGCCGCGCGCCCTTCTCGAACCACTCGGAAGCGGTCTTGTAGTCCTGGAGCCACCAGTAGTGAACGAACCCGATATCGTGGAAGTATTCCCACGTCGCCGGACTGACATCGATCCCGCGGCGCAACAAGGCGATTGCCAGGTCTGGGCGGCCAGGACCGTTGGGGTACGCCTCGGTCAGAAAGATCGCGCCAAAGCGATAGGCGACCTTGAACTGAGGATCCAGTGTCGTCACGAAGTTCAGCAGCGGATCGAGCAGTTCGAAGTCGCGACCGTGCTGGCCCGCGCGCCGCTTGCCGCCGTAGTAGACCACCGCCCGAATCCAGTAGGTGTCGGCGACCAGTGGGTGAAAGCCTAGCGAGACGCGCTTCAACAGGTTCCCCGACTGGAACCATAGCACCGGCGTCGTCGGCTCGTAGGGCTGCCAGCCGCGATCCCGAACCACCTGCACGCCGGTCGCCAGGATCAACAGCACCAAGACCGCGGCAACGAGCCCCCGGCTCGAGGGGCGCTGTGCCGAGGCTCCGGACATGGCAAGTGACATCGCGGTTACTTGAAATCGCGCCGACGGAAGATGGCGACGGCCGCGAACAACAGGGCCGCAATATAAATCGCGGCGTAGAGCAACGTGAGCCCGACGTGAGAGGCCGTGACGGGCATGCCATACACAACTTCGGCTCTCACGTTGAACGGCGCCAGGTTCGGCAGCACGTAGTACAACGTCCGGGCGATCCACGCCACGACCGGCTGATCGACGACCTGCTCGAACTGCCGCAGGTCGGCGTTGAAGTGTCCGGCGACCCAGAGCGCAAGGGTAAGCATCGCCGACAGCAGCGGGCTCGAGAAACTCGAGAAGAACAACGCGAGCGCGGTGACCAGAGCAAGCTCGCCCATGATCAAGACAATGGCCGTCAGTTGCCGGGGATCAAGCGCCGGCGCAGCCCAACCGGCGCGCATCGTCGCGCTGGCCGTGGCATCCATGTAAAACAGCACGAGGTAGTAGGCCACCGTCATGACCGACAGGTTCACCGCCAGCGTCGTGAGCAGCCCCAGGTACTTGCCGAGAATGAACTGCGTGCGCGTGATTGGCTTGGTGAGCAGGCCGAACACGCTCTTGCGCTCGACCTCTTTCGAGACCAGGCCGATGCCGATGAACACCGCGATCAGCAGCCCGAATACCGAGAGGGCCGCCAGTCCCAGGTCCTTGATAATCTTCAGGTCCTGACCGGCAGTCAGTTGGCTGATCAGAAACGACGCCGCAATCATCAGCACCGCGAACACCACCATCGTGTAAGGCACGCGATCGCGGACCGATTCCTTGAACGCAGCGCCGGCGACGATCACGATCGTTCTCACGCGCCCACTCCACGCTCGTCGCGCGCAGCGGTCGAACCGACGGCCTGCAGGAAATAGTCTTCGAGGGTTTCTCTCACCGGGTTGAGGGAGACCAGGCCGGCGCCACGGCGCGTCAGGTCAGCCAATACGCGCTCGGGATCGGCGTCGGGCGGCAGGTGCAACAGCACGTGGCCGTCGCCGAGCTCGGTAGTGCGCGGCGCGAGCTGCGGAAGTTCCGGACGCAAGGCGGCTGAGACGCCCGACACCACCAGTTCCCATCCCTTCAGCTCGAACGCGAGAATCTGAGACAACGGGCCCGAGGCGACCAGCCGTCCCTGAACGAGAATGCCGACACGGGTGCACAGGGCCTCGGCGTCCGACAGGATGTGCGAGCTGAAGAACACCGTGCAGCCGCGCGCGCGCAGGCCAAGAATCAGGTCGCGGACCTCGCGGCGGCCGAGCGGGTCGAGGCCCGACATGGGCTCGTCCAGAAACACCACTTCGGGTTCGTTGATCAGCGCCTGGGCAAGGCCGACGCGTTGAATCATGCCCTTCGAGAAGCGGCGCAGTCGCAAGTGGCGTTCCTTGCCGATGCCCACCTCGTCCAGCACGCGCGATACGCGCACCGTAACCTCGTTGCCGCGGTAGCCAAACAGCCGCGCGAAGTACGCCAGCAGCTCCTCGGCGGTCAGATAATCGTAGTAGTAGGGATTCTCCGCGAGAAAGCCGATGCGCTGGTGAACCGCGGCATCACCCACCGGCCGCCCGAGAATACGAGCCGCGCCGGCGGTCGGATACAGCAGCTGCATCAGCAGCTTGAGTGTGGTGCTCTTGCCGGCGCCGTTCGGGCCGAGAAACCCGAAGACCTCCCCGGCTTCGACTTTCAGCGTGAGGTGGTCAAGGGCGCGGTAGGGCCGAGGACGCCAGAACCCGACCGCAAAGTCTTTGGTCAGCCCCTCGGTCTCAATCGCAGCGGCCATTACTTACCGGCAGTGACCCGGCGCAGTTCCCATGCAATCGCCGCATCGAAGTACTCGGCGCGCAGGCCCGGCAAGCGCATGCCGTTCATGAAGAAGGTGGGAGTGCCCGAGACCTTCAGGGCGGAGCCCTGCGCAATGTCGGCCTTGACCAGTTCCAGAGTCGCGGCGAAGCGCGCGTCGTAGTCGGTGATGCCGGCAACGGTCGCCACGGCGCTCTTGACGCTCTCGGGCGTGAGGGAGGGCTGGTTGGCGAAGACCCACTCCTCCATCGCCTCGGCTTTGCCCTTCTCGCGGGCCAGACGAACCGCGACCGCGGCCTCGCAGGCCGCCGGGTGCAAGTCCTGGTTCACGAATGCGTTGCACTGGCGCTCCAGCGGGTAATCGCGGGTCACATAGCGCACCTTGCCGGGGTTCTCCTTCGCCCACTTGGCGAACACCGGCTTGTAATCCATGAAGGTCTGGCGGCACGGCGGGCACTGGTAATCGTTGAACTTCACGACCACCACGGCCGCGCCCTCGGCCGGCACCACCAGCGGCACGCGCGGCTGCTGCGCCAGGTAATCCTCGAACTGCTTGATCTGCTCGGCGGTCAGGGTGGCCACTACTGGCGCCTGTTCGGCGGCGAAGCCGTCAGCGGCGTCGGCCGAGACGGTGGCAATCGACTGGCCGGGGAACCACGCGACCGCGGCTCCCGCGGCAATCACGAAAGCCACTGCCGCGGCCAGCGCCGAAGGCGTACGGAACAAGAGGCGTAGATCAGCAAGCGCACGAGTGGGAAGACTGGTCATGGGGTACCTGGTGGCCGCTCCTGACAGCAGGAACAACCCGATGACGGCGACGTAAGTGCCGGCGCACAATACGCAAACCGCTTTGAGAATCACGAACGAGGCGTAGGCAAGATAGAGAACAACGGCCAGGCTGATGGTCGAAACCGCGAACACGTAGCCGGCCAGATTGCCCTTGGCGGCGGGCGATGACGAGCAGAGCGCCACCAGGCCGAGCACGAAGCCGAAGAAGATCATCCCGAAGACGGCGACCGGCACTCCTCCGACGGACCCGTAGCGGCTCGAATAGGCTTCCGTGCAACTGAACGTCGCGTTCACGTCACAGAAGCTGGCGTAGGCGGGGTCGTTCAGAATCTGCAGGTGCACCCACGCCGAGGCCGCCGAGGCCGCCAGGCCAATCACGGCGAAGGCCGCAAGCCACGTAACCCGCTGTGGAGGAGTCGTGCTCGTGGGGTCGGTGAAGGGGCGAGCCATGGAGGGGATTCTACTCCGTACGAACGAAGAGGTGCGATTCGCATCGCACCTCTTCGCCTGGCGAAACCTGCGGTTTATTGCAGCGGCAGCGGGCCGATCGCGGGCGCCGAGTTGCCGACGGTGTCACCGATGGGGTTAGCCGGGTCCGTGTAGATGGTGCCCAGCGTGTTGGTCCAGAAGTAGCGCGTGCCGCTCGCACCGGGCGAAACCGGATCGGCCGTCGCATAGTAGTTGCTGGTCAGGACGTCCGCCGCGACAGTGTTGCAGGCGGCAAGCGGCGCGTCGTCCGGGCTGGCGTCGGTGCCAGCGGCCATCGTCACCGTGTAGCCGCTCTTAGCGACAGTGTTAGCAACGCCAAGGTCCGGGCTGATGAACGGTGCGCCGCCCGTGGCGGGGACCATGAGAAGCTGGGGCATGAGAGAGGCATAGAAACCGTTCGCGCAGCTCGACGAATAGGCCTGCTGCGAGCTGTTGATGGCGCGCAGCGAACCGATGGCCGACGCCTCGTTGCCCGCCATGCGTGCGCGCAGCAGGCCGGGGACGGCGATGGCGGCGATGATGCCGATGATCGCGACGACGATCAGAAGTTCGATGAGCGTGAAGCCCTTGTTGCTACGAATACGCATGATGGTGTCTCCCAAAATCTTGCCAGGTTGCCGTAGGTCGTTCGTCATTCTCAACGCCGCTCACCCCGGGGGCGGCGTCGTTCGACCCTTACTAGAGCAACCGCTATGCCAACAGGACCATGACTGGTGCCCAGTTCGCTAAGTGCTTGTTGTCAGGAGTCTTATCGGCCGTCTGCCCCATCGGCTTAGGTCTGACCGGACTTACCACGGTGGCATTTTTGACAATTCCTGTCACGAGGACCTGTGAATTTCTGTCACCGGCGCAATCATTTCAGGCCGTATTTCTTGGCCAGGTAGCGGAACTGGCGGAAGCTGAGGCCCAAGACTTCCGCTGCGCGCGTCTGGACACCGCCCGAGCGCTCGAGCGCGCGTTCGAGGTGTGACCGCTCAATGTCCTGGAGGTGGCGTTCGAGGTTGAAGCCGGGCTCGGCGTCGGCCGCCAGCCCGTTGCCGGCAGGACCGCCCACGCTCGTCGCCGGGCGTCCGCTCCGCAGGTTTTCGGGCAGGGTCGCCAGCTGGATCTGCGAGTCCGATTCGAGCGCGACCGCCCGCTCGATCACATTTTCGAGCTCACGGACGTTGCCGGGCCAGGGGTAGGCACAGAGCGCCGCTTCGGCGTCGGCCGCGAAACCCTGGAGGCTGCGGCCCATCTCGCGCGCGTACTTGGCCAGCACGTGGTGTGCGATCAGCAGGACGTCGCTGGCCCGTTCGCGCAACGGCGGCAGCGTCACCGGAATGACGTTGAGCCGGTAGAACAGGTCCTCGCGGAACTTGCCCTCGCTGACCAGTTTCGGCAGGGCGCGATTGGTCGCCGCGATGATCCGGATGTTGGCCGGCGTCTCATCGTTGCCACCGACCCGTCGATAGGTGCGCTCCTGCAGGACGCGCAGCAGCTTGACCTGCATGGTCGGCGCCATTTCGCCAATCTCGTCGAGAAACACGGTGCCGCCGTCGGCGGCTTCGATCAGGCCCTTCTTGTCCTTGTCGGCGCCGGTGAAGGCGCCGCGGACGTGACCGAACAACTCCGACTCGAGCAGGGCCTCGGGCATGGCGCCGCAGTTGACCGCCACAAACGGCTTGCCGGCACGCAGCGACAGCGTGTGCATGGCGCGCGCCACCAGTTCCTTGCCGGTTCCCGACTCGCCCGAGATCAGCACCGTGCTGTTGGTACGGCAGACCGTCTCGACCAGCCGGAACACCTCCAGCATCACCGGGCTGCGGCCGATGATGCCGGCAAAACCCTGGTCAGCGGTGGTCTGGCGCAGCACCGCGTTCTCGTGGCGAAGGCGCCGCGACTCGAGCAACTGGCGCACCTGCATGGTGACCAGGTTGACATCGCGAAACGGCTTCTCGAACAGCGCCTCGGCCCCCAATTCGCGCGCCTCGGCCCACTCGGTCGAGTCGCGGGTCCAGTGCGCCGTCATCATTAGCACGACGGTATCGGGCGACAACTCGCCGACGGCCTTGAGCAACTGCACGCCGTCGAGCCGCGGCATGCGAATGTCGGTGAGCACGACGTCCACGTAGTCGCGGGTCACCAGGTCGCGCGCGACCACCCCGTCTTCGGCGATCAGCACCTCGAACCCGTCCCGTTGGAACAGCAGCCGCAGCCACTCGCGCATCGACTGCTCATCGTCGACAATCAGGATGCGCGGCTTGTCGGGCGTCTCCGTCCCCGATCCCTGACCCCTGATCCCCGATCCCTGATCCCTGATCCCCGATCCGTGCCTCACAAAACCTGTCCTTCCAGCTGGGGCTGCGCCGTGCCGACCGGCCGTGCCGCCGGAAACGTCACGCGAAATGTCGTACCGCCCCCTGGACGCGAACGCACGCCGATCTGACCGCCGTATTCGGTGATGATCCGATGAACGATGGCCAGGCCGAGGCCGGTGCCCTTACCGAACGACCCGTGGAAGGGCTGGAAGATCGCCTCTACGTCCTCGGACGCAATGCCGACGCCCTCATCTTCAACCAGCAGCACCGACTGCCGCTGATCGCCGTCAACTTCTTCAGCCGCACAGAGCGTCAGCGCACCGTGACCGGGCATGGCTCGCAGGCCGTTGGTGGCCAGGTTCCAGACAATCTGGCGGACCTGTCCTTCATCGGCATCGATCAGCACCGGTTGGCCGGGGAGGCGTACGTCGATGGTGTGCCGCTCTGCCACTTCGGTGCTGTTGCGGAGCAGTAAAGCGGTTTCCTGCACCATCTGGCGCAGGTCGAGCCGCTGGACCTGGAACCGCTGCGGCCGGGCGTAGGCGAGGAACGACTTGATGGTCTGGTTCAACCGCTCCGACTCGCGCAACACGATGTCCATCAACTGCGCCTGGTCGGCCGACAGCGCGAGGTCCTGTTTCAGCATCTGCATCGAGCCCGACATCGAGGCGAGCGGATTGCGAATTTCGTGAGCGATGCCCGCGGCCATCTCGCCGACCGCGGCCAGCCGCTGCTGCAGCCGGGCGCCGTGCTCGAAGCGCCTGACGTCGGTGACGTCCTGGAAGGTGTAGAGGTAACCGCGCGTGCCGTTGGGTAGCGGCAGGGCCGCCACGCTCACGCCCAGGTCAATCACCTGGCCGTCGGCACGCCGCAACTGGTAATCGATGCGCTTGCTGCGCACCCGCGCCAGGTCCTGCGCGACGGTGGCGGCAAACGGCTCCGGCAGCTGCAGGACGGTGGCGGCCGGCTCGCCGAGCGGCAGCGCGCCGCTGCGGCCGGTGATCATCATGGCCGAGCGGTTGAAGGTCACCAGCCGGCCGCGGCTGTCGGCGGTCGCCAACCCGCTCACCAGGTTGTCGAGCACGTACTGGTTGAACGCCTGCAGGTCGGCAATCTCTTCGGTCGCCTGCTCGAGCCGGGCTTCGCCCTTCCGCGCCCGTTCGGCCAGCGACCCGCTCAACACCGCCACGGCGAAGAAGCCGAAGCAGTTGAGCGCCACCGTGTACTGCGCGACGCTGACCGGCGGCAGGTCGGTCGCCGGCAGGGTGAACGGCACGTCGAGGATGTCGGCGGCATAGAGGTACTGCATCAGCACCAGCCCGAAGAACAGGATGCTGCTGAGCGTCGCCAGCTGCAGGCCGCCGCGGCGAAACTGCACCGACGCGGCCGCCACGATCGGCAGCACGTAGAGGATGGTGAACAGGCTCTCGACGCCGCCGCTCAGCACGATCGCGGTCGAGATGATCACGGCGTCGATGGCGAAGTGAACGTCGGTGAGCCACGGCCAGCGGTCGACGAACCGCAACGAACCGATGAAGCCGAGACTCACCGCATAGGTGAGGCCGATCAGGAAGAAGAACGGGCTGATGGCCCAGGCCCCCGGGGCGCGCAGTTGCACCACCAGGGCCATTCCAAGCAGCACGGTCGCCACCACCAGGCGGACGGCGATGTGGGCCGCCAGCCGCTGCCGGAGGGTCCGATCCTTCATCAAGCTAAGTCAGCTTGCTGATCAGGTCGAAGATCGGCATGTACATCGCGATCACGATGCCGCCGACCGCGCCGCCGAGCAGCGCAATCATCAACGGCTCGAGCAGCGTCAGCAGGCCTTCGACCGCGACGTCGACTTCCTCCTCGTAGAAGTCGGCAATCTTGCCGAGCATGGTGTCCAGCGCGCCGGTCGCCTCGCCGACGCTGATCATCTGGCAGACCATGCTGGGAAACACACCGGTCTCCTTGAGTGGCGCCGAGATCGTCTCGCCGCGCTCGATGCTCTTGCGGGTCACCTGGATCGCGTCTTCGATGATGGCGTTACCCGAGGTGCGGGCGGTGATGTCGAGACCGTCCAGAATCGGCACGCCCGACGCCATCAGCGTCGACAGCGTGCGGCAGAACCGGGCGACCGCAATCTTGCGCAGGATCGGGCCGAGAATCGGCAGCTTGAGTGAAATCTGGTCGATCACCCGGCGCCCCTTCTCGGTCGCGTAGTAGGTGCGGAAGCCCCAGCCGCCGGCGAAGAACACCACGAACATCACCGGCATGAACCGGATCAGGTTTTCCGAGAGGGCGATGACGATGCGGGTCGGCAGCGGCAGGGTCGCCCCGAGGCCGGCAAACAGGGTCGCGAAGGTCGGAATGACCTTCCACAAGATGACGCCGATCACCACGGCGGCGATCACGATCACGGCGATCGGGTAAATCATCGCCGACTTGACCTGGCCTTTCAGCTTGACCGCCTTCTCGATGTAGACCGCGAGGCGCTTCAGGATCGTGTCGAGAATACCGCCTGCTTCGCCGGCGGCAATCATGTTGCAGAACAGCGCGTCGAACACCTTCGGATGCCGCTTCATGGCCTCGGCCAGCGACATGCCGCCTTCTACGTCGGTGCGGGTGGCCAGGATCACCTGCGAGAAATAGCCATGCTCTTCCTGGTTGCCGAGAATGTCGAGACACTGCACCAGCGGCAGGCCGGCGTCGATCATCACCGAGAACTGGCGCGTGAACACCGCCAGGTTCTTGGCCGGCACGCTGCGCGCCTTCAGGGTCTTGACCACCTTCGCCGCCGCCTTGGCCGGCTGGATGCGGGTGACCTGGATCTGTTCGCGTAGCAACGTCGACACCACCGCGTCCATAGTGTCGCCGACGCGCTCGCCCGACACGGCCTCGCCGCTCCGGTTGCGTCCTGAGAATGCAAAAGTGGCCATATTCAATCTCCGATATCAGTGTCTCGTCGATTGGGGGGAGGCACCGAGATTCTACTTCCCTTACGGCCCCGGCCGCACCGGCGGCCGCGGACCCGCGCTCGGCCCGCCCGGGCGCCCCATGCCGGCCCCGGCCACGACGCCGGTGCCGCGGTTGATCATCTCGTGCAGTTCTTCGCGGTTTGACGAGGCGTTCATCGCCGTATCCAGGGTGATGGTGCGGCGGAAATACAGCGTGGCCAGCGACTGGTTCATGGTCTGCATGCCCAGTTTTTCCTGGCCAGTCTGCATCGCCGAATAGATTTGGTGCACCTTGTCCTCGCGAATGAGGTTGCGGATGCCCGGGGTCGGCACCAAGATCTCGAGCGACACCGCCCGGCCCTTGCCGTCGGCCCTCGGCAGCAGCGACTGGCAGACGATGCCCTCGACCACCAGCGACAGCTGGGTGCGGATCTGCGACTGCTGGTGCGAGGGGAACACGTCGATGATGCGGTTGATGGTCGACGCCGCCGAATTGGTGTGCAGCGTGCCGAACGTGAGGTGGCCCGTCTCGGCGATGCGCAGCGCCGACTCGACGGTTTCAAGGTCGCGCATTTCGCCGATCAGCACAACGTCGGGGTCCTCACGCAGGGCGGCGCGCAGCGCGTTGGTGAAGCTCTGAGTATCGCTGTGCAGCTCGCGCTGGTTGATCAGGCAGTTCTTGTGCTGGTGCAGGTACTCGATCGGGTCTTCGACGGTCAGGATGTGGCCGTGCCGCTCGGTGTTGATCTTGTCGATCATCGCCGCCAGCGTGGTCGACTTGCCGCTACCGGTCGGTCCGGTCACGAGCACGAGGCCGCGTGGCCGCTCGGCCATCTTGGCCAGCACCGCCGGCAGGCCCAGTTCCGCGAACGTCCGGATCTTCTCGGGAATCTGGCGATAGACCGCGCCGACGGCGCCCTTCTGGTTGAACATGTTGCAGCGGAAGCGGGCCACGCCGCGAATGCCGAACGAGAAGTCGAGTTCGAGCATCTCCTCAAAGCGCTTCTTCTGCGCGTCGGTCAGCACCGCATAGGCGAGCGACTTGGTGTCGGACGCCGTCAGCTCCGGATGATCGAGCTTCTGCAGCTCACCGTGCACCCGGACCTGGGGCGGCGAGCCGATTGACAGGTGCAGGTCCGAGCCCGATATCTCGACGGTCTTCTTCAACAGGTCAGGGAGTGTGGCCATAATCTATTTCACGGTCTCTCGTAGTACTTCTTCCATGGTCGTCACGCCGTCTTTGATCTTCCGCAGGCCGCTGCCCCGCAGCGTGATCATGCCTTCTTCAATGGCTTTGCGGCGAATTTCGAGCGACGAGGCGCCCACCAGGATCAGCTCGCGCAGTTCGTCGGTAATCTCCATCACTTCGTAGAGGCCGACGCGGCCCTTGTAGCCGGTCTTCAGGCACTTGTCGCAGCCGGTCCCCTTCTTGGGCTTGACCGTCGCCGCATCCTCACGCGAGAAGCCGACCTGCTCCATCGCCGCCGGCGGCACTTCGTCCTCGACCTTGCAGTTGACGCAGACACGGCGCACCAGGCGCTGGGCGCACACCAAATTAAGAGAGCTCGCTACCAGGAACGGCTCGATGCCCATGTTCATCAAGCGGTTGATGGTGCTGGGGGCGTCGTTGGTGTGCAGCGTCGACAGCACCATGTGGCCGGTGAGCGCGGCCTTGACGGCGATCTCGGCGGTCTCGAAGTCGCGGATTTCGCCGACCAGGATGATGTTGGGGTCCTGGCGCAGGAAGCTGCGCAGCGCGGCCGCGAAGTTGAGGCCAATCGACTCGCGCACCTGCACCTGGTTGATGCCGATCAGGTTGAACTCGACCGGGTCTTCCGCCGTCATGATGTTGGTTTCGGGGGTATTGAGCTTGGAGATGGACGAGTACAAGGTGTTGGTCTTGCCGCTACCGGTCGGGCCCGTCACCAGGCACATGCCCCATGGCTTCTGGATCTGCGCCTCGAGTTTGGCCAGCGACTCGGGCTCGAAGCCGAGCTTGGTCATGTCGAGCATCAGCTTGCCCTTGTCGAGCAGGCGCATGACGATCTTCTCGCCGAACAGGGTCGGCAGGCACGAAACGCGGAAGTCGATGTCCTTGGCCTGGCCGGCGTCGCTGAAGCGGATTTTGATGCGGCCGTCCTGCGGCAGGCGCTTCTCGGCGATGTCTAGCTTGGCCATGATCTTGATGCGCGAGGTGATCGCATCGCGCATCTTCAGCGGCGGCGCCATGATGTTGTAGAGAATGCCGTCCATGCGGTACCGGACGCGGTATTCCTTTTCGTACGGCTCGATGTGGATATCGCTGGCGCCCTTGGAGATGGCCGACATCAGGATGACGTTGACCAGCTTGATGACCGGCGCCTCATCGCCCTGGCGGGCGAGCATCTCGGCGCTGATCTCCTCCATGTCCTCCATGACCTCGACGTCGCCAGCGACGTCGGCAAGCATGGTGGGCATCTCGGTCAGCGACCGGGTCGCCATTTCGAGCGCGCTCTCGCCGGTGTCCTGGGACACCGCGGCCGCGGCGGTGTCGCGGCCGCGCGAGGACGCGGTTTGGGCCGGGCCGCCAACGCCGTAGTACTTGTCGATCGAGTCGAGCACCGCCGCTTCCGACGCGACCACCGGTTCCACGTTGTAGCCGGTCATGAACTTCACGTCGTCCATGGCGAAGACGTTGGTGGGGTCGGTCATCGCGAGCGTCAGCGTCGCGCCGGCGCGGTTGAGCGGCACGATGCGATACTTGCGGGCGGTCTCGGCGGGCACCAGCTTGATCACGGCTGGGTCGATCTCGAACTGGTTCAGGGCAATCGAGGGCACGCCGTACTGCTTGGACAGCAGCGCGGTGATTTCCTCATCCTTCACGAAGCCCATCTTCACGAGGTTGGCGCCAAGCTTCCCCCCGTTCGTCTTCTGGTAGTTCAGGGCTTCCTGAAGTTGGATCGCCGTCATGCGCTTCTCTTTGAGAAGCAGTTCACCAATCCTGACCGCCATGACAAGCTCTTGATTCCCCCCGAATGTCCGCCTTAGGGCGGACGCTACATCGAAATGTGGCGTCCGGCTTTAGCCGGACCATGCCTAAAACGAATATCTCAGCCCCAGTCCCCACGAGCGCTCGCCGGCGTCGCCGCCGGCCCAGTAGCCCTCGAGGTACATCCCCGAGAACAGCCACGATGCCCCGGCGGTCACGACGTTGCGCGCCTCGCCGGCCGTGCTGCCACGCAGGCCGCCCCGGACGCCGAGACGCCGCGCCAGCCACCACGTCTCCACGCCGGCCGCCACGTCGCGGCGCTCGCCGCTCGGCGTCGCGCGCGTGCGCAGGTCGCCGTCGACCGCGACCACGACCCGCGAGTGTCCCGGCCAAGCCGAGCCCCATCCGCCACCCACCCGCACCTCGGTGGCCAGTTCCACTTCCTCGGCGCCGGTGTCGTCCAGCGCGAACGACGGACTCGTCAGGTTGCGACCCGTCACCCCCAGGCGAAACTGCGTGATCGCCAGCATCGCACTGGCGTCCACATCAACCGTAAACGACTCACCGCCCCATACGAACTTCGGCGTCGCCGACACCACCACGTACTCCGTCAGCGACTGCAGCAGGCTGATGGCGAACGTCGAGGTGGTAAACGCGTGCAGACTGGTCCGCACGTCTTCTCGGCCTTGGCCGCCCGTCACTGCAGGCCCTGGGGGACGCTCGCCGAAAACCCCCTGCCTGTAGTAGGCCAGGCCCACTGGCGGAAGCGAAATGGCCACCAGCGCGTGATTCAGGTCATCCCGCTCGCCGGGGCCGTCGGGTTTGAACTCGCCAAACTCCAGGTTAACGCTCGCCAGGGCCCCAGTAGCCAGGCCGGCCGGGTTCCAATAAACTGCTGTACCGTCATCGGCGACCCCGACAAACGCCCCACCCATACCGTTCGCCCGAACCCCGACAGAGGATTGAGCTTCGGCCAGCGTGGACACTGCCAGGGACAAAACCACGGCAACAAGGGACCGCTTGAAGGTGTTCGATGGCATGAAATACTGTTTTTGGGCCTGCAAAACGACCGGATTTCTAAAGGGATGGGCGCGATCGCCCGCCGACGCAAGACGCGTCGGCGTGACAAGTCCATCGTATTCAGCAGTTTGGAAGGCTGTCAAGGAAACCAATGGGCGTCGAGATTCGTATCAAACACCGAAGGATCGCCTAGATGCGGCGTGTGATCGGTGTGCTTAGGCACCCGCGCCAGACCATGAACGACGTGGTCGCCCGCCCGAGATTTGCGGTCGCGTGGGTGTTCGTGCTGGCCATCGTGGCCGCGTGCGCTTTCTCCCTGCTCTCGACCGCGGTCGGCAAGCAGGCGCTCGTGGACGAACGCGTCCGCGTGATCGAGGCTCTCGGCGGCCACGTGGACGATGCCGCGTATGCGGCGTTCCAGGCGAATCCTCCGTGGCTGGTCTATTGGACGAGCGGCGGGCGCGTACTGTTGACGCCTGAAATCACGCTGCTCGTCGCCGTTGGGCTCGTGGCCCTGGCAAGGTTAGACGGGGTCAAGGTCCGGTACGCAACGGCCCTGGCCGTCACGGTGCATGCCACCGTCGTCTTGGCGGTGCAGCAACTGGTTGCGACGCCGTTGCACTTCGTTCGGGAATCGCTGACCAGCCCCACCAACATCGCGGGCCTCATGCCGATGCTTGACGAAGGCAGCCTGCCGGCACGGTGGCTGGGCTCGGTTGATGTGTTCGGGCTGTGGTGGGTGTGGCTGCTGGCCGTCGGCCTGGCGGCCGCCACCGGCCGGACAGCATCCCTCGACGATGCTCGGGATAGCCCTGAGCGAAGTCGAAGGGTCGGGCGGTACGCAGCTCGCCTGCTGATGGCGTATGTAGGCGTAGCGGCGATCGTCGCCGTGACGTTCGCGGTGCTTGGGGCTCAGTAAGGGGGATACGTGTTTCGCAGGAAGTGGCTTCTCGCAGTTATCGCGCTGTTGATCATCGGTGGCGGCGCCAGCGCATTCTTCGCCCGGCGCGGCGATCCCGGCATGCTGGTCACGGCCGAAAGCATCCAGAAGCGCGATCTCGAAGCGCTGGTCTCGGCCTCCGGCAAGATCGAGCCCAAGAAAACGGTGAACATCAGCGCCCAGACGATGGGCCGGGTCACCAGCCTGGGGGTCAAGGAAGGCGACCGGGTCAAGGCGGGCCAGTTCCTGCTGCAGATCGATCCGGTCAACCTCGAAGCCTCGGTGCGCCGCGATGAAGCAGCCGTGATGGGCGCCGCCACCGGCCTCGAGCAGTCAAAGGCGTCGCTGCAGAGTTCACGGGCGGCGCTCGACAATGCCCGCGCGAACCTCAAGCGCCAGCAGGAACTGTCGGCGGCCGGCCTCACGACGCGCGAGTCGCTCGAAAAGGCGCAGACCGACGTCGAGATGCGCGAAAGCGACATGAAGGCGCGCGAACAGGAAATCAAGAACCGTGAGACGCAGCTCAATCAGCAGCGGGCGGGCCTCGCCGCCAGCCGTCACACCCTCGCCCAGGTGCGCTTCGAGGCGCCCTTCGACGGCATCGTCACCCGCCGCAACATCGAAGAGGGCGAGAACGTGATGGTCGGCACCATGAACAACGCCGGCACGGTGCTGCTGACGGTCGCCGACATGTCGGTGATCGAGGCCGAAGTGGAAGTCGACGAAACCGACATCCCGCTGGTGCAGATGGGCCAAAAGGCCAAGGTCACGATCGACGCCATCCCCAACCAGGTCTTCACCGGCACGGTGACCGAGATTGGCAACAGCCCGATCCAGGCGGCTGGCGCCGGCACCACGCGCACGGCCACCAACTTCAAGGTCGTCGTCACCATCGACGGCCAGATTCCGGACGTGCGGCCGGGGTTCACCTGCACCGCGGAGATCACCACCGCGACCCGCCAACAGGCGCTGGCCGTGCCGATTCAGTCGCTGACCGTGCGCGAGCTGGTCTACGACGCCCAGGGCAACGTGGTCCCCGAACCGCGTCCGGAGAAACCGCGCTTCCAGTTCGGCCGGGCCGCGACCCCGGCGCCGACGGCGGCCCGTGAGCTGCAGCCCGGCCAGAAACGGGAAGAGGTCGAAGGCGTGTTCCTGATCCGCGACGGCAAGGCGACGTTCGTGAAGGTCGGCCTCGGCATCGCCGGCGAGCGCTACCTTGAAGTGATGTCGGGCCTGAAGGAGGGCGACCAGGTGCTGACCGGGCCGTTCGAGTCGGTCCGCACGCTCTACGAGGGCGACCTGGTCAGAACCGCGGCGACACCGAAGCCGAAGTAGCAGTAGCCAGTAGCCAGAAATACCGTGTCGCAGCTCTACGAGTCGATTGTCCTCGCGCTCGATTCGATCTGGGCCAACAAGCTCAGGTCGCTCCTGACGCTGCTCGGCAACATCGTGGCCGTCTCGTCGATCATCACGGTGGTGGCGCTGATCACGGGCGTCAACGAGGCGGTGACCGACGCCATCGTCTCGGACCTCGGTGCCGACTCGTTCACCGTCCAGCGCATGGGCATCACGCAGAACGAGGACGAGTTCGAGCGGATGCGCAACAACCCGCAAGTGACGCTGAAAGACGCCACCGCGATCAAGCGCTTCGGCGAGGCGGTCGAGTCGGTAATGGCCCAGGCGCAGACCTCGACGCGGGTCGCCTACCGCGACGAGGAGCTGGAATCGGTCCAGGTGCAGGGGGTCAGCGCCGAGTATCTCGACTTCACCACCTTCGATGCCGAGCGCGGCCGCATGGTGACCCCCACCGAAGTGACGCGCAAGCGGCAGGTGGCGTTGATTGGCTGGGGCGTGGCCGACCGCCTGTTCGGCGCGGCCGATCCGCTCGACAAGTCGATCCGGATTGCCGGCGTCCCCTTCACGGTGGTCGGCGTCAGCAAGAAGAAGGGTGCGGCGTTCGGTCAGTCGCTCGACGAGTTTGTGGTAATCCCGCTCGGGTCGTTCCAGAAACTGTTCGGGGCGCGGCAATCGCTGCAGATCATGATCAAGCCGCGCGACGCGACCCTGGCCGCGATTGCCAAGGACGAGACGCGGGTCGCGCTGCGAATCGAGCGCGGCCTGAAACCCGCCGAGCCCGACAACTTCGGCATTGTCGCGTCCGACTCGGTGCTGGACATCTTCCAGCAGGCCGTGTCCGGCATCGCCGTGCTGCTGGTCGGCATCGTCGGCCTGTCGCTGCTGGTGGGCGGCATCGTGATCATGAACATCATGTTGATGGTGGTGAGCGAGCGAACCCGCGAGATCGGCCTGCGCAAGGCGCTTGGTGCCAAGCGCCGCGACATCATGTCGCAGGTGCTGACCGAGTCGATCACGCTGTCGCTCGTCGGCGGCATCGTCGGCATCGCGCTCGGCGCGTTGTTCTCGACCATCATCTCGGCGCTCACCCCGGTGCCGTCCGCGGTCGAGATGTGGTCGGTGGCACTCGGCGTCAGCATTACGGCGCTCGTCGGCCTGGTGTTCGGCTACTACCCTGCCCGCCGCGCCGCGTCCCTGGATCCCATCGAAGCCTTGCGCCGGGAATAAGCCATGTCCGCCTTTACCAAACAAGTGGCGCTGCTGCGCGAGACGGCCGAAATGGCCATGGGCACGCTGCGCGGCAACAAGATGCGGTCGGCGCTCACGGTCCTGGGCGTGGTCATCGGCGTGACCTCGATTGTCGGCATGACGTCGCTGATCCGCGGCTTCGACTCGTCGCTGCGCGACTCGATCAACTCGCTCGGCCCGAACACGATCTTCGTGCAGAAGTTTGGCGGCCTCAGCTTCTCATCCGGCGCGTCGTTCATGGAGTTGATGCGGCGTCCGAACCTGACGCTGGCCGACAAGGAGGCGATCGAGCGCCTCGGCACCACGGTCGGCATGACCGACCTCTGGCTCGGCGCCGGTCCGGGCCAGCCGCCGGTGGAGCGGGTGTTCTATCGCGGCGAGCGCACCCGCCCGATCGGGATCCTGGGCACCACCGAAAAGTACGTCGAGATCAACTTCGCCGACATGCACGCCGGACGCTCGTTCACCGAGCAGGAAGTGCAGCGCGGACGGGCGGTGATCGTGATCGGCTACGGGCCGTACGAGGCCCTGTTCGCAAAGCGCGGCATCGACCCGATTGGCAAGTCGGTGCGGATCGGCAACGTCGAGTACACCGTGCTTGGCGTGGTCGGCAAGCGACCCGCGCCCGGCGGGTTTGGCGGCGCCGACGATTTCGTGATCACGCCGTACACCTCGTTCCGCAAGCAGTTTGGCCACGAACGCATCCAGCGGAGGGGCTTCGGCTTGCCGATCATGATCGCGGTGCTACCCAAGGAAGGCGTTTCCCGCGACGATGCGATGCGCGAGGTCGAGACCATCATGCGCATCCGGCATGGCCTGACGCTCGACAAGCCGAACGACTTCGACCTGGTCACGTCAGATGCGATCCTCGCGGTCTGGGATCAGATCTCGGCCGCGATCCTGCTGTCGCTGGTCGTGATCTCGTCGATCGCTTTGATGGTGGGCGGCATTGGCGTGATGGCAATCATGACCATCTCGGTGACTGAGCGCACCCGCGAGATCGGCGTGCGCAAGGCGATTGGCGCCCGCAAGTTCGAGATCCTCGTGCAGTTCCTGATCGAAGCCGTGGTTTTGACCAGTATCGGCGGCATTCTCGGGGTGATCATGGGCAGCGCCATCGGCCTCACCGTCAACCTGATCTCGGGGTTCCCGGTCTCACTGCCCCTGTGGAGCTTCGCCCTCGGCCTGGGGTTCTCGGCCTCGGTAGGCATCATTTCCGGCATGATCCCCGCCTGGCGCGCCTCCCGCCTCGACCCGATCGAAGCTCTGCGGTACGAATAGGGTCTCTCGCTGAAGGGAGCAGGCCACGACTTGTCGGGAGTTTCCTGACAACTCGTCGGGATTTGTCGAAGATCCCGTCGGGACTGTCCCGACTCAGATGGTTGCCCCGACAACCTCCCGACAAGCAGTGCCCTCCCGACAGATCTTGATCAACCTCCCGGCAAGAGGCATAAGATGCGTCTATCGGGCGTCTACCGCCCGGGAGGGTACCGCCCATGAAGGTCTACGACGCTGCCAGCATCCGTAACGTGGCCGTGGTGGGGCACGGCGGGTCTGGCAAGACACAGTTGGTATCGGCCCTGTTGTTCGACGCCGCGATGGTCAACCGTCTCGGCCTCGTGGACGATGGGACGACGGTCACCGATTACGACGAAGAAGAAGTCGCCCGCAAGCACACGCTCTCGGCCAGCCTCGCCTACGCCGAGTGGAACAAGACCAAGATCAACCTGATCGACACGCCTGGCTTCGGCAACTTCTTTGCCGATGCGCGCGCCGCGCTGCACGTGGCCGACGCCGCGCTGGTGGTGGTCGACGGCGTGGCCGGCGTCGAGGTGCAGACCGAGAAGGCCTGGGCGGTGGCCGAGGAACTGGCGCTGCCGCGCCTCGTCGTCGTCAACCGCATCGATCGCGACCGCGCGTCGCTGGAACGCACGCTGGAGTCCATGCGCCAGTCGCTCGGCCGTGCCATCGTTCCCATCCAGTTGCCGATTGGCGAAGAGAAGGCGTTCAGCGGCGTGATCGACCTGGTGTCGATGAAGGCCTACACCTTTGCCACGGATGGCTCCGGCAAGATGACCGAAGGCGCCGTGCTGGCGGCGCAGGCCGACGCCGTCGCGGCCGCCCGCGATGCCCTGATCGAGATGGTGGCCGAGGCCGACGAGTCGCTGATGGAGGCGTTCTTCGATGCCGGCACGCTGACGCAGGAACAGTTGCTGAAGGGCCTGGCCACCGCCACGCGCGCGGCCAAGATTTTCCCGCTGGTCTGCACCTCGGGCCTGCAGAACATGGGCGTGCAGCCGCTGCTCGACGCGGTGCTTGCCTACCTGCCGTCGCCGGCCGAGCGGCCGTTCACGGCGCTGGCCGGCGGCGAGCCCGTTTCGCGCCCGGCCGACGAGAAGGCGCCGTACGCCGCCTTCGTGTGGAAGACGGTGGCCGACCAGTTCGCCGGACGCATCACGATGTTCCGCGTCTACCAGGGCGTGCTAAGGGCCGATTCGAGCGTCACCAACGCCACGCAGGACAAGCCCGAGCGGCTGGGCCACCTGATCGTCATGCAAGGCAAGACTGCCACCAACGTGCCGGAACTGAAGGCCGGAGACCTTGGCGCGGTAGCCAAGCTCAAAGAGACGCGCACCAACGACACGCTGGCCGACAAGGCCGCCGGCATCACGTTCGCGCCCATGCCCTTCCCCGAGCCGGTGCTGTCGTATGCCATTGAGCCGAAGAGCCGTGGCGACGAAGACAAGATCAGCACTGCCATGCACCGGCTCGAAGAAGAAGACGGCACCATCCGCTACCAGCGCGATCCGCAAACGCACGAACTGCTGCTTGCCGGCCAGGGACAGCTACACATTGAAGTGACGGTGGCGAAATTGAAGCGGCGTTTCAGCGTTGATGTGGTGCTGAAGCCGCCACGCATTCCGTACCGCGAGACCATCACGGCCAGGGTCGAGGCGCACGGACGCCACAAGAAGCAGACCGGCGGCCACGGCCAGTTCGGCGACTGCAAAATCCGCATGGAGCCGCTGCCACGCGGCAGCGAGTTCGAGTTCGTCAACGAGACCTTCGGCGGCTCGATCCCGAGGCAGTTCATTCCGGCCGTCGAAAAAGGCATCCAGGAATCACGGCTGCGCGGCTACCTCGCCGGCTACCCCGTCGTCGACTTCCGCGTCGTGCTTTACGACGGCTCGTACCACGACGTGGACTCGAACGAATTGTCGTTCAAGACTGCTGGCTGGCTGGCATTCAAGGACGCCATGTCGAAAGCGCACCCGGTGCTGCTCGAGCCGGTAATGAACGTGGAGATCTACGCGCCCGGCGATCATGCCGGCGACCTGATGGGCGACCTGAACGGGCGGCGCGGCCGTATTTCAGGGATGGAAGCCAAGGGCCTGACCACCGTGATCAAGGCGCAAGTGCCGATGTCGGAGATGCTGACCTACGAACAGCACCTCACGTCCGTGACCGGCGGCCGCGGCTCGTACCACATGGAGTATTCGCACTACGACGAGGTGCCGGCAGTGATGCAGCAGAAGATCGTGGCGACGGCCAAGGCGGCTGGGCACCACGTCGCGGAGGAGCCGTCGTGACGGTTACGCCTTCAGCGACACACCGAGGTCCTGGATCAGGCCATCCCTCAGGCCGTAAATCCAGCCGTGCAACTCGAGCGGCTGGTCACGGCGCCACGCGTCCTGGATGATGGTGGTGCGGGCGATGTTGCGCACCTGCTCCATCACGTTGAGCTCGGCCAGGCGGTTGATGCGCGCGTCGACGTCGGCCAAGCCCAGCAGCTCGGACTGGTGCGCTTCTTTGACGTCCTGCACGTGCTGCAGCCAGTTATCGATCAATCCGTGCGCGGTGCCGTCGAGCGCGGCGCGAATGCCGCCGCAGCCGTAGTGGCCGCAGACGATGACGTGCCGGACCTTCAGCACGTCCACGGCATACTGCAGCACCGACAGGCAGTTCACGTCGGTATGGACGATGATGTTGGCGACGTTGCGGTGGACGAAGAGCTCGCCCGGGTCGAGGCCGACGATCTCGTTGGCGGGCACCCGGCTGTCAGAACAGCCGATCCACAGAAAGTGCGGCGCCTGCTGCCCGGCCAGCCGCGAAAAGAACGTGGGGTCCTGCTTGACACGGGCGGCGGCCCAGGCGCGATTGTTGGCGATCAGCTTGGTCGGCGAATCCATCGGCCCTCAGTTTACCGTCGTCTCGCCACCCACGTCGTCATCGACCGCTGGTCGTGGACGACGGTGGTCTTGATGGGATCGAGCAAGTCGCCGCCCAGGCGGGCGGTCCACTCGATGATGGTAGCCGCGTCGACGAGGTAGCGGTCCGAGCCATCCGGCAGCCGATACCGATTGCTGCCAATCGGCCGCACCTGGTCGGCCATCCCAATCGTCGAGGCCAGCCTGGCGAAGAACACCCCACCCGGCCTCAGCACCCGCCACAGGGCACGCACCATGGCCTCGAAGTGCGCATCGTCCCGGGCGAAATGCAGCACCGCGCTCGCGATCACGACGTCGGCCGAGGCGGCCTCGAACGACGTGTCTTCGATGGCCTCGTGGCGGAAGTCCGCTCCGGGGGCCAGAACCCGCACCTTCGCAATGGCGTCGGCGCTGGCGTCGTTGCCGAAGACCTCGTAACCCTGGCGCAGCAGGTAGACCAGGTTGCGCCCGCCGCCGCAGCCGGCGTCGAACACGCGCATGCCAGGTGCGATGCGGCCGCGCAGCAGCTGGTCGAAGACATAGATGTCGATGTCGCCGAATTCAGTGTGGAGGTTCATTGCGGGGAGGGCGCACTGAAGTGCGCCCCTACGAGACAGGCTAAACATGAAAACAGGAGATCAAGAGACCAGGAAAAAACCATTAAGTTTCTTCTGACCTCGTGACCTCCTGTTGGTCTTACTACGCGCCGCCGGCCTTGCGGGGCGTCGACGTCTGCTTCTTCCCACGAGCCGGCTTGCTCGCCTTGGTCTTGGGCCCGCCGTCGCCCTTGTTCTTCTGCCCGCCGCCGATGCTCTTGGCCGCCGCCTTGAGGCGCTCGCCCACGCTCTTCGTCGACTTCGGCTGCTCGCCGGCGGCCGCGGCCTCTTCGGCCGCCTTCTTCTCGGCTTCGGCCTTCTTCGGGTCGAACTCGCTGCCGAGCAGCTCGATCTGCGCCACCTCGGCGGCGTCGCCGCGGCGGTGACCAATCTTGAGGATGCGGGTGTAGCCGCCCGGACGATCCATGAAGCGGGGCGCCAGCACGTCGAACAGCTTGGTGACCACGGTTTCGTTGAGGACGTCACGCATCACCAGGCGGCGCGCCGACAGCGACGCGCCCTTGGGATCGTTCGCCTTGACGCCGCGCTTGGCAATCGTGATCAGCCGCTCCACGTAGGGGCGCAGCTCCTTCGCCTTCGGAACGGTGGTTTCAATCCGCTCGTGGCGAAGCAGGGCCTCGGCCTGGTTACGGAGCAGCGCCGTGCGGTGCGCCGTGTCCCGGCCGAGCTTGCGGTGTGCATTTCGATGACGCATGACTGTTTATTCCGCCGCCGCCGAGTCGAGCTTCATGCCGAGGCTCAACCCCATCGACGTCAGGATCTCCTTGATCTCGTTGAGCGACTTGCGCCCAAAATTCTTGGTCTTCAGCATTTCGGTCTCGGTCTTGCCCACCAGCTCGCGAATGGTCCGGATGTTGGCGTTCTTGAGGCAGTTGTACGACCGCACCGACAGTTCGAGCTCTTCGACGCTCTTATCGAGGTGCTCGTTGGTGACGCCGACGCGCGGCGCTTCCGCGCCCGCTTCGGACGACTCGTCGTCGGCCTCATCGAGGCTGACGAAGATGTTCAGGTGGTCGCGGATCAGCTTGGCCGACAGCGACACCGCGTCGCGCGGCGTGACCGAGCCGTTGGTCCACACTTCGATGGTGAGCTTGTCGTAGTCGGTGGTCTGGCCGATGCGCGCGCCCTCGACCAGGTAGTTCACCTTCTTGACCGGCGAGTGGACCGAGTCGATCGGGATCCAGCCAATGCCGAGATCCTCGTCGAAGTTGCGGTCGGCCGAGACATAGCCGCGGCCGCGCTTGACGCGCAGCTGCATGTGCAGCTTGCCGCCCTCGGCGATGGTCGCGATGATGGCATCCGGCTCCAGGATTTCGATGTCGGCGTCGGCTTCAATGTCCGAGGCGCGGACCGGGCCCGGCTTGTCCTTCCGCAGCGTCAGCGTCTTGGTGTAGTCGACGTGACAGGTCAGCGGCAGCTGCTTCAGGTTGAGGATGATGTCGGTCGCATCCTCGACCACGCCCTTGATCGGCGAGAACTCGTGGAGCACGCCGTCAATCTGCACGGCGGTGATGGCTGAACCTTCGATCGACGACAGCAGCACGCGGCGCAGGGCGTTGCCGACGGTGGTGCCGAAACCGCGCTCGAAGGGCTGCGCGTAGAAGCGGCCGAATCGATCGGTCAGCGTCTCGCGTTCGAACTCGAGGCGCTTGGGGCGCTGAAAACCTTTCCACAACATGGGATCTCTTCCTCTCGCTTACGGGCTGGCAGTTCCAGCCTCCAGGCCTGCGGGTAATGACCACGCTCGCTCGCTGCAGGCCTGAAAAGCTGCTGGAGCGCGGCTTGCGATTGGGGCAGGGCTGAAGCCCTGCCCTTCTGGCACGTTTCCGGCGGGACTAAAGTCCCGCCCTTCTGGCACTACTTGCTGTACAACTCGACGATGAGCTGTTCCTGCACGGGCAGGTTGATCTGTTCGCGGGTCGGCATACTGACGACCTTGCCGCCCATCTCGCCCTCGAGCGAGAGCCATTCGGGAATGCCGCGGCCCTTCACTTCTTCGGTGGCGTGAATGATGGTCGTGTTGGCGCGGCTGCCCTCGCGGACCTGCACGGTGTCGCCGGCCTTGACCGAGTACGACGGAATGTCGACCTTCTTGCCGTTGACCAGGAAGTGGCCGTGGCGCACCAGCTGGCGCGCCTGGGCGCGCGAGGTGCCGAGGCCCATACGGTAGACCACGTTGTCGAGACGGCGCTCGAGCAGCTGCAGCAGCGTCTCGCCGGTGATGCCGCCGCGGGTGCGGTCGGCCTGGGCGAAGTAGCCGCGGAACTGGTCTTCGAGCACGCCGTAGATGCGCTTGACCTTCTGCTTCTCGCGCAACTGGACGGCGTAGCCGACCATCTTCGCCTTGCGCAGGCGGCCATGCTGGCCGGGCGGCATGTTGCGCTTTTCGATGGCGCACTTCTCGGTGTAGCAGCGCTCGCCCTTGAGGAACAACTTCATGCCCTCACGGCGGCAGAGGCGGCAAACGGGTCCGTTATATCGAGCCATAAATCAGTATCCAGTATCCAAAAGCCAGGTAATCAGACGCGACGGCGCTTGGGCGGCCGGCAACCGTTGTGCGGGATCGGCGTGACGTCGCGGATCGATCGCACTTCGAGGCCCGCCGTCTGCAGCGCGCGAATCGCCGACTCGCGGCCGGAGCCGGGGCCCTTGACCAGCACGTCGCACGAGCGCATGCCGAAGGTCTTGGCGGCGTTGGTGGCGCTCAAGGCGGCCTGGGTCGCCGCGAACGGCGTGCCCTTGCGCGAGCCCTTGAAGCCAATCGCACCGGCGCTCGACCACGACACCACCGCGCCCTCGGCGTCGGTGATCGTGATCAGCGTGTTGTTGAACGACGCCTGCACGTGCACGAAGCCGTGGTGGACAATGCGCTTCTCGCCGCGCTTCTTGAACGCCTTTTTCTTCTTGGTCGGGGCTTCCGCGCCGCCGGGATTCTCTGTTTTGGCCATGATTTAAACCGTCTTCTTCTTCGCCACGGCGCCCTTGCGCGGGCCCTTCCGCGTGCGCGCGTTGGTCTTGGTCCGCTGCCCGCGCAACGGCAGGTTGCGGCGGTGGCGGCCGCCACGGTAGCTGCCGATCTCGATCAGCCGCTTGATGTTCAGGGAGATCTCCTTGCGGAGATCGCCTTCCACGCCGCCCTGGTCTTCGAGGACGCGGGTGATCTTGCGGACGTCGTCTTCGGTGAGATCCTTCACCCGGACGCTCGGATCCACACCGGCGGCAGTCAGCACGGCGTTCGAGCGGTGACGCCCGATGCCGAAGATATACGTGAGACCAATCTCAATGCGCTTCGTGCGCGGGAGATCGACACCTGAAATACGCGCCATGTCTTATCCTTGCCGCTGCTTGTGCTTTTGGTTCGCGCAGATCACCCGGACCACCCCT
>JBBQSP010000037.1:0-49629 GCA_038213735.1 Vicinamibacterales bacterium | reverse complement strand
GGCAGCGGACGGACTATGTGAGACTTCTTCATGGCGGCTCCTTCTGTGAGGCTTGCGCCTCGGGCTTTGTCACCACTCGTGGTATCACGAGCAGTGAGGAGCCGCCGCTTCAATTTTCAACAGCTACTGGGACATCCCCGACGACTGTCGTGATGCCTATAGCGCGGTGTTGCCCTTCGCGGAAGGCTTGGACATAAGCGTGGGCAGGACGTTTTCCCCGACGAAGTAAACGGGTTAGAACAAGGGCGACTCTAACCGGTGGCTCAGACTGCGGTTAGTCAAGAACGGTAGAGCGGCGCGAGAATGTCTCTTGCGCTGGAATTGGTCGTGCTGATGGGTGGAACTCGATCGCGATATTGACGGCGTGCCGCTAACGTTTTTGAAATGCCAACATCGAGACCTGTCGGTCATCATCGGTCATCTCCGAACCGATGCTCGGATTCATGATCGATACACGGGACTTCACGTGATTGAAACCGAGGGCGTGGCCGAGTTCATGTGCTCGCAGGAGCCGCCTCTTCGAACTGTCACGATCAAACTCACTGTCGAGCATGACCGCGGCGGAGACGATCGCGCCGTCCGGTCGAGCCTTGCGCCCGCCAAACCCGAGGGTGTTGGCGAGACGGCGCACCCCGGAGAACCGTCCGACGACGATCCGATTCGGCCGCACGATGGTGACGCTCGCACCGGCCGGAACCGCCTCGTACTCGATGGTGGCAAACTGCTCGAACGCGCCGCTGGTTAACAGACGCAGTGCTGCGGTCAGGTCGTCAGCGAGGCTCGTCGCGTCGGGCAGACTCAGTTGCTCGGAAGTTGCAACGTACCGGCTCGACCCGTCGGCATGATAGTTAAGCACCGACGTCAGCACCACTAACTGCGGAATTGACGGCCAATGCTGCCGTTGACCACCGGCATCGACCAGCATCTCATCGAGCGAAGTCGTGTCGGCCTTGCCGACCGGTGTCGATCGCCCGATCAGCACGAGCGGTCGGTTTACAAACGACTGATTGGGTAGTGTCGCCGCGCTGAACTGA
Organism: Vicinamibacterales bacterium; assembly: GCA_038213735.1. Lineage (GTDB taxonomy): Bacteria > Acidobacteriota > Vicinamibacteria > Vicinamibacterales > UBA2999 > 12-FULL-67-14b. Next base: position 48,595 of record JBBQSP010000037.1, on the reverse strand, counting down.
ATGTTGTCTGGAAGATGTGAAGGCCGGAAGGACAATGCGGCGAGCACCGCGAGCACAACCGAACTGATTGACCTTTGCACGTCGCACGAAGTGCAAAGCGAGTGCCTCAAATTTTGCTGGGAAATACCCCGGATCGCGCAGGACGCGTTACGGATTTGAAAGCATTCGAACAGATCCGTGGAGAGGCAGTGCTCCTGATCGTCTTGCGCATCGCCTTGAGCTTTCGCTACAGCGCGCGTTGACCGGGAAGATCCACAAAGGCCACCTCATAGGGTGGCCACGAGAGTTGTACTTGCGGCAAATCGTTGAGAGCATTGGTGCCGGAGGAGGGGGTCGAACCCACACACAGTTGCCTGTACGGGATTTTGAGTCCCGCGCGTCTGCCAGTTCCGCCACTCCGGCCCGAACTTCGGATTATATCTCGCAACGCCACCCGCGCGCGGCTAGGGCGCGATGATGCCCAGCTTCGGAAAGTAATGCCGGTACCGTCGCGCAGCCCTCGTCAGGAGGGTATGGCCCGCGACCGCAGCGTGCGCGCCGATGTAGAAGTCGGGCAGGGGAGAGCGGCGCTGCCCGCCGGCGTGCCGGTAGATCACAAACGCGCGAGCGGCGAGAAACGCGGCCTGCCACGGCAGCGCTTCCCGGACGACGAAATTCTCTGGCAGATGCCGGGCCCCATAAAGAAGGGCCTTACAAAGACGGCGCAGGGCGGGGGCCTACGACGCGCGCCGGGGTCGGGACCCTACTGGCGGGTGCCGGACCAGGTGCCGCTGCACGAGCCGCCGCTGAACGTTCCAGTAAACGAACGGCGATCCGAGGCGAGCGTAGCGTTGAAGGTGTAAAGCGTGTCGACCGACACGGCAAACTGCATGGCGTTGCCAATGACCTGCAGACTCACCGCCTGGTTGAACACCAGCGCCGCCGGGATATTAATCAGGAACTCGTGGTTGCCGGCCGCGTTGCGGCGAATGGTGCCACTCCACGCCGCCGACGCCGGCAGTGTGGCGGGACAGCCGGCCCCCTTCGCAATCGTGCCGGCCCAGTTGCCAAACACCGGGTCGCCGGCCGCCTGGTTGACTGTCACCGTTTGCCCGGCCACCGTCAGGGTCGCGCTGCGCGCGCCGCCGGTGTTCTCAGCGACAGCGAGGCTGGCGGTGCCTGGACCGCTGAGGCTGGCGCCCGAGGTCACGCTCACAAACGAACTGTTCGAGGCCGCGGTCCACGCGCAGCCGGCATTTGTCGTTACCCCAATCGTGGCCGTTCCGCCCACGCCCGCCATGTTCAGCGTCGTTGTGCCGAGCGCGTAGACACACGCCGTCGAGGTGGGAGCCGTCGGCGAAGACGAAGACGATGAATCGGCGCACCCCGTCAGGAGGACGGGAGTCAGCAGGATCAGTCCGAGCCAGGAGCTACGTGCCATGGGATCGAGACTAGTCGTGGAAGAGGCGGTGCACAAGCTCAGGCGGATGAATCATTGCGCATTCGGCGAGGCAACCCAATGGAGGGGTTGCCTCCACCGGAGAACGTTATGCGTGGGGAACCCAGGCGAGAGCGATCAATTGCACCGAAACGCCGCCGCGCTTGGGTTTCACGAGCACGCGTTCGAGCGCGTCGCCCGCCGGGTCCCACTCGGCCGCCACGGCCTGCAGGTCGGCCTCGAGCGCGGCCTGCTGCTCGTTCAGTTGCTGCGTCAGTGCGGTGACGGTCTCGGCGGCGCGGGTCACGTCCTGGGCTTCCTTGCCCACCTTGCCCATGCCGCGCGCGGCCGTGGTGGCGCGGCCGAGCGTGCCGGCGCTGACGGCTTTGCGGCCGAGCAGCGCGCCGAAGATGGTGGCGCCGATCGAGACGGCGGCCGACACCTTGGCCCCGCTGGCCTGCTCACTTTGGACCTGCACGGTCTGCTCGGCGCGGCGGATGCGGTCTTGCAACGTCGTGAGCTTCGAGGCGTACTTGTCGCGCACCTTGGTGAGTGCAGCATCCCTGGCTTCGCGGGCCTCGTGGCCCAGGCGGACGCGGAAGTCGCGCTCCGATTCCTCGGGCGCCGACACCAGCCTTGCGCGCGGGCTCTTGAACAGTTCGATTGACTGCGACTGCGCGGCCCAGCGGGAGAAGTCCTTCTCCCAGGTCGCGTAGCTGCGCGGCTTGGCCGCGGGCGCAGGCAGGGCGGCAAACGTGGCGGCATCCCCCTCGGGGGCCTTCAGCAAGTCCGCAATCGAGAAGTCGGCCGGCCCGGCATGCTCCCAATCAACCGCCACGGGGCCGTCGCCGATCGGCGTCAGCACCGCCACCTCGCGTGTTTCATCGAGGCCGAGCTTGGCATCGGCATATGTCACCCGCGCGACGCCCAGCACCATGGGCACGTAGGCGTCGCCGCCCGGCACGAAGAACTGCTGGATAGCGGGATCGAGGACGGGTGTCGCAGCACCCTGGACCAGCTTGCTCGCGGCTCGTACCGGCGGGTCTTGAGACCCGCCGGTCGGGCGGACCTGCAGGTCCGCCCCCACGTTCCCGCTGAGCCTGCGAATCTCTTCTCGCCCGAGCGGGCCGCGCAGATACGACAACGCCCACCGGGTCTCAAACAGCACCGGCGCCGTCTCGTGCACGTTGTGCAACAGGAACACGCGCTTGCCGAGCGACGACAGCAACCGGTCGATCTGCGCCCGGTCGAATCCGGTGCCGGCCGTTCCCGCCACGCCTTCGAGACCATCGAGCACGCGCGCCTTGTCGCGGTCGGTTTGCAGGCGGCCCAGCATCCAGGTGCCGGCGTTGGCGAGCGCCTTGTAGTCCAGGTCCACCGGGTTCTGCGTCGCCACCGTCAGGCCCAGTCCGAATGCGCGCGCCTGCTTCAGCAGGGTGAGCAGCGGCGCTTTCGAGGGCGGATTGGCGACCGGCGGAAGGAATCCGGCGATCTCGTCGAAGTACACCAGCGCGCGCAGGCTCGAGGTGCCGCGCTGGCTGCGCATCCAGCCGACCAGCTCGTTCAGCAGCAGCGAGACAAAGAACATTCGCTCCTGATCGTCAAGGTGGGCGAGCGAGATGATGCTGACGCGCGGATGGCCGTTGGCGCCGTACAGCAGCCGGTCGATGTTCAGCGGCTCGCCCTGCAGCCAGGCGCTGAACCCGGGGGCGGCCAGCAACTGGTTGAGCTGCATCGCCAGCTCGAAGCGTTCCTTCGCGGGGTAGAACGATTCGAGGTCGAGCACCCCGACCTTAGTGATCGCTGGCGTCTGCACCTGCGCGATCAGCGCCGGCAGATCCAGGTCGATGCCGGCTCGCCACGCCTCGGTGAACAGGGTCGAGATGAGCACGTGCTCTCGGCTGCGCATCGGCTCGGCAGTCACGCCGGCCAGGGTCAGCACACTGGTCGCAGCCGTGGCTACGCGGTCCGACAGCAGTTCCGGATCGTTCAGGATGGCCGGCTCGGGCGCGGCGAACGACTGTACGATCGAGAGCGGCCGGCCGCTCGAACTGCCGGGGGTGTACAGCGCGAACTCGGCCGCATCGCGCAGGCGAGTGATGCGCGCCCCATCCTGGCCCCACTCGGCCAACCCCTTCGTCCAGCGTTCTGCTTCGGCCTGCCCAAACGCTTCGGGCGACTGGCCGGCGCGCCGCGCCTCATCCGGATTCACCCACGGCGTGAACTCGGCCGCCGACAACCCGGGAAATGTCAGCATCAGGTTGCCCAGGTCGCCCTTGGGGTCGATGGCAATCACCGGCACGCCGTCGATGGCCGCCTCTTCGATGAGGTCAATGCCGAGGCCCGTCTTGCCGCTGCCGGTCATGCCGACAATCACGCCGTGCGTGACCAGGTCGGACGAGTCGTACAGGAGCGGCGCCTCGCCTCGCGTCCGGGTGGCCGCGTCCACCTCGCGGCCAAGGTAGAACAGGCCGAGCTTTTCAAAACTTGCCCCGAGCGCAGTCGAGGGGTTGCTCACTGTCGGACCTTACCGTCGGCGCGATAGAGATACAACATGCGAGCGCGTCCCTCGGCGTCGGTAAACGAGTCGGCCTTCTCGGGTGTCCAGTCGCCAAAGCCGAACGAGTGCGCCACGATCCGCGAGCCGGGCCTCAGCTGGGCGGTCAAGAGCGGCCGCAGCCTGAGGTTCGACGCGGTCAGCAGGTAGGTCGTGACTACGGTAGCGGGGGACACGTCGGTCTTCATCGCGTCCTGCAGGCGGAAGGACACCAGGTGCTCGACTCCCGCAGCCTTGGCATTCGCGTTCGCTTCGGCAATGCGTTGCGGGTCGATGTCCACGCCGACACCGCGCGCGCCGTACATCCGGGCCGCCGCAATGGGAATGCGGCCATCGCCACAACCCAGGTCGTAGACCACATCATTCTTGGTCACGCCGGCGAGCGCGAGCATGCGTTCGACCACGTCCTGCGGAGTAGGGACATAGGGAGCCAGTTGTGGCGCATCGGGCCGTTTGCCGGCCGGCGCCTGGGCATCGAGAACGGCACCTGAGGCCAGAATGACTGTCAGGCTGAGCTGGACGGCGAGGCTAAACATGTTCGTGAGCATATCAAGGCCGCAAAAGGGGAGGCGAAAAGTCCCCTAACCGTGTGTCGAATCAGGGGTTACTCGGTATCATGGAATATACCTAAATGCGTCATTTCCGGCCCATTTTCGTTGATTTAGACCCGTTTCTCGGCTATACTGCCTAAACCTGATAGCGCACTCACTCCTGCCAGTAACACCATCTCGAAACGAGGGGCACGTGGGATTTAAGATCGGTGACAAGGTCATATACCCGAATCATGGGCTCGGGGTCGTCGAGAAGGTCGAAGAGAAGACCATTCTCGGAACCACGTGTGGATTTTTTCACCTCCGGATTCTGTCGAACGAAACGACCGTTTTAGTCCCCGTCGCCAACGTGGATAACGTTGGCCTGCGCCGGGCCATTACGGATGAAGAAGTTGAACGATTGTTCCAGCTGCTGGGCGACGGCAAGATCGACAACCACCAGAACTGGAAAGGCCGCTTCAAGGACAACTCGGACAAGATGCGCACCGGCTCCATTTACGACATGGCCGATGTGCTGAAAAGCCTGACGTTCCTGGCCAAATCGAAGAGCTTGTCGTTCCGCGAAAAGCGCATGCTCGACCGCGCCAAGGCCCTGATTGTCTCGGAAATCTCCGAGGTGATGCGGACCACCGTGGCCGACATCGAAGAGCGGGTCAATACCGCCCTCGAGAAGTGCTTCGTTCAGAAGGCGCGGACGGCCCAGCGGGCCGCGACCCGTGCCACCAAAGCGGCGCCCGCCAAGGCGGCCGCTCGCGTCACGCCAGTGGCAGCGCCCCGGCGCCAAGCTCGCGCCAGCTAACTCCTTAAGACGCCGGGTTCATTTTTCCTTGGAGCGAGGGAAGAAATGAACCCGGCTTCTTTGCTTGCGGCCGTCCGGTCTGTACTAACCTACATCGTCGTCTCCCTTTATGTGTTGATCGCCGGGCCTATCGGGCTTGGCATCGCCATTCCCTTCAAACTCAAGGGCGTCCTCTACGAGCTGGGCCATATCGGTGTGGGCCTGGCCCTGGGCATGGCCGGGATCCGCTACCGGGTGACCGGGGCCGAGAGGGTGCCACCGGGGCAGGCCGTGGTGTTTTGCTCGAACCACGAGAGCAACGTCGATCCGCCGGTGCTGTTTCAGGCGCTGCATCGCCGGCTGCACGTCCTGTTCAAGGCGGAGCTCAAGAAGCTGCCCATTCTCGGCAAGGTGATGCTGGCGGGGGGATTTGTCGCCGTCGAACGCGAGCGCAAGGAGGCCTCGATGGCGTCGATCGAGCGCGCTGCCGACTCGATCCGCGCCGGTAACTCGTTCCTGATCTTCCCGGAAGGCACGCGCAGCCGTACCTCGGAACTCTTGCCATTCAAGAAGGGTGGCTTCATCATGGCCATCAAGGCGCAGGCGCCGATTGTGCCGGTGGCCATTTCCGGCGGCCGGGATGCCATGCGCAAGGGCAGCTGGTTCGTGAGGCCGGTGCTGTGCCGCATCCGCATTGGCGAGCCCGTGCCGACCGCCGGAATGTCGGTGGATGATCGCGATCGCCTGATTGAAATCGTCCGGGCTCGAATCGAGGACTTGCTGCGAACGTAAATGGAGATACTCGCCACCCTTGGCCGCACGCTCGGGTTCTCCCTCGCCGCGGGAGTGAACCTGTACGCAACGGTGGCGGTGTTGGGCCTTGCCGCGCGCTACGGGTGGGTGCAGCTTCCCGAACAGTTCCAGGTCTTCAACAACCCGTGGGTGATCGGCGTCGCCGGCGCGTTGTACGTGGTCGAGTTTGTCGCCGACAAGATTCCCTGGGTCGATTCGATCTGGGATTCCATTCACACGGTAATTCGTCCCGTCGGCGGCGCGCTGATTGCCGTGGCCGCGCTTGGTGAGGCCTCGCCGGCGGTGATGGGCATGATTGCGCTGCTTGGCGGCACGGTGGCGGCCGGGAGCCATATGACCAAGGCCGGCACCCGCGTCGCCATCAACACCAGCCCCGAGCCGTTCACCAACTGGTTTGCGAGCCTGGCCGAAGACGTGTTCGTCATCGGCCTGAGCCTGCTGACGCTGAAGTTTCCGCTGATCGCCCTGGCGGTCAGCGCGATGATTCTCGTGATGATGGTGTTACTGGCGCGGCGGTTGTGGAAGTGGCTGCGTCCGTCCGCGGTCGCCGAGACACCGTCAGCCTAGCGCGCGTGTCGAATCGCGTCCGCCGATGACGCTGATTGCGCCGACCTCGCTTCGGGGTAAAGTGGCGGTATGCGGATTCGGCTGACTGTCCTTGCGCTCATGGCAGCGTCGTTGGCCGTGGGCCTGGCCCAGGAACGGCCGGCCGAGGACCAGCTGCCGCGCTTTCGCGCCGGCGCCAACCTGGTGCGCGTTGATACCTACATCACGCTCAACGGCGTGGCGGTCACCGACCTTACGCCCGACGACATCCAGATCTTCGAAGACGACACCCTGCAGAACATCGAGAACCTCGAACTGATCGAAGCGCGCGGCCCGGCGGGGCCGTCACCATCGCCAACCGAAGCCAACACCGTCACCAACATGCGTTTCGACGCCGCTGACGCGTCGCGGCTGTTCACCGTCTTCTTCGATCGCTTCCATGTCTCCGTTGACGGCGCCTACCACGCCAACAAGCCCATCGTCGAAACGCTGGACCGCGTGATTGGGGCCGACGACATGATCGGCGCCATGACCGCCGACATGACGCCCGGCATGATCACGTTCAGCCGCCGAACCGCGAGCATCGAGCGGATGATTGCCGACAACTGGGCCTGGGGCCTCAAGGGCCAGGCGAACCAGCGGTCGCCGCGCGAAGAGGCCTTCGAGGCCTGCTACCCGTCGCACATGTATCCCGGCATCGCCGCGGCGATGATCGCGAGACTGCGGGAGCAGGGAACGCTCGACGCCCTTGACGGTCTCGTCACGCACCTCGACGGCCTGCGGCCCGATCGCAAGTTCGTGATGGTGTTCACCGAAGGGTGGGCGCTCTACCAGCGGGACGAGGTTCTTGGCGGAGCCCTCGGCGGCCAGGCCCCCCAGCAGGATCGATTGGGCACCGATCCGCTGACCGGCGGCATTCGTCGCCCCGGTGCGGTCGATGCCCAGAACGGCATGCCGCAGTCGTTCGAGGCCTGCGAGCGCGACCGCATCCGGCTGGCGTTCATCGACCACCAAGTCCAGTTTCGCGAGCTCCTGCAGCGAGCGAACCGCGCGAACGTCAGCTTCTACCCGATCGACGCGCGCGGGTTGATTGTGCTCGACCAGCCCGAACGTTGGGACCTGCCGTTCTCGGTTGACAACGCCTGGCTGCGGCGGCGTCACGACGACCTTCGCATGATGGCGGAGCAGACCGACGGCCGCGCCGTGCTCGATACCAACAACATCGCCGACGCCATGCAGAAGCTGTTCGTGGACGTCGGCTCGTACTACCTGGCGAGCTACTACTCCTCGAACCCGAAGCTCGATGGCCGCTTCCGGCGCCTCCGGGTCGAGGTGAAGCGCGAGAACGTCGAGATCCGCGCGCGCCCGGGCTACCTCGCGCCGACCGAGGCCGAGGCGCGGGCGTTTGGCGTCGTGCCCGAGCGCCCGGCGGGCATGCCGCCCCCACCGCCGCCAACCGTCACGCGCGCGCTTGACGCGATCGCGCCCGGTCGTGGCAATCTTCCGGTCCGCATCCAGGCCGCCGGCGGTCGTGGGCTGGTCCGCGCGGTGGTCGAGCTCGATGTGGCGACGGCGAAGCAGCCCGAGTGGCTTTCAGGCGGCACCTTGCGGCTCACCGTGGAACCCGAGCGCGCCAACGCCTCGGCCAAGGCCGCGCCGTCGCAGACCAAGGTCGTGGCCATTGAGCCGGGGCAGCGCAGCATCTCGATCAGTGGCCTGGACGCGCCGGTCACGCCCGGGCGCTACCTGGTGCGCGCGGAGCTCACGCCGCGGGCAGGCCGCGTGCCCATCCAGGTCAGCACGTTTGTCACGGTTCCACCAGAGACGGCGGTGATCGGCACGGGGGCGCTGGCGCTGCGCCGCGGTCCCAGCACCGGCCTGGCGTATATCCCGACGGCGGACCCGCGGTTCCGCCGAACCGAACGGCTGCGCATCGAGGTGCCGCTCGCCGAGCCCGCCACCGAGGCCGCCGGCCGCATGCTGACGCGCGAAGGGCAGCCCATGCCGTTGGTCGTGACCTACTCGAGCCGCGTGGACGAAGCGACCGAACAGCGGCTGGGGGTAGCCGACGTCACGCTGTCGGCGTTGGCCGCCGGCGAATACGTGCTCGAGTTCACCATCAAGACCAACGACCAGACCGAAGTCGTCGCCTACGGCTTCCGCATCGTGCCGTAAAGGGGAGCAGGTCCCTTTTACGATCCGCCGGTGGTAAAGGTCAGGGCAAACGGCGTGAGCGCGCCGCCGTCGCTGCCCTTGATCCCTTCGAGGAACTCGATCCGCACCAGTCGAAATGCCTCGAACGGCTCACTCGGCCTGATTTCGAGCGCTCGATTCTCGCGCGTGTAGTTGGCGGCGAACGCGATCGCGCGCCCGGTCGAGTCCTTGGCGTAGGTGACCCGCACGCGATCCTGGAGCGATGCGGCATCGAGGTCCCGCGACAGCTGCAGCCGCACGCGTTCGCCCACCGAGACGTCGGTCTCGCCCTCGGCCGGCGCGGTGAACAGCACCTCGACCGGTGGCGGTGGTGGCTCGGCGATCTCCACTTCGGTCGCCGGCTCCGCCGGCGCCTGGGCCAGTTCGACCGTGGTGCCTTCGAGCCACGTCAGGCCTTTAGCGGTGCGCACCGTCCCTTGCACCTTTAACCAGCGCCCCGTGTCGATGCGCTTGGTCGGATCGAGATTGAACCCCTTGCCCCTGGGCTGAATGCCCATTACCCACAGAGCCGTATCGGTGGTTCGCAGCACGAACTGCCACCGCGCGGGCGCCGGGGCCTCGGGCAGGTCGCCGTAGAGGTTGCGGCCGCGAAACTGGCCGACAATCGCCACGCGCTGCCCCTCAAAGCGAGCGGGCTCGAGCGCGACCGAGCGCAGTGGGGGATTGGTCGCATCGGCGGGCGGCGGAGGCGGCAGCGTGCCCGCCAGTAGCAACAGCAACTCCTCGCCCGGGCGCGGCCAGCGGTCCGGATACATCGCGCGGATGCGATCGCCGAGGTTGAACGGAATCAGCCGCGGGTCGTCCTGCGAGACCCGGCCGATGTCGAGGAACTGGCCGCGGGCCTCGAGCCGGCCCTCGCGCGGCAGTTCCCTGGCGATCACCCGGATGGTCGCCTCGTCATTCGCGAGCAGGAGGTTCTCGACGTTCTCGCCCTTGACTGCGCCAACCACCGAGACGGTCTGCTGGTGGTAAAAGCCGGGGTAGCTGCGCAGCGCGGTAATGGTCGTGGCTCGCCGCGTCGGCGGTTGCGCGGCGATGGCCGCCATGAGCACGACGCACAGAACGGCAAGCGAGAGAACGGTCCGGCGCATGAGGACCATGCTAGCAAATCACGCAGTCAGTCTCTCGGACGGTGTCTCGGGTCGTCGCCATCGTCGTCTTCATCACGCTTCCATTCGGCCATGCGGGCGGTCTGCTGCAGGTGCTTGCGCGAAGGGTCGTACATGTTGAGGAAGTTGCTGGTGACGCCCAGCCCGCCGTAGCTGCCGCGCCGCTGGCGGTAGTAAATCCACCCGCGGCCCTCGGCGTAGGCCAACAGCCGGTGCAGGGCGAACAGCACGGCCGCCGCGAGGGCGACCGTCCAGGCTGGATGAATGTCGGGCCAGACGGGAGACAGGACCGAGCCGGCCACGATGGCCAGCACCATCCCGAACAGCGCCACCGTCACCCATTGCGCCAGTCGTTCCATATCTAGACTCTACGTCGGGCGAACCTCGCCAGGATCACCGCCCGCGCGACGAACCGGCAGCGCGGCGGCGGCCGGATGAGACTCGCTTCATACGGGGGGATTGCGGTATTCTGAAAACTGCTTGTGAATTCCACGAACAAGCGGAGACCGGTCGCCGAACCCGTTTCCGAGTTGACCACCAATCGGCTGTCGGTTTATCTCCGCTGCCTGACTCAACTCGAGGCGGCCGGAGACGAGACCATTTCATCTCAGGCACTGGCCGAGCAGTTCCACTTGAATGCCGCCCAGATCCGCAAGGACCTTGCGTACTTCGGCGAGTTCGGCGTGCGCGGCGTGGGCTACTACGTCAAGGACCTGAAGCGAAACCTCCGCCAGATTCTCGGCCTCGACCGGAAGTTACGCGTGGCCGTGATGGGCGCAGGCAACCTCGGCCAGGCGCTGGCCGACTATGCCGGCTTCAAGCGCGAGGGCTTCGAGATTGTCTCGATGTTCGACGTCGCCGACGCCAAGATCGGCGACGAATCGCGCAGCGGCGTTCCCATTCACGACCTGAAGGACCTCAAGAAAGTGGTCCGCAAGGAACACATCGACATTGCCGTGATTGCCGTGCCGGCCGAATCGGCCCAGCACGTGCTCGACCAGGTGGTGGCCGCCGGCATCAAGGCGGTCTTGAATTTCTCGCCCGGCTCCCTTAAGGTCCCGCCAGGGGTGAAGATGAAGGGCGTGGACCTGACCGTGTCGCTCGAAAGCCTGTCGTTCTACCTGGCGCAGGGCATCGATGCCGAAGAATAGATTGAGCCACGTCGATGCGAAGGGCCGCATCCGCATGGTGGATGTCGGCGCCAAGCCGGTGACCGATCGCGAGGCGGTGGCCCGTGGCCGCATAGCGATGTCGGCCGCCGCTCGCAAACAGATTCGCGCGGGGGCCGTGAAGAAGGGCGACCCGCTGCAGGCCGCCCGCCTCGCCGGCATCATGGCCGCCAAGAAGACCTCCGAGTTGATTCCCCTCTGTCATCCGCTGGTGCTGACGCACGTCTCGGTGGAACTCACGCCGACCGCCAAGGGTTACGGCATCGAGGCGCGCGTGCGCACCTCGGGGCAAACCGGCGTCGAAATGGAGGCGCTGACCGCCGTGTCGGTGGCGGCGCTGACGCTGTATGACATGGTCAAGGCGGTTGATCAGACCATGACCATCAGCGACATTGAGTTGATCGAGAAGAAGGGCGGCCGCTCCGGACACTACGTTCGAAAATCGAGATGAGGGTCCTAATCTCGATTCAGCAGCCGGTGAAGCAGTGGCAGATTCCTGCCGAGGGCGTGGCCACGCTGCGCGCGCGATTTCCCGACATCGAGTTTATCCACGCCACCACCGACGACGAGCGCGCGCGCGGACTCGCCGAGTGCGACGCGGCCTATACCTGGATCCTGAAGGCGGCCGAGTTCGCGACCGCGCCGAAGCTGCGCTGGCTGCACACCTCGGCCGTGGCCGTCGAGACGCTGTGCCTGCCTGAACTGTTCGCCGGGAACGTGGTGGTCAGCAACACCCGCGGCGTGCAGGCCGTCCCCATCGCCGAGCACGCTCTTGCCGTCGTGCTCGCGTTGTCGAAGCAGTTGCCCCGCGTGCTCGAGCACCAACGCCACGCGCACTGGGCGCAGAACGACTTCATGGGCGAGCGGCTGCCGTGGCTGCTGAGCGGGCGCACGCTGGGGCTGATTGGCGTCGGCACCATCGGGTCGGCAATCGCATCGCGCGCGCGTGCGTTCGGCATGCGCGTGGTGGCGTTGCGGCGGCGGAGCGGACACGGCGAGGTCCCGGCCGTGGACGAGACGTTCGGTCCCGGCCAGCTCGACACCTTCCTTCGCCAGACGGATGTGCTCGTGATCGCGGCGCCACTGACGCCGCAGACGCTGGGCCTGATCGGTGCGGAGCAGATCGCCCTGCTGCCGAAAGGTGCGGTAGTCGTGAACGTGGGCCGGGCGAAGATTCTCGATACCGGCGCGCTCGTCTCCGCGCTCCATTCCGGACATCTCGGCGGGGCGTCGCTCGACGTGTACCCGCAGGAGCCACTGCCGCCAGAGCATCCGCTGTGGACGTGTCCCAACGTGATCCTCACGCCGCACACCTCCGGCTTCCGGCAAGGACACTGGGAAGAGGTCGTCGATCTGTTTGCCGAGAACCTCGCCCGGTTTGAACGAGGAGAACTGCCGAGGTTTCGGGTGGAACCCGACCTCGGCTACTGAGAACTTTCCTGGGGCGGCGGCTCGATGTGGATGATCGCGTCCTTGATCTGCGGGAAGCGCGCCATCAACCGGTCCTTCACCACGTGCGATAGCCGATGGGCCTCGTCCAGGCGCATGTCGCGATCCATCCAGACGTGCAGGTCCAGAAACACGAAGTCGTTCGAGCCGCGCGTGCGAATGTGGTGGCAGCCCATCACCTCGGGCACGCCGCTGACCACCTCGCGAATGGCCGCCTCCGGAATCACGAAGCGGTCGGCCAGGATGCCTGAGGTCGACTGGAAGATTTCCCAGCAGGCACGGCCGATGAAACCCGCAATCACGAGTGCGGCCACCGGGTCGAGCCACACGTAGCCCATTCGCACCCCGACCAGCGCGCCGATCACGGAGGCCGAAATGAACAGGTCGCTCGTGGTGTGATGCGCGTCGGCCAGCAATACTTCGCTGCCGAGTCGGCGTGCCGCCGCCCGCTCGTAGAGCACGACCCCCAAGTTGACGACGAACGTCGCGCCCATCACGAGGAACGTGAGACGGTTGATGACGGGCTCGCCGCCCGACTGCAGGCGCTCCACCGCCGCCGACAGCACCTCGAACAGCACCAGCACCAGGAAGATCAGGATGCCCACTGACGCCATGGTCTCGAACTTGCGATGGCCGTACGGATGGTCCTCGTCCGGCGGCTCGCCCGCAATCCGCACGCCGACCAGGGCGACGACGTTCGAAGCGGTGTCGGTGAGGGAGTGAAAGCCGTCAGACAGGACGCTGACGGCGCCGGTTGCCAGGCCCAATGCGATCTTGGCGGCGGCGACGATCAGGTTGAGGAACAGGACGCGCCAGAGGACCTGGGAGACCTTGGCGTAGCGCGCTTTCAGATCAAAACACCCTGGCCTGCGGCACGGGCCACCAGCGGACTTGCACCTTGCCGACGATGTACTTCTTGGGCACGAAGCCCCAGTGACGGCTGTCGGAGCTGCCGTTGCGATGGTCGCCCATCACGAAGTAGTAGCCGGCCGGGATGACCTGCGGGCCCCAGTCGTCGTGGCTGCGGTACTCGACCGGCACGAAGTCGTCGCGCAGCGCCACGTCGTTGACGTAGACCCGGCCGTCCACCACGCGCACCGCGTCGCCGGCCTCGGCGATCACGCGCTTGACGTACGACTTGTCGGGGTTGAGCGGGTAGTAGAGCATCACGATGTCGCCACGCTGCGGCGCGTGGAAGCGATAGCTGAACTTGTTGACGATCAGGCGGTCCTGGTCGGCCAGCGTCGGCGCCATGCTCTGGCCTTCAACCCGCGCCACCTGGACCCCAAACGTCACCACCAGCGTGGCGTAGACCGTCGCCTGCGCCAGTGTGCTGACCCAGGCCACGAACTCCTCGCGCCATGTCGCCAACCGCCGGCCTGGGACGGCGATCGGCGCGGTGGCGTCGGGTGGGGCGAGGTCTGGCAAGTCCTGTGGCATGGTCGTGACCGGGCGCGCGGCCGCCTAGAACACCCGCGCGTTCGGCACGGGCCACCAGCGGATCTGCACCTTGCCGATGATGTATTTCTTGGGCACGAATCCCCAGTGCCGGCTGTCGAGGCTGTTGTTCCGGTGGTCGCCCATCACGAAGTAGTAGCCTTCGGGAATGACCTGCGGGCCCCAGTCGTCGTGGCTGCGGTACTCGGCCGGCACGAAGTCGTCGCGCATCGGCACGTCGTTGACGTAGACGCGCCCATCGACCACCCGCACGGTGTCGCCGTCTTCCGCGATCACGCGCTTGACGAACGACTTGTCGGGGTTGACGGGGTAGTAGAGCATCACGATGTCGCCGCGCTGCGGCGAGGTGAGGCGGTAGCGCAGCTTGTTGACAATCAGGCGGTCCTGGTCGGCCAGGGTCGGCGCCATGCTGAGGCCCTCGACGCGGGCGACCTGGAAGCCGAACGTGACGATCAGCGTAGCGTAGACCGCCGCCGAGGCCAGCGTGCGCACCCACGCGAAGAACTCGTCGCGCCACACTTCCATCCGGCGCACCACCTGCGCCGGGTCCTGCTCGAAGTCCAGGGGCAACGGGGTTTCGCGCGCGAGCGCAGCCGCCGCCGTGACGGGCGGCACCGGCGTCGTCTCGTCACCGGGATCGGCGAGAAGGTCGCCCATGGTGGCGACGGGTTCTACAGCTTCAGGTAGTCCCGAAGACGGCGCGTCTGCGAACGGCTGACCGGGATCTCGGTCGCGTTCGCGTCTGTCATCCTCAGGATGTAGTTCCGGCTGAACCAAGGGACGATCTCCTTGACCTTGTTGATATTGACCAGATGCGACCGGTGAACCCGCCAAAACACCTCCGGGTCGAGCCGCGCGTGCAACTCGTCCAGGGTGCGGTCGTTCGAAGTTCCCGAGACCTGGCTCGTCACAATATTAATCGAATCCTCGGCGAGCGACGCATGGATGATGTCGTCGGCCTTGACCAGCACGAACCGGTCGCTGACCTTGACGGCCACCTGGTCCCGGCGGTCTTTCTGGCCGGCGATCATCCGAACCAGGCGGTCCAACTGGCCCGCCAGGGGGTCGGTTCGTCCCCTGCGCTCGCGCACCCGCGCCATGGCGGTCTCCAGCCGCCGCATGTCAATCGGCTTCAGCAGGTAGTCCACGGCGTTGACTTCGAACGCCTCGATCGCCCGCTGGTCGTAAGCAGTGACGAAGATCACACCCGGTCCGGTTCCCTGGTCGAGCAGCCGCCGGGCGACCTCCAAGCCGGTCAGCCCCGGCATTTGCACGTCCAGGAAGGCGACGTCGGGCGCGTGCCGCGCAATTTCATCGAGCGCCTCGGGGCCATTCGCGGCGCGGGCGACGACCTCGACCGTCCCCAGCTGGTTGAGCAGGAAGCACAACTCGTCACGGGCCAGCTGCTCATCGTCGGCGACGATGGCGGTGAGGGGGGCGAGCCGGGTCATGCGGTGATTCTCTCGGTGGCAAGGTCGAGCGGAATCTCGACGCGCGCGCACGCCCCGCGCCCGGGCGAGCCGGTCAGCTGGAGGCGTCCGGTGGCGCCGTAGAGCACGCGCAGGCGCTCGTTGACGTTGCTCAGTCCGATGCCGCTCGACAGGGCGTCGGCGAGACGCTCTGCTGAAATGCCCAGGCCATCATCGGTGACCTCGATGAACACCTGGCGGCTCTCGCGCCAGCTGCGGATGGTGATGGTGCCTGGCCCGACCTTGCGGGCGAAGCCGTGCTTGATGCAGTTCTCGACGAGCGGCTGCAGCAGGAGGCTGGGGATGATGAGGTCGAGCGTGTCGGGGGCGATCGACTTGCGCACGGCCAGGCGCGGGCCGAACCGGATCACCTCGATGTCGAGATACTCGTCGAGCGCGGCGAGTTCTTCGCGCAGCGTGACGAACTGCACCTGGTTGCTCATCAGCTTGCGAAGCAGGCCCGACAGCTTCTGGATCACCTCGCGCGCGGTTTCGGGCTGCAGCCGGATCAGCGACGAGACCGACGCCAGCGTATTGAACAGGAAGTGAGGATTGATCTGGCTCTTGAGGGCCTCGACCTTGGCGGCCAGCAGCAGTTTCTCCTGCTCCTGCAATCGATGCTCAATGCGGGCGTTGTTCCAGATCTTGATCGGCGTGGAGACGGTGATGATGGTCGCGAGGTACACGAGCAACGTGACCCACGCCGACGGACTCGACAGTTCGAACAGGCGCAACGGGTAGCGCGCGCCCACGGCCTGGCGGACGGTTTCAAGGCCGATGATGGCCAGCAGCAGCACGACGGGCCAGTTGACCTCGACGCTGCGGACCATTCGCCAGATGCGACGGGGCAGGCTCAAGAGCACGAACGGCGAGATACTCCAGATCTCTTCCTTGTTGGGACATGCCTCGCGCAGGCCGCCGCCGGCAAAGCCACACCCGATCGCAAAGAACGGCGCGCCGTACTCGCCCGCGGCGAGCGCGGGCATGGCGATGGCGAAGCCCACCAGGCCGCCGGTGTATGGCCCGGCAATCAGCCCGGCGAGAAACGCGCCTTCGAGCATGAGGTCGGCGGCGTCGTAGTTGAGCAGCACGCGCGCGGCGACCCCGGCCGTGAGGGGCAGCCCCAGGCCCAGGGCGAACACCAGCCGGTCGGGCCAGTTGCGCTGCTCGAAGATCAGGATGTGACGAAAGCGCCGATAACGGGCGAGCATGGTCGCCAACGCGGCCATGGCCGCGAGCTTGACGACCAGGGTCGTCAGCAGGAACTGCGCGGCGGAGAGGAATCTGGGTTCTTGCAGCATGCCTGGCAGGCCTAAATGCCCGTCCCTACACCGTTTGTGGCTCCGAAATGGTATCATTTCCTCCTATGATCGGTCCGCTCGCGAAAGGCTTTGCTCTTACCTTCAAGCACTTGTTCCGCCGTCCCATCACGGTGAACTATCCCGACCAGAAGGTCCCGATGTTCCCGCGGTATCGCGGCAAGCAGGTCCTGATGCGTGACGAGGCGGGTCTCGAAAAGTGCGTGGCCTGCGGGCTGTGCGCGGTGGCCTGTCCGGCCGACGCGATCTACCTCGAGGCGGCCGAAAACGACGGCACGGTGATGGCGGGCCCGCGCTACGCGTCGATCTACCAGATTCACAAGACGCGCTGCATTTTCTGCGGGTACTGCGAAGAAGCCTGCCCGGTGTCGGCGATCTTCATGGGCAAGGACTACGAGTTGGCCGTGTACAGCAAAGAAGACTTCGTGTGGGACAAGACCGAGCTGCTGGTGCCCGCCGCGGCCGATCAGAAGGCGCCCATGCCGGTGCGGTAGCCGGCCGCCGGCTGACGTGGCGCGAACCCGGTCCGGGTGATTGCCGTCTGTATCAGTGTTACCTCCAGTGAAACCCTTTCTGACGGCGCTCGATGAACGTGTGCTCGTGTGCGACGGCGCGATGGGCACCATGCTGTACGCCAAGGGCGTGTTCATCAACCGCTGCTTCGAGTCGCTGAACCAGACCCAGCCCGACATGGTCGTCGACGTCCATGGCGACTACCTGAAGGCCGGCGCCGACGTCATCGAGACCAACACCTTTGGCGCCAACCGCATGAAGCTGCGTGGCTTTGGCCTGGGCGATCAGGTGCGCGAGATCAACTTTGCCGGCGCCACGCTGGCGCGGCGCGCGGTCGAGAAGTCGGGGGAGCCCGCCTACGTCGCCGGGGCGATCGGCCCGCTCGGCGTGCGCATTGAGCCCTGGGGCAAGACCGGCGTGGATGAAGCCGAGACGATGTTCCGCGAGCAGGCCCAGGCACTGTTTGATGGTGGCGTCGATCTCTTCATTCTCGAGACCTTTCGCGACCTGAACGAGATTGGCGCCGCGATTGCGGCCGTGCGCAGCGTCTGCGACCTGCCGATCGTCGCGCAGATGACCACCGAGGAAGACGGCGCCAGCCTCGACGGCGCGCCCCCCGAACAGTTCGCGCCCGAGCTGATCGCGCGCGGCGCGAGCATTGTCGGCGTCAATTGCAGCGTCGGCCCGGCGCCGATGCTCGAGACCATCGAGCGCATCAGCGAGATCACCGATGTCTGGTTGTCGGCGCAGCCCAACGCCGGCCGGCCCCGCGATATCGAGGGGCGCAACCTGTATCTGTGCTCGCCGGAATACATGGCGTCGTACGCGCGCCGGTTCATCGCGTCGGGCGTCCGGCTGGTGGGCGGCTGCTGCGGCACGACGCCCGAGCACATCCGCCAGATTGCGCTGGCGGCGAAGTCGATGGCGCCCGGGCTGGCCCGCCACGCCGGGACCGCCGAGGTGCGCACGCCGGTGGCGAGCCAGCCGAACGCGCGCCCGGCCCTGCCGCGCGAGTCGAAGTCGATCATGGGTCGCAAGCTGGCCAATGGCGGCTTCATCCGTGCCATCGAACTGATTCCGCCGCGCGGGCACGCGGCCAGCGCGGCGTTGGCCGACGCCGCGCGCCTCGCCAAGCGCGGCGTGGATGTGGTGACCATCCCCGACGGACCGCGCTCGGGTACGCGCATGAGCGCACTGTCGTTGGCCGTGCTCGTGCAACAGCATGCGGCAGTGGAAGTGCTGCTGCAGTATTCGTGTCGCGATCGCAACCTTCTGGGCATCCAGTCGGATCTTCTCGGCGCGCATGCGATGGGCGTGCGCAACCTGCTCGGCATCACCGGCGACGTACGCAGCCTGGGCGACATTCCCGACGCGACAGCTGTCTTCGACGTGGATTCGATCGGGCTCACCAACGTGATCACGCGGCTCAATCACGGGCTCGACGTCGGTGGCCAGTCGATCGGCGAGCCGACCTCATTTCATACCGGCGTGATGGTCAACCCGTCGCGCGATCTCGATCAGGAACTGCGGCGCCTCGAGTTCAAGGTCGAGGCGGGCGCGGAATTCGCGGTGACGAGGCCGGTGTTCGATGTGTCCACTTTTGAACGGTTCCTGGCCCGGGTCACGCCGCTCGGTGTGCCGATCATTGTCGGCATCTGGCCATTCGAAAGCGCACTTAATGCCGAGTTCATGGCGAATGAAGTGCCCGGCGTGACGGTGCCCGATGCCATCGTCGAACGGATGCGCCGGACGACCAGCGCCGAAGGCGCGGCCGCGGAAGGCGTGAAAGTGGCGCGAGAACTCGTCGAAGCCATCAAGGGTATGGCTGCGGGTGTTCAAATCTCAACGCCGTCGGGCCGGCTGGACTCCGCCCTCGATGTGCTCGACGTGGTATAGTCCGATTCGTTCGGAGACTGTTAAAAATGGGCCTATTTGACGCAGAAACGCGGCGTTCGGGCGATGCGGCCACCAGGGCCCTGTCGGTCACCACAGTCGAGACCGATTTTGTCGAAAAAGTCTATCAGGGCATTGCGGCGGCGTACGACTACACGTACGGTCCGACGCTCCATCCCGGCCGGCTCGAGGCCATGGAGAAGATGGCGCTTCGTGCCGGCACCCACGTGCTCGAAGTGGGCGTCGGCACCGGCATCAACCTCGCGTTGTATCCGCGCAATTGCCGCATCACCGGCATCGATCTGTCGAGCAAGATGCTCGCCAAAGCCCAGGGACGGATCGACGAGAAGGGGCTGCACCACTGCGAACTCGCCGAGATGGACGCGACCCAACTGAAGTTCGCCGACAACTCCTTCGACGTCGTCTACGCGCCGTACGTGATCAGCGTGGTGCCGGAACCGGTGAGGGTGGCGCGCGAGATGTATCGCGTGTGCCGGCCTGGCGGCCGCGTCATCATCCTCAACCACTTCAAAAGCGCCAACCGCGTGATGGGCTGGATCGAAAAAGTGATCTCGCCGGCAACGGTGCACATCGGCTTCACCGCCGACTTGGACCTGCCGGGGTTCCTCGAGCAGGCCGAATTGAAGCCGGTGTCACTCGAGAAGGTCAACATCCCGAAAATGTGGACGCTGATCACGGTCGTCAAAGACTAAGAGTTCGGTGTCACCACCGCCCGCGATTCCTGAACACGGCTGGACACCTGTCCAGCCGTTTCCGTCTCTGGACGCCCACTCGTTTCTCGTCGCCAACCCGTCGGGCGAAAGCGTGCGCGTTGCCTATTTCCGCGGCCCGGAACCGGGCGTGCTGTACGCGAAGGCCTGGTTCGGCCGCGAGACGCAGGGACCACCCGGGCACGTGCACGGCGGCGCCATGGCGGCCGTGCTCGACGAAGCCATGGGCGGCGCGTGCTGGATGAACGGCCACCGGACCGTGGCCGCGAAGATCTCGGTGTCGTTTCTCGAGATGGTGAAGCTCGGGACCGAAACGACGGTTGAGTCGCGGATCGAGCGCGTGGATGGGCGGAAGGTCTACGTGCGGGCGGTGCTCATCGATGCCGAACGGCGCGTGGCCGAGTCCGACGGTTTATTCATCGTGCTGCGCGAGGAAGCGTCCAACAAGACGTGAACAGGAGATCAGGAGTTCAGGAGTTTGTCATGACTCATTCCTGATCTCTTGATCTCCTGTAATGTCCAAAATCCGGTCGGCCGCGACTTCGGCACCGTTGGTCGGCGGTTGCTCGGGCGGGGCCGGCTGCGCCAGCAGGGCATCGAGGTGCGGACGCCAGCGGCCCGCAAACAAGTCGGCCTGATCGATGAACGCGGCCCGCACGAACCGCGGCATGGCCGCGACGAGCACGTCGTACTCGACGAAGTTTCCACGCGACGTGTAGAGCAGGGCGGTGTCGTTGGCCAGGCATTCGGAGACGATGCCGTAGCCGGGCTTGCTGACGACGACATCGACCGCGCGTACGAGGTCTTCGTAGCGCAATCCCTCGGCGTACATCGCCGCCTCGTCGACATCTCCCGGCAGCAGCGCCCGGTATCCAGCCAATTGTCGCAGTGCCGCGACGTTGAGCCCATCCACGCCGTAGCCGCCAAACGAAACGAGGGCGAGGCGCTCGCCGGCAGGAAGACCGAGCAGGTGCCGGACCTCCGCCGGATCGCGTGACGACCGCCGCGCGATAAATGGCACGTCCACCACCGCCGGCATGGTGGCAAAGCCGCCCCACATGGGGAGCCGCAGCGCGAGCGTGGTGTACCCATAAGCGGCACCGATGGCGTCGGCCAGGCTGGCGCCGCCAGCGTAGCCCGAATAGATCCAGTCCCACGTGAAGTTGCCCAGGGCGATGCCCGGCACGCCGGCCGCTTGGGCCGCCGCGATGCCCAGCGCCGGAATGTCGGCGACCACGACCGACGCATCCGCGTGCCTCAGCCAGGCCGCCTCGGCTGCCACGCGTGCTGGGAAGGTGGCCATGAACTCGCGCGCGCGGACCAGCGTGGCGGTCTCGTTTAGGTGGAGGCTATCGAGTTGAATGACGCCCGTGTCGGTCTCGACGGGTTCGAGCACGACCCCCGGCCGCGCCGTGCGGCCGACGAGCCAGGGCGCGACCGCGGAGCGGATGATCACGCGCACGCCGGGATGCCGGTCAATCAGGGCACTGATGACCTCGATCGACCGAGAGGCGTGGCCAAACCCGTGGCCCGAAATGTAGAACGCGACGGTCACCACCCCCGATCATAAGGGATACAATCGGAGGGTGAGTTTTGACGAACGTGCCTTCTTCAGCGAGAAGCCCGAGTCCCGCCCGGCCAAGTACCCGTGCCCGCGCTGCAAGCGCACCAACGAGTACACCATCCGCTGGGTGCGCCGCACGAAGAAGAGTGCGCCGCAGAATGCTGAAGACCGCAAGAAGTTCGACAAGCTGCGCGATCACCTGCTGCGCCTGGACGATGAGGTGACGTGCAAGACGTGCGGCAAGAAGTTCGAGATCCCGTCGTTGCACTCGATGATGTTTCTCGATCAAATCGACGGCCTGCCGAAGGATGTCGAGACCGAGGAAGGCGAGGCGGCCGACGTGCCGGCGAAGCCGATGGACGCGACCGCCCGCGCCGCGCTCCCGGCACGCTTCACTCGGCCAACGAAGGGCTGGCGAGGGTAATTACCAGAGACCAGGCAGCAGGCGCGAACGCACCTGCTGCTGGTACGTGCGGTACTTGTCGCCGAACTCCTCGACCAGCGACGCTTCTTCCAACGGAATTGCTACGACCAGGTACAGCGTGCTGATCACCGCGAACAGCAGCCGGCTGTTGGTCATGGGGTGGACCGCGAACACCATCAGGATCCATGCCAGGTAGATCGGATGCCGGACGAAGCCGAAGAGGCCGGTGGTCGTGAACACGACCGGCCGGCCGGGCGCCGCCACGCGAACACCCGCCAGTTCCCACACCCCAATCGCGCTCGCGGCGCGCCCGGTCATGGATGCGCCGGTCAACACCAGCGACCACATGAGCCAGCTCACCGGCCCGGTGAAGGTCCACGCGACACCGGGCAGGGGTTGCCAGAGCCAGCACACGGCGATAAACAACAGGCTGGCCACCCACACGTAAACACTGCGTTCGAGGTCCGCGGGCACGCGGCGAGTGACCCACGCCTTGGCGCCGGTTCGTGCCAGCAGGCTGTGGTGAAGCGCGAACACCGTGAACAAGGCGATGTTGATCGCCAGGGCCGGCCACAAGGGGGTCGACGGCGGCGCGGGCACGCCGAGGCGGATCCCGTAAGCCAGCGCGCCCGAGACCAGTGACACCGCGAAGAGCAGCGCGCCGATCCAGACAAATGCCGTTCGCACGGACGTATTATGGATGGGATCAATGGTTCACGGGTTCACAGGTTCACGGGTTTACGGGTTCAGTGGGTTCAGCTGGTGAGCGTGCCGCGCGTGGCCATCACCGGCATCGGGGTTGTTTCCGCGTTTGGCGCCGGTCGCGAAGCGTACTGGGAGGCCATTCGCGAGGGGCGCAGCGGTACCCGCGCCATCACCGAGTTCGACGTCTCGACCTATCCCTGCAAAGTCGCCGCGCCCGTGCCGCTCATGGACATCACGGCTGCCCAGCCGCTGACCGGCGAAGCCAGCGCCAGGGACTCGCACGCGGATCCCAAGCGTTACTCCCGTGCGGCGCTGTTCGGCGTGATCGCCGCGCGCGAGGCCTGGAACGACGCCGGCCTGGTCTTCGGCGAGGCCAATGCCGGTGTGATCATCGGCAGTGGCGGTGGCGGCATCGACGTCGGCGAGCGGCAATACCAGGATTTCTTCACCACCGGCGGCAAGAACGTCACGCCCTACGCCATTGCCCTCGGCATTTGCGGCATGGTGTCGAGCGAGATTTCGATCGCGCTCGGGGTGCGCGGCATCAGCCATGTCATGTCGACCGGCTGCACCAGTTCGACCGATGCGCTGGGCTACGCGTGCATGCTGCTGCGCCAGGGTGAGTGCGACGTGCTGTTGTCGGGCGGCACCGATGGCTGCGTGCTCCCGGGCATGATCTTCGGCTTCTCGCGCATGCGCGCCGTCTCGACCCACTACAACGAGCGCGGCGCCGAGGCGTCGCGGCCGTTCGATCGCGGCCGCGATGGTTTTGTCCTGGGCGAGGGCGCGTGGATGTTGACCCTGGAACTCGAGGACCGCGCCCGCGCGCGCGGCGCCACGGTCTACGCGACGATCGATGGCTATGCGTCGACCTGTGACGCCTACCACCGCGTCCAGATGGATCCGGACGGCGAGCAGATCGTGCGCTGCATGCACACGGCCATCGCCCGCGCCGGACGGCAACCTGGTGACATTGGCTACATCAACTACCACGGCACCTCGACGCAGTTGAACGACACCATCGAGGCGCGCTGCACGCGCCTGGCCTTCGGCGGCGCGGCCGAGCGCATCCCGGGGTCGTCCACCAAGTCGATGATCGGCCATCCGCAGGGTGCCAGCGGCGCCGCCGGCGTGGTGGCCACCGCCCTGGCGTTGTCGCGCGGCTTCCTGCCGCCGACGATCAACCTGACCGATCCGGATCCCGCCTGCGATCTGGACTTCATCCCCAACCAGGGCCGCGCCGCGCAACCTGAGGTGGCGCTCTGCAACTGCCTCGGCTTCGGCTCGAAGAACAGCGCGCTCGTCCTTGGCCGTGCCCATGGATGACGTGGTCATTGCCGGCGGCGGTCCCGCCGGCGCGTTCGCGGCGCTGATCCTCGCGCGGGCCGGCGTCGGCGTGCGCGTCTTCGAGCGTGCGCGCTTGCCGCGGCACAAGCTGTGCGGCGACACGTTGAACCCGGGCGCGCTGGTCGTGCTGGCACGCCACGTCGAGACAGCGCCGCTTGTGGCGAAGAGCGATGACATTCACGGGATGCTGCTCACCGGCCCTGGCGGCGTGTCGGTTCGTGGGGAGTACGGCGGCGGCATCGCCGGGCGCGCCGTGACGCGCAGCGTGTTCGATGAGTGGTTGCTTCGACAGGCGGCCGCGGCGGGTGCGCAGGTTGAAGAGGGCGCCGCCATCAAGGGCGCCCACGTGGTCGATGAACGGGTGAGTGGGGTGCTGGTGGCGCGCGACGGTGGTGCGGCGCTGGCACACCCGTGCCGCCTGGTGATCGCCGCCGACGGCCGCCGCTCGACGCTCGCGTTCACGCGCGGCCTCGCCCGTCAGCCGGCGCGGCCACGGCGGTGGGCCATTGGGGCCTACTTCACCGATGTCGCGGGGTGCAGCACCGTTGGTGAGATGCACGTGCGCGAGGGCCACTACATTGGGGTTGCGCCGGTGCCCGGCGGGCTCACCAACGTATGCGTGGTGATGCCGCACGCGGCCGGCGACCCGCCGTTAGGGTCACCCGTCGACCTGATTCGGTCGCGGCTCAACGCGGATCCCGGATTGCGCGATCGCTTTGCGGCGGCGCGGCCGGCAGGTGAGCCGGTGATGCTGGGGCCCATGGCGATCGATGCCGACGCCGCGGGCGAACCGGGCCTCTTGCTGGCCGGTGACGCGGCGGGCTTCATCGACCCGATGACGGGCGACGGTTTGCGCCTGGCCCTGGCCGGTGCGGAGCATGCTGCCGCCGTGGCCCTTGAGGTCCTGGCCGGCAGCCTTTCTCCGCAGACGGCCCACGTCGAACTGGCCCGGCGCCGGCGCGCCGCCTTCGCCGCCAAGTGGCGGTTCAATCGCACCCTTCGGTCCCTGGTGACCTATCCCCAGGGCGTGACGACCGCCGCGCTCGCGGCTCGCGTGATGCCGTCGGTGTTCCAGGCGGTCATCCGCTACGCTGGGGACTGTGGTCCGGCTGAAGCCGGACGCCACATCGGAGCGTGATGACCAATCAAGCCCTTGCCATTGCTGTCCTGACCGTCGCGGCCGCGTTGTTGATGATGGCCGGCGAGTTGGTGCTGTCCACGTTCAACGAGCGCCAACTGCGCGCGAAAGGGGCGGTCGAGCCGCCGGGCGACGTCATTGCCACCATGCGCTGGGTCTATCCACTGTCGTTTGTGGCCATGGCCGTCGAAGGGGCCATTGCCGGGCCCAGTCCCGATGCCTTCCTGGCCGGCGGGTTGGTGTTGTTCGGGCTCGCGAAGGCGCTCAAGGTGTGGGCCATCTCGTCGCTCGGCCCGCGCTGGAGTTATCGTGTGCTGATTCTTCCCGGCGCGCCGCTCGTAACCACCGGTCCCTATCGCTTCGTCGCCCATCCCAACTACCTGGCAGTGGTGGGGGAATTGGTCAGCGTGGCGATGATCGTCGCGGCGCCGATCTCGGGCGTGCTGGCCACCTTCGCGTTCGGCATGCTGATGCGCGCCCGCATCCGCGTCGAGGATCGCGCCTTAGGTAGAATAACTACGTGAAACTGCCCAAGTGGGCGACGGCGCTCGATGTGGTCGCCGTCGTGATGGCCATCGTTGCAATCTCGGTCATCATTGGCGGCGGTTTCCGGGTCACCGTGTTCGACGTCCGCCTGTCGGTCACCGATTGGTGGCGTCCCGCGCTGTGGAGCGCGGCGGCGATGATCGTTCGCCACGCGTTGGTGCGGCAACTGCCGCTGCCACAACGGGTGGCGCAAGCGATCGTCCAATGGTGGCGCGATCCGGTGACCAGGACCGTGCTGCCCATTCACCTCGCAACGCGCGGCGGGGTGCTGGCAGTCGGGTTTCTCGCGGTGATCCTGATCGGCTTCCCTCCAGAGGCCACTTCGCGCTGGCGCATTTACTCGAACGACTTCCTCGACCTGCCGGCGCGCTGGGACACTGGTTGGTATCTCGGCATTGCCATGGAGGGGTATCGCTTCGACCCCAATGCCCGAGCCGAGACCCAGCAGAACATCGCCTTCTTCCCGGCGTACCCGATGGCGGTGCGCTACCTGTCGGCGGTGCTCGGCCACCAGCCCCTCTGGACCGGCGTGGCCATCTCGCTCGTCGCATTCTTTCTCGCGCTTGGCTACTTCCTGCGGCTGGCGCGCGACGAACTGCGCGATGACGCGGCCGCCGCGGCGGCGGTCATGCTGTTGGCCGCGTATCCGTTCGCGGTGTTCTTCAGCGCCGCCTATACCGAGGCCCTGTTCCTGCTGACCCTGGTCGGCGCGGTCTACCACTTTCGCCACGGCCAACTCTGGCGCGCGGCCGCCTGGGGGTTCGTGTGCGGCCTGACCCGGCCGAACGGTGCCTTCCTTTCGATCGTGCTGGGGCTGATGGCGGTGGCGCCGATGTGGGATGCCACCCGCTGGCGTCCGATCCTGCCGCCGCCCCAGGGATGGCCGCAGATGGGCAAGCGCCTGCTGTCGGCCGCAGCGCCGGGCGTCGGCATGCTCGCGTTCTCGGCCTTCATCTACCAGCTCACCGGTAACCCGTTCAAGTGGACGCTGCAGAACGCCGCGTGGGGGCGGGTCTACCGCAGTCTCGACTCGCTGGTCTCCGATCGCGTTGATTACATTGCCAGCAACGGCCTCTATGGTTACGCGTCAACGCAGACCATTGACCTGTTTTACCTGCTTGGGGTGTTGTTCATGCTGGGCGCCGCGTGGCCGGTCTATCGTCGCTTCGGCCTGCCCTATGCGGTGCTGTTGCTCGTCAACTTGCTGCCACCCATGGCGGCGGGCGGCATGCTCTCGATGGGCCGCGTGACCGCGGTGCTGTTCCCGGCCTTCTTGTGGATGGGCGGCGCCATTCCGGAGCGCCACCGCACCGCGTGGATCGCCTGCTTCGCGTGCCTGCAGGGGTTCGTCGCGGTGATGTTCTTTACCTGGCGCCCGCTGTTCTAGTAGGCGGCGATCCACTGCCGCACGATCTGCTGGATCGCTGCCTCGTGCGCCTTCACATCCTCAATCCCGGCAAAGTTCATCAGTGCGCGATCCTTCGCCAGCCACTTGAGCAGGCCTTGCGGATCCTCGAGCTGAAACGCCGGGACTTCGCGGACCTTCGCGCCCAGGTGCATGACGATGCCGATGCCCTCTTTCGTGCGCAGGTGCGTGGTGGCGAAGTAGTCGGTGGTCCGGAAGCTCGGCGCGTTCCACTTCACGCCTTCGGCGATGGCCGGATCGGCGCCGCACATGATGCGGCGAATCATCTGGATCGCATCCTTATGCGGATGATTGAGCGTGGCCAGGAACCGATCCACCGCCTCGGCAGTGTCGGAGGAGACAACCTTGCGAGCGGGGCGCGGTGAGCCGGGCGTCATCCCACCCATCCTAAACGCATTCGCGTCTTCACTTTCAGCGCTCCGGCCTGCACGGCGGTTCCGGCGTCCAAATCACATGCGCCGAGGCTATACTCGACCCCAGACCATGTCTCGCCGTCTCTGGTTGCTCCTGGGTCCGGTTGTCCTCACCATTGGTCTCGCGCCGTTCGTCACGGCCGAGCAGTCGCCCACGGCCGCCGCCGCGCGCACCAACGCCGAACAGTCGTGGCGCGCCGGCCGCCTCGACGAGATCGAGAAGTTCGCCGAAGCCTTCCCGAAAGACGAACAGCTGGCGGTGTTGCGCGCCAAGGCCATGGCCGCACGCGGCGACTACGCGCGGGCCGAGGCGTTGCTGCAGCCGTTCGCCACGGCCAACCCGGCCGGTGACGCGTCGCTCGAGGCAGGATTGCTGCACCAGCTCGTGGGCCGCCGCAACGACGCGCGCCGCACCCTCCAGGTGGTCATGCTCGGCCAGCAGCGCAGTCCCACCGCCCGCGACTACCTGCGCGCCGCCCGGGCCGCCCGCGCGCTGGGCCGCTTCGACGATGCCAACGCTTTCTTTCGCGATGCCGACCGCATGGCGCCGAACGACCCGGTCATCAACACCGAGTGGGGTGACCTGTTCGTCGAGAAGTACAACAACAAGGACGCCGCCCGCTCATTCCAGGAAGCGCTGAAGGCCGATCCCGATTACGGTCCCGCGCTGCTCGGCCTGGCCCGCTCGGTGGCCGACCAGAACCCGCCACAGGCGGTCGGACTCGCCCAGCAGGCGCTCAAGCAGAACCCGATTGATCCGGGGGCGCACCTGTTCGTCGCCGAGATGGCGATCTACCAGGACAAGAAGAAGGACGCGCTGGCCTCAATCGACAAGGTGCTCGCGGTCAACCCACAGCACCTGGAGGCGCTGTCGATGCAGGCGGCGGTGGCGTTCGTCGACGGCCGCACGGCTGACTACGCCGCGGCGGTCGCCGCGGCCTTGAAGATTCACCCCACCTACGGCGAGATTCATCGGGTGGTGGGATCGATCACGGCGCACTACTACCGCTTCGACGAAGCGGTCGATCACGTGCGCAAGGGCATTGCCCTCGATCAAGCCAATCCCAAATCGTACGCGGACCTCGGCGCGCACCTGATGCGCACCGGCGACGAGCGCAACGCCCGCCGCGCGCTCGAGACGGCGTTCAAAGTGGACCCGTGGAACGTCGTCACCTACAACCTGCTGCAGCTGCTCGACACGTTGGAGCCCTTCGACACCATTCACGAAGGCGACATGGTGATTCGCCTGCATCCGGACGAACAGGACGTGATGCGGCAGTACGTGCCGCAGCTGGCGAAGGAATCGATGGAGGCCCTGACCAAGCGGTGGGAGTTCACGCCGAAGGGGCCGATCCTGATCGAGATGTTCCCGAATCACGACGACTTCGCGGTGCGCACGCTGGGCCTGCCCGGCATGATTGGCGCGCTCGGCGCCTGTTTCGGCCGCGTCGTCACCATCGACTCGCCAAAGGCGCGCGACCCCGGCACCTTTAACTGGGCCGAAACGCTGTGGCACGAGATGGCGCACGTCATCACGCTGCAGCTGTCGAACAACCGCCTGCCGCGGTGGTTGAGCGAGGGCGCGTCGGTGTACGAGGAACGGCGCGCGCGCAAGGAGTGGGGACGGGAGATGGACATCCCGTTCGCCCGCGCCATGGACAAGGGCAAGCTGATCAGCCTGCGCGACCTCAACTCCGGTTTTAGCAGCGCCGAGCAGATTTCGTACTCCTACTACCAGGCGTCACTCGTCGTGGAGCACATCGTTGACGTGTATGGCCAGCCGAAGCTGCGCGCGCTGGTGGCGGCGTACGGCGACGGCTCCGATACGGAGACGGCGATCAAGAAGGCCCTGGGCGTCGATCTCGACGCGCTGCAGGCAAGCTTCGACGCGTTCCTCGAAAGCCGGTATGCCGGCGTGCGCCGCGCACTGGCCGTGCCCGAAGGCCTGACCGCTGAGACGCCGCTCGCACAGGTGAAGACCATTGCCTCGGCCAATCCGGGCAACTACACCGCGCAGATGGCGCTCGGTGAAGCGCTCGCCGCGAGCGATCCCGATGCCGCGATTGCCGCCTTCGAGCGTGCGGCGAAGCTGGTCCCCAACGTCACCGGCGAAGACAGCCCCAATGCCTTAATTGCCGCTGTCGCCGCGAAGAAGGGCGACAAGCCGCGCGCGGCTGAGGCCCTGGAAACCCTGACCGCCATGAGCAATACCGATATTGTCTCGGCCCGGCAATTGGCAACGCTGGTCGACCCTGCGCGCGATCGCAGCCGCCTGCAGGTCGCGCTGAAGAGCGTCGTCGCCATCGACCCGTTCGACGGCGCTGCGCACGCCACCCTCGGTCGCCTCGATTTCGAAGCGAAGCGGCTGGACGATGCCATCCGGATGTTCCGGGTCGCGCTGGCCGCCAAGCCGCTCGATCGCGCGAGTGCGCACGCCGACCTCGGCGAAGCGCTGGCCGAAGCGGGGCAGCGCGACGAAGCCAAGAAACAGGCGCTGGCTGCTCTCGAGGTGGCGCCGACTTACACTCGGGCACAGGACCTGCTGCTCAGGCTCGCGCAAGGAAGCCGCTGATGCGCCAGCCGCGAGGGGTGGCTGCCATCGCCCTGCTCGTGGCGGCGGTGTGGCTCGCCTCCGAGGTGAGCGCCCAGATTCCCGTCATTGGCGGCGACAAGTTCCAGGGCCTGACGTGGACCTTCGTCCGCATCAAATACGGGTCGTACCAGGGCGAGGGCGCCGCCCGCAGTTCGCAACTGGCATATTGGGACGACCCGTGGGCAATTGACGCCCCGGCGGCTGAGCAGAACCTGTCGCGCCGCATCAAGTCGGTGACCGCGATCGAAGTAGGCGAGCCGCAGGTGCTGACGCTCGAAGACGAGAAGCTCTTCGAGTACCCCTGGATCTACATTGTCGAGCCCAGCAACCTGGTGCTGACGGAGAAGGAAGTGCCGATCCTGCGAGAGTTCCTGCTGCGCGGGGGCACGCTCACGCTCGACGATTTCCACGGGCCGTACGAGTGGGACCTCACCGTGCGCCAGTTGCAGCGGGTGTTTCCGGATCGACAGGTGGTCGAGATTGCGCCGCCGCACCCGATCTACAGCTGCTTTTACCGTCTCGATAAGTACCCGCAGATTCCCGGCCTCGGCTCGTTCCTGAGCGGCCGGACCTGGGAGAAGGGCGGCTTTGTGGCGCGGCTGCGCGGCATTCTCGACGACGCCGGCCGACCCATGGTGCTGATCAACTGGAACACCGACATGGGCGACGGTGTGGAATGGTCGAACGCGCAAGAGTACCAGGGCTACATCAAGTGGACCGCGCAGGCCTACCAGATGCTCATCAATGAAGTGATTTATTCGCTGACACACTGAGGTCTCATGAATCGGACGACGGACGTGGCGGTCGAAGGCCTGGCGGAACGCGTGGCCGGGAGCCGGCAGAAGATCCTGACGGAACTGCGCAAGGTCATTGTCGGGCAGGACGACGTGGTCGATGAAGTGCTGATGGCGCTGTTTTGCGGCGGCCACTGCCTGATCACCGGCGTGCCGGGCCTGGCCAAGACGCTGCTGGTCAAGACGATCGCGCAGATCCTCGACCTGAAGTTCAAGCGCATCCAGTTCACGCCTGACCTGATGCCGGCCGACATCACCGGCACCGAGGTTCTCGACGAAGAGAACGGGCATCGCGCCCTGCGCTTCGTGCCGGGGCCGATCTTTGCGCAGATCATCCTGGCCGACGAGATCAACCGCACGCCGCCCAAGACCCAGGCGGCGCTGCTCGAGGCGATGCAGGAGTATCACGTCACCGCCGCCGGCCGCACCTATCCGCTGGAGCGGCCATTCTTCGTGCTGGCGACGCAGAACCCCATCGAGCTCGAAGGCACCTATCCCTTGCCGGAGGCGCAACTCGATCGTTTCCTCTTCAACGTCGTGATGACCTACTTGTCTGAAGACGACGAAGTGCAGGTGGTCACTGACACGACGAGCACCAAGAAGGCCGAGCCGTCGCGAGTGCTCGATGGCGCCGAGATTCTCGCCATCCAGGACTGCGTGCGCCAGGTGCTGGTCGCCGAGGAGGTCGTGCGCTACGCAGTGCGGCTGGCCGACAGCACGCGTCCCGGCCGCGGGGCGAAGCTCGACTTCATTGACAAGTGGGTGAAATGGGGCGCCGGCCTGCGCGCGTCGCATGCACTGGTGATTGGCGCCAAGGCGCGGGCGTTGCTGCACGGCCGCGTGCACGTGTCGGTGAAGGACATCCAGGCGCTGGCCAAGCCGATTCTGCGGCACCGCGTGCTGCCGAACTTCTACGCCGAGGCCGAAGGCATCACGTCGGACCGCATTGTCGATCAGCTGCTGGATGCCGTGCCGGTGCCCGCCAGCGGGTTGTAGGCCATGGGCGAGGCACGGTTCCTCGACCCGGCGATCGTCGCGCGACTTGGCACGATCGACCTGAAGGCGCGAACCATCGTCGAAGGCTTCCTGACCGGGCTGCATCGCAGCCCGTACAAGGGGTTCAGTGTCGAGTTCGCCGAGTACCGGCAGTACCTGCCCGGCGATGACCTGGCCACGCTCGACTGGAAGGTCTACGCGCGCTCGGACCGGTACTTTGTCAAGAAGTACGAAGAAGAAACCAACCTCGCCTGCCACCTGCTGCTCGATGTCAGCGCCTCGATGGGCTATGGCTCGGGCGGCATCACGAAGCTGCAGTACGGGTCGTACCTCGCCGGTGCGCTGGCCTACCTGATGAATCGCCAGCGAGACGCCTTCGGCCTGATCGCCTTTGACGACCGCATTGCCTCGTTGGTGCCGGCCAGCGCCCGCACCGGCCACCTGCGGGCGGTGTTGTTGGCGCTGGAGCGTTTGAAGCTGGGCGCGCGCACCAACGTGGCCAAGCCGCTCCACGACCTGGCCGCGGCGGTGCGCCGCCGAGGGTTGGTCGTATTGGTGTCGGACCTGCTCGATGATCCGGAGCAGGTGCTCGAGGGCCTCAAGCACTTCCGCTATCGTGGGACCGACGTGGTGGTGTTCCAGGTGCTCGATCCCGACGAATTGAAGTTCCCGTTCGAGAACACAGCCCGCTTCCGGGACATGGAAACCGCGGCCGAAGTTATGGCCGTGCCGGCCAACGTCCGGAAGGAATACCTCGACCGAATGCAGGCGATGATCGCGCATTACAGGCGCGAGTTGTCGCTCGTGGGCATCGACTACTGCCTGCTCGACACCTCGCAGCCGCTCGAACTGGGGTTGATGGCGTACCTGATGACCCGCCGTCGGATGCCGTGATGTTCGGCGTGTCCTTCCTCTCTCCGCTGTTCCTGGTTGGCGCGCTGGCGGCGGCGGTGCCGATCCTGCTGCACCTGTTCCATCGCAAGACCGACGTGGTGATCGACTTTCCGTCGGTCAAGCTGCTGACGCGGGCGCCGGTGCAGCACCATCGGCGCCGGCAACTGCGTGAGTTGATCCTGCTGGCGCTGCGGGTCGCGGCGTTGGTGCTGCTGGCGGTGTCATTCGCGCGGCCGTATGTTGCCGGCGCGACCGCGCCGCCATCGGCGCCGGTGACCGTGATCGCGCTCGATACGTCCCTGAGCCTGTCGGCGCCTGGCCAGTTCGCGCGAGCGCAGCAGGCGGCGGCGCAAGCGGTGGAATCGGCGCCCGCCTCGCACGCTGTCTCGGTGATCACATTCGCCGACGCCGCGACCGTCGCCCTGCCGCCGACCACCGACCGCCACGCCGCACGGGCGGCGATCAGCGGTGCGACCGTCGGCGCGGGCGGCACCCGGTACCGCACGGCCCTGGCGGCGGCCAGCGAAGTGATTGGTGCGCGCGACGGCCGCCTGGTGATTGTGACCGACCTGCAGCAGGTGGGATGGGAAGCCAATGACGATGGCGGCATTCCAGACGGCATCGACGTCGAGGTCATTCCGGTGGCGCGGCCGGCCGGCAACCTCGCCGTGACCTTCGCTGCGCGTCGCGACCGCGTGGTGGTGGCCTCGGTCCAGAATTACGGCCCGAACGAAGCCAGGACGTCCGTCACGCTGATGGTCGATGGCAAGCCCGTCGCGAGCGCGGCCGCAACCATGGCGCCGCAGGCTGCGGCCGACGTCGAGCTACGTGGCAGCTTCGGTGACGCCGGTGAGGCGCAAGTGTTGATCGACGACGCGGCGGGCTATCAAGCCGACAACGTCCGCTTCGTCGCGCTCAGCCCGACACCCGCCGTGCCCATTGCCGCGCTGGTCGCCGACCCGACCGGCGCCATCGGGGGCATCTATATCGAGCGTGCCTTGTCGGTGGCGGACGAGGGTCGCGAGTTCACCGTGACCGTCGCCGACGGCCGGGTCCTCTCTAAATGGACGGCTGCGGAGATCAGCCGGCACGCGGCGCTCGTCATCCTGGGCACGCGCACGCTCGACCGAACCGGCCGGGAGTTGGTGAAGGCCTACCTGGCCGGTGGCGGACAGGTGCTGCTGACCTTGGGTCCGGACGTTGACCCTGGGACGCTGGGCGACGTTGTTGGCGCAGACCTTGGCCTGTCGCCGGCCCCGGTGCGCCAGCCCGGCGCAACCCTGGTGGCCAGCGACAGCCGTCATCCCATCTTTCGGCCGTTTCTCATTCCGTCGGGCGCGCTTGGCGACGTCCAGATTGACCAGCACCGGCGTCTAAAGACTCAGGGCGACCGGACCGTGCTCGCGCGGCTGTCGGGAGGCGATGCCGCGCTGACGGAACAGGTGGTGGGGCAGGGACGGCTGTTGGTGTTCACGTCCGATCTCGACAACCAGTGGAACCGCTTCCCGCTGCATCCGTCGTTCGTGCCATTTGCCATCGAGACCGCCCGTTACCTGACCGAGGGACGCCAGCGGCCGCGTGATGTGGTGACCGCGGATGTTGGAGAGTCGAACCCGGCGGCGACCAGCGTGGATGAGTTCATGAGTGGGATCTCGAGGACCGCGCGCGCCGAGCGAACCGAGGCGATGACCGTCGCGCACGAGGTGGAAGATCAGCAGCGGTGGTGGCAGGTCGGATTGTTGGTGATGCTGGCGGCGCTGGCGGGCGAGGCGCTGGTCGGGCGCCGGGCAGCGTGAGCTAGGATTGGGCAGAGAGACAGCGAACCCATGAGCGATCGGTTCGGCGAACTTCGGACCCTTCTCGCGGACGTCCGGGCGCGATGGATGCGCCGCGCCTTCCTGCGCGCGTG
This sequence comes from Vicinamibacterales bacterium, assembly GCA_038213735.1. Taxonomy (GTDB): domain Bacteria; phylum Acidobacteriota; class Vicinamibacteria; order Vicinamibacterales; family UBA2999; genus 12-FULL-67-14b. The sequence continues at coordinate 13,860 of JBBQSP010000037.1, read as the reverse complement.
GACGCTTGGCGCCGTCACCGCCGCCGCGATGCTGCTGGTCGGCCTGCTGGCCATCTGGCTCGTCGCCCGCGAAGGCGTCCCGCTCGTGCTGGCCGTGCTCGCCGTCACCGCCGTTGCAATCACGGCGCTGGTGTTCGCGCTGGTTCCCCTTCGCACGCCGCCTTCAGATCGCCAGGTCGCCCGGTTCATCGAGGAACAGGCCGGCGGGCTGGACGATGTCCTCGTCACGGCGGTCGAAAAGGCCGGTGCCGCCACGTCGCCCATGACCGAGTTATTGGTGGCCGAGGCGCTGCGCACGGCACGAGCGCAACCGTTCGACGCGATCATCGCGCCCGACACCTTGAGACGTGCCATGGCCGGCGCGGCCTTGGGCAGCCTCGTGCTCGCCGGCGCCGTCGTGTTCTTTGCGCCGTCGGCCGGTCGCGCGGCCGACGTCGTCGGCGCGTACCTGTTCCCGAAACGGTATGTCATCGAAGTGGCGCCGGGGTCGGTGAAGCTGCCCGCGGGCCAGCCGCTGACGGTCATCGCGCGGATCCCTGGCATCGACGGTGGACTGGTGCCGGACCTGACGGTCGGCACCGGCGAGGCGGCGCGCTCGGCGCGCATGACGCCGGGGGTAACCCCGGGCGAGTTCACGTTTACCCTCAGCAACATCGAGTCCTCATTCGTGTACTTGGTGTCGCTTGGCGCCGCACAATCTGCGCAGTTCGACGTCGATGTGATTCGTCCGGTCCGCGTCGCGCGCGTGGACGTGCGCTATGAGTATCCGCAGAGCGTGGGCCTGCCGACGCAGACCGAAGAAGACACCGGCGACATCTACGCGCCGGCCGGCACCACGGCACATCTGACGATCACCACCGACAAGCCGGTGCGACAGGGGCAGCTCAAGCTGTCTGACGGCTCGGCCGTAGCCCTCGGCGGCCGCGCGACGACGTTGTCGGCGGCGCTCACCGTGTCGAAGGACGGCTCGTATCGGATTGCGCTGAACGACGTGGATGGCCTGGCGAGCGAGGGCACCGAGTACTTCATCCGCATGCTGAACGACCGGCCGCCCGAGGTGCGCATTCTGCGGCCGGCCGGCGACAAGCAGGTGTCGCCGCTTGAAGAGGTGGCCATCGAGGCCAGCGCCGAGGACGACTACGGCGTCCAGGCCCTCGAACTGGTGATCAAGGCGTCCACTGGCAAGGAGACGGTGGTGCCGCTTGGCCGGCCTATCAGCGGTGCGGCGGCTGCCGGCTCCCATACCGTCTATCTCGAAGACCTGGGCGTGGTGCCCGGCGACTTCGTGACCTATCACGCGCGGGCCCGCGACGTGGGCCGGGGCCGCCGCTCGACCGAGTCGCGCAGCGACATCTTCTTCCTCGAGGTCACGCCGTACGAAGAAGAGTTCACGGCCGCCGAAAGCCAGGCCATGGCCGGGATGCAGGGCGAGCAAACCGGTCTTGAAGACCTGATCGCCCAGCAGAAGGACATCCTCGCGGCCACATGGAAGCTCGATGCCAGGGCCCGCCGCGCGCGCGATGCCAGGTCCGAGGGCGACATCAAGGCCGTGGCCGCGGCGCAGACCGCCGTCAAGGAGAAGGCCGAAGAACTGGCCGGCGAGATGGCCGCGGCCGCGCTTGCGCAGCGGCGCCGCGGCCGCGGCGTGCAGCCGGGGCTGTCGCGGGCCGGCGCCGAGGATCCGCTGACTCAGGCAGTGACCGCCATGGGGCAGGCCGTCGGCGAGCTGCAGCGCTTCAGCACCGCGAACGCCCTGCCGTTTGAAGAGACGGCGCTCGGCCACCTGCTGAAGGCGCAAGCCGAAATTCGCCGGCGCCAGGTCGCCATGCAACAAGCCCAGGGCGGCGGCGGCAACGGCAATCGCCAATCGCTCGACTTGTCGACGCTGTTCGAACAGGAACTGCGCAAGCGCCAGCAGACCAACTACGAGACGCCCGCCACGAGCGAGTCGCGCCCCGAAGAAACGGGAACCGCCGACGACCCGCTGGCAGGCATCCGCGAGCTGGCACGGCGCCAGGAGGCGTTGGCCCGCCAGCAGCGCGAGCTGGCCAAGAACCAGTCGGGCCTGACTGCCGAAGAGATCAAGCGGCAACTCGAACGCCTGACCCGCGATCAGAACGAGCTGCGGAAGCAGGCCGAAGAGCTGTCGCAGCAGATGCAGAAGGCATCGCAAGCCCAAAGCCCCAGCAGCTCGCCATCATCGTCATCGAGCGGCCAGGGGCAGTCGCTGCGCGAGATCACCGACGAGATGCGCAAGGCCGAGGGGGACCTGCGCCAGCAGGATCCGCAACAGGCCAGCGCCCGTGGTGAGCGCGCGTCGCAGCAGTTACGCAACCTCGAGCAGCGACTGCAGGGCGCGCGGCCCGACGAGCGCCGCCGGGCGATTGGCGACCTGCAGATGGAAGCGCGGCAACTGGCCGAGGCCGAACGCCGACTGGGAAACGAAGCCGGCCGTACCGGCGCCAGCGCCGATGCGCGGCGGCGGCTGGCCGCGGAGCAAGAGCGCCTGGCCGAGCGCGCGGAGCGGCTGGGTGAGTCGGTGAAGCAGCTGGTCCGGAATGGCGCGGCGGATGCCGACGACCGCCGGGCCATGAGCGAGGCGTCGCGTGAGATCGATCGGCAGAAAATTGCCGAGCGCATGCGCCAGTCGGCGCAATCGCTGCGCCAGGTCTCGCCGGGCGGCGACGGTGCCGGCCAGCCCGAAGAGCTGGCGCGGGCGCTCGACAAGGTGGCCGAGCGGCTCGGTTCCGCCAGCGGCGCGCAGGACAGCGAATCGGCGAAGCTGTCGGAACAACTGGCGCGCACGCAGGAGTTGCGCGACCGGCTGGGCGAGTTGCAGCGGACCATGGACGCGCTCGCGCGGGAGCAGGGAACAGCAGGTGGGCAGCCTGGTGCCACCGGCGAGCAGCGCAGCGCGGCCGGTGACCGGGCCGAATCGGTAGCGCGTCTGCAGCGCGATGCCAACAACCAGATGCGCGAGGCGCAAGAACTGGCCGAGGGCGTGCAGCGCGAGAATCCGCAAATGCCGCGGGGCGCCACGCCGGAACAGTGGGAGCGCAGCGTCTCGGCGCCGGGCACTGAAGCGTTCAAGCAGGATTTTTCGAACTGGGAATCGCTGAAGAAGAACCTGCTGACGGCCCTCGATCGCACCGAGTCGCAGCTCTCGGATCAGCTGCGGGCGCGCGAGAATCGTGAACGGTTGAATGCCGGCCGGCACGATGCCGTGGCCGAGACCTATCGCCAGCTGGTGGAGCGCTATTACCAGTCGCTGGCTGCGCCGCGAAAGCCCAAACAGTAATGAGGTTCGCCGTCGTCCTCCCGTGGTGGGGCTATGTGCTCGTGTTCGGCAGCGCGTTGGTGCTGGCGTGGCTGGCCTATGCGCGCGTGCCGGTCGCCCTGTCGCGCGGCATGCGCGGTCTGCTCACGGGGCTGCGCGCCGTCACCATGGTGCTGCTGATCGCCATCCTGCTGCGCCCGGTTGTGATGATCCCGCCCGCGGCGGCCAACAACAGCCTGTTGCCCGTGCTCGTGGACGTGTCGAGGAGCATGCGGCTCGCCGATGGTGACGGTCCGTCGCGGCTCGACCGCGCCCGCGAGATTGTTCGCGACCTGCAAGCCCGGCTCTCGAGCGAATACTCGATCGAGTTACTGACCTTCGGCGAAGCGCTCGCGCCCGGCGACGTCGAGACCATGACCGCCACGGCCCGGCGCAGCGACTTGAGCGGGGCCCTGGCCGATCTAGCTGAACGGCACCGCCGCGGCCGGGTCGCCGGCGTTGTGGTGTTGTCCGACGGAGGGGACACGTCGCCACCGGCACGCGTGGCGGCACGAGTGGGCGAAGCGCCGGTGCTGGCGGTCGGCGTGGGCCGGGCCGAGGGTGGTCGCGACCGCGAGGTGCTGAACCTGACCGCGGGCGAGCCACTACTGGCCGGCGCCTCGGTTGACCTCAGCGTCTCGGCGATCAGCGCCGGGTTCGGCGCTGAACCAGTTGAACTGCGCCTCAGCGCGAATGGGCGGCCCATCGAAGTGCGGCGCGTCACCCCCCCGGCCGAGGGCGCGCCCATTCACGAAGTGTTCACGGTGTCGCCGGCGCCCGGCGTCGCGACGGTGTACTCGATCGAGATCCCGGTGGCCGGCGGCGAACTTGCCGCCGAGAACAACTCGCGCAGTGTCCTGGTGCCGGCGCAATCGGGCCGCCGTAGGATCCTGATGGTCGAGGGCGCGCCCGGCTACGAACACACCTTCCTCAAGCGGGCCCTCGCGCAGGATCCGGGCCTCGACATCGACGCGGTCGTGCGTAAGGGCCAGAACGACGATGGCCGGGATACGTTCTACGTGCAGGCGGCGCAGGGGCGCGTGGCGGCGCTCACGAGCGGTTATCCGTCCACGCGGGCGGAGCTGTTCGTCTATGACGCCATCATCTTTGGCAACATCGAGGCTGATTTTTTCACCCGCGATCAGCTGTCGCTGACGGCCGCCTTTGTGGCCGAGCGCGGCGGCGGGCTGTTGGTGCTCGGCGCACGGTCGTTCGAACGCCAGGGCCTGTCGGGAACGCCACTCGAAGAAGTGCTGCCGGTCGACCTCACCGATCGGCGTGCGGCGGTCGCGCTGGCCTCGAACCAGCTCGCGCCGATGACAGGCGACGCGCCGGCGCTGACGCCTGACGGCGCGCTGCACCCGGCGACCCGCCTGGCTCCGTCGATGGATGAGAGCCGCCAGCGGTGGGCGCAGTTGCCCGCGCTCGCGTCGGTGGCGGCGGTGGGCGGCCCGCGGCCGGGCGCGCAGGTGCTGGTCGTGGCGCCCAGCGGCGGTGGCGCCCCTCAGCCGCTGATTGCGGCGCAGCGGTACGGCCAGGGCCGATCGCTGGTGTTTGCCGGCGAGGCGTCGTGGCGCTGGCGGATGATGCGGCCGGCTACGGACCTGAGCTACGAAACCATCTGGCGGCAGCTGGCCCGCTGGATCACGGCGGGCGCGTCGGCGCCAGTGGCCGTGTCGCCGCTGACACCGACCGTGCCGGGCGTAGCCGAATTGATCGCGATGACGGTCCGCGACGCGGCCTTCAGTCCGGTGGCCAACGCCGAGGTGTCGCTGGCGCTGACCGCGCCCAACGGTGAGACGCGAATCCTGTCGCCGGCGTTGTCCAGCCCACAGCAGGGCCGCTACGCGGTCGCGGCCCGGTTCGACCAGCCAGGGGTCTATCGTCTCGACGCCACCGCCGATCGCGGCGGTGTTCGATTGGGCGTCGCCTCACGCCAGGTGCTGGTGGGTGGCGCCGACCTCGAGATGGCGCAGCCGCGATTGAACGAGGCCGTGCTGCAGCGGCTGGCGGCCGAGACGAAGGGCCACTACCTGCCGGCGGAGCGGGCCGGCGAGTTGGCCGAGCTGCTGCGCGAATCGCGGGTGGCCGCGGGTACGCCCGAACAACGCGACCTCTGGCACAATGGCTGGAGCCTGCTGGCCATCGTGATGTTGTTGGCCGCTGAATGGATCGCCCGTCGAAGGGCAGGACTATCGTGATGATGAAATCGTGGATTGCCGTCGCGCTCGCCGCCCTCGCGTTGACTCCTGCCTCGGTCGAAGCCCAGGCGCGCTGGGCGGTGATCATTTCCGGAGCCTCGGGTGGCGAGAAGTACGCCGAGCAGATGCGCGACTGGCGCGAGGGCCTTCGCTCGGCGATGGTCGATCGTTACGGGTTCAAGCCCGAACATGTCCGTCTCCTGGTGGATGAGGCGGCGACGAGCGGCGAGCGGGGCACCGCGGAGAACGTTCGCAGGGTCTTTGCTGAGATGAAGAAAGCCGGCACCAGAGACGACCTCGTGCTGGTGGTCCTGCTGGGGCACGGCACGTACGACGGCGACGTCGCCAAGTTCAACCTGGTCGGCCCTGACCTCACGGCTCGTGACTGGACCAGCATCCTGGCGGGCGTGCCGGGCCGCCTCGCCCTGGTGAACACGACCGCTGCGAGCTTTCCGTTCCTGGAAGCGCTCACCGCCAAAGGCCGCGTGGTGATCACGGCGACCGATTCGGCGGCGCAGAAATATGCGACGGTGTTCCCCGAATATTTCGTGAAGGCGATCCGCGAAGCATCCACCGATCTCGACAAGAACGGCCGGACCTCGCTGTTCGAGGTCTTCACCGTGGCCAGCGCGTCGGTGAAGCAACACTACGAGCAGAAGGGCCAACTGGCGACCGAGCGCGCCGTGCTCGACGACAACGGCGACGGCAAGGGCGTCGAGGCCCTGGCCGAGGGCCCCGACGGCGGCGTGGCCCGCCTTTCCTACCTCGATGCCGAACCGGCCGCTGAATCAGCGAATCCCGAACTGGCGGCGCTGGCCAAGCGCCGCCGCACGCTCGAGATGCAGGCCGAAGAGCACAAGCAGTTGAAGGGCGTGATGCCCGATGCGGAGTGGAATTCGCAGTTCGAGAAGCTCATGCTGGAGCTGGCGCAGGTCTCTGCGGAGATTAGGAAGAAGTCTTAACAGAAGATCAGGAGATCAGGAGCCTAAAGATATTTACTCCTGATCTCTTGATCTCCTGTTTGTACAACCCACCAATCCACGGACATTCGCTCCTTGCGGCGCATGGGAATCACGAGCGCCAGGCCGGCGACGAAGCCGGCGACGTGCGCCCAGAACGCGACCCCGCCGGTCATCTGCCCTGACGTGAAGATCGGCAGCGTGCCAATGCCGTTCAGGAACTGCACGAAGAACCATAAGCCGAGAAAGAACACCGCCGGCAGTTCGAACAGGATGGGCGGAAACGGAAAGAGCATCAGCACCCGCGAGTGCGGATAGAGCACCAGGTAGGCGCCCATGACGCCGGCAATGGCCCCGCTGGCGCCGACCATGGGAATCAGCGACTCGGGATTGAGCGCCGTCTGCGTGAACGCCGCGACGAAACCGCACACGACGTAGAACACCGCGAACCGTCCATGGCCGAGGCGGTCTTCGACGTTGTCGCCAAAGATCCACAGGAACAGCAGGTTGCCGGCCAGGTGCACGAGGCTGGCGTGCACGAACATCGACGTGAAGACATCGACCAGCGAGAAGTACGCTGGCACCACCGCGAACGTGACGAGAAACGCCTCGGCGGTCTGTTCCGACAGGGTGGCCTGGAACAGGAAGACCAGCAGGTTGAACCCGATGAGGCCGATCGTGACGCCCGGGCGCGTGCGAGAAGGGATGACGTCGCGCAGGGGAATCATGGCCTTCAAGCTAGAATAGTCAATAAGGATGAAATGCCGCTCGTGCAGCGCCGACATCGCCGCCAACGCACTGATTTGCTACAAGTGCGGGACCGCCACGTCGGAGCCGCGAATCACCCCACCCGCATCGCGCCCACGGCGCTCGCGCGCGTCGCTCGCCGGCCTGGTGCTACTGGGCCTGGCGCTGGCCGCCGTTGCGCGCCAGGTGGCGTGCGGAAGCCTGTTATGATGAGGCGTTCGGGCCCCCGCGGCGGGGCCCACCAATCCCAATGGTAAATGCGCGGCTCGAAGTAAACGACGGCCTCGGCCAGCGAATCGTCCCGATCACCAAGTCGCAGCTCATGATCGGTCGCCGGACCGAGAGCGACCTGCGCCTGGTCGGCAGCGACGTCTCCCGCGAGCACGCCGAGATTGTGGAAGTCAACGGCGAGTGGCTGCTGCGCGACAAGGGGTCGCGCTACGGCACCTACGTCAACGGCGAAGCGGTCTCCGAGCACAAGCTCACCCACGGCGACAAGGTGCAGTTCGGCCGCGCCAGCGGCGCCGATGTCGTCTTCCTGACGGGCGACGCGCCCGCTCACACCGACCGATCGCACGCCAGCGCCGTCAACGACCTGCGCCAGCTTGCCTCGCTGCTCGAAGCCCTGCGCGCGCTCGGCTCGGGCCGCGTCCTCGATGAAGTGCTGGCGCTCGTGCTCGATACCGCGATCGACGTGGCCGGCGCCGAACGCGGCTTCATCATGCTGTCGACGAACAACGCGCCGCTCGAGCTGAAGCTGGCCCGCGCCAAGAATCGCATCACGCTGCCGAACACCGGCTTCAACACCAGCCGCAAGATCCCCGAAGAGGTGTTCCAGACCGGCGAGCTCAAGATCGTGGCCGACCTGCTCGACGGCGACCTGGCCAACGCGCACATGGGCACGGTGGCACTGGGCATTCGTCACGTCGCCTGCGTCCCGCTGCGCATGGTGCGATACCTGGATCGCGCCGACATGGCCAGCGAGACCAAGAACATCGGCGTGCTCTATCTCGACAGCCGTGAGAAGGGCAGTCTGCTGGCGCCGCACACGCGCACCGCGCTCGACACGCTGGCGACCGAGGCCGGCGTCGCGATCGAGAACGCGCGCCTGTACCGGCAGACGCTCGACAAGGCCCGCCTCGAGCACGAGATCAAGATCGCCGCCGAAATCCAGCGCGCCCTGCTGCCCGAAGGCACGCACCGCGGGCCGTTCTTCGAGTCGGCCGGCACCTCGCTGCAGGCCCGTTCCATTGGCGGCGACTTCTTCGACCTGATCGACACGCCGGACGGAATGTTCGGCTTCCTGTGCGGCGACGTTGCCGGCAAGGGCCCGGCGGCGGCCCTGCTGACGTCGAAGATCATGGGCATTTTCTCGGCCTTCGCGTCGATTGGCGACGACCCGGCGCAGACCGTGGATCACATCAACAGGGTGCTGACCCGCCGGCAGATCGACGCGCGCTACGCGACGCTGATGTACGGCCAGTTGGCGCCCACCGGCAAGCTGGTGTTCTGCAACGCCGGCCACAACCCGCCGTTGATTTTCGGCGTGGACGGCTTGCGGCGCATCGAGAGCGGCGGCATGCCCGTGGGGTTGTTCGAGATGGCGCCCTATTCAGCCGACACCATCGACCTGAAGCCCGGCGACACCATGGTCTTGTATAGCGATGGCGTCACCGAAGCCCAGAACGTCGCGGGTGATGACTTCGGTGAAGAACGCATGGCCGCCGTGCTCGAGCAGTATCACAAGGAACCGGCCACCGTCGTGCTCGAGAAGCTAATCGCGGCCGTCAGCGAGTTCGCGCGCGGCGCCGAGCAGTATGACGACGTGACCGCGCTCGTCATTCGCTATCTCGGTCCGTCATGACCACCGGTGCACGCCTGGCGGTGGCCTTGTGGGCAGTGTTCGCCTTCGCCGTCTTCAACGTGACGTTCGACTGGCAGACCCGCGTGGCGGGCCTGGAGTTTGCGGCGGGGCAGTTGCGCCGCCACGCGGCCGGCGCGCCCGTGGCCACCATTAACGAGGGCTTCCGCCCGATGGTCCGCGCCGCCGCCGTTCGCTCGAGCGGCTGGCTGGCCCTCATCCTGGGCACCGGCGTGATCGCGACGATCGTCGCCACCCGGACTTCAACAGAAGTCTAACGAACTCGATGCTCGATAAACTGATCTACGACTGGAACAAGATCGGCGCCCCGGCGACACCCAGGCGGGTGATGCTGGACGACGAGACGTTGCGCGACGGCTTGCAGTCGCCGTCGGTGAAGACGCCGACGATCGCCCAGAAGATCAAGATCCTCCACCTGATCGACCAGCTCGGCATCGACACGGCCGACATCGGCCTTCCCGGCGCCGGCCCGCACGTGGTTGCCGACGTCGAGCGGCTGGCGCGCGAGATCGTGGGCGCGCGGCTGAAGGTCCGCGCGAACTGCGCGGCGCGAACCACGATCACCGACATCCGCCCGATTGCCGAAATCACCCAGCGGACCGGCCTGCCGATCGAAGTCGGCGCCTTCATCGGCTCGTCGCCGATCCGGCAGTACACCGAGGGCTGGACGCTTGACTGGCTGCTGAAGAGCACCGAGGAGGCGATCACGTTCGCGGTGGGCGAGGGCCTCGAGGTGATGTACGTGACCGAGGACACGACCCGCGCCGATCCCGAGACGCTGCGTCAGTTGTATGTGTGCGCCATCCGGGCCGGCGCCAAGCGCATTTGCCTGGCCGACACCGTCGGTCACGCCACACCGTGGGGCGCCACCGCGGTGGTCAAGTTTGCCGCGCAGGTGATCAAGGACGAGGGCGCCGACGTCGGCATCGACTGGCACGGCCACCGTGACCGCGACCTGGCGATCATCAACAGCATCGCCGCGCTCGAGGCCGGCGCCTCGCGCGTGCACGCCGCGGCACTCGGCATCGGCGAACGGGTCGGCAATACCCCCATGGATCTGCTGCTCGTCAACTTCGTGCTGATGGGCTTCCTCGAACGCGACCTCGCCCCGCTGATGCCGTACTGCGAGGCCGTGTCCGAGGCGTGCGGCGTGCCGATTCCCGACAACTACCCGGTGATCGGCCGCGACGCGTTCCGCACCGCCACCGGCGTGCACGCCGCGGCCGTGGTCAAGGCGTGGCGCATGGGCGACCGCGAGTTGATGGACGCGGTCTACTCGGCGATTCCGGCCAGCCTGGTCGGCCGCCAGCAGGAGATCGAGGTCGGGCCGATGTCAGGGAAGTCGAACGTGCTGTTCTGGCTGGAGCAGCATGGCATTCCGACCAGCGACCCGGTGGTCGACCGGGTCTTCGCCAAGGCCAAAGGCTCGACGACGGTGCTGACCGAGGCGGAGATTCTCGCGGAAGTGTACCGCTAGGGCTTCAACAGCCGCGCTTCTATCGCCGGCAACGCTGCCACCACCACATCACCGACAACTTGCAGGCTGCGCGCCGACACCGCGTCGATGGTGTCTTGCGCAGTGTGCCAGGCCGGGTAGTCGAGGTCGATGATGTCGAGCGCGGGCACGCCGGCTTTCAGGAAGGGCAGGTGGTCGTCTTCGACGGCCATCGATTCCTCGATGAAGTGACGCTGGTGGCCGAGCTTGCGCGCCACGTTCCAGACAATCTCGGTGAGCCACGGCGTGGAGTTCGACTCGCGGCGGATGTTCAGGTCGCGGTCGCCAATCATGTCGAGCAGGATCATGGCCCGCAGCGACTTCAGCGTCCCGGTCTTGCGCGCGACCTCCACGTAGTGGCGGCTGCCGTAGGTGTTGTCGCTGCCCACCCACTCGCCGGTGGCCTCCTCGCCGTCGAGGAACAGCAGCTCAATGGTGAGGGGCAGTTGCGGCCGCGCCTTGATCACTCGGGCCAGTTCCAGCAGCGCTGCCGTGCTCGAGGCCCCGTCGCTGGCGCCGACGAAGCGGAATTCACGGAACAGCTTGGTGTCGAAGTGGCTGGCCATGATGATGCGCTCGGCTCGCTGGCCGGGGATGGTCGCGATCAAGTTGACCATCTTGATCGGGCCGAGCGGCGTCGTCGCCGTCCACGCCTGTTCAACGGTCTTGAGGCCGATGGCGGCGAGCGTCTTGGTGATGTATTCGCGGTTCTTGATGTTACCGGGAGACCCGGACGGCCGCGGGCCGATCGCCACCTGCTGGCGCAAGTGTTCCCACGCCTTGTTGCTGTCAAACGTCACGGCGCCCTGACCGTGCGCGCCGGACACGACGAGCACCATCAGGGCGCCGAAAGCGAAAGTCAGTCTTCGAATCACGAGATCACCAGCTCGCTAGATCACCAAATCACCGCTTGGACATGGGGATGTAGTCCCGCATCGAGGCGCCCTCGTAAATCTGCTTGGGGCGCGCGATCTTCGTCTCCGGGTCGAGCAGCATCTCTTCCCACTGCGCGACCCAGCCCACCGTGCGGGCAATTGCAAACAGCACCGCGAACATCTCGACCGGGAACCCCATGGCCTGGTAGATCAGCCCGGAGTAGAAGTCGACGTTCGGGTAGAGCTTGCGGCTGACGAAGTACTCGTCTTCGAGCGCGATTCGCTCGAGTTCGAGCGCGATGTCGAGCAGCGGGTTCTTGCCCGTGACCTCGAACACCTCGTAGGCGGTCTTCTTGATGATCTTGGCCCGCGGGTCGTACGACTTGTAGACGCGGTGGCCGAAGCCCATCAGGCGGCCTTCGCCGGCCTTGACCTTCTTGATGAAGGCGGGGATGTGCTCGACCGAGCCAATCTCCTTGAGCATGCGCAGCACGGCTTCGTTGGCGCCGCCATGCAGCGGGCCGTAGAGGGCGGCGGCCGCCCCGGCCAGGGCCGAGAACGGGTCCACGTTCGAACTGCCGATCGCGCGCATCGCGCTCGTCGAACAGTTCTGCTCGTGGTCGGCGTGCAGGATGAACAGCACGTCGAGCGCGCGCTCGAGCGCCTTGTTCGGCGTGTACTTCACCTCGGTCATCTTGAACAGCATGTTCAGGAAATTGCCGGTGAAGCTGAGGTCGTTGTCGGGATAGACGTACGGCCGGCCGGTGCTGTGGCGATAGGCGTAGGCGGCCACCGTCGGCGTCTTGGCGATCAGGCGCAGGATCTGTTTCTGCCGCGACTCGGCGTTGAAGATCTGCTTGCCGTCCGGGTAGAACGTCGACATGGCGCCGACGGTGCTGATGAACACGCCCATGGGATGGGCATCGTAGGTAAAGCCCTCCATGAACTTCTTGATGTTCTCGTGCACCATCGTGTGCATCGTGATCTGGTGGTTCCACGTCTCGAGCTGGCCCTTGTTGGGCAGCTCGCCGTAGAGGATCAGGTACGCCGTTTCGAGGTAGGTACTGCTCTCGGCGAGCTGTTCGATCGGGTATCCCCGGTACATCAGGATGCCCTTGTCACCATCGATGAAGGTGATCTTGCTCTTGCACGCCGCGGTGTTCATGAACGCCGGGTCGTAGGTACACAACCCCGGATCCTCGCCGCCGGTCGTGATCTTCTTCAGGTCAGTGGCGCGGACAGCGCCTTCCGTGATCGGGACTTCGTAGGTCTTCCCGGTCCGGTTGTCGGTAATGGACAGCGTTTCAGGCATAGGGTGATCCCGATCATTCTAGATCACCCGCCCACCGTCGTCACGGAGAGAGTTCTATTCGACCCTGGTCGGGCCGGCCCCGGTGTGACGGACGTCCTTCGCCGACAGGATGAAGATGACGTCCTCGGCCACGTTGGTGGCGTGGTCGCCAATGCGCTCGAGGTGGCGGGAAATCAGGATCAGGTCCAGCGCCGGCTCGATGGTGGCCGGGTCGGACAGCATGTAGGTGAGCAGTTCGCGGAAAATCTGGGACTTCAACGCGTCCACGATGTCGTCCTGGGCCAGGACGGCTTCGGCCAGGGCAATGTCGCGGCGGACAAACGCGTCGAGCGCGTCGCGCAGCATCGACTGCGCCAGCTCGCCCATGCGGGGAATGTCGATCAGCGGCTTGACCGGGGCGTGCCGCAGGTACCGCTTGCCGGCCTCGGCGATGTTGACCGCCAGGTCGCCGACCCGTTCCAGGTCGGTGTTGATCTTGACGACGGCGACAATGACGCGCAAGTCGGCCGCCATGGGCTGGTGGAGGGCTAGCAGCTTGAAGCAGCGATCGTCGAGCTCGATGTGCAGGTCGTTGATGGGCTGGTCGCCGGTCAGCACGGCGTCAAGCGCGGCCAGGTCGCGGTCCATCAGGCCGCGCACCGCTTCGCGTACCCGTTCCTCGGCCAGGCCGCCCATGGCCAGCAGGCGCTGCTTGAGGGCGTCGAGATCGTCCTGGAAGTGTCGAAACACGCGCTCCATTAGCCGCACCTGCCTGTCACGTAGTCCTCGGTGAGTTTCTCTGCCGGCGCCGTGAAGATCCGGTCGGTTCGGTCGAACTCGATCAGCCGGCCGAGCCAGAAAAAGGCGGTGAAGTCTGAGACGCGCGCCGCTTGCTGCATGTTATGCGTCACGATCACGATTGTGTACTGTTTTTTGAGCTCGTAGATCAGTTCTTCGATGCGCTGTGTGGCGATCGGGTCGAGCGCCGACGCCGGTTCGTCCATGAGCAGGATCTCGGGCCTGATGGCGAGCGCGCGCGCGATGCAGAGCCGCTGCTGCTGGCCGCCCGAGAGCGCCAGCGCCGAGTCGTGGAG
>JBBQSP010000036.1:0-49710 GCA_038213735.1 Vicinamibacterales bacterium | reverse complement strand
AAAGAAAGTCTCGGTGTCCTCAGTGGCTAGAAAATCGTGCTGATCGACGCCTGGGCGAAGTCGATCACGGCCGTCGGCAGCACGCCGAGGTAGAGCACACCGACAAGCGCCAGCACCAGGCCTGACATGGCCAGGCCGGTGATCGGGGCCGGCACGGGCCGGGCGTCGCGGTCGGTCATGAACATCATCACGACAATCCGCAGGTAGAAGAACACCGAGACCACGCTCGACAGCACGCCGATGATGGCCAGGCCGTAGTAGCCCGAGCCGATCGCGGCGCTGAAGACATACCACTTGGCAATGAAGCCGGCGGTCGGCGGGAAGCCGCCGAGCGACAGCAGGAAGAACGTCATCAACACGGCCAGCGCCGGGTGGCTCTTGAACAGGCCGGCGTAGTCGCGCAGGTCGTCGTTGGCGCGCTCGCGCGTGCCGAGCAGGGCGATCACGCCGAAGGCGCCGAGGTTGGTCAGGGCGTAGGCGGCCAGGTAGAACAGGATGGCGGCCTTGCCGACATCGTTACCGGCGACCAAGGCGGCCAGGATGTAACCGCCGTGCGCGATGCTCGAATACGCCAGCATCCGCTTGAGGCTGGTCTGCGCCACGCCGACAACCGTGCCCAGAATCATGGTCGCCGCGGCAATGGCCCACAGCACCGGCGCCCAGTCGGTAATCATCGGCTCGAGCGCCGACAGGAACACGCGGACGAACGCGGCCACGGCGGCGGCCTTCACGCCGGTCGACATGAAACCGGTCACGACGGCGGGCGCGCCCTCGTAAGCATCGGGCGACCACATGTGGAACGGCACGGCCGCGACCTTGAAGGCGAAGCCGACAATCAGCAGGCCCACGCCCAGCAGGATCATCGGGTTACCGCTCATCGACTGGGCGGCAATCACCGAGCCGATGCGATCAAGGTTGGTGCTGCCGGTCACGCCGTAGAGGAACGCCACGCCGTAGAGGAAGAACGAGCTGGCGAAGGCGCCAAGCAGGAAGTACTTGAACGCCGCCTCGGTGCTCTGCTGCTGCTCGCGCCGAATGCCGGTCAGGACGTAGACCGCAATCGACATGGTCTCGAGCGCCAGGAAGATCACCAGCAGGTCGGTGGCCTGGCCCATCAGCATCATGCCGACGATGGCAAACAGCATGATGGCGTAGTACTCGCCGGCCGGAATGCCGTCGCGCTCGACCGTCTGCGACGAGAAGATCACCGTCAGGATGCCGACGCCGACCAGGACCAGGTTGACGAACAGCGCGAAGTTGTCGGCCGTCACCACGCCAAAGCTGGTGGCGTTGCGGTTCCACAGCAGGAGCGACGCCGCGCCGGCGCCAATCAGGCCGATGATGGCCAGCCCGCCAATGGGCATCTTCTCGTCGCGGCCGCGGAACGCTTCCGCGAGCAGGACGACGAGACCGGCCAGGGTCACGCACAGGATCGGGATGATGGCGTCGAAGGACGAGCTGATCATTTCGTCACCTCGGCGACCACGACCGGCGTCTCGGCCGGAATCTCCACTGTGAGCGGCTGGCGTGCCTGGACGCGATCGACCAGGCGCCGAATCGCCGGCTCCATCGGTTTCAGGAACACGTTCGGGAAGACGCCCATGCCGATGGCGGCCGCCGCCAGCGGGCCAACAATCGCCCACTCGCGGAACGACAGGTCCTTGAGGCCGGCGTTATGGCTGTTGGTGATCGTCCCGTAGAAGACCCGCTGGAACATCCACAACATGTAGACGGCCGAGAGAATCACACCGAGGGCGGCGACCACGACAAACCGCGGGTCCCACTTGAAGGCGCCGAGCATGATCAGGAACTCGCCGATGAACCCGTTCATGCCGGGCAGGCCGATCGACGACAGCGTCAGGATCAGCATCACTGCGGTCAGCCGCGGCATCACGGTCTTGAGGCCGCCGAACTCGCTGATCTGTCGCGTGTGACGCCGATCCGAGAGCATGCCGACGATGCAGAACAGGCCGCCGGTGCTGACGCCGTGCGCCAGCATCTGGTACGACGCGCCCTGCAGCCCCTGCATGTTGAACGCGGCAATGCCAAGCACCACGAAGCCCATATGGCTGACCGACGAGTAGGCGACCAGCTTCTTCATGTCGGGCTGCACCATCGCCACCAGCGCACCGTAGACAATGGCAATCACCGACAACGTGGCGAGCAGCGGCGCGAAGTAGAGCGCCGCTTCCGGGAACAGCGGGAAGGCCAGGCGAATCAAGCCGTAGCCGCCCATCTTCAGCATCACGCCGGCCAGGATGACCGAGCCGGGCGTGGGCGCCTGCACGTGCGCATCGGGCAGCCAGGTGTGGAACGGGAACAGCGGCACCTTGATGATGAACGCCAGCGCAAACGCCAGGAAGAACCAGTACTGCGTGCCCGCCGGAATCGACAGCTCGTACAGCTTCAGCAGGTCGAAGCTGTATTCGCCGGTCGCCGACTGGTGCAGCCACGACAGGCCGATGATCGCCACCAGCATCAGCACGCTGCCGGCCATGGTGTAGAGGATGAACTTGACCGCCGCGTAAATGCGCTGGTCGTAGCCCCAGATGCCGATCAGGAAATACATCGGGATCAGGACGAAGTCCCAGAAGATGTAGAACAGGAACACGTCGAGGGCGCTGAACACGCCGAGCATCGACGCCTCGAGCAGCAGCATGAAGATCGAGAATTCCTTGACGTTCTTCTCGACGCTGTCCCAGCCCGACAGCAGCGCCAGCGGCGTCAGGAAGCCGGTCAGCACCAGCAGCATCAGGCTCAAGCCGTCGATGCCGACGTAGTATTCGATGCCGAAAGCCGGGATCCAGGCGCGGCGCTCGATGAACTGGAACGCCGCCGCACCCGCCGACGGGTCGAAGCCGGCCCACAGCGCCAGCGTCACCGCGAAGGTCACGAGCGAAATGGCGAGCGTCAGGTTGCGGACCAGCGCGTTCTTCGAACCGTCGCGGTTCGACACGAACAGCAGCAGCACCGACCCGATGATGGGCAAGAGGATGGCGATGGAGAGTAGGGGCAACCCGTTCACGTCGCGCTATCTCCAGAAGTAGTAGGCGAGGATCGACACCGCGCCCGCGAAAATGGCCGCCGCATAGGTCTTGACCGACCCGTTCTGCAGCAGCCGAAGGACAATGCTGACGCCGCTCACGAAGTAGCCTGCGCCGTTGACCGCGCCGTCGACGACCTTCACGTCAAAGCCGCGCCACAGGCCTTCCTGGGACACCACCTTGATCGGTTGCACGATGGTCGCGTCGTAGACCTCGTCCACGTAGTACTTGTTCAAGAGCAACTTGTGCACCCCGGAGAACTGGATCGCCATCTGCGCCGGGATGTCCTTGCGCTTCAGCCACAGGAAGGTCGCCAGCCCGATGCCCGCGAAGGCGACGAGCGACGAAACCGCCATCAGGGTCAGTTCGAGCGCCGCGTGATCCTCGACCGGCGCGCCTTCGCCGGGCAGGCAGTCGGCCAGCGCAATGCCCGCCAGTTCACCGGTTGCGACCGGCTGGCCGCAGTTGGTGGCCTGGAAGGCCGGCTCGAGCCACGTGCCGAGCGCCAGGTGCCCGCCGAGCGCGTGCGGGATGTTGGTATAGCCGGCCAGGATCGAGCCGATCGCCAGAACGATCAACGCGAACGCCATCGGTGCCGGCGCGTCGTGGATGTGCGCGCCACCATGGGCATGCGCGTGACCATGATCGCCATGAGCCGCAGGGGCATGGCCGTGGGCGGGCGCGGCGTGGACATCGTGACCGTGCGCAGCGGCGGCGCCAAACCGTTCCTCACCGTGGAACGTGAGGTGGACCAGGCGGAACATGTAGGTCGCCGTCAGCAATGACGTCAACACACCGACCGCCCACAGCACCTGGCTGCCGTGCAGGAAGGTCTCGAACAGGATCTCGTCCTTCGAGAAGAACCCCGACAGGAACGGCACGCCGGAAATGGCGATCGCGGCAATCACGAACGTCCAATAGGTGATCGGGATGTGCTTCTTGAGCCCACCCATCTTGCGGATGTCCTGCTCGCCGTGCAGCGCGTGGATGACCGCGCCCGAACCGAGGAACAGGCAGGCCTTGAAGAAGGCGTGGGTCATCAGGTGGAAGATGCCGGCGCCGAAGGCGCCCATGCCCATGGCCAGGAACATGTAGCCCAGCTGCGACACGGTCGAGTAGGCCAGCACCCGCTTGATGTCGTTCTGCACCAGGCCAATGGTGCCGGCCATCAGCGCCGTGGCGGCGCCAACGACGGCGACGATGGTCATCGTGATCGGCGCATGCTCGAACAGCACCGCATTGCGGCCGATCATGTAGACGCCGGCGGTAACCATGGTCGCGGCATGGATCAGGGCCGACACCGGGGTCGGGCCTTCCATGGCGTCCGGCAGCCAGGTATACAGCGGAATCTGCGCCGACTTGCCGGTCGCGCCAATGAACAGCAGCAACGTGATCAGCGACAGGGTGCCGAACGTCACCTCCACCGGCATTTCCTTCGCGGCCAGCGCGATGGTGGTGAAGTCGAGCGAGTTGAAGGTCACCACCAGCAGCATGGCGCCGAGCAGGAACGCGAAGTCACCGATGCGGTTGACAACGAAGGCCTTCTTGGCAGCATCCTGGGCCGCTTGCTTCTCGTAGTAGAAGCCGATCAGCAGATACGAGCACAACCCGACGCCTTCCCAGCCCACAAACATCACCAGGACGTTCGAGCCGAGCACCAGCATCAGCATGAAGAAGCAGAACAGGTTCAGGTACGAGAAGAACCGGGCGAAGGCCTCGTCCGTCTCCTCGTGCATGTACGAGGTCGAGTAAATGTGAATCAGCGAGCCGATGCCGGTGATCACCAGGATCATCACCGCCGACAGCGCGTCGAGGCGCAGGGCGAGGTCGAGCGAGAAGTCGCCCGCTGTAATCCAGGTGAACAGCGTCTGGTTGATCTGCCGCGACTCGGGCGGCAAGGCCGAGAGCGACCACACCTGCATCACGGCGAGCAGGAACGAGACCACCATCACGGCCGACGCCAGTCCGCCGGTCACCGCCTTGGGCAGCCGCCGCCCCATCGTCGCATTGACGAGGAAGCCGGCAAACGGAAGGAGCGGAATAAGGGCTAGCACCGGGTCACCACTTCAAGGACGTGAACGCTTCGGGGTTGAGCGATTCGCGGTGGCGGAACAAGCCAATCACCAGCGCCAGGCCCACGGCAGCTTCGGCGGCGGCGACGGTCATCACGAAGAACGTGATGATCTGGCCGTCGACCGTGCCAAGCTGGCGGCCGAACGCGACAAACGCCAGGTTGACCGCGTTCAGCATGATTTCCACCGATAGCAGCAGCGTGATCAGGTTGCGGCGCAGGAACACGCCGGCCGCGCCGATCGAGAACAACAGGCCCGAGAGCACGAGATAGTGGCCAATCGACATGGTCACCGCTCCTTCTTCGCGAGGATGACGGCCCCGACCATCGCCACGATGATCAGGATCGAGGTCACTTCAAACGCGAACATATAGTCGGTGAACAACACCCGGCCGAGCTCGGCGACCGACGACACCGCCGGGTTCGCGTCGGCGACGCCCACGCCGAGGCCGGCGGTGCGCGACAGCGCCCAGGCCAGTTCGAGCGCCAGCAGCACGGCGAGCACGCCGCCAATGCGGACCGCCATCGGGCGATACAGGGGATGCGCGCGATCCCACTCGGCCGCGTCTTCGCGGGGCACGTTCAGCAGCATCACCACGAACAGGAACAGCACCATGATGGCGCCGGCATAGATGATGATCTGCACCACCGCCACGAACGGCGCCTCGAGCAGCACGTAGAGGCCCGAGAGCCCGAAGAACGAGGCAATCAGGGCCAGCACGCTGTAGACCGGGTTCCGCTGGGTGACGACCAGCAACGACCCGAGCACCGCGGCGCCGGCGAAGGCGTAGAAGAGCAACGCATCAGAGCTCAAAGTAGAGCACCCCCGCGGCTGTGAGAATCATGTTGACCGTCGCCAACGGCAGCAGCACCTTCCATCCAAACGCCATCAGTTGGTCGTAGCGGAAGCGCGGGAGCGTCCACCGCAGCCACAGGTAGCAGAACAGGAGGAACGCCAGCTTGAGCAGGAACCAGATCCAGCCGTACTCGGGCGGGATGAACGGGCCGTGCCAGCCGCCCATGAACAGGTTCACCGCCACCGCCGACACCGTGACCATGTTGATGTACTCGGCCATGAAGAACATGGCGAAGCGCATCGAGCTGTATTCGGTGTGGTAGCCGGCGACCAGTTCCTGCTCGGCTTCGGGGAAGTCGAACGGCGCGCGGTTGGTCTCGGCAATGCCGGCGCAGGCAAACACGAAGAACGCGACCGGCTGGATGAAGATGTACCACTGCGGGATGAAGCCGAACCAGTAGCCCTGCTGCTCGTCAACGATCTCGCGCAGCGACATCGACCCGGCAAACATCACCACCGTGGCCAGCGAAATGCCGAAGGCGAGCTCGTAGCTGATCATTTGCGCCGAGCTGCGCAGGCCGCCGAGCAGCGAGTACTTCGAGTTGCTGGCCCACCCGGCCAGCACGATCCCGTAGACGCCCATCGAGGAGACGGCGAAGATGACCAGCACCGCCACGTCGACGTCGGCGATCATCAGCGCCATCGGCTCCGGCAGCAGGCCGTAGAACGTGGTCGCCGCGCCGAACGGCACGGGGCCGAACGCCAGGAACGCCGTGGTCACCGACAGGATCGGCGCCAGGGTGAACAGCAACGCATCCGCGGCCTTGGGCCGCAACTCTTCCTTGAAGAACAGCTTGACGATGTCGGCGATCGGCTGGAGCAGACCGTGGGGACCGACCCGCGTCGGACCGAGGCGTTGCTGCATGAACGCCGCGACCTTGCGCTCGGCGTAGACCATCACGGCCGCGGAAATCTGCAGCGCCATGAACACCACGCCGACCAGCGTGGCGTAGGCGATGAACATCGGCGACGTGACCCA
Source organism: Vicinamibacterales bacterium (assembly GCA_038213735.1). Taxonomy (GTDB): domain Bacteria; phylum Acidobacteriota; class Vicinamibacteria; order Vicinamibacterales; family UBA2999; genus 12-FULL-67-14b. Next base: position 42,760 of record JBBQSP010000036.1, on the reverse strand, counting down.
GGTGATGATGTCGGCCACGTTAGTGCGTCCCTGCTGGCTTTGCCGCCGAAGCCTCGGCGAGGGTCGGCTTGGCCGCCTGCGAGCGATACGCCGCGGGCTTGGGCTGCGTGCCCTTCACGTAGGCCTCGAACTCCGGCTTGAAGAACTTGAGCGTCGTCAGCACCGGCGTCGCCGCCGCGTCGCCGAAGGCGCACAGCGTCTTGCCGTTGATCTGGTTGGCCACGCTGCCGAGCAGGGCGATGTCCTTTTCGGTGGCCTCGCCGTTCATCATGCGGTGCAGGATGCGATACAGCCAGTCGGTGCCTTCGCGGCAGGGCGTGCACTTGCCGCACGATTCGTGACGGTAGAAGTGCAGGAGGTTATCGGCGAGCCACACCATGTCGGTGGTGTCGTCGAGGGCCATGATCGCCGCCGACCCGAGCAACGATCCGGCCTGCTGGACCGCGTCGAAGCTGGCCGGGATGTCGAGCTGATCCGGCAACAGGATCGGCACCGACGAGCCGCCCGGAATCACGGCCTTCAGCGTGCGGCCGTCGAGCGGGCCGCCGGCGTAGTCGTAAATCAGTTCCTTGAGCGTGACCTTCATCGGCGCTTCGAACACGCCGGGACGCTTTACCGCGCCGCTCACGCAGAACAGCTTGGGGCCGCCGTTCTTCTCGGGACCGAGCGACACGAACCAGTCGGCGCCGCGGGTCATCACGAGCGGAACGTTGCAGAGGGTCTCGACATTGTTGACCGCCGTCGGGCAGCCCCAGGCGCCTTCGACCGCGGGAAAGGGTGGCTTGAAGCGCGGCTGCGCGCGCTTGCCCTCGAGCGATTCGAGCAGCGCGGTCTCTTCGCCGGCTTCGTAGGCGCCGGCGCCGCGGTGCAGGTAGACCTCGCAGTCGAAGCCCGAACCGAGAATGTTCTTGCCGACGAACCCCGCCTGGCGGGCATCGTCGATGGCCTTCTGCATGGTCGGAAAGAGGTGCTGGAACTCGCCGCGGATGTAGATGTAGGCGGCCTTCGAACCGATCGCAAAGCAGCCGATCAGGCATCCCTCCACCAGGAGGTGGGGGTTGCGCTCCATCAACAGGTGATCCTTGAACGTGCCCGGCTCGCTCTCGTCGGCGTTGCAGACAATGAACTTGGGCTTCGGCGACTTCTTGTCGACGAACTGCCACTTGAGCCCGGTCGGGAAGCCGGCGCCGCCACGGCCGCGCAGGCCCGACTTCTTGACGTCTTCGATCACCGCGTCGGGGGTCATGCCCAGGGCCTTCTTCAGCCCTTCGTAGCCGGCCTGGTTCTTGACGTAGTGATCGAGTTCCGCGCCGCCCGGCGTGTACGCGTACTTCGTCAGCACGGGTTCGTAGTCGGGCACCGACTTGGGCTTCACCGGCGTGGTGGTCTTGCCCTTCCACTCGCTTTCGGGACGGCCCTCGATGGCGAGGTGGCAGCCGCCAAGCGCCTTGAGGCCATCGGCCTTGATCCGGTCCACGAACGCGCCGGCCGCCTCGGGCGCCAGGTGCTCGTGCCAGTGATCGTTGTTCACCATCACCACCGGCGCGCGGTCGCACGCGCCAAGGCACTCCATCTGCTGGATGGTGAACATGCCGGTCGGGTCGGTCTGGCCGGCCTTGATCCCCAGCTTGTGCTCGAGCTCTTCGACGACGCGTTCGGCGCCGGCCAGGGCACACGACAGGGTCGTGCAGACCTGCAGCACGTACTTGCCCACCGGGTTGCGGTGGAACATCACGTAGTACGAGACGACGTCCTCGACCTCGGCGGTCGTGCAGCCAATCACCTCGGCCACGTGGCGCGCCACGTTGTTGCTGATGTAGCCTTGCTGCTCCTGCGCGAGATAGAGCGCATGCAGCACCGCCGACTTGCGATGCTCGGGCGCGTAGTGCGCGGCAAACTCCTCGAACTGCGCGCGCGTGCCGGCGCTGAAGGCGAACTCCGGCCCCTCCGGCAGCGTGGCCCGCATCGAGCGATGCCAACCCTCCGTGCCGTACGGCATCGTGGGATGAAAGCTCATCGATCCACGTCTCCCATCACGACGTCGAGCGATCCGATCACGGCGATCACGTCCGCGATCATGCCTCCGACGACGAACTTGTGCAGGGCCTGGCAGGCAAACAGCGCCGGCGCGCGCATGTGCACGCGCCAGGGACGATTGGTGCCGTCCGAGACCACGTAACAGCCATGCTCGCCGCGCGGGCCTTCGACCGGGACATAGGCGTCGCCCGCCGGCACCTTGAAGCCCTGCGAGTAAATCAGGAAGTGCTGAATCAGCGCTTCCATTTCCGTGTAGACCTGGTCCTTGGGCGGCGGCACGACGCGCTTGTCGTCGCACGCCCACGCGCCGACCGGGTCAATGCGCTCGAGCGCCTGGTTGCAGATCTTGACGCTTTCGCGCATTTCCGCCATGCGCGTGAGGTAGCGGTCGTAGACGTCGCCGTTCGAGGCGCCGATCACGTCGAACTCGTAGGTGTCGTAATCGCAGTACGGGAAGGCGCGACGGACGTCGTAGTCGCCGCCGGCCGCGCGCGCGATCGGGCCAAACAGGCCCCACTTGCAGCAGTCTTCGTAGCTGATCACGCCGACGCCGCGCGTGCGGTCCATCCAGATCGGGTTCTTGGTGATCAGCGTTTCGTATTCATCGATCTTGCCCGGCATCCGGTCGAGGAACGCCCGGACCGCTTCCTTGTACCCACGCGGGATGTCTTCTTTCAGGCCGCCCACCCGGATGTAGCTGGGGAAAAACCTGAAGCCGCCGAGCATCTCGTTCAGGTTCATGATGATCTCGCGCTCGCGCAGCGCGTGGAGCAGGCCGGTGATGGCGCCGATCTCCATGGCGTGGGTACCGAACCACACGAGGTGGCTGCTCAGGCGCTGCAGCTCGGCGATCAGCACCCGGATGGCGCTGACGCGCGCCGGCATCCGCTCGTCGAGGCCGAGCATCTTCTCGACCGACAGGCAGAACGCCAGGCTGTTGGACTGGGCGCCGAGGTAGTCCATGCGCTCGACGAGCGGGATCACCTGCTGCCACTTCTTCTGCTCGCAGGTCTTCTCGATGCCGGTGTGGAGGTAGCCGACGGTCGGCGACACCGACACCACGGTCTCGCCATCGAGCTCCAGCACCAGCCGCAGCACGCCGTGCGTGCTGGGGTGCTGTGGCCCCATGTTGACCGTCATCGTCTCGGTGCGTACGTCAGCCATTCAGCTCTTCCTCAACCAACTCGCAAAGGATGTGCAGCATGGTGATGTGCACTTCCTGAATTCTCGGCGTCCGATCGTCGTCCACCGCGAGATGAATCGCTGCCAGCGCTCCGGCCTCGCCGCCTCGCCCCGTCAGGGCCATGGTCACGAGCCCCCGCCGCTGCGCTTCCTCGAGCGCCCGCAGCACGTTCGGCGAGTTCCCGCTGGTGGTAATTCCCAGCGCGATGTCGCCAGCCTGGCCGTGGGCCTCGATCTGCCGCGCAAACACGCGATCAAACCCGTAGTCGTTACCGAGCGCGGTCAGGATGCTGGTATCGGTCGAAAGCGCGATTGCGGGCCACGCCCGGCGCTCAACCAGGTATCGACCAACGAGTTCGGCCACGAAGTGCTGGGCGTCGGCCGCACTGCCGCCGTTGCCGAACACCAGAATCTTGCGTCCCTGCCGCAGCGCCGACACCATCGCCTCGGCGGCTTGCGCCAAAGCCCGAACGTCATGCGCCGCCCGTTCATGAGCCCGCGCGGCCTCGCGCAGCGTTGCCGCCGCCCGGCTAGTTCGCGCCTCGCCCGTCATTTCGGTTTGGCAGCCGTCCGCTGGTAGCGATCGCGCTCCATATTCGCCCTGAACTCTTCTTCAGTGACCTGCAGCGGCATGTAGGTCTGTGCGTCCTTCCGTAGCTGCACCGGGTAGTCCTTGCGCAGCGGATGGCCTTCCCACTCGTCGGGCATCATCAACCGGCGCAGGTCGGTGTGACCGTCGAACACGAGGCCAAACAAGTCGTAGAGCTCGCGCTCGGGCCAGCCGGCGCCCGGGTAGAGCACCGACAGCGTCTCGATCGCTTCCTGCGCGTTGATCTGCACCTTCAACCGGACGCGCGCGCGGCGGTGCGGCGACACCAGGTGATAGACGAGATCGAAGCGCGGCAGGCGATTCGGATGGAAGTCGACCGCGGTGACGTCCGAGAACGCGATGAACTCGAGGCCCGGGGCCTGCAAGGCGCGGCATGTCTGAACGATGAACTCGCGCGGCACGCCGATCGTCGGCGTCACGGCAGCGTCGGCCGAGGCCAGCGCGACGTAGCTCGCGCCAGGCACCGCCGGCGCGATCGCGGCGATCAACTCGTCAGCGGTCATGCGATGCGGACCTTCGGGGTCTGATCGAGCTTCGAGGCGGCAATCTTCTTCTGCAGCTGCACGATCCCGTAGATCAGCGCCTCGGGACGCGGCGGGCAGCCGGGAATGAACACATCAACCGGCACGACCTGGTCGGAACCCTGGACGATGGCGTAGTTGTCGAACACGCCGCCGCACGACGCGCAGGCGCCCATCGAGATCACCCACTTCGGCTCGGGCATCTGGTCGTAGATGCGACGCATCGCCGGCGCCATCTTGCGCGAGAGTCGGCCGGCAATGATCATCAGGTCTGCCTGCCGGGGCGAGCCGCGGAACACTTCGGCGCCAAAGCGCGCCAGGTCGTAGCGGCCGGCGCCCGTCGCCATCATCTCGATCGCGCAGCACGCCAGGCCGAACGCCACCGGCCAGATCGCCGAACGCCGCGCCCACTGAATCATGAATTCAGCGGAGGTCGTCAGGACGGGGATTTCGTAATCAGTTTCGAGTCCCATAACGGTATCTCTTCACCACGGCCGGACCGGGTTTGGGCGCCACCTTGTAATCAGGATCAAATTCGGGACCCCAATCGAGCACGCCCTTGCGCCAAATGTAAATGTAGCCAACGATCAGGATCATGAAGAAGACGACAATCTGAATCAGGCCGGTCCAGCCCAGATCGCGCATCGCCATGGCCCAGGGATAGAGGAAAGCCACTTCGATGTCGAACAGCAGGAAGATCATCGCGATCAGGTAGAACTTGACCGACTGGCGTTCGCGGGCGTCGCCCACCGGCGGCATGCCGCATTCGTACGCCGCCAGCTTTTCGGGCGTGGGATTGCGCGGGCCGAGGAAGTACGACAGCACCACGGAGACAATGCCGAAGCCGACCCCGATCGCCGCAAGTAGTAGGATTCCGCCCCAGCCGTCCATGTGTCGTTCGCCCGGAAAATTATGTCACGCACGCAGGTTTTTAACGTGCTTGTGAAGGATATCACACGCACTACCATCGCACCTGGATGCGGGTCTCCTCGGAACGGCTGATTGTCGGGGGGGGCTCGCCGGTCGGCCGCCAGCCCGGTCGGCCAGACCTTCATCCTGCGGACCACCGGTGGCCCGCCGGCGCCGGACTCGCCGTTTCCGGCGAAAACGTCGGACGAGCTGAAGAAGACTACTTCTTCTTTTTAGTGCCGACTTCCGCGAGGCGGCGGTCGATTTCGGCCACCGCGTGGCCGATTTGCTCGCGACGCACCGCGTGGGTCGTCAGCTCGAGCTGGCGCTGCAGTTCGGTCCGCGCCAGTCGCAGCGATTCGGTTTGCCGCGCGATTTCGGGGTCAACCTTGGGGCCCTTGTCCTTCGCGACCTTGCGGCTTTCCTCGAGTTCGTCCATGCGCTCTTGCAAGCGCGCTTCAGCGTCAATAAGGCCTTCGCCAGCGTCACCCATGTAGCCGCCGATTATGACACAAAATAAAGGATGTGGCTGACCCGCTCCAGTCGAACTTCCATCCGGCCGTGGCCGAATGGTTTCGCGCCGTCTTTGCCGACGCCACGATGCCACAAAAGCGCGGGTGGCCCGCGATTGCGCGCGGCGAATCGACGCTGATCCTGGCGCCGACCGGCAGTGGCAAGACACTCGCGGCGTTCATGTGGTCGTTGAACCGGCTCATGTTCGAGCCGGTGCCCGACGCCAAGCGACGCTGCCGGGTGCTCTACCTCTCGCCGCTCAAGGCATTGGCGGTGGACGTCGAGCGGAACCTGCGCGCGCCGCTCGCCGGCATTGCCAACGTGGCCACCGGCCACGGGCTCCCGTTTCACGTGCCGGCCATTGCGGTGCGCACGGGCGATACGCCGGCGGCCGAGCGGGCGCGGTTCCAGCGCGCGCCGGCCGACATCCTGATTACGACCCCGGAGTCGCTGTTCCTGCTGCTGACGTCGAACGCGCACGAGAGCCTGCGGTCGGTCGAAACCGTCATCCTCGACGAAATTCACGCGCTGGTGCCGAGCAAGCGCGGTGCGCACCTGGCGTTGTCGCTCGAACGGCTGGAGCGGCGGGTCGCGAAGCCCTTGCAGCGCATTGGACTCTCGGCGACGCAACGGCCGTTGGAGGAGGTGGCGAAGTTCCTGGGCGGCGCGTTTCCAAAAAGGCCAACCACTCTTTCGACTCGCGGTTCGACTTCTGCGAAGTCGAATCGCTCGCTCAAGACTCGTGCACCGAAGCCAGACTTCAGCGCCTCGGTGCACTCGGAGTTTGAAGACGAGCGTGCGGTCACGTATCGGCCGGTGACTATCATCGATGCCAGCGCGCCGAAGAAGCTCGCGGTCACGGTGCAGACGCCGGTTGAGGACATGGCGGCCATGGGCAAGCCCGCGGAGCAGCCGAGCGGGCCGGCGTCACGCGGCCCCGTGGCCCAGTCAATTTGGAGCTCGATCCACCCGAAGCTTCTCGAGCTGATTCGCTCCCATCGTTCCACGCTGCTGTTCGTCAACAGCCGCCGCCTGGCCGAACGGCTGGCCGGCGCGCTGAACGAGCTGGCCGGCGAAGCGCTGGTCCGCGCGCACCACGGCTCGCTGGCGCGGGCGCAGCGCACCGAGATCGAAGGCCTGCTGAAGGGCGGGCACCTGCGCGCCCTGGTGGCAACCTCGTCGCTCGAACTCGGCATCGACATGGGCGCCATCGACCTGGTGATTCAGATCGAGGCGCCGCCATCGGTGGCCAGCGGACTGCAGCGCATTGGCCGCGCCGGCCATTCGATCAACGAGGTCAGCGAGGGGATCATCTTCCCGAAGTTTCGCGGCGACCTGGTCGCCTGCGCCGCGGTGACAGCAGCGATGCGCGCCGGCAAAGTGGAGTCGTCGCGCTACCCGCGCAACCCGCTCGACGTGCTCGCCCAGCAGCTGGTCGCCATGGTGGCGATGGAGCACTGGCCGGTCGACGAACTGTTCCGAACCGTGCGGTCGGCGGCGCCCTTTGCGGAGTTGAGCCGCACCATCTTTGACGGCGTGCTCGACATGCTGTCGGGCCGCTATCCCTCGGACGACTTCGCCGAGCTGCGGCCGCGCATTACCTGGGACCGTGTCAACGGCGCGGTCACCGGGCGGCAAGGCGCGCAGCGCGTGGCGATCTCCAACGCCGGCACCATTCCCGATCGCGGGCTCTACGGCGTCTTCCTCACCGGCGCCGACAAGGACAAGGCGCGAGTCGGCGAGCTGGATGAAGAGATGGTGTTCGAGGCGCGGGCCGGCGAAACGTTCCTGCTGGGCGCCTCGACCTGGCGCATCGATCAGATCACTCACGATCGGGTGCTGGTCTCCCCCGCTCCCGGCCAGCCGGGCAAGATGCCGTTCTGGAAGGGCGAGGGACCGGGGCGCCCGGTCGAACTCGGCATGGCCATCGGCAAGCTGGTCCGCGAGTTGCGCAAGCGCCCGCGGGCCGAGGCGCTCGAGTCGCTGCAAGCCGACCATGGCCTGGATGCCATGGCCAGCGAGAACCTGATGCGGTACCTCGACGATCAGGACGCCGCCGCCGGCACGGTGCCTGACGACCGCACCATCCTGATCGAACAGTCGCGCGATGACCTGGGCGACTGGCGGGTCGCGGTGCTCTCGCCACTCGGCAGCCGCGTGCACGCCCCGTGGGCCATGGCGGTCACCGCGCGCATTCGCGACGAAGCCGGCGTGGACGTCGAGGTGATGTGGTCGGACGATGGGTTCGTGGTGCGCTATCCGGATGGCGAGCGATTGCCGCACGTGGCCTTGCTGCTGCCCGATCCGGACGAGGTCGAGGAGCAGGTGGTCCGCCAGCTCGGCTCGACCGCCATGTTCTCGGCGCGATTCCGGGAAGCAGCCGGCCGCGCCCTGCTGCTGCCCCGCCGGCGACCCGGCGCCCGGACGCCGCTCTGGCAACTCCGCAAGCGCGCGTCGGACCTGCTGGCGGTGGCCGCCCGCTTCGGGTCGTTCCCGATCATCCTCGAAACCTATCGCGAGTGCCTGCGCGACATCTTCGACCTGCCAGCGCTCACCGACATCCTCACGCGTGTGCGCAGCCGCAGCATCCGCGTCGTGCACGTCGAGTCGGCCAAGCCGTCGCCGTTCTCGACCTCGCTGCTGTTCGGGTACGTCGCCAACTACATCTACGACGGCGATGCGCCGTTGGCCGAGCGGCGCGCGCAGGCCCTGTCGGTGGACCAGTCGCAGCTCCGCGATCTGATCGGCGATACCGGCCTGCGGGACCTGCTGGACGCGGGCGCGCTCGAATCACTGGAAGCCGACTTGCAGCACCTGCCCGAACGGTTTCACGCCCGGTCCACCGACGCCGTCCACGATCTGCTGCTGCGCCTCGGCGACCTGTCGCGAGACGAGATCGCCGCGCGCTGCGAGTCGCACGTGGCCGCGGTGGCAATCCCCGAGCTGACGTCAACCCGTCGAGCCGTCGAAGTGCGCATCGCCGGCGAGCCCAGGCTGATCGCCGTGGAGGATGCCGCGCGGTTCCGTGACGCCATCGGCACGCCGCTCCCGCCGGGCCTGCCCGATGCGCTGCTGGAATCGCTCGCCGATCCCGTCAGCGACCTGGTTCGCCGGTTCGCGCGAACGCACGGGCCGTTCATCAGCGCCGATGTGAGCACCCGGCTCGGCCTGGGTGTCGCCGTCGTCGATGCCACGCTCGTGCGCCTGCGGGCGTTGGGACGGGTCATGGACGGCGAGTTCCGGCCTGACGGCCGCGGGCGCGAGTGGTGCGACGCCGAAGTGCTGCGCAGCGTGCGTCAGCGATCGCTGGCCAAGCTGCGGCAGGAAGTGGAGCCGGTCGATGCGGGAGCCCTCGGGCGCTTCCTGGTCCGCTGGCATGGCCTGGTGCGGCCGCGCGCGGGCCTCGACGGTCTTCTTGACGCGATCGAACAGTTGCAGGGAGTCCCGCTGGTCGCGTCGCTCGTCGACCGCGAGGTGCTGGCGGCCCGTGTCTATGACTACGCGCCGGCGATGCTCGACACGCTGATGGGCGCCGGCGAGGTGACCTGGGTCGGGATCGAGTCACTCGGTGAGCGCGATGGCCGCATCGCGCTCTACCTCACCGACCATGTGGCGAAGCTGCGGCCCCTCGCCGCCATGAATCCGGCGCGAGAGGCCGGGCTCGCCGATCGCGACGCGCGCATCGTCGCGTTCCTGGCGCGGCAGGGAGCGTCGTTCTTTGGCCCCCTGCACGAGGCCGCAGGTGGCGGCTTCCCGCAGGAAACCCTGGATGCGCTCTGGGATCTGGTCTGGAAGGGACTGGTCACCAATGACACGCTGCACGCGCTGCGGGCGTTTGCGGCGCCGCCCGAACGGGCGAGGCGTGCGGGCCGTGGGCACTTCCGATCGCGTCGGCTGGTGCCGCCATCGGCCGAGGGACGGTGGGCGCTCGCGCCGGCCGCTGACGGCACGCCGACGACGTGGGCCGCGGCCATGGCGAATCAGCTGCTGATGCGGCACGGCGTGGTCACCCGGGATATCGCCGTCATCGAACAACTCCCGGGCGGCTTCTCGACGCTGTATCCGGTGTTGCGACGGCTCGAAGAAACTGGCCGTATCCGGCGCGGATATTTCGTGGCAGGGCTCGGTGCCGCGCAATTCGCGCAACCGGGCGCCGTCGATCTGCTGCGCGATGCCCGTGACGCAACCGCCAGCGACGTCACGATCACCCTGTCGGCTACCGACCCGGCGAATCCCTACGGCATCCTGATCCCGTGGCCCCTCGAGAAGGCCACCCGAACCGCCGGATCGCGTGTGGTCCTGGTGAATGGCCAGCTGGCCGCCTGGATTGGGCGCGGCGACCGGCACCTGGTGGTGTCGCTGCCTGGAGACGAGCCCGAGCGATCGCACGCAGGCCGCGCACTCGCCCGGGAACTCGTCAAGATTGCCGGCCACGCCCCGGACGGGCGGCGCGGGTGGCTGATCGAGGAGATCAACGGGCAACCCGCCGCAACTGATCCATCCAGCCAGTTTCTTCTGGAGCACGGCTTCGCTTCGACCAGCATGGGCGTGCAACTGCGAGTGGCGAAACGCGGGGCGGCGGCGGATTCCAAGGACGACGAGTCCGGCGATGCCTGAAGGCGACACCATCTTCCGGACGGCTCGCACGCTGCAGAAGGTGCTCGCCGGACATCGCGCGACGAAGTTCGACACTGCGTACGCGCACCTGGCGCGCGTCAACGACGATGGGCCGATCGCGGGAAGGATGATTGAGCGCTGCGAGGCCGCCGGCAAGCACGTGCTGATCGTGTTCGAGGGAGATTTGATCCTCCGCACGCACATGCGGATGAACGGCTCGTGGCATGTCTATCGGCACGGTGAGCGCTGGTGGCGTGGCCCGAAAGCCATGCGCGTGCGGGTGGATACCGCCGACTGGGTGGCGGTCGCGTTCGAGGTGCCGGTGGCGGAGTTCGTGACCGCGAAGCAGCTCGCGTCGACCGATCCGGTTGCCGCGCTCGGCCCCGACCTGCTGAAGCCCGGGTTCGGTCGTGACGAGGCCATCCGCCGGGTGCGGGCCGCCGGAGCGCTACCGATCGCGCAAGCGCTGCTCGATCAGCGGCTGGTGGCGGGGATTGGCAACGTCTACAAATCGGAAGTGTTATTTCTTGCCGGGATTCACCCCGACACGCCCGCCAGCGCGGTCGAGCAAAGCGCGCTCGAGCGGGTGATGGACCTTGCGCGATCGCTGCTGCAAGCCAACGTGGTGGACGGCACGCCAGCCGCGATCCAGACCTATCGCTCGCTCCGGCGCGGTGACCGGCGATCGGATCCGGAAGACAGCCTGTGGGTCTACAGCCGCGGCGGCAAGCCATGCCGCAAATGCGGCGCGGCCATCGCGTCAAAGAAGATGGGCCTCGACGCGCGAACCACCTATTGGTGCCCAAACTGCCAGGTTGGGGCCTGACCCCCAAATTCACCAAATGGTGGATTGGGGACACCCGTCATTCGGACGATTGCGGTCAGCTTGGGACAATCTATGACAGCCAGGTCGCGGAGCCCTGACCCCAATCCACCATTTGGTGAAAAAGGGGGTCAGGCCCCAATCCGGTGCGGGTGGCTGTAGATATTGAAGGTGGCGCCGCGGACGAAGCCGCACAGCGTCATCCCGGCCTCGGTGGCCAAATCAATGGCCAGACTCGATGGCGCCGACACCGCCGCGATCAGCGGCACGCCGGCCAGCAGCGCCTTCTGCACCAGTTCGAACGAGGTTCGGCCCGACACCAGCAGCAGCCGGTCGTCGAGCGGATGCTGACCCGCCAGCAGGGTGCGGCCGACAATCTTGTCCACAGCGTTGTGGCGGCCGACGTCTTCGGCCGACAACTGCAGCGCACCGGTCCGGTCGAAGAGTCCAGCGGCGTGCAGGCCGCCGGTCGCCTTGAACACCGCCTGGCTGGCGCGCAACCGATCCGGCAGAGCGGCAATCACGCTGGCCGGGACGGTCCATTGCCCGGCTACTGCTGACACGCGCGCGCGCAGCGAGGCAATGGTCCGCCGGCCGCACATTCCGCACGACGCCGTCATCATCACCTGCCGGCGCTCGCCCAGGCGCACGTCGAGACGCGCCACCGCATCACCGAGCACCGTCACGTTTATGGTGTTCTCGCGCTGCTCGTCATCTGGATCGGCGCAGTATTCGATCGCGCCAATCTCGGCTTCTGAGCGAATCACGTCCTCGGCCAGCAGGAAGCCGGCGGCCAGGTCGCGGTCGGCGCCCGGTGTGCGCATGATGACGGCGAAGGGCGCGCCGTTGACGCGTACCTCCATCGGCTCCTCGACCGCCACGCGGTCAGTCACCGGCGCAGACTCGCCGGGCCGAGCGATCATCACGTCGCGAGCTCCGGGGTGCCCCGTTGACACCCCTGGCACCGCTGGCACCCTTGGCACGTCGTTCCTAGTCTACGCCGCCTTGTCGCGGCCGAGGAACAACGAGGCGATGATCGAACCGCCGACCAGCGTGCCGATGATGGCCAGCGACCAGACGATCGGGAAGTGCCCGCCCCAGTACTGGTTCAGCCAAATCATCTTGAGGCCGATGAACATCAGCACCCCGGCCAGGCCGTAGCGTAACAGCGTGAACTTGGCGACCATGCCCGCCAGCACGAAATAGAGCGACCGCAGTCCCAGGATCGCGAACACGTTGGACGTGAACACGATCATCGGTTCGCGGGTCAGCGCGAAAATCGCCGGCACCGAATCGATCGCGAACACGATGTCGCTCATCTCGATCGCCATCAGTGCCAGGAACAGCGGCGTCGCGTGCCACTTGCCATCGATCTTCGAGAAGAAGTTCTTGCCGTCGTACTGGTCTGACACCGGCATCAGCCGATGAGTCAGCCGCACCAGCGGGTTCTTGCTCGGATCCATCTCGCCGGTGTCGTGGCTGAGCATCTTGAAGCCGGTGTAAATCAGCAGCACACCGAACAGGACGATCATCCAGTGATACGACAGCAGCACCGACCCGAGGGCGATGAACGTCGCCCGGAAGACCAGCGCGCCCAGGATGCCGTAGAACAACACCCGGTGCTGATACTGCGACGGCACCCTGAAGAACGAGAAGATCACGACGAACACGAACATGTTGTCGACCGACAAGGTGTATTCGACGACGTAGCCGGCGAGAAACTCGAGCGCGACCCGCGCCGCCGTGGCGGCCGGGTCAAAGCCGGGTGTCGCCAGCAACGCGGCATCGTTCGAAAACTTGTTCAGCGCGTAGTAATAGAGGAGCGCGTTGAAGACCAGCGCCAGCGAGATCCAGAGGGCGCTGAACTTCGCCGCCTCGCGAATCGACACGACATGCGCCTTGCGGTTAAACACCCCCAGGTCGACGGCGAGCAGCACCAGGATAAAGCCGGTAAACGCAACGTAGAACCACCAGTACTCGGCAATCGGAAAAAGAATCACTCAATCAGCGTACGTGGGGGATGAGCCCGGCAATAAGTAGGTATTTTCGTCGCCGACGGACGATAAGAGCGAGGGGTGTCGCCGCCGGACACTCGCGTCGGGGTTACCGATCAGTTAGGATCCGGTCATGGCCACCGCTTACTCGTTCGACGTGACGTCGAACATCGACATGCCCGAGGTCGACAACGCTGTCAATCAGGCGCGCAAGGAAATTGCCCAACGCTTCGACTTCAAGGGATCGAGCGCCGCCATCGACCTCGACGCCAAGGCCAACACCCTGACCCTCACCGCCGAGGACGACTTCAAGCTCGAGTCGGTGTGGGACGTGCTGCAGACGCGGCTGATCAAGCGCGGCGTGCCGGTGAAGAACCTGAAACGCGAAGAAACGCAGCCGGCGTCGGGCAGCACGGTCAAGCAGGTGATTACGCTGCAACAGGGCATTCCGAGCGATGCCGCCAAGGACATCGTCAAGCACTTGAAGGAGTCAAAGAAGAAGGTGCAGGCGCAGATCCAGGCGGACCAGGTGCGCGTGACATCGGGGTCGAAGGACGAACTGCAGGACGCCATGCAGGCGCTGCGCGCCAAGGACTTCGGGGTCGCCCTCCAGTTTGGCAACTATCGCTAGCCCGGCCCGACGGGGTCACGTGCCGCTCGAGCGCGCGGTCTCGAAACTGGGGCTGGCGAGCCGCACCCAGGCCCGCGCCCTCGTCGCCAAGGGGCGCGTCACCGTCAACGGCGTGCGCGTCACCAATCCCGGCCAGCTGGTGGTCCCGGAAGCCGCCGCGATCGCCATCGACGGCGCGGCCGCGCCCGCGCCGCGCCCGTGCACCATCGTGCTGCACAAGCCACGGGGGGTGGTCACGACCCGCTCGGATCCGGAGGGCCGCAAGACCGTGTTCGACCTGCTCCAGGGCGTGCCGGTGCCCGTGATGCCCGTCGGCCGGTTGGACCTCGCCACGAGCGGCCTGTTGATCCTGACTAACGACACGCGCTTCGCCGACTGGCTGACCGACCCGGCCTCCGGCGTGCCGCGCGTCTACCTGGTCACGGTCCAGGGGCGCGTCGCACCGGCCACGATCCCGGTGCTGCAGCGCGGCATTGACGTCGATGGCGAGCGCCTCACCGCCGCCACCGCCGACATTCGCAAAGCGTCGAATCGCGAAAGCCACCTGGTGCTGACGTTGACCGAGGGTCGGAACCGCGAGGTGCGCCGAATGCTGGCCGCCGCCGGCCATCCGGTGACGCGGCTGCGACGCGTGGAGTACGGGGGCCTCGCGCTGGGCACGCTGGCGCCTGGGGCATGGCGCGAAGTTACGGCGGCCGAGCTGCGACGGGCGTTTCCCGGACGGCCTCAGGCCAGGAAGCGGGCGCCAAGGCCGAAGTAGAAGAACAGCGTCACCACATCTGCCACCGCCAGCACCACCGGGCCCGCCGCGATCCGCGGGTCGGCCTTGGCGTATTTGAGCACCGCGGGGAACGCCACGCCCAACAGGCAGGCCACGACCATCGACAGCGCGATCGCCGCGAAAATCACCCCGGCCACCATCAGCTCCCCACGCCACACGACGACCACAGCGCCGACCACAGCACCGCAGCCCAGGCCCAGCACGACCGCGGTCCGGAACTCCTTCCACAGCGCCGCCGCCAGGCGCTTCGGCACAAAGGGACCGTCGGTGAAGCTCTGCAGCGTGAGGCTCAGCGCCTGCATGCTGACGCTTTCGCCGAGCGCCAGCACGATGGGAATGAACAGGGCCAGCACGACCACCTCCTGCAGCAGATACTCGAAGCGGCTCGCGATGAAGGCTGCCATCAGCCCCCCGACGATGTTGCAAAACAGCCAGGGAAAGCGGTCACGGAACGCATCCATGGTCGACCGCTGCGCGGTGCCGTGCACGCCGATCAGCTGGAAGATGTCGTCGTAGGTCCGGCGGGCCAGGTCGATCACCTCGTCGGTGAACAAGCCCACGTCGACGACCCCGAGCAGCACGCCCTTCGCGTCGACCACCGGAAACGCCAGCAACCGCCGGGTCGCGAAATACTCGCTCGCGATCAGCACCGTCGCCCAGTCCGGTATGGCCACTACGTTGTCGACCATCACCTCGCTGACCCGCTGATGGGGCTCCGCCGTCAGCAGCCGCCGCGTCGGGACCACCCCGATTAGGTGCGCATCGCCATCGACGACATACAAGTAGTGGATCGTACTGGCCAAGGCGGCCGAGCGAATCGCCCGGAGGGCCTGGTCAATCGTCTGGTCCGGTGCAAGCACGACCTGCGGAGGCCGGGCCAGCGGCAGAATGGGCTCGTGCAACTGGGCGGCCGAAAGCTGAGCAGCAGGCATGTCCTACAATATTCGTGATTTCAGGCGCGTATTGCCCAGCTGCGACAAAATATATTGAGCTGAGCCGGCCCATCCGATAAATAATCAAGGCTTGAAAATGATGTACCACACCCATTTGAAAGGTGCGGCCCTGGCTGCACTCTGCACGGTCACCCTCGTTGCCTGTGAGGGCGGCATGCCCGCACCCACTTCGCCCAGCGCGGTGGTCGGATCGGGTGGCGCGGCCTCGAATCCCGACGGCTCCACGGTCAAGGCAACCCAGCCTGTGGGCTTGGTGCCCGTGAACGACTCCTCTGGCCTTAGCCTGACGCCGACCCTGCTCGCCCAGCCGGGTGTGGGACGCTTCAATACGCCGGCGATGCCGCACCGTTTCGAGATCAGCGTCAACGATAATTTCCAGACGGTCACGGAAGGTGGCTTTGGTTCCCTCAACAGCCAGGGCATCATGACCTACACCGTGGCGACGCCTCTCGCCGCTGGGACCAAGTACTTTTGGCGCTTGCGCGTCGAAGTGGAAGATCAACCGGGGCCGTGGTCCGCATTCCGAGGTTTCACGACCACTGGTCAGCAGTCTGCGCCGCCGCCGCCCGGCGGGGGCGCGCGCACGCCGAATCCGGGTGTCGGACAGCAGTTGCCGCTGCCCGACATGCGCGGTGAACTCGCCAAGTTCAGCAACACCACCGATTCCTGCCCGGGGGGAGTTCAGTACCAGAACAACCCGTGGCTCGATCGCGTGATCGATCATTTCCGCACGTTCGATACCCGCTGGGGCTACAACGCCAAGCCAACGCGCAGCCCCAGCCAGAACGGCGGCCGTCCGGTTATCGCCGCGGGCGACGAAGCCGCCTACAACTTCAGCGCGCAGGCAGACGAGGGCAACACGCAAGTGCACCTGGTGGACATGCTGGTCTCGCACTGCGGCGGCTCGCCGTCGCTTGGCTGGCGCGTATTTACCGGTGAAGAACCCGGTCGCTGGACTGGCCTCGGACGCTTCTAGCGGACGTGGCGACAAACCTTCAGGTTTGTCTAGGCATCAAGGGCAGGTTGCTTCGGCAGCCTGCCCTTTTCTCTTCTAGATGAAGAAGTCCGGCATCAAATCCTCTTCCCGGACCCCCTCGCCGCGATAGCGCGACAGGTCGGTCTCGCCTGACTCGCGCAGCACGTCCTCGTCAATCGCGAACCGGCCGGTGTACGCGCGGCTGGGCTGCGTGAGAATCCAGAACGCCGCATCCGCCATGATCTGCGGTGAGCGGGTCATCTTGCGCGCGGCCTGTCCGGCAATCAGCCGAATGGCCTCGGTATCGATCGTGGTCTTTGGCCAGAGCGCGTTGACGGCAATCCCCTGCCCTCGGAACTCTTCGGCCATTCCCAACACGCACAGCGACATGCCGAACTTCGCCATGGTGTAGGCCACGTGGGGCGCGAACCACTTCGCCTCGGTGATCGACGGCAGCGGGGGCGCGAGGTTCAGGATGTGGGGGTTGGCCGACTTCAGCAAGTGCGGAATCGCCTTCTGCGAGCACAGGAAAGTGCCGCGCGTGTTGACCTGGTGCATGAGGTCGAAGCGCTTCATGGGCGTTTCGAGCGTGCCGGTGAGACTGATCGCCGAGGCATTGTTGACGAGGACGTCGATGCCGCCGAAGCGCGCCACCGCCGCCGCGACGGCGGCCTCCACCTGCGCCTCGTCGCGAATGTCCACTGCCACGGCCAGGGCCTGCCCGCCGGCCGCTTCAACATCGGCCGCCGCCGTATGGATGGTGCCCGGCAACTTCGGGTGCGGGTCGACGGTCTTGGCCGCAATCACGACGTTGGCGCCATCGGCCGCCGCCCTCAGGGCGATGGCGTGACCGATACCGCGCGAGGCGCCGGTGATGAAAAGGGTGCGGTGCTTCAAGGACATGACCCGGCCATTCTAGGTCAGCTGCGCGCGGGCCTTGGGTATACTCTCGCGTCATGAGCGCTCGTGACGTGATCGCGAACCTGCGTGAACTGGCCGCCCTCACCTCGACCCCCGACGGCGCGCAGCGCCTGGCGTGGGGGCCGGTCTGGCGCGACGCCCGCCAGTGGTTCAACGCCAAGCTGGCGACCCTTAGCATCACGCCCGAGATCGATGCGGCCGGTAACAGCTGGGCGACGCTGCCGGGCGAATCGGCCCGGACCGTCATTATTGGCAGCCACCTGGACTCGGTGCCAAACGGCGGCTGGCTTGACGGTGCGCTCGGGGTAATGGTGGGCTTCGAGGCGCTGCGGAGGTTCAAGGACCGGCGGCCGCCGGTCACGCTGAAGGTGGTGGATTGGGCCGACGAGGAAGGCGCGCGCTTCGGGCGCAGCCTGCTCGGCTCATCGGCTGCCGGCGGGGCCTTGAAGGTCGGTGACGTCGAGCACCTCGCCGACAAGACCGGCACCCGGCTGGTGGACGCGCTGCGCGAGAACGGCGTCGAGCTGACGGGCATGTACGAGGCGCACACGTTCCTGAAGGCGATTGATGCCCGGGCGTATCTCGAACTGCACATCGAGCAGGGACCGGTGCTCGAGGCCCTGAACAAGCCGGCCGGGGTTGTGCTTGGGACGTTCGGCGTGGAGCGCCACCTGCTGCGATTCACCGGCCAGGCTGCGCACTCGGGTTCCACGCCTATTCCCATGCGGCGCGACGCGTTCCTGGCGGCGGCGGAGAGCGCGCTGGCGTTCAGGGATATCGCCATCAAGCGCACGACCCCTGATGCCCGGGTCGTCTGCACGGTGGGCACGGTGAAGGTGGAGCCGGGAATCGTCACGGCCGTGCCCGGGGTGTGCGAGATCTCACTCGATCAGCGCGCTCTCGACGCACCCGTGCTGGCGCAAATGCTGGCCGACGCCCGCGAGGCCGCGAGCAAGGCGGCGCGCCACAACAACGTGAGCGTGGAGTGGCGGCCGCTGTGGCGGATTGAGCCGCGGCTCTTCGATCCGCAGCTGATTACGTTGTGCACCGAAGCCGTCCGCGAAGTAGCGGGCGACGCCCCCCTGTTGCCGTCCGGCCCGTTACACGACGCAGCGGAAATGGTGCCACACATGCCGACAGTGATGATGTTCGCGTATTCCTCGAACGGCCTGTCGCACTGCAAGGAAGAGAACACGCCAGAGCCGCATCTCGAGAAGGCGATCACGGCGTTCCTGTGCCTGATTGAAAAGACGGTCGCCACAGTCTGAGGCAACAGAAAAGCAAACGCCCGGCCCCCTCGCGGGAACCGGGCGTTGCCAGAAACGGTGGAGGCAACCCTCAGGGGTTGCCTATTCTACGTAGCTATACCCGCAGTTTTCGCACACCCACATGCGGCCCTGCTTGTACATGTTGTAGGCGCACTGCGGGCAGACGCGGTATTCGCGGCCCTCGGCGTCGACGAGCTTCTTCTCGTCCTTGGTGTCGCCGTCCGCAAACGGATCCTTCGGCTCTTCTTTCTTCTTCTCTTCTTCCGGCTTCTGCTGGGGCTCCTGCGCGAACGCGGGGAGCACCGACACGCCGATGGCGGCCGCAAACATGGCCGAGCCGCGGAGGAATGAGCGCCGATTGAGGCCCGAACCGTTCACATTTTCGAACATGGGCAAGTGGTCTCCTGAAACTGTGTGGTCGACAACAGCTGGGCTAAAGCCCTTCTGTTCAGCATTATACCGCGACCCAATAAAAACCGGGCGGGGACATTGCGTCTTGAAAGGCGATGCCCCACCCGGTGCTTCCCCTCTGTCGTTGTAGGCAGAGGATACGATTATCTAAATCGCACGGTTGTAATCGTTTGTCTTGAAATGGCGAACTCTGCTCACCGCGCCCCTATTCCAGCATCACCGGCGCGGTGCGTTCGTCGTCTACCGTCATCAACTCCGGATGACGCTCGAACAGCCGCGCGCACGCATTCCACCGCAGCAACGCATCGTCGTTGTCGGCCGGCTTCACCGCCTCGGCGCGCTCGAACGCCTGCATGGCCTCGCGCAGCCAGTCGCCCGCCGGCAAGCTGCGGCCGGGACCGCCCTTGCTGAGCAGCGCGCGCGCCCTTCGCTCGGCCACGAGGCCGCCAAAGTAAGCCCGCTCGTACTCGGACGGAAGCCTGGCGACCAGGTCCTGCGCCCGGCTCACGGTCTTGCCGTCCTGGTGGGGAAACGAGTCGGTGAGGGCGAGGATCAAGGTCCGCACGGCATCGACATTGGCCGGGTCGGCGTGCAGCACGTCTTCGCAGATGCTCTGCGCTTCTTCCGGCTCGTTCAAGAGCCGATAGCGCTCGGCCTTGGCCAGCGCCGAGGGAATCGCAGAGGTCGAGAGCCGCTTGAGCTCGAACATGGCCTTACCCCGTAATCATTCGCAGTAGCCGCGTCACCGGATCATAGAACCGATCCACCACACGCTCCTTGAGCGGGATGATCGCGTTGTCGGTAATGTGAATGTGCTCGGGGCAGACCTTGGTGCAGCACTTGGTGATGTTGCAGTAACCAATGCCGTTCTTGTCCTTCAGGTCCAACAGCCGGTCGTCGCTGTCGAGCGGGTGCATTTCGAGGGCCGCCGAATAGACAAAGAAGCGCGGGCCGATGAACTCCTCGTGCTTGTCGTGGTCGCGCAGCACGTGGCACACGTCCTGGCACAGGAAGCACTCGATGCACTTGCGGAACTCCTGCACCCGGTCAACGTCGCGTTGCGCCATGCGCCAGGTGCCGTCGGGCGCGTCTGGCGTGCGGGGCTTGAACTTCTTCAGGCCCTTCTTGACGCGGAAGTTCCACGACACGTCGGTAACCAGGTCCTTGATCAACGGGAACGTGCGCATGGGTTCGACCGTCACCGGCTCGTTCAGGTCGAGCGAGTTGAGGCGGCTCATGCACATCAGCCGCGGCTTGCCGTTGATCTCGGCCGAGCAGGAGCCGCACTTGCCGGCCTTGCAGTTCCAGCGGCACGCCAGGTCGGGCGCCTGTTCAGCCTGCACCTTGTGAACCGCGTCGAGCACGACCATGCCTTCCGAAATCTCGGTCGTGTAGTCCACAAACCTGCCGGAGCCGCCGCCGGGCTCGCTGCGCCAAATCCGAAAGGTGGCCTGGCTCACTGCTTCTGCTCCTCGATGACCTGCTTCAGCTCGGCCGGGATGTCCTTCAGCGGCAGGCGCGACACTTTCATCGAGCCGTCCGCCTGACGCTTCGTCGAGATGTTGAAGGTGCCAAACTCGGCGACCTTGTCGGGATAGTCCTCGCGGAAGTGGCCGCCGCGGCTCTCCTTGCGTTCGATCGCCGAACGGGCAATCGCCTCGGAGCAGTCGAGCAGGTTCCGCAGGTCGATGCAGGTGTGCCAACCCGAATTGTACTCGCGGTGGCCGTCCACGCCGGCGCGGGACGCGCGCTCGTTGAAGCCGACGAGCTTCTGCACGGCCTCCTGCATTTCCGCTTCGTTTCGGACGATGCCGACGAGCGCCTGCATGGCTTCCTGCAGGTCCTGCTGCACCTTGTAGGGATTCTCGCCGGCGCTGCCGCGCTCGAACGGCTCGAGAGATGCCTTGAGCGCACGCTCGACCGCACCGTTGTCCACCTTGGGCTGGGCGCTCTGGCGCGCCAGCTGCGCGGCGTATTCGCCGGCGCGCTTGCCGAACACGATCAGGTCCGACAGCGAGTTGCCGCCCAGGCGGTTGGCGCCGTTGATGCCGGCGGCGCACTCACCTGCCGCAAACAGGCCGGGAATGGTGGACTCCTGCGAGTCGGCATCCACCTTGATCCCGCCCATGATGTAGTGCGTCGTCGGGCCCACTTCCATGGGCGTCGTCGTGATGTCGAGGTCCGCCAGTTCCTTGAACTGGTGATACATGCTCGGCAGCTTGCGCTTGATGTGGGCTGGCGCGTCGGAGATCTTCTCCTTGATCCAGGCGATGTCGAGGAACACGCCGCCGTGGGGTGAGCCGCGACCGGCCTTCACCTCGCGATTGATGCAGCGGGCCACGTGGTCGCGCGTCAGCAGTTCGGGCGGACGCCGCGCGGTCTTGTCCTGCATGACGTAGCGCCAGCCCTCTTCCGGATCGGCGGCCGTCTGCGGCTTGTAGTTGTCGGGGATGTCGTCGAACATGAAGCGGCGGCCTTCGCTGTTGCGCAGCACGCCGCCCTCGCCTCGCACGCCCTCGGTGACCAGGATGCCGCGCACGCTTGGCGGCCACACCATGCCCGTGGGGTGGAACTGGATGAACTCCATGTCGATCAGCTCAGCGCCGGCGCGATACGCCAGGGCGTGGCCATCGCCGGTGCCTTCCCAGCTGTTGCTGGTGATCTTGTAAGCGCGACCTGCGCCGCCGGTGGCCATGACGATGGCCTTGGCCGAGAACACGTGGAAGCGACCGCGCTCGCGGTCGTAGGCCAGCACGCCAGCCGCTCGGCCCCCGTCGAGGATTAGCTCGATCACCGTGTGCTCCATGTGCACGGTGACGCCAAGGTACGTGGTGTGATCCTGCAGCGTGCGAATCAACTCCAGGCCGGTGCGATCGCCGACGTGCGCCAGGCGCGGATAGCGGTGGCCGCCGAAATTGCGCTGGTTGATGCGGCCGTCGGGCGTGCGGTCAAACACCGCGCCCCAGGCCTCGAGCTCGCGGACACGGTCGGGCGCTTCCTTGGCGTGGATCTCGGCCATGCGCCAGTTGTTCACGTACTGGCCGCCACGCATGGTGTCGGCGAAGTGCACCTGCCAGCTGTCGCGATCGTCGTTGTGGGCCATGGCCGCGGCCATGCCGCCTTCGGCCATCACCGTGTGAGCCTTACCGAGCAGCGACTTGCAGATCAGGCCGACCGAGACACCCGCGCCCGCGGCTTCAATCGCCGCGCGCAGGCCCGCACCGCCCGCCCCGATCACCAGGACGTCGTACGAGTAAGTTGCGTGGGCCGCCATCAGAACAGCCTCAGGTCGGTGATGTAGCCCATCGAGCAGAGCCGGACGTAGACGTCCGCGCCCATCACCGAGAACAGGCTGCACCACGCAAACAGCTGGTGCCGCACGTTCAAGGCGGTCACGCACGAGTACGCCATGTCGCAGGCCGGCGACTTCGAGAGCTCGTCTTTGCGGCCGCCGACGACGTGGCGGAGCACGTGGCAGCCCCAGGTGTAGCTGGCGAGCAGGCCGACGTTGACCGCGAGCACGATGGTGCCAACGCCGATGCCGAATTCCTTAGCGCCGGTCACCGGGTTGGTGAACCACATGGCCACCCAGACGTCGTAGGCCAGGAAGCCGATGAAGACGATCGCCACCCACATGAAGAAGCGATGGACGTTCTGCAGGATCAGCGGGAAGGAGTTCTCGCCGAGATAGCTCTTGCGCGGCTCGCCCACCGCGCACGACGGCGGGTCCGCCCAGAACGCCTTGTAGTAGGCGCCGCGGTAGTAATAGCAGGTGAAGCGGAAGCCGCCGGGGAACGGCAGGATCAGGAGGGCCGGCGAGAACGGGATGACCGCGGGCCACCAGCCTGGCTTCGGGCCGAACCAGGCATGCTGCGACTCGCCCCACAGCTCTGGCGCATAGAACGGCGAGAGGTACGGTCCGAAGTGGTAATGCTCACCCTGAAACGCCGCCCACGTGGCGTAAACAACGAAGGCCGAGAGACCAACGAAAACACCGAGAGGTGCCGCCCACCACGAGTCTTTGCGGGACGTTGTCCCGAAGCCACGGTGGACGGCTGTTACCGGAATCACCTGCATGAAGGCCGCCTCACAAACGCCTAAGCCTAGCGTCAGATGAGGCAGATATCAACTCATTGCGGCGGTAGCAGTGCGAGCAACGATGGGTGCAGCAGCGGACACGGGTCAGGCGCGCGGCCGATGGCGACCAGGTCGTCGGCGACCGCGCCGTGCAACTCGCAATAATCCGTCGCCAGCCCGCCCGACTCCTGGCAGCGCCGAATACGGCTGATGCCGGCCGGCCTCGTCATCCACTCCGCCTTGTTCCCCTCCGTCGCCGCCTTCATGAAGCCGGACCACACCGGCACCGCGACGACGCTCGCGAAGCCGCGGCGCATGATCGGCTGCGGCAGGTCGAAGCCGATCCACACGCCGGCAGCCAGGCGCGAGGTAAAACCGACGAACCAGGCGTCGGCGTGATCGTCGGTGCTGCCGGTCTTGCCGGCGGCCGGCAGCCGAAAGCCATCCTTGCGCGCGCCGTAGCCAGTGCCGTGATCGACCACGTCCGAAAGCATCGACGCCATCAGGAAGGCCGTCGACTCGCTGAAGACACGGCGGCCCTGCTCGTCGGCGCGAAACAGGACGCGGCCATCGCGGTCTTCGATGCGCCGGATCAGCACCGGCGGCTGCAGCACGCCACCATTGGCAAAGGCCGTGTAAGCCGACGTCAGGTCGAGCAGGCTGACTTCGCCGGTGCCGAGCGCGAGCGACGGCACGGCCGGCATCTCGCGCAGGCCGACGCGGGTCGCCAGGTCGACGGTGGATCGCACGCCGACGCGCTGCATCAGGTGCACCGCCGCGCGGTTGCTCGACGACATCAGCGCCGACCTCAACGTGGTCGAATCCACTTCGTGCTCGCCGCCGGGCAGGTACGCGCCCTGCGCCGAGTCGATGGTCGCGTCCAGGCCATCGATGGTGGTGCCGGGTGAGAAGCCCGCTTCGAGCGCGGCGGCAAACACGAACGGCTTGAACGCCGAGCCAGGCTGGCGCCTGGCCTGGGTCGCGCGGTTAAAGGGACTCTCGGCGTAGTCGCGGCCTCCGACAATGGCGCGGACGTAGCCGGTGGTGGGCTCCATGGCGACGAGGGCCGCTTGCAATGGCTCGCCCGCCGTGCCCTGCCGGTCCAGTTCGGTCAGCCGCTTCGCCACCGCCGTCTCCGCGAACTGCTGCACCTCGGTATCGAGCGTCGTATAGACACGAAGACCACCGGTGAGCGTCTTCGTGACGCCAAACTGGTCATACAGCTGCTCGGTCACCAGACCGACGAAGTACGGGCCCTGGGTCATGGCCGCCGGATCGATCGAGGCGCGCTGGGCGGCGCTGACGACCGTTGCCGTGACCGGCGTTCCGATCGCGGCACCGAACTCCGCCTCGTCTAGCTGGCGGGCCACGAACATCTGCCGCAGCACCCAATCACGCCGTTCGCGGATGCGCTCCGGCGTGCGACGCAGCGCGTAGCCCGACGGCCGGCTGATGAGCGCCGCCAGCGTCGCCGATTCGGCGGCGGTCAGCTTCGCCGCCGGCTTCGCGAAGTACCCGAGCGAAGCGGCCTCGACGCCGTAGTAGCCGTCGCCGAGATAGACGTGATTGAGATAAGCCTGCAGGATGGCCCTCTTGCCGTACTTCTCTTCGAGCCGCTGCGCCAGCCACACCTCGCGCAGCTTGCGGCCATAGGTGCGGCCGCGGCCGAGGCCGGTCGCTCGCGCCAGCTGCTGGGTGATGGTGCTGGCGCCTTGCGTAATCCGGCCCTCGCGGACGTTGGTCAGCATCGAGGCCACCATGCGCCGGCGATCGACGCCGTCGTGTTCGAAGAACCGGCGGTCTTCGGTTACGAGCACGGCCTGGACCAGGTCATCCGACATCTCTTCCAGCGATACCGGCAGGCGATGCTCACGGTAGAGCGCGGAGATCGGGCGGTCCTTCGCATCGAAGATCACGGTCGACACCGGACCCGGATCCAGCGTGAGGCGCGCCGTCGCGCGATCCACGTCAGCCTTGATCTGCCAAATCGTGTACCCGGTCGCGAAGGCGGTTATGCCAAGGAGGCTGAGAAGGATCGGGGAAAAGATGCGGGCCGTCATGGTGTTTGGAACTTCTCTCGATGGAGAAAGCAAACGCCATACCTGAAAAATAAGGTGCCTAAGGGATGCCCAGGGTGCCTAACGTGCTTCCGGTGCTTATGTTGAGCAGGCCTTGGGCACTTTAGGCACCGTAGGCACCGTGGGCACCCTAGTTCTATTTCATTCCGCGGGCGCAGTAGTAGCGGAACGCGGCCCAGGCGGTGAGGCTCATCTTGAACAGCTCCGCCAGCTCATCCGACGCCGCCCCCCCAGCGTCCAGAGCGCCACACGATGGCCCCCGCTGGCGTCGCCATATGTGGGGTCGCTACTCGGGTTTGGCCGTCACCCGCTCGTACGACAGGGCGCCCGAGGGGCACTCCTCCACCTGCGTGATGATGGCTTCCGTCGTCTGGCCGTCGAGCACCACCCAGGGTCGCCGCCGCGGATCGAAGACCGCCGGCATGGCGCGGAAACAGATGGCCGAATGCACGCAAAGCGACGGTTGCCAGATCACCGTGACCTCGCCGTTGGTGTAGCGCTTGATGACGTCCTTGCTCAAGCACCCTCCTTCGTCTCGATCAGGACTTCTCCCGTCAGGGTGCGGTGCACTGGGCACTTGCTGGCGATGTCGAGCAGCCGCGCCCGCTGCCCGGCGTCGAGTTCACCATCCATCGTGATGTGCCGGATGATGTTGTACTTGCCGTCCGCCGGCCCGCCGGTCAATCGGACGTGCACACCTTTGAGCGGCCAGCCCTTCCGCTCGGCATACAACCGAAGCGTCATCGAGGTGCAGGCGCCGAGCGCCGCGAGCAGGAACTCGTGCGGTTCGGGTCCGGTATCGGCGCCGGTCTTGTCGACGGGCTCGTCGGCGCGCAGCCGGAACTCGCCGATGGTGATGTCCTGGCCGAGCTTGCTGCCATCTGAAACAACATGCACGTCTCGCATGCCCGCATCCTACTCCACTGGAACCAATGAAGCCGCGATTCGTCCTTTTACCTGATGGCCCACCTGCTAAATGACCTGCGCATTGCCCTCCGGCAGTTGCGCCGGCGCCCAGTGTTTGCCGCCACGGCTGTCCTGACGCTGGCCATTGGCATGGGCGTGAACACGGTGGCATTCACGGTGGTCAACGCACTGCTTTTCAAAGGGTCGGCCACCAGTGGCCATCCGGATGTGGGCCGCCTCGCCACCACGCCGGGCGGCGACGAAGGTGGCTACGGCTCGCTGCCCGACTTCCAGCGCTTCGCCGATGCCACACGCGGCTCGCTGGAGCTGGCAGCCGAGGGCCGCTCCTCGCTGGCCTGGCGCCACGACGGATCGTCCGACACCGCGTGGGTCCTGTTCGTTTCGCCCAACTACTTTTCGATGATGGATGCGCCGGTGGTCGCGGGCCGGCTGGTGGTCGCGCGCGCCGACGGCGGCGCGCCGGCGGTCGTGATCGGCGAACGCTTCTGGCGCGACAAGCTCGGGGCGCCGTCGCTCGCCGGCCTCACGATCCAGTTGAACGACACCACCGTCAGCGTTGCCGGAGTCATCTCGGGCAAGTTCACGGGACCGGCCGGCATCTACTCTCCCGACGTCTGGCTGCCGCTGGACGATGTGGAGTTGCTGGGGATGCCCGCGGCGTTGCTGGCGCGCGAAACGCGGTGGCTGTTTTTCCTGGGTCGCCTGGCCGACGGCTCGAGCGCGGCCCAAGTGCAGGGACAACTCGACACCGCGGTCGCCGCCATGGCGCGCGACTGGCCCGATTCGCACCACGCGCGCGGCGCGCGGTTCCAGATGCTGAGCGAGGGCGGCGGTGAACGGCGCGCCATTGCCACCGGCGCCGCGATCGGCATGGGCCTGATCGGCCTAGTGCTGCTGCTGGCCTGCTTCAACGTCGCCAACCTGCTGCTGGCCCGAGCGCTGGAACGCGAACGGGACATGGGCATTCGCACCGCCCTCGGCGCCAGACCGGCGCGGCTGCTCCGGCTCGTGATCACGGAAGGCTTCGTGATCGCCTCGCTGGCCGGCGCGCTGGCGCTGGTGCTGGCATGGTGGACGCAGTCGCTGGTCGGCACGTTCGCCATCCCAATCGAGCAGCCACAGCATCTCGACCTCACGCCCGACTTGACGGTCGTGGCGTTCATCGCCGCCATCGTGGTCGTGGCGGGCGTGCTGCCCGGCCTGTGGCCGGCGATTTCGGCGGCGCGCATCGACGTGCTGCGCGTGCTCGGGTCGCAGGGTGGGACGTCCGCGAGCGGGCGGCCCTCGCCGCTGCGCCGCTGGCTGGTCGGCGCGCAGATTGCCGGCTCCACCGCCTTTCTTGCGCTGGCGGTGCTCTTCATTCAATCGTTCAGCAGCCTTGCAGCCGCGCCGATGGGTTTTGCCCGCGAGCACCTGGTCGTGGCCGAGTTCCATCCCGCGTCGAACGGGTACGCCGCGGACGCCTCGCGGCGATATGTTGACGCGCTGCTGGACCGAGTGAAGGCGTTGCCCGGTGTCGCGGGAGCTGCCGTCGCCGATCGCGCGCCGTTCTTCATCGGCTTCGATCGCGAGACGCCGGTGTGGCCGGACGCCGGCGTGTGCGAGCCTGCCACGTGCCCGAGAGTGCCGACGCTCGCGGCCGGACCCGGGTTCTTCGCCACCATGGGCATTGCGTTGGTGGCGGGCCGCGAGTTCACGCCCGCCGACACGGCCACCTCGGTGATCGTCAACGGCGCCTTGGCGCGTCAGCAATGGCCTGACGGCCGCGGCGTCGGCGAGACGCTCCGCATCACTGACCGCGGCCACTCCGTCACCGTCGTCGGCATCACGGCCAGGCACCAGACCCGCGGCCTCGATCAGGAGCGGCCGACGATCTACTTCCCCGTCAACAGCGACGACTACGCCGGTGCGCTAACGGTGGTGGTCCGCACCGCGGCCGCACCAGCTCCGCTCGTCCGGGCGGTCGCCACTGCCGCTCACGATACCGACCCGAACATCTCACTGCTGTCGGCCAAGACCATGGAACAGCGGATGGCGGTGCAGCTGTGGCCATTCCGGACGGTGAGCTGGTTGTTCTCCATCTGCGGCGCCCTGGCGCTGATCCTTGGCACCGTGGGCCTCGCCAGCGTGATTGTTCACGCCGTCAACCAGCGGCGGCGCGAGTTCGGCGTGCGGGTGTCGGTGGGTGCGACGCCTCGCGACCTGATCGCTGATGTGTTGAAAAGCGCCGGCCGGCTGCTGGTGCCGGGCCTTGTGGTCGGTGTGCTGCTGGCGGCCGGAATGGCGCAGCTGGCACAAGCGGCGCTCGTCGGCGTGAACGTCCTCAACCCAGTGGCGTACCTGGTGGTGGTCGCGGTGCAGTGCCTGGTCGTCGCGCTCGCCTGCCTCGCGCCGGCCCTGCGCGCATCGCGAGTGGATCCGTTAGTCGCGCTGCGAGCCGAATGAGAGCAAACAGTTCAGGAGACCAAGAGACTAGGATTTAAAAGTCCTGTTCTCCTGACCTCGTGATCTCCTGTCCATTGACGCTCGACTATTCATCAGAAACGTCGCCATCTCATGGAAGAAGTGCCGCAGGAACTGCGTCACGTCTGCCGGCAGCGCAGTCTCGTCGAGCGCGCGATCCATCAGCTGCACCCAGCGATCGCGGGCGTGCTGATCCAGCTTGTAGGGCAGGTGTCGCATGCGCAGGCGCGGATGCCCGCGGCTTTCTTCGTAGCGTGGCGGGCCACCGAAGCGGCCCACCAGGAAGTCGCGCAGGCGCTGCTCCGCGCCCACCATGTCATCGACGGGATACATCGGGCCAAGCACATCGTCTGACGGAACCTGCGCGTAGAACGCGGTGACGAGGCGAGCGAAGCCGTCCTCGCCGATGCGAGCATAGATGTCGGCGTCGGTGACCATCAGGCGTTGTGGACTTTCTCGATCTTCCGATCGCGCTCGTGGGTCAGGCGTTCGACATCCCGGCGGTAGTGATCGTCCATGGTCTGGCGCTGCTCGAAATCGACCGAGGCGGCCAGCTTCGACTTGTAGAGAATCTCTTCCTGCGCGAGCTTGGCCGCATAGGTCTTGCGGATCTCGCCAATCTCGTTCTTCTGGTCATCGGTCAGCCGGTGCTCGGTGACGCCGGCGTCGGCATCCTGTTTCTTCAAGCGCGCCATCGCCAGTTCAATCGCGCTTTTCGGTGCTGTGTCGTCGCTCATGGATCGATGATACCGGTAGTCCGCGGACAAACCTGAAGGTTTGTCCTCACGGACCGGGTCGCTATCCAAAAAGGCTTTTGGCGACGAACCAGACGTTGGCGGGGCGCTCGGCCAGGCGGCGCATGTACCAGGGGAACCAGTAGGCGCCGTACGCGATCAGCACCCGCACCGAGGCGCCGTCGCGGGCCAGGCGCAGCTGGGTGGCCTTCTGGATGCCGTAGAGCATGTGGAACTCGAACTCGGCCGGCTTGACGCCGGTCGCCGCCGCGTGCCGGCGAATGGTATCGATCAGCTGGACGTCGTGGGTGCCAAACACCGGCCGGGCGCCGCTGGCGCGGGTGCCGGCGTCGAGCATCACTTGCGCGAGCGCGTAATAGTTGGCGTCCACGTCACTCTTCTTCGGGAACGCGACCTCGGGCGGCTCGTTGTAGGCCCCCTTTACCAGGCGAATGCCGATACCCCGGCCGGTGAGCTCGACCAGGTCTTCGCGCGTGCGATACAGGTACGCCTGCAGGCACACGCCGATGCGCGGGAACTCGCCGCGCAGGCGGCGCGTCAGCTCGAGGGTGATGTCGACATAGGGCGACTGCTCCATGTCGATCCACAGGAAGTTGCCGGCGGCATGCGCGCGCGCCGCCAGCTCGCGCAGGTGGCCGTAGGCCAGCTCGCGGTCGATGTCGAGGCCGAGCTGTGTCAACTTGATCGACGGTTCGCACGCCAGGTTCAGTCGCTGGATGCGATCGATCGCCTCGAGGTAGTGCCGCGCCACGCCGTCGGCCTCGGCCAGGTCCTTGACGTTTTCGCCCAGCCGCGTAAACACCGCCGTGACGCCGTCGGTGGCCATGGTCCTGGCCGCGCCGATCATGTCGTCGAACGACTCGCCGGGCATGAAGCGCGACACGGCGCGGCGAACGAACGGCGCCCGGGTGCCATTTTCGCGTAGCCACGTACTGTCGGAAGCCTTGAGGAGGAGGGTACGCGCGACGTTCATGTCGCTATCATCCTATCCCGTCTCGCGCGGCGACAGCGTGTGCAGCGGCCCGATGCGCAGCAGTTGCGGCCACACCGCCCGCACGACCGCCACCACCAGCAGCGTCGCGATCCCGCCGCCCACCACCGACAGCGTCGGCCCGACCAGCGCCGCCGTCGCGCCGCTTTCGAAGGCGCCGAACTCGTTCGAGAAGCCGACGAACACGTAGTTGATTGCCGAGACGCGGCCGCGCAGGTGGTCGGGCGTGATCATCTGCTCCAGCGTCAGCCGAATGACGACGCTGATGTTGTCGAAGACGCCGGTGAGGAACAGGCAGACCATCGACAGCGCGAACGAACGTGATAGCCCGAAGCCGATGCAGGCCAGTCCGAAACCCACCACGGCGAACATCAGCACGCGTCCGGGCTGCTGCCACGGCCTGATGCGCGTCGTGACCAGTGCCATCATTAGCGCGCCGGCACCCGGGGCGGCGCGCAGCCAGCCGAGGCCGGCCGGGCCGACGCCGAGAATGTCCTTGGCAAAGATCGGCAGCAGCGCCACCGCGCCGCCGAACAGGACCGCGAATAAATCCAGCGTGATGGCCGAGAGGAACAGCGGGTGGTCGCGGACAAAGCGGAAGCCGGCGAACACCTCGCCGGCGGTGCGGCGCGACGTGGCCGGCGGCGGCCGGCGAACCGGCAGGGTGAGCAGCATGGCGACGAACACCAGTTGCCCGAGGGCCGCCAGGGCAAACGCCGCGGTGGCGCCGCCGGTCACCGCGATCAAGAGGCCACCGATCGCGGGGCCGGTGATCGCCGCCAACTGGAACGTCGACGATAGCCTGGCGTTGGCGTTGGCAAACTCCGCGGGCTGCAGCAGCTGCGGCAGAATCGTGTTGACCGAGGGCGAGGCAAACGCCCGGGCCGTCCCGATCAGCGCCAGAAGCGAGTAGATCGCCCAGATCGGTCCGTTGGCAGCCGTCACCAGTGCCAGGCCGATGGCGACCAGGGTCAGCAGGCTGTGCGCGACGATGCCGATGTTGCGGCGGGGGTAGCGGTCGGCGGCATTGCCCGCCGCGATCATCAGCAGCAGCACCGGCGCCAGTTCGACGACCCCGACCAGGCCGAGCGCCCATGGATCGCCGGTGCGCTCGTAGAGCAGCCAGCCGACGGCCACGTTGATCATCTGCCACCCGGCGATCGCGGCGAAGCGTCCAATCGCAA
Source organism: Vicinamibacterales bacterium (assembly GCA_038213735.1). Classification (GTDB taxonomy): domain Bacteria; phylum Acidobacteriota; class Vicinamibacteria; order Vicinamibacterales; family UBA2999; genus 12-FULL-67-14b. The sequence continues at coordinate 11,138 of JBBQSP010000036.1, read as the reverse complement.
ACGAGCGGACAAAGGGATGGCGGATGGCGACGAAGGCGTCTGGCGAGGCAGGCACGAGCGTGCACCTAGAATAGACGTGCAGATGCGCATCGGTATACAGGCCTGGGGCAGCGAAGGCGACATCCGCCCTCTGGTCGCACTTGGCCACGGCCTGGTGCAGCGCGGGCACACGGTCGAACTCGTTTACACGGACATTGCCAACCGCCACTACGAGGCCGTGGCCGCGTCCCTCGGGATGACCGCGCGCGCCGTGGCGACACCGGTGATCGCCGACGAGAACGCGCTCTACGAGATTGGCCTCACGGCGATCAACACCGGCAACCCCCTGCTGCAGGGCAAGATCATCTACGACCGCCTGCTCAAGCCGGTCGAGGACCGGATTTTCGACGCGGCCGTCGATCTGTGCCGCCGTTCGGACCTGGTCGTGACTCACCTGTTACTCAACCAATCGCGCGCAGCCGCGGAGCTCGCCGGCGTCCCGGCGGTGAGTGTCACGTTCGCCCACTCGCTGGTGCCGTCTCGGCACATTCGGCCCGAAGGGTTGCCGCGGCTCGGCGAGACCGGCAACGCCCTTGGCTGGTCGCTGGCGCGGTTCGTGTTGAACCTGGCGATGCGCGGACCGGTCAACGACTTCCGCCGGCGCGTGGGCGTGGCGCCGATCGACGACTTGCTTCTCGACGGCTGGGCCTCGCATTTGCTGAACCTGATCGCGGTGAGCCCGGCGATTTGCGCCGGGCAGCCGGACTGGCCGCGGTGGAATCGCGTCTGCGGCTTCCTGGCCCTGCCCTCGACCAAACACGAACCGCTCGCCCCCGAACTTGCCGCGTTCCTGGACGCCGGCGATCCGCCCGTCTTCATGGGATTCGGCAGCCTGATGCCGGTCAGCACGTCGTACCTCACCGATTCGGTCGCCTTGATGAAAGAGGCCGCGCGGCTGGCCGGCTGTCGCGCCATCATTCAGGCCGAAGTGCCGCTGGAACAGAGCGACCGCCTCCTGATTGTCGGGCGGTGCCCTCACGCGCAGGTCTTTCCCCGGTGCGCCGCGGTCGTGCACCACTGCGGCGCCGGCACTACCCACACGACGCTCGCGGCCGGCGTTCCGTCGGTGTGCGTCCCGCACGTGTCCGATCAACCGGGCTGGGCCGAGGCGTTGCACCGCCTGGGCGTGGCGCCCGCCGCCGCGCCCCATCGAACGCTGACGGCGGCCCGGCTGGCGAGCCGCATCAAAGAGGTCCTGGCGGATCCCGGCATGCGCACGCGCGCCGCCGCCATGGCCGAGCGCATGAAGAGTGACAACGGCCCGGCGACGGCAGCGGTGATGATCGAAGAAGCCGCGGCACAACATTTGATACGAAGCCGGTAAAGGGAACCGAATGGTCATCACGAGTGGACAGCGCTTTGTACTCGCCGCCGCCTTTGCCGCATGTTTCGCCGCCTTCGCCGCGACACCGGCGCGGGCACAGTCCTCAATAGGCTTCAACGGCGGGGTCTCGATCGACCCGACGCAGGCCTATGGCGGCGTGTATTGGGAGTCGCCCGTCCTTGGCGGCAGCTTCCGGCTGCGTCCGGGCATCGACGGCGGGTTTGGCGACAACCTCAGGCTCGGCACCGTCAACATCGACCTGATCGCGAAGGTCCCGCTCGGCCAGTCGGGATGGTCGCTGATCCAGGGCGGCGGCCCCACGATCATCATCGTGAACTACACTGGCACCTACGAGGACGCCCCGCGCGAGTTGCACGCCGGCGGCAGCTACCTGTTCGGGTTTCAGCACGACAACGGCTTCTTCTCCGAGTTCCGGGTGGGAGGCGGCAGTTACGTGCCGGGGCTGAAGATGGGCGTCGGTTGGGCCATCGAGATCAAATAAGCCACAGAGGACACAGAGGACGCCGAGCAAACGTTTTTTAAGAATGCCGATGCGCGAAGCCACCGTGTGCCGGAATTTTAAGGAATTTTCTCTGTGTCCTCTGTGTCCTCTGTGTCCTCTGTGGCCAATGTAAGATCCGGCCATGAAGCGCGAGCGGACGCATACGTGGGATGACCCCACCCCACGGTCGGAGCGGATGGCCACCCTCTCGGGGCTCGAAGTGCTCCGACTGGTGATCGGTGGCGAGCTGCCGCAGCCGCCGATGGCCCACCTGATGGACATCCGTCTCGTCGAGGTCGAGAACGGCAAGACCGTGTTCGAGTCCATCCCCGGCGAGTTCCACTACAACGCGCTCGGCACGGTCCACGGCGGCTTTGGCGCCACCCTGCTCGATTCGGCGATGGGCTGCGCCGTCCACAGCACGCTCGAGGCCGGCGATGCCTACACGACGCTGGAACTGAAGGTTAATTTCCTGAGACCGCTGAACCATGCCACGGGATTGGTCCGCGGGATCGGCACCATCGTGCATGCCGGCCGGACCACCGCATTGGCCGAAGGACGGATCGAAGATGCTGGTGGGAAGCTGTATGCCTTCGCCACCAGCACGTGTCTGATTCGCCGAAGTGGCCGGGACTAAATTCCCGGCCCTCCGTACTCCTACTTCTTCACGTAACGCTGCAGCTTGCGCGGCCCCACTTCGGCGCCGTAGATGTTGCCGGCCGCGTCAACGGCCACGCCTTCGGCCGCGAGCGTGCCGCCGGGCGGCTTGCCGCCATCAGCCATCTTCGCGACTACCTTGCCGTCAACCATCTCGTACGTCAGGCCGTTGTGCGAGGGGTCGGGAATGAACCCGGTAATCTTGCCGTCGAGGCCGCCAATGCGAATGCCGCGCTTCCACGCGTAGTGCGGCGGGCTGACGGACCCGGATTCCGAGTCGGCGCCGTAAATGATGTCGTCCTTGATGAAGATGCCGCTCAGCCGGCTGAACTGATACAAGGTGTCGAGCGTCTGGTAGGTCTCGGCGTTGAGAATCTGGATGCGGTTGTTCGAACGATCCGCGACGAACAGGCGGCCCTTCGAATCGAACGCCAGGCCGTGGGGCTGCATGAACTCGCCCTGGAGGCCCGTGCCCATCTTGCCGAACTCGCGCAGGAACTTGCCGTTGCGATCGAACCGGATCAGCCGTGCGGTGGCCGGCGGCGCGTTGCCGTGGCCTTCGGCGACCAGGATGTCACCGTTGGGATAGGTGATCACGTCGTTCGGCTGGTAGAACGACGCCGGATCCGCCGGCTGGCCGGGAACGTTGCCGCCGGGCTTGCCGAGCGTCAGCAGCACCTTGCCCTCGGGGCTGAACTTGATCACCTGATGGCCGACGACCTTCTCGGGCATGGCGGGCATGGGGGCGTCGGCCGCTGCACCCGGGGCGCGCGCCGGCAAGTTGCTCTGGCCGTCGGTCACCCAGATGTTGCCGTCTCGGTCGACGTGAATGCCGTGCGGAAAGACGAACATGCCCTGGCCGAAGCTCGTCACCACGTTGCCGTTCGCATCGAACTTGAACACGACGTTGAGCGGGGACATCACGCCCTTGGCGCGGTCCCAGCACGAATTGGCGGAGCAGCGCTCGGCCACCCAGATGCTGCGGCCGTCCTTGTCGATGTCAACGGCGCTCGTCGAACCCCAGGTGCGGCCCGCCGGCATCTTCGCCCAGCCTTCGATCGTGTTGTAGGGATTCGGCGCATCGTTGGTCGGCGTGGCCGCCATCCACGGCGCCGCCGCCGGCGCGGGCGCCTGCGCGTAGAAACCGCCGCCCATTGCACCAACGGCCGTCACCCCAGCCGCGACCAGTAGACCCACTCGTAGAACACGTCCCATTCGGATGCCTCCCCTTGAGCAGGAGATATTACACGTTCCCGGGATAAGATTGTCTGTCCGGCCAGCTGAGGTAACCGAATGCGCGCACTGACACTCGCCCTGCTCACGTCCCTGTTTGCCACTCCGCTCTTCGCCCAGGCCCCTGCGCCGGTCGTCGCGGAAACGACCGCCACGGCCATTCCCGGCGTCATCGCCGCCGGCACCAAGGTCGAGGTCATCAAGAGCGGCTTTACCGGCACCGAGGGCCCCATCGGCACGGCCGATGGCAGCTTCCTGTTTACCGAGACGCAGGCCAACCGGATTACCAGGATCGACAAAGACAACAACATCACGACCTTTCTCGAGAACACCAACGGCTCGAACGGCCTGGCGTTCGACAGCAAGGGGCGCCTGATCTCGGTCCAGACCACGCCCGGCAAGACGCAGATTGGCGTGATCTACCCGAAGGGCCAGGAAGCCACGCTGTCGGATAACTTCGATGGCAAGCCGTACGGCCGGCCCAACGACCTGGTCGTGGACAAGAAGGGCGGCGTCTACTTTTCGGAACCGGGGCCGAACGCCGCGCCCGGCCAGCCGCCCCCGCCGCTGACACCGGCGGTGTACTACGTGCCGGCCGGCGGCAAGTCCATGCGCATCGCTGAAGGCATTGCCCGGCCGAACGGCATTCAGCTGAGCCCCGACGAACAGACGCTGTACGTGAACGACACCGCGGGCGAATACCTGCTGGCGTTCGACATCAAGCCGGACGGCTCGGTTGGCAACCGCCGCAATTTCGCGAAGTACCCGACGGTGAACAAGACGGCCACGGGCGCCTTCAACAGCGGCGCAGACGGACTGGCGATCGACAACGAGGGCCGCGTCTACTCGGTGTCGATCGGCGGCGTGCACGTGTTCAGCCCCAAGGGCGAATTGCTGGGCACGATTCCGCTGTCGCTCCAAGGCCAGAACATCGCGTTTGCCGGCGCCGACAAGAAAACCCTGTACATCGTCGGCCGCGGCGCCGCCTTCAAGGTCCGGTTGTTGGCCGCCGGTTTTATGGGGAGGGCGAAATAATGCCGATGTTCGAATACGCCTGCAAGAAGTGCGGGAAAGAATTTGAAACCCTGGTGCGCCCGAACACCCCGGCGCCCGCCTGCCCGGCCTGCCATGGCACTGAGCTCGAAAAGCTGATCTCCCTGCCCGCGGTCAAGTCCGAGACGACCCACGCCCTGGCCCTGGGCGCGGCGAAGAAGCGCGACCAGAAGCAGGCCAGCTATAACGCCCGCGTGCAGCGCGAGTACGAACTGCACCACAACGATTAACCCTCAACCCTTTCCAGGATTTCGACGCGATGGCCCTCCCAACCGCCACCGGCACGGCGCAGTGCCCCGAATGTTTTGCTGACGTCACCCTCACCAAGGTGATGCAGAACGAGATCACCCAGTGCCCCGGCTGCGGAGCGGAACTCGAGATCACGGCGCTCGAGCCGATCACCCTGGCGCTTGCGCCCCAGGAAGAAGAGGACTGGGGTGAGTAACGTCAGGGTTGGCGTCCTCTACAGCCGGGTCCGGGTCGAAGAGAAGCTGCTGTTCGAGGCATTCGAGAAGCGCGGCGTGTCGCTCGACCTGATCGACGATCAAAAGCTGATCTTCGACATCACCGACGTCCACAACCACCCGTTCACCGACTACGACGTCATCGTCGAACGCTGCATCAACCACAGCCGCGCGCTGTACAGCCTGAAGATCCTGAACGACCAGGGCGTGAAGACGGTCAACACTGCGCTCTGCGCCGACATTTGCGGCAACAAGCTGATGACGACCAGCGCCTTGGCGGCCGCCGGCGTGCCGCAGCCCAAGGCGCTCGTGGCCTATACGGCTGAGAGCGCGATCGAGGCGATCGAACGGCTCGGCTACCCGGTGGTGCTGAAGCCCACCGTGGGCTCATGGGGCCGCCTGCTGAGCAAGATCAACGACCGCGACGCCGCCGAGACCATTCTCGAGCACAAGGAAACGCTCGGCAGCTATCACCACAGCATCTTCTACATCCAGGAGTACATCCAGAAACCGGGCCGCGACATCCGGGCGTTCCAGGTCGGGCCGGAAACGATCTGCGCCATCTACCGCACGTCGCCCAACTGGATCACCAACACCGCGCGCGGGGGCTCGTCCAGCAACTGCCCGATCACGCCGGAGCTCGCCGACATTTGCACCCGTGCCGCCAAGGCGTGCGGCGGCGGCGTGGTGGCGCTCGACCTGTTCGAAGATCCGGATCGTGGCCTGCTGGTGAACGAAGTGAACTACACCATGGAGTTCCGCAACAGCATTGCGCCGACCAACGTGAACATCCCGGAGCGCATGGTGGACTTTTGCCTGGATGTCGCCAAGAACGGCTGGAACGCGGCCAATGGCTGGACCGACGACGGGCCGCACATGGCGTCGATCTCCCTCGCCGACGGCGCGTCGGCGTAAACGTGGCCACCCCACTCACGGTTTCCATCATTGGCGCGTCGGGTTACACCGGCGGCGAACTGCTGCGGCTCGCGCTCGGGCATCCGAATCTCGAGGTGAAGCAGGTCACCAGCGAACGGCTCGACGGCCAGTTCGTCCACTTCACGCACGCCAACCTGAGGCAGCGCACGCAGCTCAAGTTCGTGCGGTCCGAGGCGGTCGAGAAGTGTGACCTGTTGTTTCTCGGTCTGCCGCATGGCAGCGCGATGAGCCGCATCGATCAGCTCTCGACGCTCGCCGATCGCATTATCGACCTCAGCGCTGATTTTCGGCTGCGCGACGCCGCCGGCTACGACCGGTGGTACGGCAAGCCGCACACCAATCCGGCGTGGCTCGAGCAGTTCGTCTACGGCCTGCCCGAACTGCACCGCGCCGAGCTGAAGGCCGCCCGCTACGTGAGCGGCGTTGGCTGCAACGCGACGGCGACGACGTTGGCGGTGTGGCCGCTGGCGGCGGCGGGCCTGATCGACACGTCGCGCGGGATCATCTGCGAGGTCAAGGTGGGCAGCAGCGAAGGCGGCGCGGCGTCCGCTGATTCGACGCACCATCCCGAGCGGTCGGGCGTGATGCGCAGCTTCGCGCCCACGGGGCACCGCCATACCGCCGAAGTGCTGCAGGCCCTGAAGCTGAAAGACGTCGTCACCGACGTGCACCTAAGCGCGACCGCCGTCGGCAACGTGCGCGGCGTGCTGGCCACTGCGCACGTGTTCGTGAAGCCCGGCACGGCGGAGAAGGACGTGTGGAAAGCCTATCGCGGGGCCTACAACCAGGAGCCGTTCGTCCGCATTGTCAAGGAACGGACCGGGCTCTATCGCTACCCGGAGCCGAAGATCCTCTCGGGCAGCAACTACGCCGACGTCGGCTTCGAGATGGACGCCGCGACCGGACGGGTGGTGGCGCTCTGCGCGATCGACAACCTGATGAAGGGTGCTGCGGGGTCCGCGGTGCAATGCGCGAATGTGATGATGGGTTGGGACGAGACGCTCGGCCTCGACTTCCCCGGCCTCCACCCGATTTAATTGGCCACCGACGACACCGAGAACACAGAGGAATCTTTTTCAAATGCATTTTGAAAGACTTGACTCGGTGTCCTCGGTGTCTTCGGTGGCTAGGTGTTTCAAATGATCGTCGTGAAAGTCGGGGGCGGCACGTCCCTCAATATTGATGCGGTCGTGACCGATATCGTGGCGCTGTGCGCCAAGGGCACCAAGTTGCTGCTGGTGCACGGCGGCGCGCAGACGACGAATGCGGTGGCTGAGGCGCTCGGGCACCCCGCGCAGTTCGTGACCAGCGAGACCGGCCACGTCAGCCGCCGGACCGACCGGCGCACCCTCGAGATTTTCGAGATGGTCTACTGCGGCCAGTTGAACAAGATGTGGGTCGAGAAGCTGCAGCAGCGGGGCGTGAACGCCGTCGGCTTGTCGGGGCTCGACGGCCGCATTTTCGAAGGCATCCGCAAAGACACGCTGCGCATCCGCGTGGACGGCCGCCGCATGGTGCTGCGCGACGACTGGACCGGCACCGTCGAGAAGGTCAACGCCGACCTGCTGAAGACCCTGATCGCCGCCGGCTACTTCCCCGTCCTGACACCGCCCGGTTCGTCCACGGCCGGCGAAGCTATCAACGTGGATGGCGACCGCGCCGCGGCGATGGTGGCCGGCGCCTTCAACGCCGAGGCATTGGTGATCCTCACCGATCAGGTCGGGCTATTGAGACAGTTCCCCGACGAATCGACGCTGATCTCCGAGATTCCCAAGGCGCAGGCCGACCGATTCATGGAGTTCGCCGAAGGGCGCATGAAGAAGAAAGTGATGGGGGCGGTGGAAGCCGTCGCCGAAGGCGTCGGCAAGGTGATTTTCGCCGATGGCCGCGTGGACGAGCCCATCACGCGCGCGCTGGCCGGCGCTGGAACGCACATTTCATGAAGTACGCCGACGTCGAAGAGCGCATTCTCGGCGGCACCACGGCCCGGCGCGGCGACGTGGTCATCACCCGTGGCGAAGGCTCGTGGGTATTCGACGAGCAAGGCAGGAAGTATCTCGACCTGGGCTCGGCGCAGGGTGTGGCCATGCTGGGCCATTGCCATCCCCGGGTGGTCGAGGCCATCAGCCGCCAGGCCGAGACGCTGACTCTCTGCCCGAACTATCTCTACAACGACGTTCGCGCCGAGTTTGCGCAGGCGCTGGTTGACGTGCTGCCGAAGCACCTCCCCCATCTCTTCCTTGCCAACAGCGGTGCCGAAGCGGTGGACGGGGCACTGAAGTTCGCGCGACTGTTCACCAAGCGGCCGGCGTTTGTGGCCGCCACCAAGGGCTTTCACGGCCGCACCGTCGGCGCGCTCTCGGTGACGTGGGAGCCGAAGTACCGAGAAGGCTTCCTGCCGCTGCTCGAGACCACGCACGTGCAGTTCAACGATGCGGCGGCACTGGACAAGGCGATCACCGACCAGACGGCGGCGGTGATTCTCGAAGTGGTGCAGGGGGAGAGCGGCGTGAACGTCGGTACGCCCGACTTCCTGCGCTCCGCCCAGCACCTGTGCCGCGATCGCGGTGCGTTGCTGATTGTCGATGAGATCCAGACCGGCTTTGGTCGCACCGGCAAGTGGTTCGCGGTCGAACACGCCGGCATCGAGCCCGACATCATGTGCCTGGCCAAGGGCCTGGGCGGCGGTTTCCCCATGGGCGCGTTTGCCTACACGAAGGCCGTTCGCGACGTCCTGGCCCAGGGCGCGCACGGCAGCACCTTCGGCGGCTCGCCCATCGCGTGCGCGGCCGGGCTCGCGGCGATTCAGGCTTACCAGGATGAGGGCCTGATCAAGCGCAGCGCCGTACTCGGCGCACACATGCGCAACACCCTGCGCAGCGTGCTCGAGGGCGTCGCCACCGTCCGCGACATCCGGGGCCTCGGGCTGATGATTGCCGTCGAGTTGCGAACCAAGGTCGCGCCGGTGCTGAAGAGCCTGATGCTGAACCACGGCGTCATCGCCCTGCCGGCAGGGCCCACCGTGTTGCGCCTGTTGCCGCCGCTGGTGATCACCGAAACCGAGATTGATTTCGGCGTGCAGGCGATCGCCAAGGCGATCAAGGAGCTAAAGGCCTGATGGATCGCGCGGTCGCCGTCGAGTTGATTCGCGGACTCGTCGCGATTCCTTCGCTCTCGAGGCACGAGGCGCAGGCGTCGGCGTGGCTGGTCGAACAGATGCGCGCGCACGGCTACGAGCGCGCGTTCGTGGACGAGGCCGGCAATGCCGTCGGCGAACTGGGCGATCCGTCCGCCGCGCGCACGATCGTGCTGCTCGGCCACATCGACACCGTGCCGGGCAACATCCCCGTGCGCGTTGAGCCGTCGGCCAACGGCGACCTCCTGTTCGGCCGCGGCAGCGTCGACGCCAAAGGCCCGCTCGCCAGTTTCGTGGCCGGTGCGGCCAGGTTCGGCGCCGCGAACGCGCGGGCCGCCAACCTGCGAGTGGTGGTCGTCGGCGCAGTCGAAGAAGAGGCCGCCACCAGCAAAGGGGCACGATTCATCGCATCGCGCTTCAACGGTACGACCGAGCCCATTCCCACAGCCTGCATCATCGGCGAACCGAGCCACTGGAACCGCGTCACGCTGGGCTACAAGGGCCGGCTCCTGCTCGACCTGAAGGCCGACCAGCCCACGGCGCACACCGCCGGTCCCGACGCCAGCGTCGCGTCCGTGGTCGTGGACATGTGGAACTGGGTTACGGCGCATGCCGCTGCCTACAATGCCGGCAAGGACAGGGCGTTCGACCAGTTGAGTCCCAGCCTTCGCCGGTTCATCACGTCCACCAACGAGGCGATGCACGACGTGGTCGATGCGCAGTTTGCATGGCGCTTGCCCGTGGGCTTCGACGCCGACCCCTTCATGCAAGAGGTCCGTAGCTGGCCATCACGTGGCGACAAACCTTCAGGTTGGTCGGGATCTCTCAGGCCCTCCTTTCAGTTTCACTTCAAGGGCGAAGAGCGCGCGTGGCGTGGCGACCGCAACAATCCGCTGGTCCGCAGCTTCCTGGCCGGCGTGAGAACCGAAGACCCGGCCGCGCAGCTGGGATTCGTCCTCAAGACCGGCACCAGTGACATGAACGTGGTGGCGCCGGTGTGGAAGTGCCCGATCGTGGCTTACGGGCCAGGCGACAGCGCGCTGGATCACACACCGAACGAGCATCTGCCGCTCGATGAGTATTGGAAGGCCGTCAACGTGATTTGCCACACCCTGGCCGCGTTGGCCTGAATCTGCAACTAGATCGTCAGGAGATCGCGGGCATGGCCACTACGCCTCACCGGTTCGCCGTGGCTCGGTCAGCTCGTACATGGTCCCAATCTCTGGCGGCGTGTTGGTGAGCCATCCCTTCGCCAGCTCGTACAGCACGACCGGCTTGGGCTTGTTTACTTCCAGAAACTCCACGGCGTGCGCGGTGACGCCGATCAGGACCATGCGTGGGTCATCTGGTGTGCCGTGACGGGAGTCGCCGTCATCGCCAAACCACATTTTCCAATCTTCGGCATAGAGCTCTCGAATCTTGGCGCGATCCCGGGAAATCACGGCGCTTCCCGATACCGAGATCCACTCCATGCTGCCGTCGCGAAAGTACGCCAAGTTGACGTGCGCATCGTCGGTAATCTCGCGCAACTTGTCGGCGCCTTCGGCAGTGACGAACCAGAGGTCCGCACCGGCGGCGCGCTTCTGGTTGGCCATGGGGCGTGAGCGCAGGTGGCCATCGGACCGACGCGTGGTCAGCATCGCTATCCCGATGTCGTCGGCAAGCTCGTAGAAACGGTCCAGTTCGTTGGTCATCAGTTGCTCCCAGGCCGTTCCGAGCGGGTCCTGTGCTGCCCATTGTCGGGAGCACAACAGCTCGATCGGACGACGAGGACCGAATATGCAAGATGCCCGC
>JBBQSP010000035.1:0-50321 GCA_038213735.1 Vicinamibacterales bacterium | reverse complement strand
CGTCGGTGGTGAGCTGTTTGTCGGTGCCGGTGGCGACATCGCGGACCCAGAGGTTGTAGTCGCGAATGAAGGCGGCCAGCTTGCCGTCAGGCGACAGCATGCTGTTGGGAATGCGAGCCGGGCGGTCGGCGCTGGTGCAGGCCGCGCCCTGCAGATCGCAGGTCCACCGCTTGACGTCGCTGTCGAACGAGAACGTCCGTCCGTCGTCCGCCAGCGTGATCTGCGTGAACGGAAGTCTCGCGGCCGAGACCGGCTTGCCCATGGCCGTCGTGAGCGCCGCTGCGACCGCGGCGTGGTTGAACGCGGGGGCCTTGGTCGCCCGCGCCGCGTCGACGAGCACGAACTCGCTGCCGGCCGCGGTCACGTTCCGGTACCAGAACCGGTCGTTGGGCAGCCAGTTGGCCTGCACCGGCCCGTTCGAGACGAGCGGGTTGGTGTTGTAGCCAAGGTAGCGCTCGGCGCGTTCGTAGTCAGCCGCGGTGACGGCCGCCCGCGTCTGGGCGGCGCCGGGTAGGGTCATCGCGGCGATCAGCGCACCGGTCGCCAGGGAGAGAAGGGTCAGCTTACGCATGGGCAAAAGTATGCCACGCCTGCGCTCAGGGAAAAATGAAGACCGGGCTCGGGCAAACCCGGTCTTCCAAGGGACGAACGGTTTAGCGCTTGGTGCCGAGGCCGAACATGGCCATCCAGCACAGCCAGGTGTCTGGCGGGAAACGCGTTGTCGAGGCGATTAACCCCGCACTTGCGCTCGACGGATTGACGAACGGCAGCGCGGTCTCCGGAACCGTGCGGCCGGTGGCCTGGTCGCATTCCGCGACGATCGGCCTGGCATCAACCAGGTAGTCGAAGACCAGGTCGCTGTGCTCGATGCGGGTCGGGCTGCCGCCCCGTGCGTCCATGGCGGCGGCGCTGAAGATCCAGAGGTCTTCCTGTTGGCCGGCGGGGATCACGTGCGTGACTGCGTCCCGGACGCTGGTGAGGCGGACCGAGGTGGCGGCCGAAGCTTCGCTCTTGTAGTTCACCGCGTCGGTGAGCTTCTGGCTGTAGCCGTCGAAGGACCACACGCGGCCCGCGTCCGGGTGCGCGGCCGAGTTCTCCAGGCGGCCGCCACGCAGGGAGACCGTGGCCGATGCCCACTTCTCGACGTTGCCGCGGACCCGCTTGCCCGGGGCAATGCGATCCATCTGCGCCAGCTGCGTGGCCTCGTTGGTGACCGCCTCGCGCGTGCCGGATTCGACATCGAGCGACGAATTGCTGAGCGAGCGGAAAACGAAGTCTCCGGCGCGCGTGCCGATGAGGGCGTTGTCGAACGCCTCTGGGATCACTCCGGCGACCGGGACAAAGTTCAAGGCCTTCGCGATTGACGATCCCACACGCGCCATCATGAACGGCACGTGGGTCATGTGGTGATGCTGGCCGGGGGTGGCCACCAGGTACGAGTGGTCCTGGCGTTCGATGAACCCCATCATCCCGACGAAGCGAAGGGTGACCTGGCCCGCGGCAGGGGCTGCGAACGCGGGACGAGCGATTGAGGTACAAGCGGCGGCGGCTCCGAGGGTGACTCGGCTGACAAACTGACGGCGATTCATTTCGTGCTCCTGAGGTTGGGGGGCTATCGATCGGAGCCGTACAGCACCAACGCACTCCAAGCGCCGAGTCGACGGCCGTTGCTCTGTAGAACGTTGCGTTGGAGAGTGTTGAGGGCTTCGTCAGCGGTGATGCCCGAAGACATCAACCGGTGGAATCCCACCATGAGTTCGCGAGCGGCCGCTTCGTTGGCCCCGGGCAGCGTACCAACCACGGCCGGTACCCCGGCGGCGATGAACGCACGCGCCAGGCCAAGGGACCCTTCGCTGCTCATTGATTGGTTGGCAGTGACGTCGTCGATCACCACCACCCTGGTGCGCGGCAAAGCCCGGCTGGCAAGATCGCGACCGAGTAAGGCGCCTGAATATCGCACGCCAGGTTCGTCGGACAGCATGAGGCGCGACAGCAGCGGGTAAGCGGCATTTGGCCTGGTCTGCGCGGACAGGTGAACGATCGAGCGCGACGGCGCGTCGGCGATAAATCGCGTTCGCGTGGCCGCCGAGCCGGTCAGCACATCGGGCCGGTTATAGGCGGCGGCGACGGCGAGCGCCTCGGTGGCCGCCGATGCGCCGGGACCACCGACGATCAATGAATCCGTCTGGCCGGTCGTTGACGGCGACGCGCGACGTGCGGCGGCTCCGGCAACGCTGGACGCCATCGCCACGGTCATTTGCTCAACCAGGAAGCGACCCTTGGAGGCATCCCACAAGGCCGCGAAGCTCACGTCCTGGTAGATCGCATCCGGCACGAACGAGAGTCGCGACACCCCGGCAAGGTCGCCCGCGACCGGTCGCAAGATCTCCCGGAACAGGTCGGCGCCGGCGCCAGGGACGACGGCTTCGTGGCGAATCTCGTCCAACTGCCGCGCCACCAGCCGCTGCGCGTCGCGCCGGGTCAACGGCCGCATGACTACGGTAGTGCGCTCGTGGCCAATCACCCACACGGCCAGCTCGCCTTCGAACTGATTGAGAGCGACGATGGCCTCGCCGGCTGGCAGCGATCGTTCGATGTCGCTTAAGGTGCGGTTGACGGGGGCGCGGTTCTTTTCTGCGAGCGTCCGCGCCCTGGCCTGCTCCGACATTGCGAACGCCCGGGGATAGTCCTTGTTCCTGATGACGAGCTGCACGGCCGTGTCAAACAGTTGCCACGACTCGTCGAGGGTGGACACCTTGCCTTCGTCCGACAGCGATGAGCGTTCTTCCTCGAACGCCTGGATGCCGCGCTCGAGCGCCGCATCGGCCGCCACCAGGTTTCCCCACACGATGTTGGCCTTGGCCAACTGCAACGCCAGCTGGGCGACGCGGAGACGATCGCCGCGCTGCCCGACACGCTCGATCGCCGCTTCGGCCGCCGCGATGGCTCGCGCGGGATCGGTGCGGCGGAACACGGTGCTCTCCGCGGCCAGGATCGGTTCTTCGATGCGCCGGGTGACCGCTGTGGCCGGCACCGCGGCCAGGGCGACACGGGCGGCGGCGAGGTCATGCTGCGCGGCCTGGTCCCGGGCCAACTCCGACAACAGGGCGGCGCGCGCGCTCAGTGAATCGACAATCGGGGCCAGCCGGCCGGCAGCCCTGGCGTTGTCAACCACCGCGTCCTGGAAGGCGAGACTGGCCTCCGGATTCTGGCGCCTGACCGCCGCGGCGGCGCCAATCAGCACGCCGTAATGCAGCCGCTGCGATCTGGAGATGGTGAGGGCGGGTAACGCCGCGGCGCGGTGTGCCCACGCCTGTCGTTCGTCGCCAAGATACCCGTGCAAGCTCGCCAGCAGGTTATGGGCGCCGGCGGCCTGCTCGACGTCTCCCATCCGCGTATAGGTAGCGAGGGTGTCTTCGTAAGCCGCCTGGGCCTCGCCAATGCGACCCTGGCCAAATGCGATGAGCCCGAGGAACCAGGTGCTCCGGCCGACGGCGTAGAGATAGCGCCGTTCACCGGCCTCGGTGCTGCTGGCGGCAAAGGCAGATAGCGCTAGGCCGGTCTGGCCCGTGACAAAGTCAATCGCCGCCAGTTCGATGCGGGCGCGGACGGCAAACGGCGAGTTGGCGCCGCGCAACAGGGGCAACGCCGCCTCGAAGCCCGCCGCGGCCGCCGGGAAGCGGTCCTGGGCGAACGCCTGCGCTGCCTGCGCGTAGCGGCGATGTGCGACGGCCAGGGTGCGGACCGCGTCGCCGCCGCGGGCCTGTGCCCGATCGATCGCCGCCACCGTGTCTTCGTAGAGCCGGTCACCGGCAATTCGCGCAAACGCGCCGGCCATGGCGCGCACTGGGGCGAGTTCACCGGCGCCATCGCGTCCGGCGTCGATCGCGGAAGCCCACGCCGGCAGCAACTCGTTCTCGAGCACGACCCGCGCCTCGGTCATCTGCGTCCTTACCGCGGCCTCGGCGAGGGTCGCGTCGATTGGGCCCCGCAGCCGCGGCTCGATCGCGAGCCAGGCGTCGGCCGCGGTCGGCCTGGACAGGTCGGCCAATCGCGCGCGGGCTTCGTCGGCCCACGGCGATTCCGGATCCCGCTCGAGATAGTCGGCCCACGCGCGCTTGGCGTCGGTGGTGAGTGACAGGGCCGTGATTGCCAGGGCGCGGTTGAACCACGCCTCGTTCAGCGACGGATCGAGACGGCGCGCGCGATCCGCCGACGCCAGGGCACGGGGTAAGTCATCGGGCCGCAGACCCAGCCGGGCCCGTTCCAGTTGCAGCGTCGCGACGTCGTTCAGGTAGCGCGCGTTCGCCGGCTGCTCTCGCGAGGCCGCCAGCAGCGCATTGGCGGCTTCGTCGTACTGCCCGGCCAGCAACTGCGACCGGCCCAAGTCGTGCAGCCGCGAAGGCGTCTCTCGTTCGCCGAACGACTCGCGAATCTTGGCGGCGGTCAGGAGGATCCGATCGGTCTCGGCGGCTCGGCCATCTTGCCCCCCAGCAGATGGCACCCCCAGTGGGGCATGCGGGAACCCCCCGGTCAGCCGGCCGAGAACCGATCGTTGCTCACTGACACCGACAAGATTCACGAGCCCCGCATCGCGATCCAGCCACGGCCTCACAAGTGAAGGCGAGAACAGGACCGCGACCACGGCAGCCGCGGCTGCCAGCACCCCCACCAGGGTTCGTCGAGTGGCTGCGCGTGAAGCGATCTCGGCGTGGGGTGTGGACTCCGGCACGTCCGCAACCGTTCGCACGACCCCGGCCACCAGTGCCAGGCACTGGGGACACGAGGCAAGATGGCGATCCACGTGAGCACGCTCGGCCAGACTAAGGCCCCGGTCGACATACGCCGCCAGAACCTCCGGTTCCGGACAGCGCGTGTAGGAATCAACCATCTTGACCAAGTAGACGGACAGGTCCCAAAAACCTCTCAACCTCGGCGCGCAACAGCGGCGGCAGGGCGATGGTGGGATGGCCAATGAGCCCGATTGCTTCGCGGGAATCGATGCCCGAGGTCGTCAGCGCGCGCTTGAGTTCCTTGATCGTGCGGTCCAGCCGGCGATGCAACGTTGGCACCGAGATGCCGCTCACGCGCGCGATCTGGGCGATCGAGAGGTCGTGCCGATACCGCAATGTGAGCAGCACCTGATCCTGATCCGGAATGGCGGCGATGGCTGTCTGCAGTGTTCGTGCAAGTCGCTCGATGCTCTCTCGGTGCTCCGCATCCTCAACTCGGGACTCCGATGTTTGCGAGGACGGCACCGTCGCGGCGGCCTCTTCTTCCACTTCAGTCGTCTTGAGGCGAACCGGCAATTGGTTCCAGATCTCGCGCAACTCGCGCTCGGACACGCCCGAGGCCTGGCTGGTCTGCACAATTTCGAGCGCCTCGTCCAGTGTGTACCCGTCACGGGTCACCAGCCGCTCGAGCAGCACGGCCACCGGCCCCAGCCGATCCGCCACCGCCGACGGGCGCCACCGGCCCCACCGTTCAACACAGAAGTCGAGCGACAGCCGCTCG
This sequence comes from Vicinamibacterales bacterium, assembly GCA_038213735.1. Classification (GTDB taxonomy): domain Bacteria; phylum Acidobacteriota; class Vicinamibacteria; order Vicinamibacterales; family UBA2999; genus 12-FULL-67-14b. Next base: position 44,807 of record JBBQSP010000035.1, on the reverse strand, counting down.
ATCACCGCGGCCAGTTAGGTCCGCCATGAACTGCGATGCTGGAACTTGCGCAGAACGGCGTAGTCGTCCTCGATCAGGCGCAGGCGCACGAATCCCGCGAACTCCTCCTGCTCGGCAAACAGGTGTCGCCGCCGACCCGTCGTTCGCACGATTTGATCGATGAGGTCGAGGTGTTCGACGAGCAGCCGTTGATAGTCCACGCGGATTGGATGGGAACCCGACCGATTATCAGTACACGTCCGAGTCAACACAAGGACGGGAACGGACAAAAGCGTGATTATTTTTGTGGTCGAGCGAGATTTGAGAAAGTTCGCGCACTTGGCCGTCTATATCAATAGCGCGACTGTCTCCCTGGTCACGTGCCGTTGGCACGACTCCTGAACTTCAGCTAGTCACAGGAGCTAGACGACGATGGGGAATGAACGCCAATTGGCCGATTATCGGTGAATTCAACGAGACGACCCGATCGGGGAATGTGTGCGCGCGCATGTGCGGACCTGTGCGCGCGGTGGCTCCGAAGCAGGATAGTATGACGATCAGCTTCTTTGGCGGACCGGGTGGGGCAGGAGCCCGCGTCTGGTCCACAGGCAGAATTGTGACGGACCAACAGGACCTGGAACAGCTGCGGACGCGAATCCGTGAACTCGAAGCGTTGTGCACGGACGTGCTCGTCGCCGGCGTCGACATTGGCCTGCCGCAACATCTTCTCAACCAACTGTGGGGCGCCGTCGGGCACGGCGAGTTGCCACACGCATTCAACGTCGAACTGCCGCCGGCGCCGCCGCGTCCGCAGACCGTGACACCAGCGGCGTCTGAACCGGCCACCGTGACCGCCATGCCGGAGAAGCTCGCGGCAACCGGCGCCGCCGCCGCGCCGCCGCGTCCGCCACTGGAGATTCCCGACATCCCGCTGACCTCGAACCCGCTGACGGCCCCGAAAGACGAATCGCGCCCCAAGCCGCCGCAGGCCGAACTGAAGCCGCTTGGCATCAAGAAGACAGTGGCTGTCGTGGACGATGACCTGATGATGCTCGACGTGCTGTCCCGCATCCTGCAGCGCGAGAACTTCGAGCTGCTGATGGCGAGCGGTGGTCCCGAAATCCTCCAGAAGCTCAGCGAGCACACCGGGGACGTCGACTTACTCGTCACCGACTACGCGATGCCCGACATGCAAGGCCGCGAACTGGCCGATCGCGTCCGCGAGCGGTTCCCGGCGGTCAAGGTGCTGTACCAGACCGGCTTCAGCGACATGCTGTTCGAGGACCGGGTGGAGCTCGAGGAGGGCGCCGCGTTCCTCGAGAAGCCGTTCACTGCGCGGGGCCTGCGCGAGGCGGCCCGCCTGGTCCTGTTCGGGTCGATCAACCCGTCATAACGGGTCGCACTCGGGCCGCCGGGTGGGGTCCTCGGCTGACTGCCTCGGCAGCACACGCGGCACCTCGCCGACGGCAGCGGCGGGCCGTACCAGCCAGGCGCTCTATGGCTGGACACATCCGGTGTAGCTCAACACGACGCCGGCGAGCCCCGCCATGATGCCGAGCGGCACCAACACGCGCAAGCTCATCGACGGGTTGGGTGTGTCCGGCGGTGGGGGGAGCGGCTCTGACTGGGGAGGCGGCGTCGCGACCGGTTCATGAACCGGTGCGGAGACCGTGACCGGGGCGATGAACCGATAGCCCCTCTTGGGCAGCGTCTCCACGAACCTCGGGCTGGTGGCCGAGTCGCCAAGCGCGTCCCGCAGCTTCGCCACGCACTTGTTCAGGCTTTGGTCAAAGTCAACCGTGACGTCAACCGGCCAGAGCCGTTCCCGCAGTACGCCGCGCGTCACGATCTCGCCGGGCTGCTCCAACAGGCAGCGCAGCAATTCGAAGGGTTGCTGCTGCAGCCTTACGGCACGTCCCTGCTTGCGTAGTTCATTACCCAAGAGGTCGGCTTCAAATAACCCAAATCTGGCAATACGCGACATCGACACCTCCGACCGGTCCATTGAACTGGGCCTGCTCACCTTTAACTCCACAGGGTCGATCGTTATTCCAGCAGGGAAGCAGTGGTGCTATCTGTCTCTTTTGGAACACCTTGCCAGGGAAGCTAAAGTTCACATTGCTGTGTCCGGATTTGGCCGTGGCGCCGAAAGAATCGGCGCAATTGATGCATGCGAATCCGCCTTGTAAAAGACAGCCCGACATTGGGTTACTTTCTCGAGAGGACAGCAGCATGCGAAAACAAATCATCGGCCTCGCGGCCATCTTCGTCGTCGCCCTGGCGATGATGCCCGGACAAGCATCGAGTCACCGCGAAGCCCCGCTCATTTCTCAGGACCCGACGGCGGACAACACCGACGTGTACGCGTTTGTCTCTCCCGACGTACCCGACACGGTGACCCTGATTTCGAACTTCATCCCATTTCAGGCGCCTGATGGCGGGCCGAATTTTTACCCGTTCGATCCGAACGTCGTGTACGCGATTCATATCGACAACAACGGCGATGCGGTTGAAGACATCACCTACGAGTGGCGCTTTACCACCGAAGTACGCAACCCGGCGACGTTCCTGTACAACACGGGCACGGTCACCACGTTGGACGACGCGGATCTCAACGTGCGTCAGTTCTATCGCCTGACGCGCATCGCCGGGCCCCGCCGCACGGGCACCGTGACCGAACTGTCGGGCCGGTTGCCCGTGCCGCCACCGAACATTGGTCCTCGTTCGACTCCCAATTACGGCGGACTCGGCGGCGGCATCCAGCAGCTCACGGGAAACATTCGGGTGTTCGCTGGCCAGCGGGATGAGGGTTTCTATCTGGACCTCGGGATTTTCGACCTTCTGGGCATTGGCTCGGGCGCCGTCGTGTCGAGTACGGACGGGTTCAATGTCAGCTCACTCGCCATCCAGGTTCCCAAGTCGGCGCTCGCCAGAGGCGGCGGCACGCCCACCAGTGCGACCGACCCCAGCGCCATCATCGGTGTGTGGTCGACGGCCAGCCGCTTTGCCACCCGCACCCTGACGGCCGGCGCACAGAACCACTCCGGAACCCTGGTGCAGGTGTCGCGTCTGGGCAATCCGCTCGTCAACGAGGTCGTGATCGACCTGGCGCGTAAGGATGCCTTTAACGCCATTGAACCGACCAGCGACGCCGTGGCGCTGGATCGCGTGACCGATCCGGAAGTGCCGAAGCTGTTGAAGTTGATCTTCAATGTTGACTCACCGGCGGCGCCCCGCAATGACCTGGTCACGATCTTCCTCCAGGGCATTCCCGGATTGAACCAGCCGGCTGGTGTACGTCCCGCTGAGATGCTGCGCCTCAACATGGCGATTCCGCCTACGGCCTCGCCAAACCGGCTGGGCGTGCTTGGCGGCGACCTCGCCGGGTTCCCCAACGGACGCCGAGTTGGCGACGACGTACTCGACATTGCGTTGCAGGCGATGGCCGGCGCCACCCCGCTGACGCCCGCGTTCAGCCGGTCGCCCAACAACAGTCTTGGCGACGGCGTTGACCGCAACGACCTGCCGTACTTGACAAGCTTTCCGTACTTGGCGATTCCGCACCCCGGAAACAAGTAGCGGATGCTGAAGCGTTCGCTCCTGCCTGCGGCCCTGGTCGTCGCCACCACTTTTGTGGTGGTGGCGACGATCCGGGACGCGCGGCAGACGTCTGCGGCCAAGGCGGCACCGGCTTCCCTGCCCGGTCCTGCTTCTGGCACCTCGCGGGTGGAGTTGAGCCGAACCGTCGCGGAGCTGACCGCCCATCTCGCCGCGCGTCCGCAGGACGGCGCGGCCGTCACCAGGCTCGCCGATGCACTCATCCGGCTGCAACGAGTCAACAACGACGGTCGCGCGGTCATTACGGCCGAAGAGCACCTGCGTGCCTTCCTGAAACGCGATCCTGCCCACTATGAGGCCCAACGCCTGCTGTCAGCCGTGCTGCTGTCGCAGCACCGCTTCGGCGAGGCCATCGCACAAGCGAACAAAGTCAGTGCCATGGAGCCGCGAGATGCGTGGAACTACGGCGCTATCGGCGACGGCTACTTGGAACTGGGCAACTACGACAAGGCGTTCGCGGCGTACGACCGGATGGGGCAGTTGCAGCCCGGGCCTCCGGCTTATGCTCGAACCTCGCATGCGCTGGAGATCAAGGGTGACCTCGCCGGCGCCCTCGAGTACATGAAACGCGCTGCCGATGGCTCGTGGTCGAACGATCCGGAATCACAGGCTTGGCACTATGCCCAGCTTGGCGATCTGTTCTTGCAGCAAGGCCGTGTCGGCGACGCCAGGCGCGAGTACGAACGGGCCGCGGCGACGTTCGCGCAGCACCCACTCGCGATGCTGGGCTTGGCGAAAGTCAAGGTCGTGGCCGGCGATTTGAACGGGGCCCGTCTGACGCTCCAGGCGGAGCTGGCCCGCGTGCCAACGCCGGATCTGGCTGCCACCGTCGGTGACTTGCTGCAAGCGACCGGCGATGCCACCGGCGCCGAGCAGTATTTCCGGATGGCCGAGCAGATTGAGCGCGCCTCGTGGGGCAACGGCCCGGCGCAGCCCCAGGTGCTCGCGCGCTTCCTCGCCGACCACGACCGCAACCTGACCGAGGCCGTAGAGCTGGCGGAAGATGCTTCGGTGACCCGGCGCGACATCTACACCATGGACACGCTCGCCTGGGCGAACTTCAAGGCTGGCCGGCTGGCGGAGGCGCGCAAGGCCTCGGACCAGGCGCTGCGGACGTCGACCAGAGATGCGCGCATCCTGTATCACGCGGCCGAAATTCGAGCGGCCGCGGGCGACCGCGATGCCGCCGTCCAGCTGCTCTCGCAAATTCCCTCTCCCGATGGCGTGGCGGATGTGCTGGTGTCGAGCGGGATCAAGGCGCTGCGCGCCCGGCTCACCAGCTAGGCGTGTTGGTCGACGGGCTTTCCCTCGCGACATGCCGGCAGCGCAGAAGTATCATCGCGTCCACCATGATCCCCAGTGAACGCTCCGCTGGCCTTGATGAAGCGCACGAACGGCCGCCAGCTCGTCCGGACGCGGCAAACGCGAGTAGCAGAATGACACCCGATCCTGCCGTTCACCATCGCCCGGAGTTGTCGCAGTCCGAGGACGCGCTCGCCGCCGCGCGCCCATCTCAACGAGATCATCGATCTGGCACCGGCGTTCATGGCGGTGTTCCGCGGCCCGACGTTCATCGTCGAGGTCGCCAACGATGCCTACCGCCGGATGGTAGGCCATCGCGAGCTGATCGGCCTGCCGGTCCGCCAGGCCTTTCCGGAGATCGAGGGCCAGGGATTCTTCGAGTTGGTCGAGCGGGTCTATGCCACCGGCGAACCATGGGTAGGCAGCAGTGTGCCGGTCCGGCTGCAACGGCAGGCCAGCGCGCCGGCGCAAACCCGCTGGCTCGATCTGGTCTACCAGCCGCTGCGCGGAGCGGACGGTTCGATCAACGGCGTGTTCGCGCACGGCGTGGACATCACCGAGCGCAAACTCGCCGAGGAGGCGTTGCGCGAGGCAGCCCAGCAAGCTGAGCAGCGCGCGCGGGTGTTCGACACCACCCTGTCGGCGATGACCGAACTGGGCTACATCTTCGACCGCGATGGCCGTTTCGTGTACGTCAACAAGGCACTGCTCGACCTGTGGGGCGTGCCGCTCGAAGAGGCGGTCGGCAAGAACTTCTTCGATCTGAAATATCCCGATGCGCTGGCCGCCAGGATGCAGCGTCAGATTCAAGAGGTGTTCGAGACGCACCGGGAGATCGTCGACGAGGCGCCCTACACCAGCCCCACCGGCGTCAGCGGACACTACGAATACATCCTGCGCCCCGTGCTCGGCGATCACGGCCTGGTCGATCAGGTCGCCGGCTCCGCGCGCGACATTACCAGTCGCAAGCAGGCGGAGGATGCGCTGAAGGACGCCGACCGCCGCAAGACCGAGTTTCTCGCGATGTTGGCGCATGAGCTGCGCAACCCGCTGGCCCCGATCCGCAGCGCGGTGCAGGTGCTGCGCCTGACCGATTGCGACCCCAAGACTGCGCAGTCGATGTTCGAGATGATGGAGCGGCAGATCGTGCATATCGTGAGGCTGGTTGACGACCTGCTTGACGTGATCCGTATCAACCGCGGCACGATCGAGCTGCGTCGCGAGCGGGTGGAGTTGGCGGCGGTCGTGCGTCAGGCCGTCGAAACCGTGCGACCACACTACGCGAACGTCGATCACGAGCTGTCGGTCACCTTGCCGGCCACGCCGATCTATCTGGACGCCGACCCGACCCGGTTGCTTCAGGTCTTACTCAACTTGCTCAACAACGCCGGCAAGTTCAGCGCCCCCGGCGGGCGGATGCGCCTGACCGTCGCGGCCGACGGCGACGTGGTGGTCATCAAGGTCCGCGACAACGGCGTCGGCATCGCCGCCGAGCACCTGTCGCGCATCTTCGAGATGTTCGCGCAACTCGACACCTCGCTCGAGCGTTCGCGCGGTGGCTTGGGCCTTGGCCTGACCCTGGTCAAGCAGCTGGTCGAACGGCACGGCGGCAGCGTCGGCGCCCGCAGTGAGGGCGCGGGCGAGGGGAGTGAGTTTGTGGTGCGCCTGCCGATGCTCACCGAGGTGATCGCGACGCCGATTGATCAGTCCGTCGCGGCGCTGGTGGAGTCGGCGGCCCTGCATATTCTGGTCGTTGACGACAACCGCGATGCGGTCGACAGCATGGCCCTGTTGTTGTCGCTGAGCGGCCACGAAGTAGACATCGCTCACGACGGGCTGCAGGCGGTGGCCGCGGCGGCCCAGCTTCACCCCGACGTGGTTCTGCTCGACATCGGCTTGCCCCACCTCGACGGCTATGAGGTGGCCCGCCGGATTCGCGCGCAGCCGGACGACCGCGTCCTGCTGATCGCGGTCACCGGCTGGGGTCAGGACGACGACCGTCGCCGCTCGAGTGAGGCCGGGTTCGACGCGCACCTGACCAAGCCGATCGATTATCTCGATCTGGACAAGTTGCTAGCGCAGTGGGCGACGGCCAGGAGTGGCACCAGCGGCTGAGGCTGATTCGCCTCAGCCCCGACGATCGCCGCCACGCCGAGTGGTCCGGGCGATCGGGTCACTCGGGTCTATACTTGACGGTGTGAAACGCGCTGTCAGGTTCGTGTTGATCTTCCTGGTCGTGGCCACCTTCGTGTCGGTCGCGGCCATGGTCATGTTGTTTGTCCTCGTGGGGTCGGAACCGGCCGTTCCGGCGCGCGCCACGCTGGTCTTGAGCCCGAGCGGGGACCTGCCCGAAGTGCTGCCCGAGGTCGTGTTTGGCGGCGACGAGTTGACGGTGCGCGCGTATGTCGAACTCATCCGCAAGGCGAAGGCCGACTCGCGCATCACCGGGATCCTGCTGCGGCCCGGCCCCCTCAGCTCGCCCTTCTGGGCCAAGATCCAGGAAGTCCGCGACGCGCTGAACGACTTCCGCGCCAGTGGCAAGTACGTTCACGCGTGGCTCGAGTATGCCGGGGACCGCGAGTATTACCTGGCGTCGGCGGCTGACCGCGTCTACCTGCTGCCGTCCGCGACGCTCGACCTCACCGGTATTGCCAGCTACGAGTTGTTCCTGCGCGGCACATTTGACTGGATCGGCACCTTTCCCGACTTCCTGCACGTCGGCGACTACAAGAGCGCCGTCAATACCTACCTGGAGAAGTCGTTTACGCCGGCCCATCGCGAGATGGCCGACTCGCTCAATCGCAGCCAGTTCGAGCAACTGGTCCGGGGCATTGCCGACGCCCGCAAGAAATCGGAGGAAGAGGTGCGCGGACTGATCGACCAGGGCCCGTTCCTGCCGGTCGACGCGTTGCGCCTGGGGTTGATCGATGAGGTGGCCTACGAGGACGAACTCGACGACCTCAATGACGACCTGCGCGGCGTCGAGTTCATCGACGCCGAAGACTACGCCCAGGTCTCGTCGCGCGCCACCGGCCGGTCGAAGGTCGCCGTGATCAATGCGGTCGGCGTGATCAACTCCGGCCGCAGCGGCTATGACCCGATCAACGGCGCGGTCGTCGGTGCCGATTCCCTGGTGGAGTACATCCGCAACGCGCGCGCCGATCGCTCGATTCGCGCCATCGTGCTGCGGGTCGACAGCCCCGGCGGGTCGTCCACCGCCTCGGATGTGATCTGGCGCGAGTTGTCGATTTCGCGCGAGAACGCGCGGCCGCTCATTGTCTCGATGTCGGACCTGGCGGCCTCGGGTGGCTACTACATCGCCCTGGCCGGCGATGCCATCGTCGCCCAGCCAGGCACGCTCACTGGATCGATCGGGGTGTACACCGGCAAGTTCGTGACCGCGGGGAGCCTCGAGAAGCTCGGCGCCAACATCGAGTCGGTCAGCCGCGGCAAGCAGGCCGAGATGTACTCGCCGGATCGCCGCTTCTCCCCGGACGAGCGCAAGAAGATCACCGAGTCGATGCAGTCGGTCTACGACCAGTTCGTGGAGCGCACGGCGGCGGCGAGACATATGGCGCCCGAGAAGGTGGACGAGGTCGCGCAGGGCCGCGTCTGGACCGGCGAGCAGGCTCGCCAACTGGGCCTGGTTGATGAACTGGGCGGCTTGTACACCGCGATTAACCTGGCCAAGCAGCGCGCGAAGATCCCGATCGACGAAGAGGTGGAACTGGTGGTCTTCCCGCCGAGGCGCAGCGTCTACGAGGTTCTGTCCGACGAACTACGGTCGCCGCTCGGAAGGCTGCAGGAACGCCACACGGCCGACGCGTTGATTCACTTGCTGGGTCCGCGCGAAAGAAAAGCCTTGTCGGCGCTGCTGGCACCGTCAAGGCTCTTCAGGTCCGGGCAAGTGCTTGCGCACATGCCCTATGTGTTCGTGAGGTAGTTAGACGCCGCCGGTGACGCGCGCGAGCGTGTCCTGGCGGATGTTGATCTTCAGGCCGGTCTTGGCCTTCTGCATGTAGGCGCCGAAGAACTTGTCACGGCGCGCGTTTACCAGCTCATCGCGCAACGGGTCCATGCCCGACGCCAGTTCGGCGTCGGTCACGCCGACTTTCTCGACCACGCGGATGACCGCGGTGCCGGTGGGCGTGGAGACCGCATCGCTTACGCCGCCCTGGGGCAGCGCGAAGGCGGCGGCATCCACGGCTTCACTGATGCCGAGGTCCGGAATGGCGCTGCCGCGAGCGACCAGTTCGGTGGTCTTCACTTCAAGGCCGGCGCGCTTGGCCGCGGCGGTGAAGTCCTTGGCGGTCTTGAGGTCGGTGGCGATCGCCGCGGCGCGCTGTCTGGCCATTGCCGCAGCCTTTTCCTGGCGCACGTCGTCGGCCACTCGCGCCTTGACCTCGGCCAGCTGGGGCACGTACGAATCCTGGCGGCCGGTCACGGTCGCAAACACCCAGCCGGTGGCGACGCGCATGGCCGGCGTCACTTCGCCTTCCTTCATGGCGAAGACCCGAGACGAGAGCTCCGGTTGTGCGCCAACGCCCTGGATCGGTTCGTCCGACGCGATCAGCCCGGTCTCGACCACCGACAGGCCGCGCTCCTTGGCGACCCGATCGAGGTCGGCGGGCGTCTTGGTGGTGGCTTCAAGCGACTGGGCAATGCTCTCGGCCTCGGCCTGCGCCTTTTGCCACTTCAGCTGGTCTTCGAGTTCGGCCCGGACCTCGGCCAACGCACGGGTCGACTCGGGCTGGTTCTCGACGACCTTGATGATGTGGAAGCCGAACGCCGTCTTCACCAGGTCGCTCGTCTCGCCCGCCTTCATGCCGAACGCCGCCTGTTCGAACTCGGCCACCATGCGGCCGCGGCCGAAGTAGTCGAGGTCGCCGCCGTTCATGTTGTTGGTGTCGTCTTCGGAGTACTGCTTGGCCAGCGCCGCGAAGTCGGCGTTGGGCGCCTTGGCCTTCTTCAGCACTTCTTCCGCCTGCGCCTGCACCGCCTTCTCGTCCTTGCCCTCGAGCTTGAACAGGATGTGGCTGGCGCGCACTTGCGCCGGCGTCTGGTACTGCGTGAGGTTCTGCTGGTAGAACGCGTTGATCTCGGCCTCGGGCACGACGATCGTGCTGCGGACCTGCTCGACGTTGAGCTGCGCGTACTTGATCTTCCGCTTCTCGCCGATGCGGTACTTGTCCTTGGCGCTCTCGAAGTACGGCACCAGCTCGGCGTCGGTCACCGCGACCTGGTTCTTGAAGGCCTCGGCGGTGACCGGCACCACCTCGAGCTTCACCTTCTCGTTGCGCCGCTTGAACTCGGCGACCACGTCGGCGTCGTTGACCGACATCCAGCCGGTGAGCGCGCTACGCAGTTTCTCGATCTGCAGGGCGCGTCGCAGGCTGGTCTCGAATTCCGTGGTGCTGAGCGGCGGGTTCTGGATCTGCAAGATCTGCCGGTAGCGCTGCTCGCCGACAAACTTGCCGTTTTCCTGGAAGCCGGGCAAGGCGAGAATGCGCTCGCGGATTTCGACATCGCTGACGGTGATGCCCTGCTTGCGCGACTCGGCGACCATGGCCTCCTCATCAATCAGCTGCTGCAGGATCTGCCGATCGATGCCGAGCTGCTTGAGCAGCTGGTCGTTCATCTGCCCGCCGTAGGCGTTGCGATAGGCCTGCACCTGTGCGTTGTAGCGCCGGGTGAACGCGCCTACCGTGATCTTCTCGTCCTCTACCGTGGCGAGCTCCTCGTTCGGGGCGGCGCCGGTGGGGGTGGTCAGGAAATCAGGGATGTAAAACAGCACGAAGGTCAGGACTACCGCCGCCAGGCTCCATTTGAGCCAACCCTTGTGTCGCCGCATCCGGTAGAGCATCGTCATCGGTCAGAATCCTCTTGGGAAACAAGAATCGTAACACGGAGGTGCGCCCGGCCGAACTGACGTGTTGGAACCAATGTGGAACCACCGTGTTTGGCCCCCGGGGATTGAACCCCCGTGATATATTCAGTCAGTTGAATGACTTACGGCGGTTCTCGCCGTCCGGATCTGGCCGCTCGCCTGCGCCGCGGCCAGCGCGCGCTCAAGAGCCGTCTCGAACGGACTGAGTCCGTCCTGGCCCTGGTTCGTGCCGCACACGACTCGCTTGACCCTGAAAGCATTGGCCGGCTCGTCGTGGCCCGTGCGGCCGAGTGGTTCAAGGCGCCCGCGTGCGGGGTGTTTGCTGCCGACCTCGACGGACAAGTCGTGGGCCTGTCGTCAAAGGGCATGGGGCCGGCGCTCACACCCGCAGCGATTGGCGTGGCGCGCTGGGTGCTGGCGCACGGGCGCGAGCTAACGTCGGCCAATCTACGAAAGGACGCTCGTGCGCCGGGCGGGGCCGGCGCGGTGCTGGCTTGGCCGCTGCGCTGTCGGGCCCAGACGGTCGGCGTGCTGGTCGTGGCCGAACGGCAGGTCGCCTCGCAGGCGCCGCACCTGACCCCGGCCGTGGGGCAGTTGCTGGGCGTGATGCTGGAAGGCCCCGCGCAGGCCCTGGACAACGCCTTGCGGCTGCGGCGGTCCGAGGCGCTGTCGGTTACCGACGACCTGACCCAGCTCTACAATTCGCGGTACCTCAACCAGGTGCTGCGACGGGAGGCCAAGCGCGCCTCGCGTTCGGGACGTCCGCTGTCGCTGCTGTTTGTCGACCTGGACGGCTTCAAGGGCGTCAACGACGCGCACGGTCACCAGGCGGGCAGCGCGGCGCTGGTGGAAGCGGCGGTGGTCATTCGACGGTGCGCCCGTGAAACCGATATGGTGGCGCGGTTCGGTGGCGACGAGTTTGCACTCGTCCTGCCCGACACCGGGTCGGAAGGTGCGGCAGCGGTCGGCGACCGCGTGAGGGAACGTATCGCGGCTCATCCATTCCTCGCGGGACATGGCTTGAGCCTGCGACTGACCGTGTCGGTGGGGGTGGCAACACTGCCCGACGTCGCGGCTTCGGCTGAAGAATTGGTGCGTGCGGCCGATATGGCGATGTACCAAGTAAAAGATTCGGGTAAAAACGGGGTTCGCATCGCCGAAGCCGAATAGGCCGGCGAGAATGCACGGTTCTGCACAACATGGGTCTTGGTTCGTTTCTGTCGTTTCTTTCCACTGACTTGGCCATCGATCTCGGGACGGCCAATACCTGTGTGTACGCCAAGGGGCGCGGCATCGTCGTCAACGAGCCCTCCATGGTGGCGGTCAATAAGGTTACCGGGCGGGTCGAGGCGGTCGGCACCGGCGCCAAGGAAATGCTCGGGCGGACGCCCGGCAACATCGTCGCCATCAAGCCAATGAAGGACGGCGTCATCGCCGACTTCGACGTCACCGAGAAGATGCTGACGTATTTCATCAAGAAGGCGCACAACGGCAACGTGTGGGTGCGCCCGCGCATCATCATCGGCGTGCCGTCGGAGATCACGCAGGTTGAGAAACGCGCGGTCAAGGACTCGGCGTACCGCGCCAAGGCCAGCGAAGTGCACCTGATCGAGGAGGCGATGGCGGCGGCGATCGGCGCCGGCCTGCCGATCACCGAGCCGGCCGGCAGCATGATCGTCGACATCGGCGGCGGCACCACCGACATTGCCGTGATCTCGCTGGCGGGCATTGTCTACAGCAAGGCCGTGCGGGTCGCCGGCAACGAGATGGATGAGGCGATCATCCAGTACATCAAGAAGTCCTACAACCTGCTGATCGGCGAGCGCACCTCGGAACAAATCAAGATGGAGCTCGGCTCGGCCTATCCGCTCGAACAGCGGATGACGATGGAGATTAAGGGTCGCCACCTGATCGAGGGCGTGCCCAAGACCATCACCATTACCGACGAGGAGATTCGCGAGGCGCTGGCGGAAACCGTCAACGTAATCGTCGATGCGGTGCGGATTGCCCTCGAGCGGACGCCCCCCGAGCTGTCGGCCGACATCGTCGATCGCGGCATCGTCATCACCGGCGGCGGCTCGATGCTGAAGAACCTCGACAAGCGGCTGCGCGAAGAGACCGGCCTGCCGGTGTCGAGCGCCGAGGATCCGCTCTCGTCGGTGGTGCTCGGCGCCGGCAAGATGCTAGGCGAGTTCGACCTCCTCCGCAAGATTGCGATCGACTAAGGCGGGTCGCGCGCCATGGTCCTGGCCGACATCCGACAACGTCCCGGCGTGCTACTGGCCGCGGCCATCCTGCTGCACGTCGTCCTGATCTCCGCGCAGGTGAATACCGCGTCGGGGTTGCCAATGCTGCAGGTGGTCACGTTCGGGTCGTTTGCCGAAGTGCAGCGCGGCACGATGGCGGTCTTCGACGGCGTGCGCAACTTCTGGTCGGGCTACGTTGCCTTGCGCCAGGTGCACGCCGAGAACGGGGCCCTGAAGAACGAGCTGCAGGCGCTGCAGGTGCGGCTGCAGGAAGAGCGGGCTCAGGCCCAGCGCACCGACAACCTGCGCCAGCTGCTCGAGCTGCGCGAGCGCGCCCACCTCGACACCACCGCCGCCGAAGTGATTGCCGCCGCGGCGTCCCCGGAGTTCCGCACCGTCACCATCGACAAGGGCACGAACGAAGGCCTGCAGACCGACATGGCGGTGATTTCGCCGGCCGGCGTGGTCGGGCGCGTGATCCTGCCGAGCCCGCGGGCGTCGAAGGTCCAGTTGTTGATCGATCGCAACGCCGCCGCCGGCGCGTTGATCGAGCGGACGCGCGTCCAGGGCGTGGTCGAGGGGTTTGGCGACGGGTCGTTGCGGATGCAGTACGTGCCGGGCACAGCTGACGTCAAGCCGGGCGACATGGTGGTGACGTCGGGCATCGACGGCATTTACCCGAAGGGTTTCGTCATTGGCACCATCGAACAGGTCGAGCGGGGCAGCGGCGGTTATCACCAGATCACGGTGCGGCCGGCGGTGGACTTCGCGCGCCTCGAGGAAGTGCTGATCGTCCGCACGCCGCAGGCGTCCGCGGGCGGCGTGCCTGAGGAAACACCGTGAGGACGGCCGCCGCGGCAGGGGCCATCGTGGCGGCGCTGGCGCTGCAGACGACGCTGGCCGGGCTGGTGATTCGCGGGACCGCGGCGATCGACCTGGTGTTAATCGTGGTCGTCTACATCGCCCTTAAGTCGGGCCCGGCGGCGGGCCTGGTTGGCGGGACCGCGGCCGGGTTGATCCAGGACGCGTTGTCGAACCCGATCCTGGGCATTGGCGGCCTCGCGAAGACCGTGGTCGGCTTCATGGCGGGGGTGCTGGCCACCCAGTTCATCCTCAATGGACCGCTACCGAGACTGGTGCTGCTCATCCTGGCCACGTTCCTGCACGCTGCCATCTTCATGGGGCTCTATATGTTGCTGGACCTGCGGCAGTTCCCGGACCCGCTGCCATCGGTGGTCGGCCAGGCGCTCGGCAACGGCTTTGTCGGCGTGGTCGCGTTCCAGCTAATCGAGTGGCTCCCGGGCTTCGTCGACCGGCGCCGCGCCGGGCGGTTTTTGAAGCGATAATTACAAGATTCCCCTGGCGGGCGTGAACCCGTGAACCCGTGAACTCGTGAACTCCTGAACCTGCTATGGCCATTGCCGAAGACCGCCGCCGCCTGACGACCCGCCTCACCGTGCTACGGGTGTCGGTAGCCGCTGCCTTCCTGTTGCTGGCGTGCGGCTTCTGGTTCTTCCAGGTCGTGCAGCACTCCAAGTTCCAGGAGATGGCCGAGAACAATCACCAGCGCACGCTCACGTTGCGGGCGCCGCGGGGGATCATCTTCGACCGTACCGACCAGCTGCTGGTCGAGAACCGCAACTCGTTCAACATCTCGATTCTCCGCGAGCACACCAAGGACATGGCTCGCACCATTCGCCTGCTGGCGTCGGTGGCCGGTGTCGACGAGAAGATGGTCGGCGAGGTCGTCGAGCGCCAGCGCCGCGAGCCGAGCTACCGGCCGATCGTCATCATCCGCGACGCCACGCTGGCCCAGGTCGCGGCGGTGACCGCGCGCCGGCTCGACTTCGAGCTGCCTGACGTGATCGTCCAGGAAGTGCCGACCCGCGAGTATCCCGACCAGGCGATGGCGGCGCACCTGATTGGCTATGTCGGCGAGGCCAGCGAAGACCAGATGACCACCGACGATGTGACCTCCGGATCGATCGTCGGCCAGTTCGGGATCGAGCGGGTCTACAACAAGCTGCTGATGGGCGCGGACGGCGCGCGCCGGGTCGTCGTCAACAGCATGGGCCGCGAGATTCGCACGCTCGAAGAAGTGCCGCCGGTGCAGGGCCGCCGCGTGCAGCTGTCGCTGAATTTGGCGATGCAGAAGGCCGCCGAAGACGCCTTCCGCGCCGCGGGCTACTGGGGCGCGGCGATTGTCCTCGAGCCCAAGTCCGGCGACGTGCTGACCCTGACCAGCCTGCCCGCCTTTGACCCCAACGATTTTGCGACCGGCATCGACCGCGCGACGTGGAACCAGCTCAATACCGACAAGTTGCGGCCGTTGCAGAATCGCGCGATCCAGGGTCGCTATTCGCCCGGGTCGCTGTTCAAGATCCTGATCGCGACCGCCGCGATCGAGGAGGGGGTGATTTCGCCCGAGCGGCAGATCTTTTGCGCCGGCGGGGGAACGTTCTACGGGCGCTTCTTCCAATGTCTCGGCAAGCACGGGTTCATGGATATGCGGCGCGCGCTCGAGAAGTCGTGCAACACCTACTTCTATACCGTCGGCGACATGCTCGGCATCGACCGCATCCACAAGTGGGGCGAGAAGCTCGGGCTGCACGGCAAGAGCGGCATCGACCTTCCCAACGAGGCGGACAGCATCGTCCCGTCGCAGGAGTGGAAGCGCAAGCGCTTCAACGAGCGCTGGTACGCCGGTGACACCATTTCGGTTTCGATCGGCCAGGGCATGGTGGATGTGACGCCGATGGGGCTGGCGGTGATGATGGCCACCGTGGCCAACGGCGGCACGCGCGTGGTGCCGCGCCTGGTCAAGGCGTTCGATGATGGCCACGGCTGGCAGCCGGTGCCCGCGCCGCCCAGCCCGTATGCGCCGTTTCTCTTAAAACCCGAGACCATCGCTGCGGTGCGCGACGGCTTGTGGCTGGCGGTCAACGGCGCCGGCACGGCGCGGCGCGCCGCGATTCCTGGTCGCGACGTGTCCGGCAAGACCGGCACGGCGCAGGTAATTTCGCTCCAGGGCAAGAAACGCGCCCGTGGCACCGATCGCGACCTGCGCGATCACGGCTGGTTCGTGTTCATGACGCCGAAGGACAATCCCGAACTGGCCGGCGTGATCTTCACCGAGCACGGCGAGCACGGGTCGTTGGCGTCGCCGATCGCCAAGCACATTATCCAGACGTACTACGCGCAGCGTGACGGCGAGCCGCTGCCGGTGCTGGTGCCGCCCCCTGCGGCGGCGCCGGTGCCCGCGCCTGTGCCTGCGCCGGCGGTCCCGGCCCGCGTCACGGTGACGACCGGCCCGGCCGGGGGAGGGCGCTAGTGTTCGAGCGCCGGCTCTATTACCACATCGACTGGGCGCTGATCGGCGCGGTGCTGGCCATTTGCGCGCTGGGCCTGGCGATGATCTACAGCACGACCGGCGGCGCCGGTCCGGTCTACTGGACGCAGGTTTACGCGCTGGGGCTGGGCGCGGTGGCCATGGTGCTGTGCCTGTCGTTCGACTATCGCTCGCTCGCCGACAAGTCGCACTTCTTCTACCTCGCGATGATGGTGGCGCTCGTCGGCGTGCTGTTCTTCGGCGCGGTCCGCGGCGGCTCGCGACGGTGGATCGATCTCGGCGTCTTCAACCTCCAGCCGTCGGAGTTCGCCAAGGCCACGCTGGCGCTGATGCTGGCGAAGATGCTCGGCGAAGAGCGGCGGCCGGCGCTGACCAACACCGACCTCGCCCTGGCCGTCGCCCTCACCGCCATTCCGTTCCTGGCCATTGCCCGCCAGCCTGACCTCGGCACCGCCGTCACGCTGCTGCCGATCCTGCTGGTCGTCGCCTTCGTGGCCGGCATGCCGATGAAATACATCTACACCATGGTGCTGCTGGCCGTACTGGCGGCACCGGTCGCCTACAAGTTCGGCCTGCAGGACTACCAGCGGGAACGCATTTCCACCTTCCTCGACCCGGCCCAGGATCCCCGTGGCGCCGGCTACCAGCAAATCCAGGCCCGTATCACCGTCGGCTCCGGCGGCGTGTGGGGCAAAGGCTACATGGGGGGCACGCAGGGTCAACTGCGCTTCCTTCCCGTCGCGCACAACGACTTCATCTTCTCGGTGCTCGCCGAGGAGCAGGGGCTGGTCGGCGTGCTCGTCGCACTCGGGTTGTACCTGTTCGTCATCATGCGCGCGCTCGATGCGGCCCGGCTGGCCAAGGACCGACTCGGCGCTTATCTCGTCCTGGGCGTGCTCTCGTCGTTCACGTTCCAGGTTGTCTACAACATCACCATGTCGGCGGGTCTGGCGCCGGTCAAGGGGCTCACGCTGCCACTCATGAGTTACGGCGGCTCCTCCCTGATCGCGACGCTCGCCGGGTTCGGCCTCATCCTCAACGTGCGGATGCGGCGGTTTACGAACTGATGCCGACACTTTCCTCCAGGGAATTCCATGAACAAGGAAATGATCATCGCCTCGAATGGCCACGAAACCCGTGTCGCCATTCTCGAGGACGATCAGCTCGCTGAGCTGTTTGTCGAGCGCGAGCAGAATCGCGGCGTCGTCGGCAACGTCTACAAGGGCCGGGTGTCGAAGGTCCTGCCCGGCATGCAATCGTCGTTCGTCGACATCGGCCTCGAGCGCGACGGCTTCCTGTATGTCTCGGACGTGATCGCCAACCTCGACGAATACGACAAGGATGACGACGAAGACGACGGCGCCAAGGGTGGCAGGGGTGCCAAGGGTGCTGAAGGTGCCGAGGGTGCCGACGGTGCTGGTGCCAACGGTGCCGAGGGCACGGCGGCGCCCGAGCGGCGGAGCCGCGGGCGGGGCCGCGGCGACCGCGAAGAGGGCAAGGAACGGGCGCCAGAGCCCAAGATCGAAGAGCTGCTGAAGGAGGGCCAGGACGTGATCGTCCAGGTCGCCAAGGAACCGCTCGGCACCAAGGGCGCGCGCCTGACCTGCCACGTCACGCTGCCGGGGCGCTTCCTCGTGTTCATGCCGACCGTCGACCACATCGGCATCTCCCGCAAGATTGACAGCCGCGAAGAGCGCACCCGCCTGCGCGGCATCGTCAAGGAGTTCCGCGAGCAGCACCACTTCAGCGGCGGCGTGATCATCCGCACGGCGGCGTCGAACCGCTCCAAGGACGACATCCTCGCCGACCTCAACTACTTCTACAAGATCTGGGTCGAGATGCGGCAGCGCGGCGAGCAGAAGCGCTCGCCGGTGACCGTCTACCAGGAGCCCAGCCTGGTTGCCAAGCTGCTGCGCGACCTGCTGACCGACGACTACTCGGCGATTCGCATCGATCATGCCGGTGAGCACCAGCGGGCGCTCGAGTTCATCGGCCGCATCATGCCGGGCCTGGCGCCACGCGTGAAGCTCTACGACAAGGACTTTCCGATCTTCGACGAGTATGGGGTCCAGGCCGAACTCGACAAGGCGCTGCGCAGCAAGGTGTGGCTCAAGTCGGGTGGCTCGATCGTGATCAACCAGACCGAGGCGCTGGTCGCGATTGACGTCAACACCGGCCGCTATGTCGGCAAGAAGACCGCCGGCCGGCTCGAAGACACCATCATCAAGACCAACCTCGAAGCGGCCAAGGAAATCGTCCGCCAGATCCGGCTCCGCGACCTCGGCGGCATTATCGTCTGCGACTTCATCGACATGGAGGAGAAGAAGAACCGCCAGAAGGTGTTCGGGGCGGTCGAGCAGGAACTGCGCAAGGACCGCGCGCCGTCAAAGGCGCTGCAGGTCTCAGACTTCGGGCTGGTGATCGTCACGCGCAAGCGCGTGAAGCAGAGCCTCGAGCGCGTCCTGACCGAACCGTGCCCGTATTGCTCCGGTGCCGGCACCATCAAGTCGAGCGCGACCGTCTGCTATGAGATCCTCTCGGAAGTGAAGAAGGTGGGCTCGGACCTGGATGGCCCGGGCGTGCTGCTGCGAGTCAATCCCGACATTGCCCGCGCGCTGCAAGAGGAAGAGAAGGGCGTGCTGCGCGACCTCAAGGAGTTGCTGCGCCGCGACGTCATCGTCAAGCCCGACGTGCACCTGCACCACGAGCAGTTCGACGTCATGTCGATCGGGGGGTAGCACCGACGGTCTTGAGGTCTTGGGGACTTGAGGTCTTGGAAAACCAAGCCTCAGGACCGCAAGACCTCAGGACCGCAAGACCCTTTAGGCGGGCGGCATGTGAATGAGGTAGCCGACACCGGCGCGGTTGATCCACACGCGCAGGTACTCGTTCCCCTTCAGCATTTCCACCCTCGTGCCCGTCCGCGTCGAAGCGGGCGCGTCGGGGCCGGGCTGCAGGTCCTTGGCTTCGGCCGCGGGAATGATGCTGACGACCTCGCGGCCGGCAACCTTGCCCCCCTGGACGAACTCGACCCAGCGCTCCATGGTCTGTCCGGGCACGGCCGGCGCCGCAGCCTGCGCGGTCAGGCGGACCTGGTAGGTCCCGGCCTTCAGCGCCTTGCCGTCGGCCATCACGCTGCGGGGCAGGCGCACCGACCCAAGGGTGGCCTCGCCCGTGGGCACCTGACCCTGCGGGGTGGTTTGCGCGGACACGACGCCCGCTGTCAACACGGCCGCAAGCATTGCGACAAGAATCCTGACCTTCATGCGTTCTCCTCCTGGCGGCGATCCGGGGGATCGCCTTCGGGATTCATTATGCCAGAACAATGCCATTCGACTCGATAGTCGTCCAGCCGGGCTGGACGCCTATCTCGCTCATGGCAAGCCATCTGGAAGGGCAAGGACAGGCCCAAGTACGGCACGGGCCTGCCCTGAGCGAGCAACCGGACGCTTTGCGTCCTGTTGCGAGTCGAAGGGCTACTTCTTGGTAATCACGACCGACCCGCTGTGGCTGCGGATCGCCACCAGCGCGCTGGCGTCGCCGTAGGCGCCCCGGATGGCCCGGTTGCTCGCGCCCCGCCGTTGGTCACGGTCGTTGCGGCCCATGGTTCGCAGGGTCACGGGCACGTCCGACCGCACGCTGCCGCTGAACGTGTCGGCGTCCAGTTCGAAGCCGGTGTTGCCGGAGAGGATGATGCGGACGTTGCCGGAGTGGGAGGTGAAGGCGTAACGCCCGGCCTTGATGAGCGGGGCATCGAAGTCGATGTTGCCCGATACCGACTTGGCCTCGACCCGCTCGACCTGCGTGCCCGACAGCCGGACATTGCCGCTGACCGAACCAGCCTCGAGCGTCCGCACCTTGAGCCCCGACGCGATCACCGAGCCGCTGACCGTGCTGAGCACCATCGTCGTGGCGCCGCCGGCGTCGCGGGCGGTCACGTCGCCTGACACCGTCTTGGCGAGCGCCAGGTTCGGGGCGGAGTCGACGCTGACATCGCCGCTGATCGTCTCGGCGCGCACTTCACCGCGCACGCCCGAGACGATGACGTCACCGGAGATCGACTTGACCGCCACCGAAGCGCCGGTGGGGACGGCAATCACGTAGTCGATTCGTCCCGAAAAACCCCGGTCGCCGTTGGAACTGCGGCGCGGGTAGACCGAGCGCACTTCGACGCGGCCGTTGAAGTTGTTCATCTCCACCCGCAACTCGGCCAACAGCCGCCTGGCCTCGTCCGAGCTGCGATGGCGCACCCGCTTGGTGGCCTCGATGCGAATTTCGTTGCCGCTGCCGCCGGTGACCCGGACGTCGCCGGCAATGCCGGTGAGGTCGAGCGCCGCGCCGTCGTCCACCTTGAAGGTTTGCGAGGTCTTGTCGACCGTCTCGGGGCCCTGGCGCGAATCCTGGTAGCGCTCGAACCAACTGGGACGCGGGCCGCCGTCGTCCAGCAGCAGGCCGCGCAAGGTGACCGCGGCGCTGGCCGGCGAGGCGCTCGCGACAACGGCGAGGGCGATAATCAGGCGTGGAAAGAATCGGTTCGGCATAGCGTCCGTTACTGCGACAGGGTCTGGATGCGGCGACCCGCCTCGGCTTGATTGCCCTTGCGCATTTCGTTGATCAACTCGACCGTGGTCTGCAGCAGCGCCACCTTGGTGCGGAGGGCGTCGAACAGCCCGTCCTGTGCGTTGGTGCTGGCCGGCTGCGACTTGAGCGCGGCGCGGCTCTCGCTGATCGCCTGGTCGATTACCGTCAAGTTCTTCTGCAGCACCGACGCCACCTGCGGGTCGAGTTCGCCGTTGTCCTGGTTGGCAATGGTCTGCAGATCGTCAATGGCCTTCTGGTAGTGCTTCTCGGCGGCCTCGAACTCCGCAGCCACCGATTCGACGCTAATCTCGCGCGTCGTGGCCTCGGCTGCGTTCTCCGCCGGCGCGCGGTCGCGCGACATCAGCGGCAGCAGGCCAATCACGGTCGCCAGCACCAGCGCCGCGGCGGCGCCCAGCCAAACGGGCCAGTTGGCCCTGACCGGCATGGCGAGCAGCCGGCCCTTCGGGGCAGGCTCGGCGGCCACGGCGGCCTGCAGGCGCGTCCACGACCCGGGCGCCGGCTCGTGGCGATCGAGCATGAACGCCGCCGCGCGGATGGTGCGCAGGTCGGTGACGAGCGCACGGCAACTGTCGCACGCCTCCACGTGCCGCTCGACGGCCCGCTCCACCCCACCGCGCTCAGTCCGCGCGGCGGGGACCCCGGGCTGTGCGGGGTCGAGACGCCCGTCGACATAGTCCACGAGCAGTTCGTTGAGGTCGTCACACGTCATGTCGGCTAACTTTCAACATTCTTCCGCAGCCCGTTCGCGAGATACGAGCGAATGCGCATTCGCGCCTTGTGCACCTGCGACTTCGAGGTCCCTTCCGAAACGCCGAGCATGGTGCCGACTTCATGATGCCCGAACCCCTCCACGTCGTGAAGGAGGAAGGCGGCCCGGCAGGCCGGCGGCAGCGACGCGATCGCCCGCTCTAAGTCGATGCGGCTGACCGCGCTCAGGACCGGCACCGGCGACGCGACCGGCACGGCGTCGGGCTCGTCCAACGAGTCGGTGTGCTGGCCCATGCGGGTCTGCCGGTTTCGCAGCACGTCCAGGCAGTGGTTCATCGCCAGCCGGTAGAGCCAGGTGCCGAGGGACGATTCCCCGCGGAAGCTGGCGATCTTCCGATAGGCCAGCAGGAAGATGTCCTGCAGCAAGTCGTCCGCCTCGCCCTTGGCGCCAGTCATCCGGTTCGCTAAATTGTAGAGCCGGGTAGCGTGCTGGCGGTATAGGGCCTCGAACGCCGACTCGTCCCCACTCCGAATGCGCTCGACCAACTCCAAGTCGGCGCTTTTCCCGTCACTTGTAGGGTTAGACGGGGACATGGGGGCGGGGGTTGATAGGGAGACTAAGGTGCCGAGGGTGCCGCAGGTGGGTGCGCGCTGGGGTGGGGGCGGGGATAGTGCGCACGCCAACAAAGACGACTGACGGGGTCATTAGGTTCGTTTGTTATCTGACTAGGCGCCTTTCCAGTGCACGCGCGAAAAGCCTACCACTCGTCCCGGAGCGACGGTCAGGCCCTCCGCCGATAGTAGGGACCGTTTGAGGGACAAGCTGGAGTAGCCGCCCAGCCGGCCGCCGGCGGCGACGACGCGGTGGTATGGCAGGCCGGGCCGATCGGCGCAGCGCATGATGTTGCCCACGGCCCGGGCGGCGCGGGGCTTGCCCGCCAGGCGGGCCACGTCGCCGTACGTGGCCACCCGCCCCGGCGGGATGCGTGAGACGATCAGCAGGACTTTGCGCTCGAACGCGGTCACCGGCCCACCGTGATGCGCGCCCGGAGGCTGGTCCCTCCGAGGTTGTCTTCGTTGAACGCCTTCGACACGCCGCCCTCGCCGATGGCGTCCGGCACCGTGGTCCAGGCCAACTCGCCCGCCACGCCGAGCCAGCGCGTGATCTTGAACTCGGCGCCGCCGCGCAGGTGGTAGCCGCCAAATCGCTCGTCTACGTCCTCACCCGCACCTGAAAACGACGAGGTCTCTTTGTAGCCCATCGACGTATAGCCGCCGGCCGCATAGGGAATCATCCTGGGCAGGCGGCGGAAGCGAAACTTCCAACCGGCGCTGATCTCGAGCGGCACGACGGAGACGTCGACCGGGATGCCAAGCGGGTAGACCTGACCGTCGAGGACCAGCACGCGCTCGCCGTCAGCGGCGTACTGCCACGCGCCGATGTCCACAAACAAGCCGCCCCACGGCAGCCCCACGGTGGCGCCGCCGCCCAGGATGGTTCCTGAAGATGTGCCGAGGATGGCGTCGAAGCTCTCGCTGGCCGCAAAGGTGAACTGTCCGACCATGGCGTAACCGCCCATCACAATGCTGCGAGAGGGCGCGGACCGCCGCACGATGGTTTGCGCCGAGGCCGTGCCGGTTGCGACGAGCAGGGCAACGATGACGAAGAGGCGCTGGATGATCAAGCGAAGGCTCACTATCGGGCGAGGCCGAGGCCGCGCAGGGTGGCGCGTGGGTTAATGAGGCCGTGGCCGAACAGGTCGTCGCGGCCGGTGGCGCCTTTGTCGGTGGCGAACAGCTTCATGGCGGCTTCGATCGCCGCCGGGCTGGTCACGCCCTGCTGCATCAGCAGCGCGGCAAAGCCCGACACGTGCGGTGTGGCCATCGACGTGCCCTGGAAGTAGTAGTAGGAAAACGAGTCGGCCCGCGGCGGACCGTATTGGGACGGAGGCCGCTCGTAGGTTTCAAGCAGGTCGAGGTCGAGCGTCTGCTGCAGGATGCCGGCGCCGGTGCCGCCGGCGCGCTGGTCGCCGCCGGGCGCCGACAGTTCCACGAACGTGCCCGAGGTGGAGTAGTAGGCCGCGTTGAGCGTGCGGCCGACCGCGCCGACCGCCACCATCCCGTTGATCTCGGGCGCCGGCTGCGCCAGTCGGTTGGGCTGGTTCCCGCTGTCGCGGGTATTGCCCGACGCGACGGCAATGAACACCCCACGGCCCACCGCGTAGCGCATGGCGTCAGCGACCACTGGCGCGGGGCCGCCTGAGGAGCGGCCAATGCTCAGGTTGATCACGTTCGCGCCGTTATCGGCCGCATACCGAATCCCACGCGCCACCACATCGTCGGTGCCCTCGTTCGGACTCGAGAAGATCTCGTCCCACATCGCCTGGATGATCTTCACCGGCATGATGCGGACGTTGTAGGCCATGCCGGCGACGCCGAGGTTGTTGTTGGTGAGCTGGCCGACGGTGCCCGCGACGTGCGTGCCGTGGGAGTCGAGGTCCACCGGGAACTCATCGTCCCAGATGAAGTCGCGAGGCGCCACGAATCGCGTCGACCCGCTCGTGCCAAGCTCCGGCGCCGCTGCGAACGGCACGTCAACAATGCCCAGGGCGGGGTAGAGGGGACCGCCCGGCGTCATGCGGAATGGGAAGCGGGAGTTGTAGCGGAACGTCCCTGAATGAAAGGCCACGCCGCTGTCGAGCACGGCCACGATGATGTCGGTGGTGGCCCCCGGCTGGATGTCCCACGCGCGTTCCATGTCGATGGCGGGGAAGTTCCACTGGTTGACGTACAGCGGGTCGTTGGGCTTGTTCATCGCGTAATTGCGATAACGCGGCTGGGCGTACTCGACGTCGGGCCGCGCGCGCAGCACGGCGGCGGCAGCCTCAGGGTCAGCGTCGTCTGGAATGCCGATGAGGTCGAAGTTGGCGGAGCCGGTTCGGTCCACCGTATCGCCGGCCACCTGGCGGGTCGCGGCCGTGATGCCGCCGGCGGTGGCGTCGGGCTTGAACTTGACGATCACGGAGCCGCGGACGTACGGGAGACCGGCGTCGGCGCGTTCGGCGCGCATTCGGTCGGCCTCGTCGCGGCCGCGCGCCGCGCGCGGCGGATCCTGGTCGCGCAGGCCGCGATCGATCGCCGGCAGCGAGGCCTCCTGCATCAGCATCCGCGTGAAGGCGGGCGCCTGCGGTTCTTGGCCGATTCCGGTGGCGGTGAGCAGTCCCGCGCCGATGACGGCCGCGAGGCCCGCCGTCTTCCAAAAGGGCATACCGCCATGTTACCCCGTGGGCTCGCGGCTTTGCCGCTCGTGGGGCTCGGACTTCGTCCTTCGTGGGGCTCGGCCGCTGACGCGGCCTCGTAGGGGGATTCGGCACCCGAATCGCTCTGATGGATGTGTTTCGCGAGGCGACAGGTCGGCTATGAACACTTGGGATTGAAGTTGTGTCGAAAACTTCATTCCCCCCCGAGCGCCGAAAGGCGCGAGCCCTAGGATGACGCGCAGCGCCGACCCCTACGCCGGATCAGATCCGGCGCCTCACGCGGGCCGAAGGTCCGCGCCGCCAGCTACAAGTAGTTCAGCGGGTCGATCCCGTACTCGGCGGGATCCAAGGGTGCGAGCACGCTCTTGGGCCCGGGACCGTCCTCGGTGGCTTCCCACAGGTTGACGTCGTACGGAACATCCAGCGTTTGTCGCGACGGGAGCTGGATGACGCGGACGCGTGGCTTGTAGGGATCGGGCGCGTGCACAGCCAGCACCACGGCCAGGGCGCCGTTATCGAGGCGCACCAGGTTGCCGGGCGGGTAGATGCCAAGCAGCTGCGTGAAGCGGCGGACCAGGTGCTGGTCGAACTGCTGGCCGTCGCTGCTCTTCAGCACCTCGAGGATGCGGTCCGACGGGAACGCCTGCTGATACGCGCGTTGCGAGCGCATCGCGTCGTAGACGTCGGCAATGCTGCACAGCATGGTGCCCAGGTTCAGTCCGGCCCGCGAGACGCCGAACGGGTAGCCGGTGCCATCGAGGCGCAAGTGGTGCTCGAAGGCGATCACTGGCGCAATCGCCGGCATCTCCGGTGTGCGCCGCAGAATCTCGGCGCCGTCCACCACGTGCATGCGCATGATAATGAACTCGGCGTCGGTCAGCTTCTCTGGCTTGTTCAGGATTTCGGTCGGCGTGCGCACCTTGCCGATGTCGTGCATCAACGCCGCCAGGCCGAGCTCGCGCAGCGTTGAGCCTTGCAGGCCGAGTGCGCGGGCCTGCGACATGGTCAGGATCGACACGTTCACCATGTGCGTGAACGTGTAGTTGTCGTAGTTCTTGAGCGCGGTCAAGGCAATCAACGCGGTGCGGTTGGCCGACACGGCCTGAGCCAGCGAATCGATCAGGGCGCGGGCGGCTCTCGGGTCGGGCGTCCCCTCGGTTTTCGTCATCTCCCATACCTGGCCGGCCACGTTCGAGGCGTCCGCATACAGGCGCCGAATCGTGGCGACGTCGGCGGCCGACTTCTCGACCCTCTGCTCGGCCTGGATACGCCCGACGCGAATGTGCGTCAGGGTGCCGAGCACCGCCAGCGGGTCGTTCGGTTCGACGCCGGGCCCCGACGCGCCGGGCCGCCGCTCGGGGTGGGCGATCGTCTGGGCCAGCGTCTGCAGTTCTTCGGGCGTGACGCCGCGGTCGAACACGATGCGCTCGATACCAAGCGACTTCAGCCGCCGGATCATCTCCCCCATCGACTCGGCGGCGCGCGGCAGCGGCATGTCGCCGACGATCACCTCCTGGCCGATGATGCCGATGGCCACCGACGGCTGGTCACTCAACAACTGCGTGATCGACTCGTTCAGGCCGTCGAACGCCCGCTGCACCAGTGGATGCGAGGGCGCGTACAGCTGGGCGCCGCGCAGTGCGGCCCCCAGCCGGCGCATGAACTCGTCCGCCATCCGCAGGCGGGTGACTGGATCGGTCACGACAGGGCCCTCCGGGCCGCCGACCGCGTGGGCGCGGGTTCGGCGAGCGCCGCCTTGGCGGCGCGCTTGACGCCGCGGGAACCGCCGTCGGACGCCTCGTTCAACGTGCGGTCGGCGCTCGGCAGGCTGATCGCCCGCAATGCCCGTGCCGCCGCCGTCCGGATGCGGGTCGTGCGGCCGGGGGCGTACCACTCGCCGCGATAGAGGATGTCCTTCAGCGTGGCGACCGAGCGTTCGTCGTTGGCCACCCGTCCGAGCAACTCGATGTTCGAGATGTAGTCGCCTTCGAGCCCGCCGCTGTAGCCCGTGTGCGTGAGCAGGTGGACGAACAGCGGCGCGGCGCGCTCGTCGCGCAGCGACCCCAGGGCCTGCAGGATCGCCTCGCGTGTGTGTGGCTGGCCGTTCTTGAGGGCGTGCTCCAGTGTCTGGTACGCCTCGTTCGAGCCAATTTGCACGATCGCCCGCAGGGCCTCCCGCTGCACTTGCGGCTCGCCATCGTCCATGAGGCTGCGCAGGTCGGGCAGCGCGGCTTCACCGCCCAGCGCGCGCAGCAGGTCCACCGCGGCGCGGCGCACGGCGGGGTTTGGCGAAGTACGCAGTTCGTCGGCGTACTGGCGGGCCGCGCTGCCGAACCCGATCAGGATGTCGCGCAGTCGGCGCACCGTGCGGGCGTTGTCCTCGGCGGCCAGCGCATCGGCCAGCGGCTCGACCAGCTCGGGGCCAATCGTGTTGCAGATCTGCGTCGCGATGCCGGTTTCGCCGTCGGTGGCCTGGCGCAGGAACAACGCCAGGTGCCGGACCAGAACGCCGTCCACCAGGCGCGTGACGCCGGCCGCAGCGTACCCCGCATTGGGCGACTCGGTCCGCTTCGACGCGGCGACGACGGCGTCGACCAACTGGGCGGCGAGCGCTAGATCGCCCACCAGCACCAGCTGCTCGATGTTCGAGACGGTGAGATCCAGGACCCCGGCCCAGGCATCGTGGCGCGCCTCGATGGTCAGCAGATCCAGCAACAAGCGCTGGTCCAGGCCACGCACCTCCTCATCGCTGAGCGTTGACACCCAGGCGCGGATGCGCACCGGCGGGTCGTCGCCAATCTTGTCCACCTCGAGCGCCATGGTCCGCGTCGAGGTCAACTCGCGGGCGTAGTCCTCCGACACGAATTGCGAGTCGGAATAGGTGGTCAGCATTTGCGTCGAGCTGTTCCACACGCTTTCGAACTGGGGATCGTCGCCGAACATCGCCGCGGCCTGTTCGGTCGCCGCGGCCAGGATGCTTTGCTGGCGGTCAGGGTCCGGCACCAACGTCTGGAAGGCCGCCGCCAGGCGATTGCTGGCCCCGCGATCCTTGACCACGTTTTCGACCAGGAACTTGGTGAGCATCTCGTCCGTGAGGCGCGCCTGCAGCTCGCCGCCCAGGTCCATGCGCGGCGCCGCCGAGCCGGGCGGCTGCAGCGGGGGGGGATCGGTGATGAGCGTCAGCAGCATGTCCGGGGACATCTGCGCCGCCGCGCCGGCCATGCGGTCGAGCACAACCTCCAGTTCGCCGGGCTGCCGTTCGGCGGCGTAATTGGCCAACCCATGCATCAGTTCCAGCAGCGACTTGCGCTGCTGGACCGAGTCGTCGCCGCTGGCGCGGCCGTGCGCCTGCAGCTTCTCGGCGAACTGGGCCAGCCGCTGCGAGTCCTTCGCCATCTCGAGCACGCCTGCTAAACCGGGCTCGAGGTCGCCCGACTCGTCCTGCTCTTCGCTGAGCGTGGCCAGAATGCGGTCCCACGACGCCGACTCGCCGCTGCCGGCGCGCTCGCGCAAGACCTCGGCATAGTCGATTTCCTTGAGCGCGATCGACTTGTTGCCGCTGGCGGCCCACGCCGCGGCGACGCCGCCAAGCGCGCGGGCGTCTTCCGGCGTCTTGGCGAGCAGCATCAGGAACGCATGCCACTCCTGGGGTTCGAGGGTGCTGAGCAACGTCACTTCGCCGATCAGCTGCAGATGGAGCAGGGCGGCCAGTTCCGCGGCGGCCGGGTCCGGCTTGGCGAAGCCGCGGCCACCCACCAGCAGCGCGTCGGGCAGCACGGTGATGGGCAGCGGTCCGTAATATACCGCCTGCTTGCCCGCCTCGGTAATGCGTGACAACGCCGCCTGGATCGTCGGATGACTGGGCGGGTACATCGACACCACGCGCGTCGCCGCCTTGCAGGCCTGGGCGAACTCCGACAGGCGCCCGGCAGTGTCGGGTGACAGCGGGTCCGGCGATGGGGTGGATGAGGTGGGTGTGGACAACGAGGTAACCCGGAATTATAGGTAAGCCAAGGGGTCAATGCCTACCTGGGATCCGTCGACCGCTTCCGACCACCGCGGGCGGGGCCATATGTTTGTCTAAGATATACTGCCGACCGCCCCCATGCGAGCGGTCGACATTATTCGCGCCAAGCGTGACGGCGACGCCTTGTCACGCGAGGCGATCGACGCCTTCGTGACCGGGGTGACCGACGGATCGTGGCCTGACTACCAGGCGTCCGCCCTGCTGATGGCGATCGTCCTCAAGGGCATGAACGCGGTCGAGACCGCCTGGCTGACCGACGCCATGGCCTGCTCGGGGGAGCGCGTCAATCTGGCGCACATCCCCGGCATCAAGGTCGGCAAGCACAGCACCGGCGGCGTCGGCGACAAGGTGTCGATCGTGCTCGCGCCGCTGGCCGCCGCCTGCAACATCACGGTGCCCAAGATGTCGGGCCGGGGCCTCGGCCACACCGGCGGCACACTCGACAAGCTGGAGGCCATTCCGGGCTTCCGCATCGCGCTGACCCTCGACGAGTACAAGGCGCAGCTCGCCGACATCGGCTGCTGCCTGATCAGCCAGACCGCCACCATCGCTCCCGCCGACAAGGCGCTCTATGCGCTCCGCGACGTCACCGGCACCGTCGACAGCCTCCCGCTGATCGCCGCATCGGTGATGAGCAAGAAGCTGGCGGAAGGCAGCGACGCGCTGGTCCTCGACGTGAAGTGCGGCCGCGGCGCCTTCATGAAGCGCGTGGCGGACGCGCGCGCGCTGGCGCGCTCGATGGTGTCAATCGGCACCGCCGCGGGCGTGCGCACCGAGTGCCTGATTACCCAAATGGATGTGCCGCTCGGCCACGCGGTGGGTAATGCCCTCGAGATTGCCGAGTGCGTCGAGGTGCTGCGCGGGCAGGGCCCAGCCGACTTGATCGAGCTGGTCGTGCGCCTGGGTACCCGCATGGTCAGGCTGGCAAAGAAAGCCGCTACCGACGAGGAGGCTGCGTCGCTGGTTCGCGACACCCTCGCGTCGGGCGCGGCCCTGGCCAGGTTCCGCCTGATGGTGGAGCGCCAGGGCGGCGATCCAGCGGTGGTGGACGATCCCGCGCGCCTGCCGTCGGCCACCTTGACCCACGTGGTGACGGCCTCGCGGCGCGGTTTCGTAACCGCGCTCGACGCGCTGCTCGTTGGCCGCGCCGCCGTGGCGCTCGGCGCCGGCCGCGACAAGAAGGATGACCAGGTGGACCTGACGGCGGGAATCCTGCTGCTCAAGAAGCCCCTGGATTCGGTCAGCGCCGGCGAGCCGGTGATGGAACTGCGCTATAACGAAGCCTCGCGCCTGTCGGCGGCGCTGGCGCTGGTGACGCAGGCCCTGGAGATCGGCGACCAGCCGGCCGCCGGGACGCCACTCGTGCTTGGCTGGGTGCACGACAGCGGCGAGACGATGTTCGTCGCCAACGCATGAACCGGCGCGGTGAGGTAGGGCCCCCAGTTCGGGGTGCATGAAATGAGGAAGATGTGCTGAGCACGCTGCAACCGCTGATTGGCCTTTTCGGCATTCTCGGTCTCGCCTACGCCTTGTCGACCAATCGCCGGGCCATTAGCCTGCGGATCGTCGCGTGGGGATTTGGCCTCCAGGTGCTGTTTGCCCTGATCGTCCTCAAGACCACGGTCGGCCAGCGAGTGTTCGAGGTGCTGGGCGAGAAGATGCGCCAGTTGCTGGAGTTCTCGGTCGTCGGGTCGGGCTTCGTGTTCGGGGCGCTCGGCGACGCCTCGGTATGGAGCCGTGTCATGACCGGCGCGCTCGGCGAGGAGGGCGCGCGCTATGGCGTCGTGTTCGCCTTCCAGATCCTGCCCACCATCATCTTCATCGCCGCGTTGTTCGCCATCCTCTATTTCATCGGCCTGATGCAGTTGATTGTCCGCATGTTCGCGGTCGTCATGAACAAGCTGATGGGCGCCAGTGGCGCCGAGTCGCTGAACGTCGCCGCCAGCATCTTCATGGGCCAGACCGAAGCGCCGCTGACCATCCGGCCGTTCCTGGCCCGCATGACGCAGTCGGAACTGATGACGGTGATGACGTCGGGCATGGCCCACATCTCCGGCGGCATCATGGCGGCCTACATCGCATTCGGCATCGACGCTAAGCACCTGCTGACGGCGGTGATCATGACCGCGCCGGGCACGCTGCTGATGGCCAAGATGTTCGTGCCCGAGACCGAAACGCCCGAGACCCGCGGCACCGTCAAGCTCGAGGTGGTGAACACCGACGTCAACATCATCGATGCGGCCGGCCGCGGCACCTCCGAAGGCCTGCACCTCGCGCTTAACGTCGGCGCCATGCTGATCTCGTTCGTGGCGCTGATTGCGCTGCTGAACGCCGTGCTCGGCGCTGCCGGCGGCCTGGTCGGCTTCGAGGGCCTGTCGCTGCAGATCATCTTCGGCTGGGTGTTCGCGCCGGTCGCCTGGAGCCTCGGCGTGCCGTGGCAGGATGCCGCGACCGTGGGCAACCTGCTGGGCACGCGCATGGTGCTGAACGAGTTCATCGCCTTTGCACAGCTCGGCGGCCTCAAGGAAACGCTCGACCCGCGCTCGTTCACCATCGCGACCTTCGCCCTGTGCGGCTTCGCCAATTTCGCGTCGATCGGCATGCAGATCGGCGGTATCGGCGCGCTGGCGCCGACCCGCCGCGGCGACCTGGCGCGGCTGGGCCTGCGCGCCATGCTCGCCGGCACCCTCGCCAACTTCCTGACCGCCATCATCGTAGGCTTCTTACTGTGAGCAATTTCGATCAAGCAAACGAGGCGGCCGAATGGCTGCGGGGCCACGGCTGCGGCGGTGCGGACGTGGCGGTGGTGCTCGGCTCCGGCCTCGGCGACTTCGCGGACCATCTGGGCGATTCGTTCACCATTCCGTACGGCGACATCCCGCACTGGCCGGCCTCGAAGATCATTGGCCATGCCGGCAAGCTGGTGGGCGGTACGCTGCGCGGCAAGCGCGTGCTGGCGCTGTCGGGCCGCGTCCACGTCTACGAAGGCCACCCGATGACCATGGTCACTTTTGCCATGCGGGTGATGGGGCGGCTCGGCGTGCCGCGCGTGATCTTGACCAACGCCGCCGGCGGCATTGCGCCACACTGCTCGCGCGGCGCGCTGATGCTGATCGACGATCACATCAACCTGATGGGCGATAACCCGTTGATCGGGCTCAACGACGAACGCTACGGCGTGCGCTTTCCCGACATGTCGCACGTGTATTCGCCGCGCTTGCGAGCGCTGGCCGACGAAGCGGCGCAGGAGCAGGGGGTCGCCGTGCAGCACGGTGTCTACATCGCCGTGCTCGGACCGAGCTACGAGACGCCGGCCGAGATCCGCGCCTTCCGGACCCTTGGCGCCGATGCCGTCGGCATGTCCACCGCGCCCGAGGCCATCGTCGCGCGCCACATGGGCTTGGAGGTGCTCGGCATCTCGTGCATTACCAACGCCGCGGCGGGCGTGTTTCCGGAACCGCTGCACCACGACGAGGTCATGGAGACGGCGCGCCAGGTGAAAGGGCAGTTCATCGGGCTGCTGGAGGGGATCATTGGCCGCCTCTGACAGGCTGATCGCGGCCGCCCGCGCGGTGCGCGAGCGGGCCGTGGCCGACTTCTCGGGCTTCAAGGTTGGCGCGGCCCTCGAGACCACCGACGGCCACATCCTCACCGGCTGCAACATCGAGAACGCCACCTACGGCCTCACGGTGTGCGCCGAGCGCGTGGCCATCTTCAAGGCGCTCTCGGAGGGCCACCGCGCCTTTACCCGCATCGTGATCGTCGCCGACACCGAAGCGCCCACCCCGCCGTGCGGCGCCTGCCGTCAGATCATGTGGGAGTTCTGTGGCGACATTGAAGTGGTCCTCGCCAACTTGACGGCCGTGACCGCAACGCTGCAAATGAAGGCCCTGTTGCCGTTGCCCTTCGATCGTCGTCTCTTGTAGCGCCCGATCGGACCAACCGGTTTACCATCGGGGATGCTCCACATCTGGGCGGCTGCGGCCGTGGTGGCTCTGACTGGTTGGGTCTCGGTGACGGCGCAGATCAAACCCGTGATCGACGAGTGGCGGCAATGGCGCGGGCCCTTCAATACGGGGATGGCGCACGGTGATGCGCCGCTCAGCTGGAACGACCAGACCAACATCAAGTGGAAGCTGGCGATACCCGGCCGCGGTCATTCGACGCCGGTCGTCACCGGCAACCGGCTGTACCTGACGACGGCGATTCCCACCGGCACGCGAACCGCTCCCGAAGGACGCAGCCGGGCCGGCGGCGGCGCCAATTCGGGTCTCGAACATCGGTTCGAGGTGATCGCCGTCGATCGGCAGTCGGGGCAGGTCGCCTGGCAGCGAACGGCGACGGTCGCCACCCCGCACGAGGGCTATCACCGCACCTATGGCAGCTTCGCGTCGAACTCGCCGGTGACCGACGGCACGCGCGTCTTTGCGTTCTTCGGCTCGCGCGGGCTGTACGCCTACGACCTCGCGGGAACGCTTCTGTGGAAGAAGGACTTCGGCGTGAAGATGCGGATGGACATGGCCTTCGGCGAAGGCACGCCGCTGGCGCTGCATGACAACCGCCTGCTGCTGCACTTCGATCACCTCGACCTGGGTTTCCTGGTGATGCTGGATCCGGCGACCGGTCGCGAAATCTGGCGAACCGCTCGCTCCGAACCCTTTAACTGGGCCGCTCCGTACGTCGCCGAGCATGCCGGGCGCCGTCAGATCATCATGAGCGGGCTGACCGTTCGCAGCTACGACTTCGAAACCGGCAGCCTCATTTGGGAAGTGCCGGGCCTCGGCGAGAACACGATCCCGCAGCCCGTGCAGCATCGCGATCTCGTGTTCGCGATGAGCGGACACACGTTGAAGATGCTGATGGCGATCCCCCTGGGCCAGACGGGCGAGCTCTCCGCCGCGGCGGTGGCGTGGTCCACGGCGCGCGGCGCCTCGTACACCCCATCGCCGCTGCTGCACGACAACCGCCTGTATGTCCTCACCGACAGCGGCCAGTTCAGCAACTTCAACGCCACGACCGGCGTGCCGGCGTACCAGCAGGCTCGCCTGCCGAAGCCCTATAACTTCAAGGCGTCGCCGGTCGGCGCCAACGGCAAGATCTACCTGGCGACCGAAGACGAGGACGTGGTGGTGGTGAAGATGGGTGACACCATGGAGGTGCTCGCGACCAATACGCTGGTCAACCAGTCGTTCATCGCATCCCCGGTGATCGTCGGCGGCGACTTGTACCTGCGCAGCCAGACCCACCTGTTCCGAATTGCGCACTAGGCCGGACTTTCGCCAAGCAGTGCCCTCCCGACGAGGAGTTCCCTCCCGACCCGCCTTCGCGAAGACGCTTCGGCGCGGCAAGCAAGTATTGCCTCCCGGCAAGTTGTGCCTTCCCGGTATGATCCTGTAAAGATGCTCCCCACAATCGCCTGGCAAGACCCCGACATCGTCATGATCGATCAACGCAAATTGCCGGCCACGGAGGTTTACGTCACATGCCGCAGCGTGAACGACGTGGCCAAGGCCATCAAGACCATGGTCATTCGCGGCGCGCCAGCCATTGGCGTCTGCGCGGCCATGGGCCTGGCGCTCGGCGCCGCCCGGAGCAAGGCGACGGGCACCAAGCAGTTCACGACCGAGTTCCAACGCAACTGCGACCTGCTGGCCGCGACGCGGCCAACCGCGGTGAACCTGTTCTGGGCGATCGAGCGGATGAAGCAGTCGTTCGCCGAGGGCGCCCTGGCCGGCGAATCGGTGGAGCAGTTGAAGGCGCGGCTCCGGACGGCTGCCGATGCCATTCACGATGACGACGTCGCGAGTTGCCGGGCGATTGGGGCGTTCGGGGCGACGCTGGTGCCGGAAGAGGCGTGCATCCTCACGCACTGCAACGCCGGCGCGCTGGCCACGGCGGGCTACGGCACCGCGCTCGGCGTGATCCGTGGCGCGGTCGAAGCCGGCCGCAAGGTGCGCGTGCTGGCCGACGAAACACGGCCCTTCCTGCAGGGCGCGCGGCTCACGGCGTGGGAACTTGTGAAAGACGGCATCGATACCACCGTCATCACCGACAACATGGCCGGTGCGATCATGCGGTCAGGTGACATCAACCTGGTCGTCGTCGGGGCCGACCGCATTGCCGCCAACGGCGACACCGCGAACAAGATCGGCACCTACTCAGTGGCCGTGCTCGCGAAAGAGCATGGGATCCCGTTCTACGTGGCGGCGCCGTGGTCCACCATTGACCTGGCGACGCCGGACGGCAGTGCCATCCCCATCGAAGAACGCGATGCCCGCGAGGTGACCCACGTGGGATCGGTGCAGCTGGCCCCCGAAGGCGCGCGCGTCCGCAACCCGTCGTTCGACGTGACGCCCAGCAAGTACATCACCGCGATCATCACCGAGCGAGGCATCTTCAAGGCGCCGTTCACGGACACCCTGTCGGCGGGTTGATGTTGATTCTCGGCATCGAGACGTCGTGCGATGAAACCGCGGCGGCCGTGGTGGAGCAGACCGCGGATGCGGTCAAGCCGTGGAAGATGCGATCCAACGTGGTCGCGTCGCAAGTGGACATCCACCGCGAGTGGGGCGGTGTCGTGCCGGAACTGGCGTCGCGGCAGCATCTCCGCGACATCTGTGGCGTGGTTGAGCGCGCGCTTTCTGACGGCGGCGCTACCTGGCAGGACGTTGACGCGCTTGCCGTGACCCGGGGTCCAGGCCTTGTCGGGTCGCTGCTGGTCGGCGTGTCATTTGCCAAGTCGGCGGCGTGGGCACTGCAGAAGCCGCTCGTGGCCGTGAATCACCTCGCCGGTCACATCGAGTCGATTTGGCTCGAGCACGGGCAGATCCCGCTGCCGGCCGTCATTCTCGTGGTCTCGGGTGGTCACACCAGCCTCTACCTCGTAAAGCAGGAAGGGGAGTACGAACTGCTCGGCCGGACGAGGGACGATGCGGCGGGGGAGGCGTATGACAAGGTGGCGAAGTTGATCGGCCTGGGGTATCCGGGCGGACCGATTCTCGACCGCCTGGCCCGCGACGGCAACGATGCGGCGATCAGTTTTCCGGGGACGCGCCTGACCAATCCCGATCGCAATGCGCCAGATCGTGACGGCCGTTTCGATTTCAGCTTCAGCGGGCTCAAGACGGCCGTGCTGCGCCATGTTCGGCAGCGGCAGGCGGCACTCGGCACCGAGCAGTTGCCGCCGAACGAAATCGCCGACCTCGCGGCCAGCTTCCAATATCGCGTGGTCGATACGCTGATCGAGCGCGCCTTTGCCGCGGCCCATTGGCACGGCGCCAGGTCGATCGGCATCGCCGGCGGCGTGTCGGCGAACTCACGCTTGCGGCAAGAGGCCCTCGCCAAGGCCGGGCGCAGCGAGATCCCGGTTTACATCCCGAGCCTGGCGCTATCGACCGACAATGCGGCGATGATCGCCGCCGCCGGCATCCGGCTGCTCGACGCCGGCCGTCTCGCGCCACCCGACTTGAACGCCGCTGCCAGCCTGCCGCTGTGAAAATGCAAACACGAAGTTCACGAAGAACACGAAGGCAAACTCATGGCGTTCTAAGCCAATGGCTTCGTGACCTTCGTGGCCTTCGTGTTAGTTATTCGCCGATCACCTTGATCAGCACTCGCTTCGCCCGATTCCCATCGAACTCCCCGTAGAAGATCTGTTCCCAGGGCCCAAAGTCGAGCTCACCCTTGGTGATGGCGACGACCACCTCGCGGCCCATCAGCTGGCGCTTCATGTGCGCGTCGGCGTTGTCTTCGCCGGTGCGGTTGTGGGCGTAGCGGGTGGGTGACGCGTCGAACGGCGCCAGCGCCTCGAGCCATTTGGCGTAGTCCTGGTGTAGCCCGCGCTCATCGTCATTGATGAAGACCGAGGCGGTGATGTGCATCGCGTTGACCAGGACCAGGCCTTCGCGGACGCCGCTCTTGCCGACCGCGGCCGCAACCTGAGGCGTGATGTTCTCGAAACCCACGCGCGCGGGGACGGTGAAGGTCAGATATTCTGTATGTGACTTCATATGGCCAGAGAATACCCTGCGCAACCCGTGGTCGGTGTCGGCGCGGTCGTCGTCCGCGACGCCCGGGTGCTGATCGTCCGGCGCGGCCACGAGCCCCGGAAGGGCGAGTGGTCACTGCCTGGCGGCCACCTCCATCTCGGTGAATCGCTGATCGACGCCGTGCGCCGCGAGGTGAAGGAAGAGACCGGCCTCGAGGTGCATCCGGCGGCCATCGTCGAGACGTTCGATCGGGTGCACCGCGACCCCGACGGCCGCGTCCGCTATCACTTCGTGATCGTCGACTTCGTGTGCGAGTCGCCCGGCGGCGATGCGGTAGCCGGCTCGGATGCCGAGGCGGTGGCGTGGGCGACCGCGGCCGAACTCGACGCCTACGGCGTCAATCCCCACGCGGCGGCGATCGTCGCCAAGGGGCTCGAACTGCTCGCGCGGCAAGCCGGCCGGGTTGCCACGAGCGATCCCTAGCTGCGGTCCTCGACGATCTCCTGCTTCACTCGCACCGCCAACGCGCGTGGCACCACCTTCCTGCCGGAGGCCAGGGTCTTGGCCTTGGTGATGGCCGCGCCGAAGAAGAGAATGAGCGACGAGTAGTAGACCCATAACAGCACGACCACCAGTGCCCCGGCCGCGCCATAGGTCGACGCCGGCGCGGTGTA
Organism: Vicinamibacterales bacterium; assembly: GCA_038213735.1. Taxonomy (GTDB): domain Bacteria; phylum Acidobacteriota; class Vicinamibacteria; order Vicinamibacterales; family UBA2999; genus 12-FULL-67-14b. The sequence goes on along the minus strand of JBBQSP010000035.1, from coordinate 7,167 downwards.
CGCCAGATAGATGGCAATGAGGTGCCGTCCGAGGATGAACATCGCGGCGGTCACCGCCGCGCCGACCCAGACATCTTTCCAGGCCACGTGCACGTCCGGTAGGACCTTGAAGATGACCGCGAACAGCAACGTGATCACAATCAACGACAGGGCGAGTTCCGCCGATGAGAGCACGACGCCGGGGAGTGGAACCCAACTGTTGGCGTAGCGGATCACCGCCTTGAGGGCCACGTTCAAGAGCAGCGACACCAACAGGACAAAGCCGATCGTCAGGACGATCGCCAGCGACAGCACCCGGTTCTTGATCAGGACCAGGATGCGCTGCGATCGGGTTTCGCGGCGACGCCCCAGATGCTGTTCAACGACAGCTGCATCTGCGCAAACACCGTGGTGGCGCCGACGACCAGCGCAAGCACACCGGTCACGGTCGGCAGCCATCCGGCGACCTCGATCCGTGAACGCGCCACGGCGTCCTCAACCGCCTGGGCACCCTCGCGGCCGACGAACTCCTCGAGTTGCGTCACGATCTCGCCGCGCGCCGCGTCGGCCCCAAACAACACTCCCGCCACCGCCACTGCAATAATGACAATCGGCGCCAGTGAGAACAGAGTGTAGAACGCCAGGGAGCCGGCATGCAGGAACGCGTTGCGTTCCAGCCAGAGCTCCCCGGCGTGCATCACGATCCGCCAGGCCTGGCGGAAGGTACTGGCCATGATGGACAGTTGTCGGCCGCGGCGCTACTTGGTGAACGGTGCTTTCGCGACCACCTTCACTCCGCCGATCACGCCGGTGGCGGCCTTCTGCACCTGCTCGACCGCCGATACGCCGATCTTGCCTGCCGCCTCGAGCGCACCGGTCGCCGCCGCTGAGGCGGCCTCGGCCGCATCGACGCCGATCTCCTTGGCGCCCTGGATGGCGCCCTCGACCGCGCCCTTGGCGGCTGCCGCGATGTCGCCACCGACACTCTGGGTCGCCGTCACGATGCCACTGGCGGTGGCGGAGACGGTCTCGGTGGTTTGCCCACCGAGGTCCTTGGCGCCCCGCAGCACGCCGGCGACGGTACCCTTGGCCACGGCCCCGAGGTCGCCGCCAACATTGGCCGCACCCTGGATCAACCCGCGAGTCACATCGGCGACCGTGGTGGTGGCCGCCTTGCCGATCCCGCCGATGCCCTGGATCGCCCCGGAAGCCGCCGCCGCGATCGCATCGACGCCTTTGGCGCCGACGCTGCCGGCGCCCTCGATGGTGCCTTCCATGGCCTGACGTGCCGCGGCGCCGACGTCGCCACCCACCTCAGCGGTCGACTTGACCAGGTTCTGGACCGTCGAGCTGACGGCATCAAGCGCCTCGCCGCCGACCTCCTTGGTGCCTCTGAGCACACCGATGACGCCGCCCTTCGCGGCTTGTCCGAGATCGCCGCCAACCTGCGAAGTGCCTTGAATCACGCCGCTGGCGACGTCGGCCACCGCTTCGGTCAACGCCTTGCCGACCGACCCTGTCCCCTTTAGGATCGTCACGAGCGAACCGGCGGCCGTCTCGGTGACGGCATTGACGACTTCTCCGGTGCCTTTAAGGGCGCCGACGACGGTCTTCTTGACATTGTCGACTACTGCCTGCATGAGGAGCCTCCTAGTGAAAGGGGATACGCAACGCGCGGCGTCACCGCTGAAACGACGAGCTGGAAAGAAGAGGGAGAACTACCGGGACGGCGCGGGCGCGCCAGTGAGCGAAGCCAGCGTCAGAAGACGCCGCGGCCGAGGTTACGGAATGCGGGACGCACGAGCAACATTATTTTGGAGTCTGTGCCGCAGATCTCCACGTGTCAAGCTGTGCCGTAACGAATCGGTGGTTCACTTCGGCCCGTCGTCGGCCCAGAGCACTGCCACCGGGCAGGTGAGTAGCGCCTGCGCGGCCGCGATCGCAGTGCCATCGTCCTCCTGATCGGGCCGCACCGATTCCCCGGTCAGCAAGTTGCGGTAGGGTGCCGACGGCAACGCCGCTGGGAGCAGTACGCGCGTGGATGTCCACGCCGCCTCGCCAAGGGGCAACGGTACCGGGTCGCTGGTTAGCGACACGGTGAGGCGAGGCACCACCACGATCAGCGTTCCCGAGGCGTGCTGCCGTGCGAACGCCACCAGGTGCTCGGCCGCCGGACCCGCCACCTGGAGCGGAACGTAGCTGCCATCCAGCATCACTTCTGAATGACGGCGCCGCCACCGCAGCGCCGTGGCCGTGATGAACAGCTTGATGCGGCCGTCTTCCCATCCGGCCAGGAGGCGGCCGACCGCCGCTTCCGAAGGCTGGCCGGCTTCGGTGGCCGCGATCAGGGGCATCAACTCATCGAGAGTGTGCCGCCGGAAGGCGAAGTCCACCGCGCGGCGGTTGTCGGGATCGACCAGGCTGAAGTCCCACAACTCGTTCCCCTGGTACAAGTCCGCGACCCCCGGCGAGGTCAGCTTCAGCACCAGCTGGCCGAGCGAGTTGAGCATGCCGGCCCGGGCGACGCGCCGCTGGAACGGCACGAACGAGCGCAGGAACCGCGCGGCCGTGGGGCCATGCAGGGCGCGCTCGACAAATCGCGTCACGGCCTGGCCGTAGACGTGGTCGACATCGATCCAGCTGGTGTGCACCTTGGCCTCGCGCAACGCCTTCTGCATGTACTCGCTCAGCCGCGCCGTCAGTGCCGGATCGGCCTGCTCGGGTACGCCGCCCGCTGCCGCGGGCCAGACCCCGACGAGGGTCTGGTAGAACAAGTACTCGTCGTTTCGATCCGGGGCCCAGTTGCCGTTGACCGACGTTCGGTGGCGGCCGTTGATGCGCATCCATTCCGATGCGGCGCGGCGCCACGCGTCGGGTATTTCCGACAGCACCGCGATCCGCATGCGCGTGTCCTCGCCGCGCTTGGTGTCGTGGGTCGCGGTGGTGATCATCTCGCCCGGCCACGACTCGCGGCGGGCCAGGTTGGCGGCATGAAACGCCTCGGGCGTGATCCCCAGGTGCCCGGGATGGCCGCCGACATCGTTGGCCGCCACCAGGACGTGGTAGCGGTAGAAGGCCGTGTCTTCGACGCCCTTGGCCTGCACCGGGCCCGAGAACTGTTGCAGCTTCATGGCGAACTGCAGCTTCTCGCGGCTGGCGCCGTCGTCATCGTCGGTGCCGGCCTCCGGCGGAGCGGTGAGCAAGACGTCTTCGAGGAACTCGAAGATCGACACTTCCATCAACGGGTTGCGGCGCCGGGCCAGCCGAATCGCGTTCTCCACGGCGATCCGGTCGAACGGCGCGACCCCGCGGGGGCTGACGTAGGTGCGGTAGATCGGGAAGCAGGCGACCACCTCGCGCAACACCATGCGGCAGCTGTTGAGGGTGAAGTCACGGTGACGCCGATCGCGTTCCGAGATGCGATTGAGGGCGTGCGCCAGCACGCTGAGCTCGCTCGCCATGGCGGTGAGCATGATCGTGCGCTTGCCCTGGTAGACGACCTCGTCGAAACTCTCTTGCCGGCCGGTCAAGCGCGCATAAGCCCGGCGCAGCGGGGTCGCTTGCCGGCCGGCGATGAACAGCCCCGAGACCAGGTTGAGGAAGCCGTAGCCGGTGGTGCCGGCGACGGGCCAGTCGTCGCGCAGCGCCTCGCCGGCGCTCAGGATTTTTTCGGCCACCACGTAGAACGGCCCGGTGGCGCCATCCGGCCGCGCCTCGGTCGCCATCTGCTGCAGCCGGTGGAAGTACTCGGCCGGGTCGAACAGCCCGTCGGGATGGTCGACGCGCAGGCCGGTCACCTGTCCCGCCGCGATCATCTCTCGCAGCCGCCGGTGGGTCGCCGTGAACACCTCGGGCGATTCCATCCGCAGGCCCACCAGCTCGTTGATGTCGAAGAAGCGGCGATAGTTGATCTCGTCGATCGCCGTCCGCCAATAGGCCAGGCGGTACGGCTGGTGCTCGAGCAGCGCGTGCAGGCGATCGAAGCTGGCGCGGTCGCCCGGGGTGCCGTTGGCGGCGCGCACCACTGCCTCGACATGGTCCCTGATCGCGGCCGACTCCGCCACCAGCCGGGCCAACCGGTCGCGGGCGACCTCCTTCTCGCGCTGTCGCTCGACCATCCGCGCGGGGTCCTGCTCGGTGTAGATCGGCAGGTTTTGCAGGGCCGTGAGGATGCTGAGGTACTCCCGTGCCGCCGGGTCGCCGTCGAGTTGCTGTTCGAGCCGCTCGAGGTCCATGCCCAGGACGCGAGGCGACTGCCGAGGGTTGATCGGCAACTCGTGATGGAAGTATCGCAGCCGTAGCGCGCCGTCGGCGAAGCCCAATTGCAGCTCGCCGCGTTCGAGCACATCGCCGTACTGGTCGCCGAGCAGCGGCAACAGCACCTTGTTCTTTAACTCCGGCTTGACCGGATCCCAGTCGATGTCGAAATAGCCGGCGTATGGCGAACTGGGGCCGTTCTCGAGGACGTCGCGCCACCACGGGTTCGCCATCGGGTTGCACGACATGTGGTTGGGCACCAGGTCCACCAGGTGGCCCATGCCGCGGTGCCGCTGCGCGGCGCACCACGCCGCGAATTCCTCGGCGCTACCCAGCTCGGGATTGAGCAGGCTGTGATCGCAGATGTCGTATCCGTGCGTGCTGGCCGGCGTCGCCTTCAGCACCGGCGAGCTGTAACAGTCGGTGATGCCCAGGTCGTCGAGATAGGGCAGCAGCGCGTGCGCGTCGGCAAAGCGGAACCGTCCGCTGAGCTGCACGCGATAGGTACTCACCGGCCGGGGAGACTCAGCCATGGGTCTCGCCTGGCGCGCCGTGGAACAGGGCAATCGAGTGATCGCTCAGCCGGAACGCGTCGCCGCCGACCCACGCCTGGCCTTCGCGTGCGGCGTCGAAGGTGTCGACCAGGAGCGTCCACCTCAGGCCGCGCTCGAACGCGGGCATCAGGAAGTCGACCGCCGTGTCACCGGCATTCATGAGATACACCAGGGTCTCACCCACGAGCGGCTGCCCGTCGTCATCGACTTCGCCAAGACCGGCACCCGCCAGCCGCGCGCCCAGGCATTTGATGTGGCCGGCCTGCCATTCGGCTTCGCCCATCTGCTGCCCGTCCGGGGTGAGCCACATGATGTCGCGCACGAGCGAGTCGCGCAGCTCGCGTCCCTGGAAGAAGCGCCGCCGGCGCAACACCGGATGCTGGTGCATCAGGTGGACCATGCGGCAGGTGAAGGCCAGGAAAGCCCGCTGGTCGTCGGACAGGTCCCAGTTGGTGTAACTGATCGCGTTGTCCTGGCAGTAGCCGTTGTTGTTGCCGCCCTGGCTGCGTCCCATTTCGTCGCCGCCGCTGATCATCGGCACGCCTTGCGAGAGCAGCAGCATGGCCATCAGGTTGCGGGCCTGGCGCGCGCGCAGCTCACGGATCGCGGGGGCGTCGGTGGGACCCTCGACACCGCAGTTCCAGCCCAGGTTGTGGCTCTCGCCGTCCCGGTTGTCTTCGCCATTGGCCTCGTTGCGCTTCTGTTCGTAGGTCACCAGGTCCGCCAGGGTGAAGCCGTCGTGGCAGGTGACGAAGTTGATGCTCGCATAGGGCCGGCGGCCGTTCTGCTGATACAGGTCGGCACTACCCGCCAGGCGGGTGGCCAGTTCCGACACCGTGTCGCCGTCGCCACGCCAGAAGCGACGGACCGCGTCTCGATAGCGGCCGTTCCATTCGGTCCACAACACCGGGAAGTTGCCGACGTGGTAGCCGCCTTCGCCGACGTCCCACGGCTCGGCGATCAGCTTGAGCTGCGAGACCACCGGGTCCTGGTGTATCACATCGAAGAACGCCGCCAGCTTGTCGACCTCGTAGAGGCCGCGGGCCAGCGCGCTGGCCAGGTCGAACCGGAAGCCATCGACGTGCATCTCGAGCGCCCAGTAGCGCAGGCTGTCCATCAACAACTGCAACACGCGCGGGTGGCGCATGTTCAGCGTGTTGCCGCAGCCGGTGAAATCGACGTAGTACCTGGGCTGCTCTGGCGCCAGCCGATAGTAGGCGGTGTTGTCGATCCCCCGCATCGACAGCGTCGGCCCCAGGTGGTTGCCTTCCGGCGTGTGGTTGTAGACCACGTCGAGGATCACCTCGATGCCGGCGGCGTGCAGCGCCTTGACCATGGTCTTGAACTCGACGACGGCGTGCGCCGCGGCGGGAGTGGATGCGTAGCGGAGCTCGGGCGCGAAGAAACAGAGCGTGTTGTAGCCCCAGTAGTTGGACAGCCCGCGCGTGATCAGGTCGTGCTCGTCGGTGTGATGGTGCACCGGCATCAGTTCGATCGCGGTCACGCCCAGGCGCTGGAGGTGTTCGATGACCGCGGGCTCCGCCAGGCCGGCATACGTGCCCCGTAACTCCGGCGGCACGCCCGGGTGCAGGCGGGTGAGGCCCTTGACGTGCGCCTCGTAGATGACGGTTTCGTGCCAGGGTGTGCGGGGCGGCCGGTCGCCGTCCCAGTCGAATGCGGGATCGATGACCGCGGCCAGCGGCGCGAAGGCCGCGTTGTCGCGGTCGTCGCGCACCAGGTCGCCGGCCGGATTGCCGAGGGGGTAGCCGAACATCACCTCGTCCCAGCGCTCGGGCCGCGCCACCGCCTTGGCGTACGGATCGATCACCAGCTTGGCCGGGTTGAAGCGGTGGCCGCGCTCCGGATCGTACGGGCCATGCACGCGGTAACCGTAGAGCTGGCCTGGCCGCACATCGGGCAGGTACGCGTGCCACACCATGTCGGTCTGCTCGGTGAGCCGCACGCGCCGCGATTCGGTGCGCGCGTCGATCGAGTCGAACAGGCACAGCTCGACGCCGGTCGCATGTTCCGAAAACAACGCGAAGTTCACGCCGCGGCCGTCCCAGCACGCGCCAAGCGGGTACGGCGCGCCGAGCCGGACGCGTGGCAGCTCCGGATCAGTTGGGGATTGAGACAAGGGCCTTCAACCTGAGCGGTCGTTGCGAATGTGATGTCGTCATGGGTTTGTAATTGCGCTGATGGTACTGATAGTTTGGATCGAGTTCACTGCTCTCTGCTTCAACCTCAGCAGTTCCGGCGTTTCGATCATGCCAAAGTTGCCGCGCACCGACATGGGCGCATCACCGTTGTCGCAGGGGTCGTCGCCTCGACCGGACGGCCGTTCGCGAGTCGTCATCGAGCGAGTCATGCCCGAGGT
>JBBQSP010000034.1:0-51077 GCA_038213735.1 Vicinamibacterales bacterium | reverse complement strand
CCGTGGACACGCCGCGCGTTGCAGACGGTGACGGGACTGGCGCTGATCGGATTGGCGGGACGCGTACTGTGAATAGGCAACCCCAGGAAGGGGTCGCCTTCACCTACTCGATGCGGAGCACTTGAACCGGATCGACCTGTGACGCACGCATGGCTGGGATGAGGCTGGCCACGACCGATAGTGCGACGAGAATCGCAGCGGCGACCGACAGCGGCAAGACGTTGCCCGGCTCGACGCCGAACACCATTCCGCCAAGCACGCGGGTGAGCGCCGACGTCGCCACCAATCCGATCACGATGGCCACCACCGACACGGTGAGCCCTTCTGCCACCACCCCGCCCAGCAGTCGCCTGGGATTGGCGCCGAGCGCCGAGCGAATGCCGAACTCCCGGCGTCGCGAGGCGACCCCTGACGCGAGCACGCCGTAAACACCGACGCCGGCCAGCAGGATCGCCAGGCCGCCGTAGATATTGAGCAGTAACGCGGCGAAGGCCACCGGCGACTCTTCGGTTCGCATCCGGTTCTCCAGCGACTCCACGTCGTAGACCGGGACGGCGGGATCGAAGCCGGCGATTGCTGCGCGCACGGCGCTCGTCAGGCCGCCGGCTTCGCTATGGGTGCGTACGCCGAATGTCACCAGGCTGTTGGGCCGTTGCGCGAACGGATAGTAGATGTCGAGCTGAGGTTCGTACGCCGCGGCGCCCTCGCTGAAGCGGAAGCGGCCGCGATGGCGCGCATCGGCGGCCACGCCGACGATGGTGGTGGTGGAGGCGGTGGCGCCGCTGCCGCTGCGCACTTGGCGGCCGACCGGGTCCTGCCCTGGCCAAAGCCGCGCCGCGGTCGCTTCGCTCACGATCCCTACGAACGGTGCGGCCAGCGTGTCGCGGTGGTTGAAGTCGCGTCCGGCCACCAGTCGCACCCCGAGGTCCCCGAGCGCGCCCGGATTGGTGCTGTGCCGCCAGACCATCAGCCGCTCGTCATCCTTGGTGAGCTGATCGGCCGGCGAGAGGAACGCGACCCACGTTGATCGCGCGAACATGCTCGGTCCCCAGATCATTGCCTGCGCCACGCCCGGCAGGGCGTGAAGCCGGTCCAGCAACTGCTGACCCGCCTGTGCGCGCAGCGCGGGGGTGGCATAGCGATCCTGCGGCAACTCCAGCCTCACCGTCAGCAGCCGATCCGCGCGGAAGGCCAGGTCGGTCCGGGTCAGTGCCGAGAAGCTCTGCAACATCAGCAATGCCGACGCCGCCAGCACGAAGGCCGCCGTCACTTCGAGGCCGGCCAGCAGTCTGGCGGTGGCGGACGAGGAGGCGACGCGGCCAGAGCCGCTGGTCGCGATCGTGTCGCGGACGCTGACGCGCGTGGTGCGCCACACCGGGGCCAGGCCGAACAGCAACCCGCACCCGAGCGAGGTGAGCAGTGCGGCCGACAGCACCACGCCGTCAACCGTGACCCGGGCAAATGCCGGGAGGTCGATGCCCGACAGCCGGACCAGGACCGGTGTCAGCCACATCGCCAGCGTGATGCCGGCGAGACCACCGGCCAGCGCGAGCACCGTGCTCTCGATCAGAAGCTGTTGCACGATGCGCCCGCGGGACGCGCCGATGGCGAAGCGTACGGCAATGTCGCGCGCGCGAGCGGTGGACCGCAGCAGCAACAGGTTGGCCACGTTGACGCAGCCGATCAGCAGGACGAACACCGACCCGGCCAGCAGCATCCAGAGTGGACGCCGCGCGTCGGCAAAGAAGGTGCGGTCGAGAGCGGCCGCCTTGTACGAGAAGTTCGTGTTGACCGGATCGGCGGCGGCGATTTGCGCACTGATGGTCGCCAGTTCAGCCTGCGCCGATGCGACTGTGGCGCCGGGCGCGAGACGAGCCACCACCCACAGCAGCCGGCTGCCACGCGCCGACAGATTCGGTTGACCGAAGGTCGCGGGCGCTCGCTCGAGCGGTGCCCACACATCAATGCGCGCGCCCTGGCCGGCCGCGGCGTCATGGAACGACGCAGGCATGACGCCCACCACGGTGAAGACCCGGTTCTGCAGGCGCACCTCGCGGCCGACGATCGCCGGATCGGCGCCGAGTTGCTGGCGCCAGGTGCCCTCGCTGACGATCGCGACGAGCGTCCCGTCGCCGCCCAGCACGTGATCGGCGGCCGTGAACGTGCGGCCCATCAGCGGGGTGCCGCCGAGGATTGCGAAGTAGCCGTGCCCGACGAAGTTCGCTTCGAGGCGCTGGGCGCCGTCGGTGCCCTCGACCGCGAGGCCCCAGTTGTTGGTCCACGGCGCAGCCTCGGCAATCGTGCGCGACTGCGTCACGATGTCCCGGACATCCGGGTACGACAGCTGAAAGCTGACCTCGCCCTCGGGCCGGGTGAGGGCGCCGTCTACAAACAGCAGGCGCTCGGGCTCCGGATAGGGCAGCGGCTGCAGCAGCAGGCCGTTGATGACGCTGAAGATGGCGGTGTTTGCGCCGACGCCGAGTCCGAGCGTCAGGATGGCGACCACGGCAAAAGTGGGCGCGGCGACGAGCGCGCGCACGGCGTATCGAAGGTCGCGAGTGACGTCCTGCGGCATGCGCATATTCTGGACTCGGGAACACAACCCGGGATATCGGTTCCGTGTTTTGCGTGTGACGAATCGTGGGCCGGGCGCAGACGCTAAAATCAAGGAGCGCGTGGCCATCGAAACCAACAGCGAGCTCGTCGAGCGGTTCCTCCATGATGCGGCCCGCTATCCAGGCGGCCATGCTGCGGGGGTCGCGCGGCCGCGGACGGTGGGCGAGGTGTCGGAGATATTGAGGGCCCCCTCTAAAGGGGGGCCCTACGGGGTTCTGGTGGTTGGCGCGCAGTCGTCACTGACTGGTGGCGCAACGCCGTTTGGTGAGGTGGTGTTGAGCACCGAGCGACTCACTGCGCTCACGATCGAAGGCGATCGGGTCCGCGCGGGCGCCGGTGTGACCCTACAGGCCATCCAGGATGCGCTTGCCGAGGTTGACCGTTGGTTTCCGCCGGTGCCGACCTACCTTGGCGCCACCGCCGGCGGTGCGGTCGCGACCTGCGCGGCCGGAGCCGCGACCTTCAAGTACGGGACCGTACGGCCGTGGGTTCACGGCCTGACCGTGGTGCTCGCGAGCGGCGACGTCCTCGAGCTGGAGCGTGGCATTCGCCCGGCCTCGAGCCTCGTGTCGCTGCCGGCCATTCGCATGCCCGACGTGCCCAAGTGTTCAGCGGGCTACTTCATTGCGCCGGACATGGACCTGGTGGATCTGTTCATTGGCTCGGAAGGCACCCTGGGCATCGTCTCCGAGGTCGTTTTCAAGACCGCGGCGCGGCCGGCCGCGCGGTGTCACGCGCTCGTGCCGATGACCAGTGAGGAGGCCGGCATCCGCCTGGTCGCCGATCTCCGGGCGGCGGCGCAGCGCACCTGGCACACGCGTGACCCGCTCGGCGTGGATGTGGCGGCGATTGAACACATCGATGCACGATCGCTCGCGGTGATCCGCGAAGACGGTGTCGATCGCAAGCTCGACATCGCCCTTCCCTCGGGCGCCGGCATCGTCTTGTTGATCGAGATGGAGTTGCCCCACGCGGCTACTGACCAGGAGCTCTGGCGGCAGCTCGAGACCGCGCGCGACGACGAGGCCGGCGATTCGCCGCTGCGGCGCTTGTGCGCACTGCTCGATCGGCACGGCGCGCTGGATGACGCGGAGATCGCACTGCCCGGCCAGCAGGCCCGCGCCGCGGCCTTTGCCGAGTTGCGGGAAGCGGTGCCGGCCGGCGTCAACCGCCGCGTGGCCCTGGCCCAGCAGCAGATCGATCCGCGGATCTACAAGACCGCGGCCGACATGATTGTGCCGTTCGGCCGCTTCGCCGAGATGATGGGCGAGTGCCGGCGGCTGTTTGCCGAGCGTGGCCTCGACCTGGCGGTGTGGGGCCACATCTCCGACGGCAACGTGCACCCGAATGTCATCCCGCGCAGTGCCGGCGACGTGACCAAGGGGCAGGAGGCGGTCCTGGCGCTGGGGGATGCCGTGATCGGCATGGGCGGGAGCCCGTTGGCCGAGCATGGAGTCGGACGCAACCCCATCAAGCAGGAACTGCTGAGGCGGCTCTACGGCTCAGATGGAATCGCGGCGATGCGCGCCGTCAAGCTCAGCCTGGATCCGCGCGGCGTACTCGCACCCGGAGTGGTTTTCCCGGCACAATAGACACGTGCTAGATGAAGTGCAGGCGGCCGTGGCCGGCCGACCCGCCGACAGTGCCTTCATACTGCTGCTTGATTTCGACGGCACCCTCGCCGAGTTCAACCTGGACCCGGCGGCGCCCCACCTGACGCCCCAGCGAAAGGACTGGCTCGAACAAATCGCGCGGCAACCCGGGATGGCGGTGGGCATCGTCAGCGGCCGGCGCCTGGACGACCTGCAGGAGCGGACGCGCCTGCCGGGCCATATCTATCACGCCGGCCTGCACGGCCTGGAAATCGAGATCGAGTCACTGCGAACCGGGCATCCGGATCTGCTGGCTGCCGCAGAACGGCTCGATGGGCTGGCCAGTGCGCTGGGCCGGCTGGCCATCGAGCACCCGGGCGCCCTGATCGAAGACAAGGGCGCCAGCGTCGCGGTGCACGCGCGCGGCGTGGCCCCCGAGTTGCGCGAGGCCGTGTTTGCCAAGGCCGACATCCTGGCGGTGCCGTGGATTGCCGAGCGCCTGGTGCGACGGCTCGAAGGCCATGCCGTGGTCGAGTACCTGCCGAACATCAACGGCCACAAGGGTGATGCGACCCAGTGGATTTCGGAGGACGTCGAGGCGCGGACGGGGCGGCCGTCGTGGGTGGCGTACCTGGGCGACGACATTACCGACGAGGATGCGTTCCGCGCGATCAGCCGCGGCATCAGCGTGCTCGTGGGACTGCGGCCGACCGCCGCCACGCACAAGCTCGACGGTATTGCCGATGTCGATCATTTCCTGAGATGGTTGGCGAGCAGAGGGTAGTGGACGAGGCGGTCGCGCTGTTTCGCAAACTCGAAGGCTACCGCGGCGATTACGATCGGCGAGATCCTCGACGCCCGCAGCGGATCGTTTCGGGCCTGGTCGTAGTCCGCGGCCCTGGGGCTACAGCATCTGATCGTGGGCGTGGGGCAGGCAGTTCGGGCAAATGCCGTGACTGAATTGCGTCTTCGTGTTGTTTGAGATGTAACTCTCAACCGCCTGCCAGTAATTCTGGTCGTCGCGAATCTTCTTGCAGTACATGCAGATCGGCAGGATCTCCTGCAGCTGGTTGACGTCGGCGAGCGCGGCTTGCAATTCGCGCACGAGACGCTCGCGCTGTTCCTCAGCCTGTTTCCGTTCGGTGATGTCGCGGGCCACCGAGTAGATCACCTGGTTGTCGAGGTCGGCGCTGGCGTTCCACAGCAGCCAGCGATACGAGCCGTCCTTGCAGATGTAGCGGTTCTCGAAGCCGAGGGCCTGCCCGCCCGCCTTGACCTTCCGGTTCTGCTCGCGCGTGCGCTCGAGATCATCGGGGTGGACGAACTCGAACATGGGCCGCGACTGCAGTTCCTCGCGGCTAAAGCCCAGCGTCTTTTCCCACGCCAGGCTGAGCCGGTTGAAATGCCCGTTGAAATGGGCGATGCAGAGCATGTCGATCGACAACGCGAAGAAGCGAGCCTCCAGATCCGAGATTTCCTTGTCCATGACTTGACCTACCGCAATCATTTCGCTGCTTCCGCTTTCGGCCGCCACAACACCAGCACCTTGCCGACGCGCTGAACCGGCGCCGCATCCGTGCCGGCAGAGAGCTGGTTACCCATGGCCTCGCGGGCCTCGCGATCGTCGCCGAGAATGTTCACCTTGATCAGCTCATGCGCCGCCAGCGCGCGATCGACCTCCGTGATGACGGAGGGCGTGACGCCGCCGTGTCCGACAAACACCGTCGGTTCGAGCTTGTGCGCCCGGGCCTTCAGGTGGGCGCGTTCGCGGGGTGTCAGGGAGACGGGCATCCCGCAATTGTACTGCCGGTGACGGACCGGATTACGGCGTGCGCCGCATTCGGTTCACCGCTTTAACCATGAGAAAAATAATCCACGCCAGGATGAGGAATTGCACGACTTGGGTGATGAACGAGCCATAGGCGAACACCGCGGCGCCGGCGACCTTGGCCTCGGGCAGTGACGCATACGGACCAGCCACCTCCGCGCCATCCTTCATCACTACGAACATGTTGGTGAAGTCGGTGCCACCGAGGGTGAAGCCCACAACCGGCATCACCAGGTCGTTGACGAGCGAGTCGACGATCTTCTGGAAGGCGGCGCCGATGATGACGCCCACCGCCAGGTCCATCACGTTGCCCTTCGCTATGAACTCACGAAATTCGCTCAACATGTCGTGGTCCCTGCTAGGCCGTCAATTTCAGGTGGCCGATGTGATGGCGGCCGTGCCAAGCATACAACTGGAGGAACCAGTCCAGCGTGCGCGGGCCGTGCTCGGGGTGTATCGCCTCGCGCGCGAAGTCGGCCTCGCCGAGCGACTCGAGCATGCGGTGCCAGCGCCGGTGCAGGCCGTCCAGGATCTGAATGGACACGGCCGGATCCTCGTCGGAATCGGCCAGCTTCGCCCACTCGGCCTCCTTGTAGGGCTTGATGGTGGGCTTGTCCTCGGTCAGCGCCAGGCGGAAGCGGATGAAGGCATTCATGTGGCTGTCGGCGACGTGGTGCACCACCTGCCGGCCAGTCCAGCCGCCCTCGCGGTAGGGCCGGTCGGCCTGGGCGGTCGCCATCGCGGCCTTCAGCTCAGCTGGGAAACTACCAATGGCGGCAATGCAGTCGAGGCGGGTCTCCTGCGTTGGGTTGGGGTTGAAGACAAACTTACCGGTCGGAAATCGTGGGTCCATGTCAAGATGATGCCCGACCAGGGCCGGGTTCAGCAACCTAAACCTTTGTTACGGAGTTACTTAACGCGACATCGGCGCTTGAGCCAGTCACCGGTGAACCCCTGCACCCGTGAACCTGTGCACCCGTGAACCCGCCCGATCCCCAACCAATTTCATCGAACCCCGTCGAAGTAGGAGGGATGGATGAACGCGACGCGGCAGTGGTCGCCAAGGCCCGCGACGGCGACCGCGAAGCGTTTCGAGCGCTCGTCGATCGCCATTCCCGCTATGTCTTCTCGCTGGCGCACCGGATGACCGGCAACGCGCAGGATGCCGAGGACGTCGTGCAGGAGGCGTGGCTCAAGGCGCACAAGCAGTTGAGCCGGTTCGAGGCCCGGGCCGATTTTCGCACCTGGCTGCACAGGATCACCGTGAACTGTTCGATCGACCTCATTCGCGGCCGCCGTCATCGTGAAGACGCGCACGACCCGGCCGACCTCGAACAGGGGCCGCTCAGCGAACGCGGCGCCGAGTCGCAGCCGACGCCCGAACGGGTCGCCGCCAGCACGCAGATCTCGGACCGAGTGAACCAGGCGCTGGGACTGCTGACCGCCCTCGAGCGCGCCGCCTTCACGCTGCGCCACGTCGAGGGCATGTCGATCGAGGAAGTGGGCGAGAAGCTCGGGATGAAAACCAGCGCGACCAAGCACAGTATTTTCCGCGCCGTGAAGAAGATGAGACTGGCACTCGAACCGTTTGTTCAATCATGACGAACCATCTTTCGGAAGAAGAACTGATTCTCCACTACTACGGCGAGACCGATCGCGCCGATGAGCCGCGCGTCAATGCGCACCTCGCCGGCTGCGGCGAGTGCCAGGCCGCCAAGGCGCAGTTGCAGCGCGTGCTCACGCTCGTCGAGACGGCGGCTCCGGTGGAGGCGCGTCCCGGCTTCGAGCGCGACGTGTGGGCGCGCCTCGAGCCGCAACTTGATTCCAATGGCGCAAGCAAATGGCGCACGTTCTTCTGGTTCCCACAGTGGGCCCTGGCCGGCGGCGTCGCCGCGCTGGTGCTGGTGGCGTTCATGGCTGGCCGGTTCACCGGTGGTGTGCCGGCCGGCAACCTGGTGGAGGCGACCCCTCCTTCAGGGGCGCCTGCCGGGGCTTCGCCCGATCGTGTGTTGCAGGCCGCGGTGGGCGACCATCTTGACCGCACGCAGATGATGCTGACCGAGCTGGTCAACACCGACGTCGATCAGGCCGACATGTTTGCCGGCGAGCAGGAGCGCGCCTCGGACCTGGTTGCGATCAATCGCCTGATCCGTCAGTCGGCGGCGCAGTCGGGCGACGCCGGTGTGGTGGACGTGCTCGAGGATCTCGAGCGCGTGCTGCTGGAGATTGCCAACGCCCCGGCCGATGTCACGTCTAACGAGTTGTCTGGCTTGAAAGATCGCATCACCGCCCAGGACTTGCTGTTCCGCGTGCGCGTGATTGCCTCCGAGATGCGTAACCGAACCCGAACCGATCGCGAGGCTGGCGATCGACTGCGGCAGCCGATTTCGTAGCGGCCGTCGCGGACGAATTTTGACATACCGGACACCGATGCCAGGAGGGCAGCACTTTAGTGCTGCCGGGGCGTCACCGAAGATGGAGACAGAAACGATGAGAGTAGTAATCACCACCTGCCGGATCGCGATGGTCTGCGGCGTGCTCGTCACCCCGTCGATCGCCGCCGCCCAGGTCGAACCCGCGATGCCGGCGATGCCGGTCATGCCAATGATGCCGGTCATGCCAATGATGCCGGTCATCCCACCCATGCCGGACCTGTCGATGCTGCCGCGTCTCGCCGACCTGCCTCGGCTGGCCGACTTGGCCAACCTCTCGGAGATGCCGATGATGCTCGATGCGGCGCGCCTTGCGGCCTCCGATGGCTGGCTCGCCCTCGACAGCGCTCGCGCCGTCCTCGCGCCCGGCTTCGATCGCTTCGACAGCCAGCGGTCGCCCGAAGACGAAGCGCGGCGGCGAGCGGACGAAGCCAAGCAACGTGAGTCCGAGCGCCGCCAGCGCGTCGACGAGCAGTACCAGCGCGGCCAGGAGGCGCTCGAGCGCCGCAACTGGTCACGCGCGGCCGATGCCTTTACCTCGGTGATCGAAGCGCAGAACTCCGCCCGCGTCGACGCCGCCCTTTACTGGAAGGCGTATGCCCTCGACAAACTCAACCAGCAGGCCGACGCCCTCACCGCGCTCGGCCAGATGATCAAGACCCATCCGCAGAGCCGCTGGATTTCCGACGCGAAGGCCCTCGAGCTGCAGGTGCGACAGAATGCCGGCCAGGCGCCGCGGCCGGAGGCCGAGTCGGATGAGGAACTGAAGCTGCTCGCCATCCAGGGCCTGCAGCACTCGGCCCCCGAGCAGGCCGTGCCCATGCTCGAGAAGATCCTGCAAGGCACCGCCTCGCCGCAGCTGAAGGCCCGCGCGCTGTTCGTGCTGGCCCAAAGCAACTCGCCACGAGCCCGCCAGGTGCTGACGACGGTCGCGAAGGGCGGGTCGAATCCCGACGTGCAGCGCCGCGCCATCCAGTATCTGGGCGTCCACGGCTCGGTCGAGAATCGCGCCGTGCTGGCCGAGATCTACGCCGGCTCGAGCGACGTGGACATCAAGCGCCAGATCCTGCGCTCGTTCATGGTGGCCGGCGACAAGACGCGCGTGCTGGCCGCCGCCAATACCGAGAAGGTGCCGGAGCTGCGCCAGGAAGCCGTCCGCCAGTTGGGCGTGATGGGCGCTCGTGAAGAGCTCTGGCAGATGTATCAAAAGGAATCGGCGGTCGAGGTCAAGCGCCAGATCCTGCAGTCGCTGTTCGTCGGTGGTGACGCCACCCGGTTGATCGAAGTGGCCAACACCGAGCAGAACGTTGAACTGCGCCGCACCGCGGTGCGGCACCTCGGCACCATGGGCCGCACCAAGACCGGCGATGCCCTGGTGGCCATCTACGCCAAGGAAAAGGACGCCGAGATCAAGCGCCAGGTGATCAACGCCATGTTCGTCCAGAACAACGCCGACACGCTGGTGGCCATCGCCCGCAAGGAAACCGACCCCGCGCTGAAGCGCGAGATCGTGTCGAAGCTCTCGCTGATGACAAAGAACAAGGTGGCGATGGATTACCTGATGGAGATCCTCAACAAGTGAGAGCCTTCGTTGTGGCACTGGTATTCGTGGGGGCAAACCTTCAGGTTTGCCCGCCCTTGGCGGCGACCGCCGCCGCGCAAACGCCCAGGCTCTCGAACGGGCGTCTCGAACCGCACACCACCACCAACATCGGCAAGGACCTGCAGGCTCTTGCCGGTACGCTCAGCGAGCCGGCCTGGATTGGTTACACGCAGCCGCTCATCGATGGTGAGCACGAGATGTGTGACAACTGGAGCAACGGCAATCGTTACCGAGCGTCGGCCGATCCGATTTTGCTCGAGCCCGCGGACTTCTTCTTCGTGATGTTCCGTGTCGAGAACCAGCAGATCACCCGCATCCGGACCTATTCGGCCAACTGCCCGCTCGACGCGGGCGGAAAGTCCGTGCCCTGGTTCAACAACGTGACGGTGGCCGACAGCGTCGCCTTCATGAAGACGTTCATGGGCGCGAACTCCGTCCGCAGGCTGAATGACCAGGCGGTGACCGTGCTGGCGCTGACGGCGGGCCAGCAGCCGCTCGACGAGCTGATTGGCCTCGCTAGTCGCGGCGCCACCGCCGGCGTCCGCGGCAACGCGCTGTTCTGGCTGGCGCAGCGGGCCGGGCAGAAAGCCGTCGGCACCATCACCGCGGCGATCGAGAACGATCCCGACACCGAGGTGAAGAAGAAGGCCGTGTTCGCCCTGAGCCAGCTGCCAAAAGACGAGGGGGTGCCGCTGCTCATCCAACAGGCGCGGACCAACAAGAACCCGGTCGTGCGCAAGCAGGCCATGTTCTGGCTCGGCCAGTCGAAAGACCTTCGCGCCCTGAAGTTTTTCGAGGAAATTCTGCGGTAAGCAACCTTCCAGTGGCCTCGGTCCATCCAAAGGCTTGAGGTCACTGCGATGCGACTTGTTGCCACCCTAGCCCTGCTCCTGCTTTCTGCCCCAGCTTTGTCACCCGCGTCTCAGACCGTATCGGTCTACCGCGGAGACTGGTCGGCGGATACCCGCAATACGTGGCGAGACGATGACGGCGAGCCGCGCGTGCAGATCAACATGCGCAGCAATGCCGGCGACAATCGCTGGGGCTTTGGCGTCAAGCTCCGCGATCTCGCCGGACTCCCCGCATCGGCCCTGTCAGGCGCCGCCAGCAACCTCCAGTTCAGCTGGACCCGCGAGGCCGGCACGTTCCGCTTTACCGGGTCCTTCGACCAGGGCCGGGGCAACGGGACTTACGCGTTCACGCCGGATCAAGCCTTCATCACCAACATGGGCGCCGCCGGGTATCGCAACTTGTCCACAGACGACGTGGTCCGGCTCGCGGTCATCGACGTGACCGTGGCCCACGTGCGTGGCCTGGCGCAGGCCGGTTACGCCAACCTGCCCATTGACGATGTGGTCCGCACCCGCATCCATCGCGTGACGCCGGAGTTCGTGCGCGACCTGGCGGCGGTGGGATACACGAAGGTGCCGATCGACGACCTGGTGCGCATGGCCATTCACGGCGCGACGCCGGCCAACATCAAGGCGCTGCAGGCGGCCGGCATCCGCGGCCAGTCGGTCGAGGACGTGATCAAGTTCCGCATCCACAAGGTGACCCCGGAATTCATCAACGCGCTGTCCGCGCGCGGCTACAAGAACGTGCCCGCCGAAGACCTGGTGAAGATGCGCATCCACAAGGTGACGCCCGAGGAAATGGACCAGCTGAAGGCGCTTGGCTTTGGCGGCATGGGCATTGACCAGTTGGTGAAGTTTCGCATCCACAAGGTCACGCCCGACTACATCAGGGCGATGAAGGACGTTGGGTTCGTGACCGTCTCCGAAGACCAACTGGTGCGCATGCGGATCCATAAAGTGGACGCTCAGTTCGTGCGCGATGCGCGCGCCGACGGGCTGGCCATCCAGAGCCCTGGCGACGCCGTGGATCTCGCGATTCACGGTCCCCGCTGGCGCAAGCGCTCGTAATCTATATACTCCGGCGAGACCGCATGGCCTCGCCGGACCTCCCACCCTTTCGCGACGTCACCGTCGGTGCGCTGCTGACGCGCCTGGCCCGCGCCCTGCCTGAACACCAGGCGGTGGCCTATCACCAGTACCACTTGAAATGGACGTTCAAGGCCCTCGAGCAGGAGGCGCGGCTCGTGGCGCGCGGGCTGATGGCCGCCGGCGTCGCGCGCGGCGATCGCGTGGCCGTGTGGGCCACCAACGTTCCTGAATGGCTCGTCCTGCAGTTCGCGCTCGCCAAGGCCGGCGCGATCCTGGTCACCGTCAACACCTCGCTGCGGGCCAGGGAGGTCGAATACCTGCTCCGGCAGAGCGAGACGACCACGCTGGTCACCATCGCCGGCTTCAAGGGCGTGGACTACATGGCCGAGTTGCGCGAATCAGGCGCGCAGGTGCCTCGCGTGATCTTCATCGGCGACTCGTGCCCGGCCGACGCCATGTCGTATGCGCGGCTGCACGAGCTTGCCGCCTCGGTCGCAGACGCCGATCTCGACGCGCGCGAAGCCACGGTTGGCGTGGACGACGTCATCAACATGCAGTACACGTCGGGCACGACCGGGTTTCCGAAGGGCGTCATGCTCTCGAGCCGCAACATCGTCAACAACGGCTACTGGATTGGCCAGGGCCTGGGCTACACGCCGTCGGATCGCCTGTGCCTGTGCGTGCCACTGTTTCATTGTTTTGGCTGCGTGCTGGGGGTGCTCGCGGCGTTCACGCATGGCGCCTGCCTGTGTCCGGTCGAGTTCTTCGAGCCGGCCCGGGTGCTCGAGACCATCGATCGCGAACAGTGCACGGCCGTCTACGGCGTGCCCACCATGTTCCTGGCCGCGCTCGAGCATCCCGACTTCGGGCGCTACTCGACCAGCTCGCTGCGGACCGGCATCATGGCGGGCGCGCTCTGTCCCGAGCCGTTGATGCGGCGCGTGATCGACGAAATGCACCTGCCCGAACTGACCATCGTTTACGGCCTGACCGAGACGTCGCCGGGCCTGACCCAGACGCCGCGTGACGCCGACCTGGTCGAGCGGACGCAAACCGTCGGCCGCGTGCTGCCGGAAGTGGAGGTAAAGATCGTCGATCCGCAGACCGGGGCGACGGCGGCCACCGGCGCCGACGGCGAGTTGTGGGCGAAGGGCTACGTGGTCATGCAGGGCTACTACGAGATGCCCGATGCCACCGCTGCGGCCGTTACCCCGGACGGCTGGCTCAAGAGTGGCGACCAGGCGTCGATCGATGAAGCCGGTCGCGTGCGCATCACCGGCCGCATCAAGGACATCATCATCCGCGGCGGCGAGAACATCGCGCCGAAGGAAGTCGAGGATGTGCTGCGCAGCCATCCCGCCATTGCCGATGCTTCGGTCTATGCGGTGGCCAGCGAATTTTTCGGTGAGGAAGTGGCCGCTGCGCTTCGCGTCCAGCCCGGCGCGACCATCGACGTGGATGAGGTGCAGGCGTTCTGCCGCGAGCGCCTCGCCCGGTTCAAGGTGCCGAAGTTCATCCGCATGGTCGACGCGTTTCCGCTGACGGCGTCCGGCAAGGTCCAGAAATTCCGTTTGCGCGAAGACCACGAATCCGAACTATCTGGCAAACACCTCCGCTAGGAAGCGTTCGACGTGATAGAGCGACAGCTGCCCGCTTAGCCCGGCGGGCAGCGCGTCGAAGGCGTGGTCGCCCCAGGGGATCTCGACCAACTCCGAGTTGGCGCCGGCCTCGCGCAGGGCCGCGTACATGTTTCGCCCGTACTGTGGCTGCACGATGTGGTCGCGCGATCCGTAGATCAGGAGCGTTCGCGGCGCGTTCGCGGAGACATACGAAATGGGTGAGGCTTCGACATAGCGGTCCGGCAGCTGGGCCGGCGTGCCGCCGATAAAGGCTTCGAGCACGCTGCGCGAGCCGATCGGATCTGGCCGCGGCGGATTGAGCCAGCCGTTGGTGAGGTTCACCGGGCCATAGAAGCTGATGATGGCCTTTACCCCCGGATCCTGCAGGCCGGCCACCATGGCGAGCTGGGAACCTGATGAGCGGCCGAAGAGCGCAAGCCGTGACGCGTCGGCGCCGTAATTCGCTCCGTTCTCTCTCACCCACGCCAGCGCCAGGCGCACATCGTCCAGCTGGGCCGGCCATTTCCATTCGGGAGCGTGGCGGTAGTCGATGGCGAACACCACGTGCCCGCGCGATGCCAGGCGGGCGGCAAACGTTGAATCGTTCGCCGGTGTGCCGCGCTGCCACGCGCCCCCGTAGATCTGAACAATGGTGGGGTGCGGCCCGTCGCTCATGGGCCGGTAAATGTCGACGGTGAGCGGCACGCCGCCTGGTGTGCCGAGAGGCACGTTGCGCAGGAGTCGCGACTGCCCCATGTCGACTCCGGCCAACAAAGTCGTGACCGAGAACGGCACGTTGCGCGGGTACCTCGCGATGGGGATGACGAACAGCACCACTGCGACCACGGACAGGACCAGGGACGCCGGTCGCGGTCGCCCGCGCGTGCGCCAGGCCAGCACGGCAATGAAGAGCGCTGGCGCCAGCAGCAGCGGGCCGATCTCGGGCCCGCCGACCGCCAGAGGGAGCAGCGTCATGGTCGGCGCCGGCACGACGAGCCACATGGCGACAAAGAAGGTCACTGCGGCAAGAGCAAGAATGAACCAGGACACGCCTGAAGAGTATCCACTGAAACGTCCACGTGGTACGGTGGGGATGCATGACACCTGGACTGACGACGTCGCCGCTGATGCTGGGCGGCCTGTTCTTCCTGGCGATCGGCGCCGTCCTGGTGATTGCCGGAATCGTCGCGCTGCGGCGCCGGCGGCCGTTCCGGTTTGTCCTGCGGACCCTCCTCGGGCTGTTGCTGCTTTCGCTGGGCGCGCTCAGCGGCGCGATTGGCGTGGGCATGCAGGGCTACCGGGCATTGACGCGTGAAGACCTGGCCGCCCGCATTGTCGTGCAGCCAATCGGGCCGCAGCTGTTCTCGGCCACGGTCCACATTCCCGGCCGCGCCGACTCCAGCTACTACGAACTGGCCGGCGACGCACTCTACGTGGACGCGCACATCCTGAAATGGAAACCCATGGTCAATGTGCTCGGCCTGCACACCGCCTATGAACTGGACCGCATTGCCGGCCGCTACGACGATGTCGAGCAGGAACGCGCGGCGCGCCGAACGGTTCACACCCTGACGCCTGACCGGTGGGTCGACCTGTTTGCCTTGCGCACCCGCTTTACCGCCCTGGCGCCGCTGCTCGATGCCGAGTACGGCTCCGGCACTTTCGCGCGCGTGGCGGAGCCGGCGGAGTTCGAGGTCCTGGTGTCGACGAGCGGCCTCCTGATTCGTCCAGCCGCGGGACGCTGACGCGTGCCTACCGACCTGGCCCGGCGATTACAGGAAGCCTTGTTGCGGCCGTTGCCTGGCCTCGACGCGCAACTGCGCATGGCGCCGACCCCACGCGTCGGATGGGATCCGTTCAAGATCCCTGAGGGCACGCGTGACGGCGCGGCCCTCATCCTGATTTATCCCCACAACGACACTATCCACCTGCCCTTGACCGTCCGTGGATCGGGTCTGCGCAACCACACTGGCCAGGTGTCGCTGCCGGGCGGACGCGTGGATGACGGCGAGTCGATCGAGGCGTGTGCGATCCGCGAGGCCGAGGAGGAGATCGGCGTGGCCCGGAATTCGGTGCAGGTGCTGGGACGGTTGACGCCGCTGCACATCCCGGTCAGCCGGTTCCTGTTGCACCCCGTGGTGGGCTTCGTTCCGGCCCGGCCCGCCTTCAACCGCGCCGAATGGGAAGTAGCGCGCATCATCGAGCCTTCGCTGTCTCAATTGCGCGATCCCGGCACGGTGAAGCGCGAGGTGCAGACGCGCACCTACGGCCATCAAAGCGTCGACGTGGACGTGCCTTTCTTCGACATCGAGAGCGAGAAGGTGTGGGGGGCCACGGCCATGGTGCTGGCCGAGTTTTGCGCTATCCTCCCAGACTTATGACGACCACGTGGCGCCCCATAAAGGGGCGTCCTCCCGGCATCGTTCTGGCGTTGGCCGTTGCGGTCAATCTCGCGGCGCAGTCACCCGCGCCGCTCGATCCACTGTTCGAGAAGTTCTTCGCCGCCGAGAGCCCCGCCGATGCGGCGGCGGCCGCCGATCAACTGGTCGCGGCTGGCGTCGACTTCGAGACGGCCCATGCGCGCTTGAAACAGGGGCGCGTCTACGGCGACGAGAAACGCGGCGAGTACGCGCTGCGCTGGAAGTCGAAATCCGGACCGTTCTTCAACAACATCGTCAATGTGCCGGCCGACTACGATCCGGTGAAGCCCATGCAGCTCCGCGTGCAACTGCATGGCGGCGTCGGCAGGCCGTCACCCAATCCCCCCGGTCGTGGGGACAAACCTTTAGGTTTGTCCGCTTCGGGTCGCACCCCGAACCGCATCGAGGGCGAGAATCAAATCTACCTGCACCCCAGCGGCTGGGCCTCGGCGCAGTGGTGGGATGAAGAGCAGGTCGATAACATCCTGCGCGCGGTCGATGCCCTGAAGCGCAAGTACAACATCGACGAGGCGCGCGTCTACATCACCGGGATTTCTGACGGCGGTACCGGTGTCTATTACATGGCGCTCAAAGAGCCCAACCCGTGGGCGTCGTACCTGCCGCTGAACAGCAGCATCGCCGTGATTCGCAACCCGCAGAACGGCGCCGATGGCGAGATGTACGGCAATAACCTCTCGAGCGCGCCGCTGTATATCGTCAATGGCGAGCTCGACAACCTGTATCCCGTCCACCAGGTCGAGCCTCACCTCAAGTGGTTCCAGTCGCTTGGTGTGCCATTTGTGTTTCGGCCCCAGGCAGGCGCGGGCCACAACACGGCGTGGTGGCCCACCGAGCGCGAGCCGTACGAGACGTTCGTGCGCGAGCATCCGCGGGTGGCCCATCCGCCAAAGCTGTCGTGGGAAACCGAGCGCACCGACAAGTTCAACCGCAACCGCTGGCTGGTGATCAACGAGCTGCGGCAGGATCAATCGCGGGACACGGAACTGAAGGACAGAGGGTTCTTTCAGCACACCAAGCTGTCTGGACGCGTCGACGTGACTCGCGCCGGCAATGCGTTCGAGGCAAGAGTGCGCGACGTGGCGGCGTTCACCCTGCTGCTATCGCCAGACGCGATTGATTTCTCCAAGCCGGTCACGGTCACGGTTAACGGCAAGCCGGCGTTCAGCGGCATGGTGAAAAGGGATCCGGCGGTGTTGCTGCGCTGGTCGGCCCGCGACAACGATCGCACGATGCTCTACGCCGCCGAGTTGAGGATGGCCCCTGAGTAGGGTGCCAGAAGGGCAGCACTTTAGTGCTGCCCAACCTCCCCGGCCCCGTCGCCGACGATCGCGCCCGTCAATGGGTAAGCGGCGGGATTGGTGGTCAGGTTCGCGCGCACGGGATTTTCCACGACGTATCGCGTCATGGTCTCCAGAGGTTCAATCGAACCGCGCCAGCCGATCCCAATAGCTCGGCTGCCACAAGCGACCACGATCGAGTTGGCTCCAAGCGAAGCCAGTGGCCTGTTTCCATCTTGTGATCAGCCGCCGCAAGTCGGACTCCACTGTTCGACCGTCGCGACGATGTGAACATGGTCCGGCATCAGACGGTACGCAGGAATGTCGAATTCTTCGCGCGCAGCGTGCTCAGCTAATAAGAGTTCACAGCCTCGTCCGAACTCTATGTCGGCAAACGCTTTGCACCGGTCGCGGGTCACAGCGGTGACGAGATACGTCGAACGGCCTGTGTAGGAAATGCGATTGTTGCGGTTGGGATGTGCCAATCCGGATGGGGGCTGCAACCGGCGTGCCTGAAGGCAGCGGGCAGCACCAAAGTGCTGCCCTTCCGGCACGGCACCGGCAGCACTCTACGCCTCGGAATCGAGGATGCGCCGTGAAGGATGCCTGACAAGGTGTCAGGCGCGCCTCGTCGTCAACATACCGACATACCCGATCGCGCTTGCGACGAGGCCCCACAGGCTTGGGTCCCACCACCCGGTGCGGTCGGTGCCGAATTGCACTGCCAGCAACGTGGTGACGCCGCACACGATGGCGGCCATGGCCTCTCGCGCGCCGCCGCGCGTCGAGAGCAGGGCGCCGGCGACCGGCACGAATAACGTGGCGCTCAGCAGCGAATAGAAAATCTTCAACGCATCGATGATGGTCGCCAGCTGGGTGGCGAGGAACATGCCGAGGACGCCGCCGATCAAGGCGGCCGTCCGCGCGACCCGAAGCATCTGCGCGGGCGTCGCACTGGGATTGATGAACCGCTGATACAAGTCCCGCGACGAAGACGTCGCCACCATGAACAGGATGGCGTCGCAGGTACTGACCTCCGCCGAGAAAATGGCGGCCAACGTAAGAGCACCCAGCCAGACGGGCAACTCGGCCATCATCACGGTGGGTAACACCAGGTTGTCGCTCGCGATGTCAGGGTGATTCACCCGCGCCGCCATGCCCAGCACCACCGGCAGGAACGAGAAGAGGATCTGCGCGCCGGCCGCGACCCCGACGCCGATGCGCACCGTCCTCAGATCGATCGCCCCGTAGGCCTTCTGGACCAGGCCCGGCGAAATGATGAAACTCGGTGTCAGCAAGATGAGCATCGTCCAGCCCGACGACACGCCGGCGGAATACATCGGTTCCCAGTAGGTTGCCGGAATGCCAGGGGCAGCGGCGATGCCGTCGAGCCCCCCGACATTGGTCAGGATCATGGGGACGGCAACCAGGAAGCCGCCAATCAACAGCACCAGCTGCAGGGCGTTGACCCACGCCGAACTGAGCAATCCGCCGGCGGTGAAGTAGACGGTCATCGCGATCCCGCCGATGGCAATGCCTTGCCATCGCTCCAGGCCGGCCACCACTTGAAGCACGGCCGCTCCGGCGATGAGCTGTCCGGCGAGCAGGGCCAGGGCGCCGACGGCGATCAGCACCGCCACCAGTCCGCGGATCGTGCCGCCGTACCGATCCTCGAGAAAATCGCCGACCGTGAAGTGACCGCGGGCCGTTGCGAGGGTCCACAGCTTTGGGCCCGCCCAGAGCGCCAGCACCAGCGTGCCGATGCCGACGGCGCCGTTCCACCACAGCGCGCTGAGGCCCTCGCGGTAGGCGAGACCCGCCGTGCCGACGGTCGTGCCCGCGCCAATGTTGGCGGCCAGCACCGTCGCGCCCACGAGCGGCCACGTCAGACGGCGGCCGGCGACGAAGAAATCGGCCGGCACCTTGACCAGCCGGCCAATCCACACGCCGAAGGCAGTGAGGCCGACCGTGTAGGCGAGCAGGAAGATCAGGGCGGTGTTCACGGCCGGCGCAGGTCGCGAACAGCGGGATAGCCGGGCACGCCGGTGGCTTCACGGACGGCACGCAGAATCGCCTCGGCCATGACTTCCGCCCCGAGCGCACCGATCACGGTCATGTTGACCTCACCGGAGAACGCTCCCGTCGCGATGGCGAAGATGGTGTCGCCGTCGGCCATCGTGTGGGCCGGCACGATGGCGCGAGCGAACCCATCGTGGGCCATGTCGGCCACCTTTCGCGCCTGCGCCTTGGTGAGCCGGGCGTTGGTGGCGACGAGCCCGATCGTCGTGTTCTCCGCCGGTTTGGGCTGGTCGACCTTGCCGCCGCTGCGGAGGATGACGCGCGCGTCCAGAAACGTCTTGCCGTCTGCGGCCAACGCGCCCGCCACCACGCGCCCGTTCGCGGGGTCGATGATGTCGCCAGCGGCATTCACGGCGACGATGGCGGCCACGGTGAGGCCGCTCGGGAGCGTGATGGAGGCGGTGCCGATGCCGCCCTTCATGGGCTTGCCGCCACCGCCGAACTTGCCGACCGTCGCGCCGGCCCCGGCGCCGATGGTGCCTTCAGCAATGGCTCCGGTGGTCGCGGCTTTCGCCGCCTCGTATCCGCAGGTCGCATCGGGACGAATGAGCGGCTTGCCGGCCACCGGCAAGTCGAAGAGCACCGCCGCCGGCACAATCGGCACGTACGCGCCGCCGAACGGGAAGCCGACCTTGCGCTCTTCGAGGTAGCGCATGACGCCGGTCGCCGTATCTAGGCCGAACGCGCTGCCGCCAGACAGCACGATGGCGTGCACCTGTTCGACGAGGTTGGAGGGGTCGAGCAGATCGGTCTCGCGCGTGCCCGGCGCCGAGCCGCGCACCGACACGCCGCCGGTGGCGCCCTTCTCGGCCAGGATGACGGTGCACCCCGTCGGCTTCTCCGCGAGGGTGAAGTGGCCCACCCGCAGGCCCTCGACCGCGGTGATTCCGTTCGGCCGGGCCTGCGCCGTTGGCACCGACACGATGACGCCGGTCAGGGCCAGGGCAAGCAGCACACGCTTCATGGCGTCAGGATACACCGGCAAGATACTGGTAGCCGGGGTTACACCCGAGACGGTATCAACGTTCATGCTGATCGCCCTTGCCTTGCTCCTTGCTGTCTTGCCCCGGGTGTCGGCGCTGCCCCAAGCCCCCGCCGCCCCCGCTTCGCCGCCGCCGAAGCCCTTCGATTGCAGCGCGCCCGAGCACCGCCAGTTCGACTTCTGGATCGGCGATTGGGACGTGGTCACCAATCCCGCGACCATTCCGCCGGGAACGCCGCCGCCTCCGGCCGGCCAGAAGCCGGGCCATAACGTCATTGAGAAGGCGCACAACGGCTGCGTGCTGATCGAGAACTGGGTGGCCACCGGGCAAACCGGCCAGAGCTTCAACTTGTACGACCGGACGAGCAAGCGCTGGCACCAGACGTGGGTAGACAGCAACGGCGGCCGGCACGAATACTGGGGGGAGCTGAAGGACGGCAACATGGTCTTCTCGGGCGAAGTGCCGCTCGGCCCGGCCTCGCGTTTCGCCGGACACCGCGTCGTCCGCCTGACGTTCTTCCCGATGGGGCCCGACAAGGTGCGCCAGTTTCTCGAGGCGCTGAATATGGATGGCACGTGGAGCGTGAGCTACGACCTCATCTACACCCGCCGGGCGCAGCCGAAGTGACCATTACGGCAGAGAGCCCACGCGACCACCTGGATGTCGTGGTGTTCGTATCGCCGCTGATGCAAATCGGGCGCTGGCGGTGCCCGGCCGACCATCCGCAGTTCCTGGACTCCGGCCCGACCCCTGACGCGCTGTTTGTCTTTCCGCGCCAGGGGGTGTGGATTCAGCACGACGGCGGCCGGCCGTTCGTCGCCGATCCCAACACGGTGACCTATTACAACAAGGGGCAGCCGTATCGGCGTCAGCAGCTGAGCGAGGCCGGCGATCACTGCGAGTGGTATGCCGTCGCGCCAGAGGCGATCGCCGAAACCCTGGCGGCGCACGACCCTTCGGCCATCGACCGGCCCGACGAGCCGTTCAGTTTCACGTACGGCCCCAGTGACCCCGACAGCTACCTGCGGCAGCGGCTGGTGTTCGAGCACGTCAGCCGCGAGGCCGCGCCGGATCAGTTGTTCGTGGAGGAAGCCGTGCTGTCGGTGCTGGGCGCGGTGGCCGAGCTGGCCTACGAGCGGCACGGCGGAACGGTGGCACGGCCCCCCTTCGCCAGGGCGACCGGGAGTAAACGTCCGCAGCGGGATGTTGACGCCGTGGAGGCCGCGCGCGACCTGATCGCACGGCGTTACTGCGAGAACCTCTCGCTATCGCAAATTGCCCGGGAGGTCGGCGTCTCGGTGTTTCACCTGTCGCGCAGGTTCCATGCGCGCACCGGCTTTTCGCTGCATGCCTACCGCAACCAGTTGCGGCTGCGCGCGGCGCTCGAACGGCTGGCCGAGCGCGACGCCGAGTTGACCGGCATCGCCCTCGACCTCGGCTTCTCGAGCCACAGCCACTTCACGGAAACCTTCCGCCGCACCTTCGGCCGCACGCCTTCGTCTGTTCGCCGCAGCCTGTAGGGCACCCCTCATGGGGTGCCTTTGGGCTCGGTTCCCCACCAGAACTGTTTGGGTAACGGCTTCGCCGCGGGCCAAATCATGTTCATGGTGTCGGCGTCGTATAACTCGCCGTTCTTCATCACGTAGCGAATCGTGTTGGTGTTCTTGATGTCGTCCAGCGGGTTGCGATCGAGCACCAGCAGATCCGCCAGCTTGCCGGCCTCGAGCGAGCCGAGGTCCTGGTCGAGGGCAATGGCCTCGGCGCTCGACAGCGTGATCACGCGCAGCGTCTCGAGCGGCGTCAGGCCGCCCGAGGCGAGGTTCCAGGTTTCCCAGTGGGCGCCCAGGCCCTGCAGCTGGCCGTGGCTGCCGAGGCCGGCCTTGCCGCCCGCCCGCACCACGTCGGTCACGCCCTTCGCGATCAGGGTGTGGCCGTACTCTTCCGGCAGGAACCACTGCGGCCGGCGCCGCACCATGCCGTCGAGCAGCTCCCAGGGAATCCACTTGCGCAGCTTGGCGTCCTCCGCCGGACTGGCGTTCTGGAACCAGTAGTTCTCGCTCCACGGCGCGCCGTACGCGACGAGGATGGTTGGCGTATAGAACGTCTTGGTCTTGGCGACGAACGTCGTCACATCCTTGTAGAGCGGCGCAATGGGGAAGCTGTGTTCCTGGCCAGAGTAGCCGTCGGCCATCTGCGTCAGGTTCAGCTTCAGGTCGAGCGAGCCCTCGATGGTGGCGGTGATGCCGTATTCCTGGCAGGCTTCGATGATCCACTGCCGGACGATCCGATCGCCGGCGACGTACTGCTTTAGGGTGTTGGTGCGGTACGCCTCCTTGTAGCGCTTGACGAAGCGGAAGGCGGCGTCGCGATCCTCGATGCCTGAACCGGAGAACACGCCAGGGCCGGTGGCGTAGACGCGCGGGCCGGGCATCATGCCGCTGTCGACCATGTCGGCATAGGCAAACACATCCGGCGTCGACGTCTGCGGATCGCGCGTCGTTGTCACGCCGTAGGCGAGGTTGGCGAGGTACTGCCAGATCTCGGTTTGATGCAGGCCGCGCGGCGCCCACATGTGCGAGTGGGCGTCGACCATGCCCGGCATGATGGTCTTGCCGGCGACGTTGATGGTGCGGGTGCCCGCGGGCGCTTTCAGCGAACCGCGGCGGCCGACCGCGGCAATGCGGTTGTCGGTGACCAGCACGTCACCCTGGGCAATCACCTCGTCTCCCTTCATGGTGATGATGCGCGCGCCGGTCAGCAGCACCGAGCCCTGCGGCTTCGCGCGCGGCAACTCGACCACCACGTCGGTCTTTACGGGTTCGGTCGCGGCGATCGGCTGGCGGAAAAACTGCGCGCCCCAGGCCCAGGTCACGGCCGAACCGTCGGCGGTCCAATCCAGGTAATCACCACCCTCGAGCGACATGCGCTTGACCGGCACCGACGTGTTGTCGGCGCGGCCCTGGATGCGGACCTCGACGGTCTCGCGGCCGGCGCGCGGCACCGACACGAGATAGTGCTTCTCCTGCAGGTTCACGAAGGCGCGGGTGCCATCCGGCGAGAGGCGGATGGCACCGGCCGCCGGCGGGTTGGCGCCGGGCCCGACGCCCGTGATGCGCAGGTGCGTGCGGCGATCGTGGCCGTCCATGGTGATCGATTGCAGGCCGCGATTGGTCGTCAGATACACGCGCGAAGAATCGTTGCGCGTGAACTGCGGCCCGCGACCGTTCTGCGCCGAGGCCACCAGTGTCGAGGCGCCGCCGGCGGCGGGCATCCAGCGGATCTCGAGCGTGTTCGGCGGACTGACGCCGCCAATCTCGCGCGGCGCTCCTTCGTCACCGTGGTGGTCGGTTTCTGGCGGCGTGTCCATCAGGATCGAATACAGCTGATCCGATGCGGCGCCGGCCAGGTAGACCACGCGCGCGCCGTCGGGCGTGAAGGTGGGATCCAGGTAGTAGCCCTCGCTGCGTGTGAGCGTCTCTGCCGCTCCGCCGGTGGCTGCCACCTTCTTGATCTGCCCCCCGCTCGTCGTCCAGGTCGAGTAGACAATGGAGCGGCCGTCAGGCGACCACGACGGCATGAACTCTCCCTCTCGCTGTGGGGACGAACCTTTAGGTTCGTCCGTCGTGAGCAGCCGCGGTGCTCCAGAGGGCATCTCCTTGATGTACAGCCGGTTCATCGCGCTGAACACCAGCTTCGTGCCGTCTGGCGAGAGCGACGGCCAGCGGATCAGGCGGGCGCGGACCGTTGGTCCATCCTCTACGCGCACCGGCGTGTACACGCGCGGGGCGATCTCGGCCTGCACCCTGGCGGTGAACGGGATGGGTGTCGCAGCGCCGGTCTCGAAGTCGATGCGCTGCAGCTTGCCCGACACCGGCACGATCAGCGACTTGCCGTCGGGCATGAAGTCGTAGCGGGGCAGTGTGTCGCGGCTGGCGCGGGATTCCTGGTCGTCGCGTGTCACCGGATAGGCGAGCCACCGTTCGGCGCCGGTTTCCAGGTTGCGGACGCGCAAGCCCGTCTGCGTCTTGTGCCGTGTGCCAAACACCAGCCACTTGCCGTCGGGCGACAGCGCCGGGCGCATCGCGCTGCCTTGCGCGTTGGTCACTTGCGACACATCACCCGTCTCGCGATCGTGACGGTGAATCTGCCACAGCGGGAAGCGCGCGTTGTAGGTGAAGGTGCCGGTGCGCTGGGCGTAGTAGATGTAGCGCCCATCCGGCGTCACCGTGGCGCCCATTCGGTTGACGGGCGGCACCGCCGGCGGCCCCTGCGCGTCGGGACCAGGCGGTACGGGTGGCGGCGCGCCGACTCGAATGCCGGTGCCGCCGTCACGGTGATACATGAACAGCCAGAACGTGCCCGGATCGGGTGCCCGCGATTTCGAGACGACGATGTACTGACCGTCGGGTGTCCATTCCGGCGACACCATGATCTGGGGTCCGGCATTGGTCTTGCCGTCCTTGCTGACCGCGCGCGGGTTGCTGCCGTCGGCGTCGGCGATCCACAGGTTCTCCACACCGGTGCGGTCGGTCAGGAACGCGATGGTGCGGCCGTCGGGCGACCACACCGGCTGGCTCTCGAACGATAGCCCGCCCATGATCCGCCTCGCCTCGCCGCCCCCGATTGGCATGGTGTAGAGGTCGCCCAGCAGGTCGAACAGGATCGTCCCGCCGTCGGGCGAGACGTCCACCTGCATCCACGTGACCTCGTCGGTGTTGAACTCGATGGTTTCGGCGGTCTTGAGCGGGAAGCCCTCGCCTGGCTTCTCGGGATCGGCGGCGGCCTGGTGGTCCTGGCCCCGCAACGTCACGAATCCGACGAGACCAATCGCGAGCACGACAGCGGTCAGGTTTCTGGTGCGCATGGCGGAAGTATAGGGGTCTGACCCCGCACGGGCAATTCGAACGAGGGGTCTGACCCCCTATATACTTCGCGCGATGCGAACCCTGAAAGCCCTGGCGCTGGCGGTGACCGGCGCCGCGATTTGTGTGATGAGCGTGGGGGCGGTGACCCGCGTGCCGTCAGGCGACGGCCAGTTCTGGGACATCCAGGACACCTCGCCCTGGTCGCAGGACAGCGGCGGCATAGCGACCGGCGGGCGCGCCAACCCGTTCAACGGCTTCGGCTACCTCAAGCTCCAGGTGCGGCGAGCCGACAACACCCTGCTCGCCAGCAACCACTACCTGCGCGGGTTTGGTTTGCACCACGACGCCGCCGGCCGTTTCGATTCGACGACCCCGGTCTGGCACGAAGGCATCCTGATCGCGCGCGCCATCAAGACGACGAAGGACACGGCCTACCTGCGCTATTTCGACAGCTTCACCAACACCGCCGCCGAGGACCGCACGGTTCGCGTGGCCTGGGGCGGAGCGGTCGGCGCGGCCGAAGACGGTGGCCGCGCGACGGTCGCCGTGACTTCCAGCGGCGACCAACAGATCGACACCGCCGACAGCTTCGTCACGATGATGCAGAATGCGACCCGCGCGGCTGTTCCGGCTGATGGGCCTTCGGGCCATGGACCTTCGGCGCACGTGCTGGGCACCCGCCGGGGCGTCTTGACGTCGGTAGGCGACATGTACGGCGATCCCTTCGGCGCGGCCTGGCCCGGGCTCGACACGGCGCACATTGGCTACGTCTTCACGCTGCGATTGCAGCCGGGCGAAACCGCGGCGCTCGTGACGTTCGTGGTGAAGGGCCTGTCGGAGGTCTACGATCCGCGCGGCGGCTATCCCATCCCGTTCAAGGACGCGCTGGTCACCGGCGAGCCGGTCTATGCCGGCCTGGATGCGAAAGTGCCGCCCGCCGGATCCGAGATCGCGCGCGTGACCGCAATCGCCCGGCAGCTCGCGTCGGCGCCGGACTGGGGCGGCCTGACGACGCTCCAGCGCTCGCAGGTGGCCAACTGGCCGGCCGCTGGCGCCGCGCCGGCGCCCTTCACCGTGTTCGAGAAGACGGTGAGCGAACTGCAGGAGGCCATGACCCGCGGCCTGACCACCTCCGAAGACATCACGCGCGAGTACCTGGCGCGGTTGTCCCAGTACGATCGGCAGGGCCCCTCGTTCCGCTCGGTGTTGTCCATCAACCCGCGCGCGGTGGCCGACGCCCGCGCGCGCGACGCCGAGCGCGCCGGCGGCCGCGTGCGCAGCCCGTTTCACGGCGTGCCGATCGTCTACAAGGACAACATCGATGCGACGGAGCTGCCCACCACGGGCGGTTCGCTCGCGCTCGTCGATCATCGGCCGCGGCTCGACTCACGGGTCGCCGCCGGCATGAAACAGGGTGGTGCCGTGGTGCTTGGCAAGGCCAACCTCGACGAGTTTCCGTTCGGCGATTTCGGCATCAGCACCGTCGGCGGGACCGTCGGCAACGCCTACGATTCGTCGCTCAGCACCGCGGGCTCGAGCGGCGGGAGCGCGACGGCCGTGGCCGCCAGCCTGGCCGCGCTGTCGTTTGGCACCGACACCTGCAACTCGCTGTCGAATCCCGCGTCGTTCGCGGCCCTGGTCACCATCCGCACGACCCGCGGCTTGACCAGTCGCGCCGGCGTCATGCCGCTCAATACCTATAACGATGCGGTCGGACCCATGGCGAAATCGGTTCGCGATGTGGCCCTGGCGCTCGACCTGGTGACGGGCCCAGACCCCGAGGACCCGGTCACGGCCGGGGCCGCGACGCGCATCGCCGGGTCATTCGCGCAGGAACTGGACGCCGCCTCCCTCGAGGGCAAGCGCATTGGCGCGCTGCGGCAGCGCTATGTCGGCTTCACCGGCGAGCGCGAGGTGGCCGCGAACATGGATCGCGTGATCAAGGAACTGCAGGCCGCCGGCGCGATCGTGATCGAGGTGGCGATTGCCGACTACGACGCGAAGTACGCCGCCGCGCGGGGCGCGGCCCCAGGCTCGCTGCGCGACGGATGGACCGCCTACCTCTCGCGCGGCGCGAAGCCGGGCGAGACGGTATTGACGATCCAGGACCTGCTCGCCTCGGGAAAGCTGGCGCCGGTCAGTGCCCGCCGCTTCGAAGGGGCGCTGACGCCGGTGCCGACGGGCGCGGCGCGAGATGAGGCGACTCGCCGCTTCATCGCCGGCCGCGAGACCTTCCGGCAGATTGTCGTGGACCTGCTGGATCAGCAGAAGCTCGACGCGCTGCTGTTCCCGGCCAACCAGGCGCGCCCCCATACCCACGAAGGCGGTCTCGAGCGCTATGGATCGGAGCCGGGAACCTGTGAAGAAAGCGCGGTCACGGGCCTGCCGCAGGTGACCGTGCCGGCCGGTTTTATCGGCGGCCGCTATCCGGCAGGCATCTCGCTGCTAGGACGCATGTGGGACGACAAGCGCTTGCTGGAATTGGCTGCCGCCTACGAACGCACCACCCGCCACCGTCGTCCGCCAACAACCGTGAAATAGGGTCTGACCCCGAGCAGGAAGTGCCGAGGGGTCTGACCCTAATACAGGACGGCGCTTTCGCCGAGGTCGGCGATCAACTTCTTGAAGTGCGCGACGAGCACGTCGCGCCGCTTCAGGACGGCGTCGATCTCGGGCCCGGTGAGCTGATCATCCACGGCCTGCTTGATGCCGTCTTTCGTGAGCGCCTCCAGGCGGGGCAGCAGCGCGCGATCGATCTTGGTTAGGTCCTCCGGGTAGCGCAAGTCGGTCTGCAGCCGGAACGCACGGGTGAAGTCGATCATCATCACCTTCCACTGGTGCGTAATGAGCACGTTGCCGAGATTGCGATCGGTGTCACGGGTGAGCGCCGCGAACACCCGCATGCGATACATCTGGTGATTCCAATCGGTCGCGTCGGGCGGCTGCACCTTCTTCTTCAGGCGCTCGCCCTCTTCCATCAGGGTGTCGACCCACCAGCTCAGCGAGCCAATCTTGCCATTCCAGCGACGCTCCACGTGCACGGGCATCATCTCCTCGAGGCCCAGCAACTGCGACAATCCATAGGCGCCGAGGTTGTAGCGGTAGGAGTCGACGAAGTTCATCTCGACCGTGGGCCGCCGCCCGCCACCCGAGAGGTTGGCCATGCTCTGCCGCTCGTCGACCGCCTGGAAGGCCGCGTCGTGGGTGATGGTGCCGTCGGTCAGGGTCAGGCGCTTGGGGCTGGTGACGCCCTTGCCGATGTCGCGCGAGCGTGTGACTTTCGCGGTGAGCAGGAACTGCCGAATCTCGGCATCCGAGAGGGCCGGCGTGGCGACCGGGGTGGCGGCCGGCGCGGCCGCGGGTTGCGCTAGCGCCGGACGGCAGACGAGCAGTGCGACCACGAGGAGGAGCACGACGCGGACGTTGGTCCTGCTCATGGGGGCTACCTGTAAATCTTGGTGAAGTTGACGGACGCGCCGCCCACTTGCGGCTGCACGCCCATGTTGAACTTGGTGCCGGCCACCGTCATGGTCACGGTGCGAGCCGAGGCGATGCCGAGACCGGCCCCCATCACGACATCGGTGGCGTGGTGCTTGTTCCAGGACATCCGCGCGAGGGCGACGTACGAGCCGATCGCATAGGCCGGTGCGCCGGCCTTCCAGCCGTAGTGGCGGTGCAGCACCGAGGCGGTGGCGAAGGTACTGGCCGCGTGCCCCGACGGGAAGGACTGGCTGTTGCTGCCATCAGGCCGCTTGCGGCCGACCGTGAACTTCGTGGCCTGGGCGATCACCTGGGAGACGATCTGCGCGCGCACCACGTCGCGGCCCACCATGGCCAGCTTGCCGTTGCCGGCGATGCGGCCTACCCCGTAGCCGGCGGCGCCAAGGCCGACCTGGAACGCAAAGGTGCCGATCGTGTTGCCGGCTTGGAAGACGGTGGTCGGAATGTTGAAGCCGTTGTTGATGCCCTCGCGGTCCCACGGGGCCGCGCCGATCGCGACCACCGAGGTGTACGCCAACACGTGTGCGGTATCGCTGCTGAAGAAGTTCTTGAAGTCGTTGCCGACGAGCTTGAAGAAGTTGTTCGACTTCACCTCGGTGGTGCGCGGCAGGATCATTTCGGGCGGCAACGGTTGGCCCGGGCGGGGCAACTGCCCGGCGACCGGCGCACCGGCGCCCGGCGATTCCACGCGGGCACTCTCGGCCGGTGTCGCGTCCTGCGCGAACGCAGGCGCAGCAATCGCCACGGCGAAAACGGAACACGCGGTGAGACCCAAGAAATTCATCAAGAAAACTTTCGGTTCAGTTGGCGAACGGGTCGCTAAGTATCGCATGGAACCGGCCCCGACGCGATTCTGACCCCTCAAAAGGGTATCGGCCGTTACCGCCGTCAGGGTAGGCGTTCGAGGCCGACCAGGGTCCACGCCCCCGTATTCCTGCGGAAATACACCGAAATCGGGCGGGTCCACGCCTCCGGACCGCCGACCGCCGAAATGTCCACCTTGATGAACTCTGAGGCCGGCATGGGCGGCATCGGCAGCGGGCTCTGGGTCTCTTCAGTGGTCGCCACGAGCGTCGCCTTGTCGGCGGTGTTGTCGAAGGTGTACCAGAGGGCGCGGTAACCCGGGGCGCGGTCGGCGACCGCCGCATCGACCGCGAGATTGCGGAAGGTCAGCCGGTTCTGCGCGTCGAGCGCCACGTCCACCAGGGGATTGACCTTCGGCAGGAACGTCTGCAGGATGCGCAGCCGCCGGTCGGCAATCGCCTTCGCGAGGAAGGCCTCGGCTGCCGGATCCCCGAACTTCGCTTCCGCGACCGCGGCCTTGATCATCTCGTCGGTGATCGACGCCAGCTTGCTCGCCGCCCAGAACGTGTCGTCCGCGCGCATGTGCCGGAACGCCGCGTTGGTGATGTGTGGCCACCAGGCTTGCGGATCCCAGTCGGCGTGGTCCCTGGGCAACCGGCCAATCGCCGGCGACTCAAAGTAATCCTGCGTGCGCCACTGGGGAATCCTGAAGCCGAACGACAGCGCGCGCTTGCCGATTTCGCCGGGCTCTTCCACCAGGGCTTCGTAGCCCTCCCAGCCTTCGCGCGGTCCGACCGCGGCGCTGCCAAGCGCCGAGCCAAAGTCGAGCAGGTGATGGCGGATGAAGCTGCGGCCGTTCTCGGTGACGAGCGACGACAGGGAATTGATGCCCTTCGCATCGACATGGTTCAGCCACGCCGCGAACACGAAGTAGCCACGCAACTCGCGGCGATGCTCGTGCGGGATGATGTCGTTCGGGTCGTCGGCCCGCGTGCCGTGAAACGCAATGCGTCCCACCGGGCGTCCCGGCGTCGCCTTGCTGAGGATCACCCGGTAGGTGCCGTCGGCGTCACGGTCGGCGCGTGACAGCAGCCACGCGAGGTCGCCCTGGTGCATCGAACGGGCCATCTCGCCTTGCGGCGTGATCTTCGTGTCTTTGCCGATCACCAGGTTCGCCGGTTTCAGTTCGGCAATGTGATATTCGGCGGTGTGGTAGCCGGCCGCCCAAAACAGCTTGGCCGCGACCACCTCGCTGCCCGTCGCCATGGCGCGCCAGCCGGGCGGATCGAACTTGACGAACCATATCTGGTCGGCGGTGTCGCGAATGGTGAAGCCGGGCGTCACGCCGTCGCTCTTGGCCGACACCACCGTCCACGGCCCTGCCGCGGGACCCTCGCTGGTGTTCGCGCCCAGGGCCACGCGGGCCGGCGTCAAAGGCACGCGCCCGGCGCGGTTCACGAAGAACGAACCGTCGGGCACCTCGTCCACGGTGTTGATGTTCTTCGCGCGCTGCCCGGTTTCGGAGTCGCCG
Organism: Vicinamibacterales bacterium; assembly: GCA_038213735.1. Lineage (GTDB taxonomy): Bacteria > Acidobacteriota > Vicinamibacteria > Vicinamibacterales > UBA2999 > 12-FULL-67-14b. The sequence continues at coordinate 19,963 of JBBQSP010000034.1, read as the reverse complement.
GGACGCCAGAACAGGTTCTCCAGTGTCTGGTAGGCCAGGTCAGGCTCGTAGCGGTTCGCGTTCTTCACGTCCTGGGTGATCGGCTCGCGCCAGATCGGGTCGTCGGGGAAGAACCGGCGCGACTGCGCGCTCACGACGAGGCTCGTGGCGAGCGCGACCAGCACGACCGCAACCGTTTTGATCTGGGAGATCTGCGTCATCTGCGGCTCCGGAGTCTTGACATCGGTGTCAGAAGATCTGGCTCCCGGCGAAGATGATGTTGCGGCCCTCGCGCCCGCGCGCATATTCGACGCGGAGCGCGGTGAACAGCGGGCCGTGAAAGCGCGCACCGATGCCGTAGTTGGTCTCGAAGTCACTGAAGCGGAACTGGTGCCGGTCTGGCGCCACTTGCCCCGAGTCCACGAAGATCGCCATGTCGAGGTAGCGCGACGGCCGCCAGCGGTACTCGCCGGTCAGCAGCACGCGATTGCGGTCGGTGAAGCGCCGGGTCGGAAACGCGCGCAGCGTGCTGCCGCTGCCCAGGAACGGCGTCAGCGGGGCCGGGACCACGTTGCCGTCATCGGTGCTCGTCAGCGTCATCAACCCGCGGAACGCGAGCACGAACTGCTCGCGCACCAGCGGCACGAGCTGCCGCACTTCGTATTCGTGCGAATCAAATGAGAAGGGGAGATCGTGGCGTTCCTCGTGCCGCTCCCACGCGACCCGGTAGAGTCCGCCGCGGGTGCTGTAACCGGGTGAGGTGCGGGTGTCGATCGCCACCCCGGCGCGGATGACGTTGTACGCCAGGTCGCGCCCGATCCCCGGCGCGGGGAGGGCCGAAAGGTCGAAGTCGTCAACCCCGGTCGTGAGGTCGACGAACGAGTAGCCGCCGCCGAACGACAGCCATCGCACCGGCTTGAACGTCGCGTCGGTGCTGTACTCCGTGGGCTGATAGTCGTACTCGAAATCGGTCTCGGGATCCGTCGTGGGTCCCACTCCGTAGTACGACACCCCTTTCGCATTGGTCCACCGCGCCTCGGCGCCGATTTGCAGCCGGTCACGGAACAGCGCCGGCGCGACGACCCGGGTCTCGAGCATTTGCGAATTGTTGATGGAGATGCCGGCCAGGAAGTTGAGCGAGCCGGACTTCTCGAACCGCTTCAGGTAACCGGCGCCGACCGCCATGCCCGAGCCGCCGAACACGCTGCCAAACCAGGGGTAGGCGCCGCCACCGCCGCTGAGCAGCGGCGACAGCAGGACCCGCCGCACGGTCAACTCGGCGTCGGACGGTCCTTCGGGTTCCAGGTTCTTGGCTTTCACTGCCTGCTGTTCGGCGATGCTCTCGACCCGGGTCGTTTGCCCGTACGCCGGCGCGCCAAGCAGCAAGGAGACGATCAGGAGTGCCGTGCCTCGATGCATTCGGACATCGATTATACGCTCGCGCCGAGCTGCCACTTGGTCCGGGTGTAGGCAATTCGAAACCCGTTTCGCTCGGCGTTGCGCTGCGACGCGCTGCCGGGGGCCGCGGCGATCATGGCCAGGTCACAGCCCGCGGCCGACAAGTGCCTCAAACGCCAGTCGAGCAGCGCCGACTGCGCGCCCTGCCGGCGGCCCTCGGGCACCGTGCTCGCCCCGGCCAACAGCCCGACGCCTTCCGAGATGAACAGCGCCGCGGTGGCGATGGCGACGCCGTCGACCTCGGCCACCACGCACGTGGCGTATTCCACGCTGACCCGGGCGAAGCCGTCGATAAACGCCTGGACGTCGGTCGCCTCGCTCCATCCGCGCGCCGAGACCGACGCATAGAGGCCGGTTTCGCTCGGACCGACGGTGCGCACCCGAATCCTGGGGTTCACGTCGATCGCGTTGCTCGTGCCCGCGAGCGGCCTGAACATCACGCTCGACAGTTCCACCGGACGGTAGCCGCGTTGCGCCAGTCTGGCGAACACCTCGACGCCCGCCAGTGGACTCACTTCCTGCATGACGGTGGCGCCGCGTGCGGTGAAGAACGTTTCGAGCGCGTCCAGATCCGGATCGGTGAGCGGTCCGCCCACGCCCAGTCCGAACGTCTGCGTCAGGGGCGAACCCACCCCCGAGAACATCGCCAGCGTACCGCCAATGTCGGCCCAGGTCGCACCCGATGCCGGGTCTTGCCTGGCCTGCACCTCGACAAACGCCGCGTTGCCACGCCCCTCCGTCAGCTCGAGCCGCCTCGCGAGCGGCTGATCGGCGAACACGCTCATTGCACGGCTTGATACACGAGGTTGGGGAACGCCTCGCGGATGTCGCTGCTGTTCGGGATCAACTGCAGCATCAGGACCATCACCAGCTTCTCCTCTGGATCGATCCGATAGACGGAGCCATACGCGCCGCCCCAGCCGTACGACCCCTCGCTCTGCATGCCACCGGCGCCGTACCGGTCGGTGGTCTCGAAACCCAGGCCGAACCCGAGCCCGCTCGCCGAGTGCAGCGTGCCAACCTGGTTGGTCGCCATCAGGCGAACACTGCGCGGCGACAGCACGCGGACCCCGTCAACCGTGCCGCCAAGGCGGATCGCCTCCAGGAAGCGCGCGTAGTCGCGCGCCGTCGAGACGAGGCCCGCGCCGCCGGCGAAGTTCTTGCGCGGACCGTCGGCGTAGTGGCCCTGGCCGCGCGCCCCATCCGGCGCCCGAACGAAGCCACCGTCGCGGCTCGCGTAGACCGCTGCCAGCCGTCCACGGTCGGCGGCCGGCACGAAGAACGCCGTGTCCTTCATGCCGAGCGGCGTGATGATGCGCGTGCGCAGGTACTCGTCGAGCGGCATTCCCGACACCTTCTCGACGATGCAGCCGAGGATGTCGGTGTTGTAGCCGTACACCCACCGCTCGCCCGGCTGTGCAACAAACGGCAGCGTGCCGAGACGCTCCATGGTCGCGCACACAGGCTCGTCCTTGTCGGCTGTGTACCAGCCGAAGCCCGCGGCCGGTCCCAGGCCTTTGGCCTGGTAGAGGTCCGCCACGAGGGGATCGGTACCGTAAGAGATGCCGGCGGTGTGCGTGAGCAGGTCGCGAATCGTGATCGGCCGGCGCGCCGGCTCGGTCACGAGCGTCTCGCCTTTCTTGCCCGTGGCCACGGTGGTCCTGGCGAAGCTCGGGATGAAGTCGCCGGCCCGCCGCCCGAGCGTCAGCCGGCCCTCCTCGATCAACTGCATGATCGCGACGCTCGTAAGCGCCTTGGTCTGCGACGCGATGCGGAAGATCGTGTCGGTCGTCATCCGCCGGCCGGCTTCCTTGTCGGCCCAGCCGAAAGCCTTTTCGTACACCGGCTTGCCGTCCTGCAGTACGAGCGCCACGATGCCGGCGACGCGGTTGTCGTCGACATAGCGTTGCAGACCGCGGTCGATCACGGCCATGCGATCGGCAGCCAGCCCGCTGCCGGCTTGTGGCGACAAACCTTTAGGTTTGTCGTTCGTCTGCACGGTTGCCGTCGCCGGCAGCAGGGCGAGTGCCGACAACACGAGCGCGATGCCGATTCGAATGTTGTTCATTGGGTAGCCCCTGTTCGTACGCGATTCTACGCCGACAGGATGATGCCGATCGCACCAATCACGCCGACCAGCACCGCGCCCGGGACCGCAAAGCGCAGCCAGCGTCCGTAGGGCACCCCCGCGCTCAGCAGCACGGCCAACACCGCACCGTTGGTGGGCACCAGCATGTCGGACAGACCGGCGCCGGTTTGGTAGGCAATCACGGCCGCATCGCGTGATACCCCGAGCAGATCCGACAGCGGCGCCATGATCGGCATGGTCAAGACGGCCTGGCCGCTCACCGAGGGCACGGCCATGTGGAGCACCGCGTGCATGGGCACCATCAGCAGCGTCGCGATGGTCCCGGGAAACTGTGCGAGCGGCACGGCCAGCGAGTAGAGGATAGTGTCGATGATGCGGCCATCGGTCATCACGACGCTGATGGCCCGGGCCACCCCGACGAACAGCCCCGCCGCGAGCATGGCCTCCATGCCCTTGAGCAACCCCGTCGTCGTGGCCGTCAGGTCGCGGCCCGAGACGAGCCCGACGGCGAAGCCCGCCACGAGGAACAGGGCCGACAGTTCGTTGAATCCCCAGTCGAGCTGCAACACGCCGTATAGGTAGGGGACGAAGGGCAGTAGCACCAGCGCCAGCAGCAGACCGTCGCGGCGCGTGGCCGGCTCGGTGCTGATGGCCCGCACCTCGCCCTTGACGTCATCGCGCGATGCCATCGCCAGCGTCCAGGCGATCCACGTGGCGACCGCGGCTGCCATCAGGCCGAAGCGAATGGCCGGAATGGTCACCGGTGGCAACTCAGCGAAGCGAAGGGCGATGCCGGTCTGGAACGGATTGGTGGGACCGAAGGCGGCCCCGACGGCGGCGGCCCCGATGCTCATGGCCACGGCGGTGACGTTGCCAAACCCGAGCCCACGGCTGAGCAGGATCAACACCGGCGCGAGCGCCACGATCTCCTCCTGCATGTTCTCGAGCGCGCCCAGCGTGGCGAAGCCAAGGCTCACGGCCACGACGATGGTGCGGGGCCGCCGGGTGGCGCCGACGAGCGCGCCGACCAAGCGGACCAGGGCCCCGGTCGCGTCCAGCAATGCGAAGGCTCCGCCGACGAAAAGAATCGTGAGGATTACGTCGGCACCGGCGATGATGCCGCGCGGCACGGCGAGCACCGCGGCCATCGGGCCGACCGGCGCAGCGTCCACTGGCGCGTAGGTGCCGGCGATCACCACCGTGCGCCCGGTGTCGGCATCGGTCCGCCGCTGATACTCGCCGGCGGGGATGATCCAGGTGAGCGCGGCGGCAATACCAACCGCGCCCAGGAGAAGGACAAACGGATGCGGGAGCTGAAACCGCATCATGGGGTCACTTCTTGAGTTCGGCCAGGACCGCGTCGATCATCTTCTTGGCGTCGCCGAACAACATCTGGGTGTTGTCCTTGTAGAACAGCGGGTTGTCGACACCGGCGTAGCCGCTGGCCATACCGCGCTTCATCACGATGCAGGTCTTGGCCTTCCACACTTCCAGGATCGGCATGCCGAAAATTGGGCTCGACGGATCATCGAGCGCGCCAGGATTCACGATGTCGTTGGCGCCGCACACGATCACCACGTCGGTGCCGGGGAAGTCGTGGTTGATCTCTTCCATCTCGAGCACGATGTCGTACGGCACCTTGGCCTCGGCCAGCAACACGTTCATGTGCCCCGGCAGGCGGCCGGCGACCGGATGAATGGCGAAGCGGACGTTGGCGCCTTTGCCGCGGAGAATCTGGGTGACCTCGTACATCGGGTGCTGCGCCTGGGCTACCGCCATGCCGTAGCCGGGGACCACGACCACGCTCTTGGCCTCGCGCAACAGTTCGGCGGTCTCCTCGGCGGTGATCGCCTTCACCTCGCCGGCGGGCTGCGCGCCCGCGGCCGGAGCCTTGCCTTCTTCAGCGCCGAAGCCGCCCAGGATCACGCTGACGAACGAGCGGTTCATCGCGTGGCACATGATGTAGCTCAGGATCGCGCCACTCGACCCGACCAGGGCGCCGGTGATGATCAGCAGGTCGTTGCCGAGCATGAAGCCCATCGAGGCCGCCGCCCAGCCCGAGTAGCTGTTGAGCATCGACACCACCACCGGCATGTCGGCGCCGCCAATCGCCATGACCAAATGCATGCCGAGCAGTGACGCGATCACGGTGGCGATGATCAGCGGCTGCAGTGCCGCGCCGTGGTCGGCACTGACGAACTGGAACCCCAGGAACACGCAGGTGAGCAGTGCCAGGAGGTTGAGGACGTGGCGCGCCGGCAGCAGCAGCGGCTTGCTGCCGATCAGGCCCTGCAGCTTGCCGAACGCGACCACCGAACCAGTGAAGGTAATCGCGCCGACAAACACGCCGACGTAGGTTTCGACCGCATGGATGGTGGCGTCGACCCCCACCAGCACGTTGGCCGGATCGAGCGTGCCGCCAAACCCGACCAGCACCGCAGCCAGGCCGACGAAGCTGTGGAGCATGGCCACCAGCTGCGGCATGTCGGTCATCTCGACGCGCGCCGCCATCGCGGCGCCGATGCCGCCGCCGACGACCAGCGCGGCGATCAGGATCCCGTAATTGCCGGCATGCGGCCCGAACGCCGTGACGCCCACGGCCAGCGCCATGCCGAGAATGCCGAACAGGTTGCCGCGGCGCGCCGATTCCTGCTTCGACAGTCCGCCGAGGCTCTGGATGAAGAGGATGCCCGCCACGAGGTAGGCGATGGTTACGAGCGTCTCAGGCAGCGTGATCATCGCCTAAACATCCTGAGCATCCGCTGCGTCACCATGAAACCGCCGACGATGTTGATGGTGGCGAGGAGGATGGCGGCCGCGCCGACGAGCACCACCGGCGAGGTGAGCGGACCGTTCAACTGCAACATGCCGCCCAGCACGATGATCCCGCTGATGGCGTTGGTCACGCTCATCAACGGCGTGTGCAGGGCCGGCGTAACGTTCCACACCACCTGCCAGCCAATCACCACGGACAGGGCGAACACGGTGAGGTGGGTCAAGAACGCCGGCGGCGCCACCAGGCCGAGGCCGACGAGCGCGACCGCGGCGATCAACGCAAACACCGGACCGGCCACGCCAGCCGACGCGGGTGCCTTCGCCGCTGGTGCGGCGACCGGCGGCGCCACCACCTTGGGTTCCGGCGGCAACGCGGCCGGCGGGCGCGGTGGTGGCGGCCACATCACTTCGCCGTCACGCAGCACCAGGGCACCACGCACCACTTCGTCCGCCAGATCGAGGTGGAAGTGGCTCGCGCCGCCGAGGTCGGCCAGCAGGTGGGTCAGGTTGTTTCCAAACAGGAAGCTCGCGGTCGGCGCGAGGCGGCTCGGCAAATCGGTGTAGCCGAGGATGTGGACGCCGTATTTCTGCACCACCTGGCCGGGCTCGGTCAGCGCGCAGTTGCCGCCGTTCTCGGCGGCCAGATCGACGATGACCGAGCCCTTCTTCATCCCCTGCACCATTTCCTCGGTGATCAGGATGGGGGCGGGCCGATTGGGGATCAGCGCCGTGGTGATGATGATGTCGACCTCGCGCGCCTGCGCGGCGAACATCTCCATTTCGGCCTTGATGAAGGCCGGGCTCATTTCCTTGGCGTAGCCGCCGGTGCCTTCGCCGTCTTCATGCACGGTGAGTTCGATGAACTCAGCGCCCATGCTCTTGACTTGCTCCTTGACCGTCGGCCGCGTGTCGAAGGCGCGCACGATCGCGCCCATGCCGCGCGCCGCGCCGATCGCGGCGAGCCCGGCCACACCGGCCCCGATCACCAGTACCTTCGCCGGCGCGACCCGGCCGGCGGCCGTCATCTGGCCGGTGAAGAAGCGCCCGTAGAAGCTCGCCGCCTCGACCACCGCGCGGTAGCCGGCGATGTTGGCCATCGACGACAGCGCGTCCATCTTCTGCGCGCGGCTGATGCGGGGAATCTGGTCGACCGCGATCGCCGTCGCCTTGCGCGCCGCCAGCCGCTCGATGATCTCGGTGTTCTTGCCGGGATAGAGAAAGCTGATGAGCGTGCCGCCCTCGCGGATAAGCTCGGCCTCGTGCACGCCCAACTCGGGGTGCGCGGCAGGCGGCTGCACCTTGAGCACGATGTCGCCGGCCTGCCAGATGGCGCGCGTGCCGGTAATGACCTCCGCCCCCGCCGCGGCATAGTCATCGTCCCCGAACGAGGCGGCCGCGCCGGCGTCGTGTTCGACGGCCACGCTAAAGCCCAGCTTCACGAGTTTCGCGACGTTTTCAGGGGTGACTGCCACCCGGCGTTCGCCGGGGCGGCATTCTTTCGGTACAGCGAGCTTCATGTGCGTGGCGATTATATAGGCAGTAAGTAGGAACAGGAGATCAAGAGATCAAGAGTAACAATCCGATCACTCCTGAACTCCTTATCTCCTGTTGCCTCTTGATCTCGCTACGCCAGTTTGAGACGGAACTCACGCTGCAGCAGGATCAGGTTCAGCGCCATCTGAAGCAGGGTTGACAGCACGGTCAGCCACCAGATCCAGGTCAGCGCAAACTCGGGGTGTGACGACAAGACCGCCGCGGGGACAATCCCGACCATCAGCCGCAGTAGCGACGTCGCCAGCGAGGGCAGGGTGTTGCCCATGGCCTGGAACATGCTCGCGGAGACAAACGTGATGCCCGAGGCAACGAAGTTTATCGTCACGATGTGCAGGTACTCGACACCGACGCGGATGACCTCCGGGTCGGCGCTGAACAGCCCCATCAACGGCGTCGCCGCCAGGTAGACCGCCACGCCGGACACCAGCATCACGCCGCCGGCCATCGACGCCGCGACCGTGAACGCCTGACGCACGCGCTGGCCCTTGCCGGCGCCGAAGTTCTGGCCCGCGACCGGGGCCACCGCAAACCCGAGCGCAACCACCGGCAGGAATGCCGACTGGATAATGCGCAGGCCGATGCCAAAGCCGGCCTGGGCGGCGGCGCCGAAGGGCCGGGTAATCGAATAGACCACCACCATGTAGATGGCCATCATCGCGAACTCCGCGCCTGCCGGCAGGCCGATCTTCAGCATTCGCCCCCACACGGGAAATGCCGGCACCCAGTCGGCGAGGCGGAAGTGCAGGTAGGCGTCGCGGCTGACGAAGTAGAACGAGATCCAGATGACGCCAATCGCCACTGCGATCAAGGTCGACAGCGCCGCGCCACCGATCCCGAAGGCGCCGATCGGTCCCCACCCGAAGATCAGGATCGGGGTCAGAACCATGTTCAGCACCACCGTGCCGGTCTGCACGTACATGCCAGGCTTGAAGTTGCCGGTGGCGCGCAGGGCCGCGCCCATGGCCACCATCGCGAACTGCAACGCCATGGCCGGGATGAACCACAGCAGGTACTCCTCGGTCTGCGCCTGCATGGTGGCGTCGGCGCTGAGCGCGGCGGCGTAGGCCGTGCGGTAGTACATGGCCACCACCAGGAACACGAGGCCGGCGACCATCGACAACACCTGCGACTGGTTGAACAAGTAGGTCGCCTCGGTGTGATCCTTGCGGCCGGCCGCGTGCGAGACCACGGTGGTCGTGCCGACACCGAGCATTTGCGAGAGGGCGAGGACGACGAACGACAGGTTGGCGCTGATCCCGACCGCCGCCACGGCATCGGTGCCGAGACGCCCCACCCAGAAGAGGTCCACCAGCACGTAGAGCGTCTGGAACACCATGCTGACGAGCATGAAGCTGGTGGTCTTGAGAAGATGGCGGCTGAGCGAGCCGGTCGTGAGGTCCTGCACGGTCGGCAGGAATTATATCCGCTCGATGCTGACGGCGATGGGATCAGGGGTGGCGACGCCGAATTGCTCGAGGATGGCGTGCTGGCGGAATGTGAAGATGCGTTCGAGATCGCGCTTGACCATCAGGCCGTGCATCAGCGCCCCGCCGATCGGCGAGTACAGCACCGTGTCGGTCACCAGCGTGCCGCGCTCGACGGCGGTGAAGCTGTGCGTGTGATGCCACTTCCAGTACGGCCCCCACAGCTGCTCATCCACGAACTGGGCCGGTGGGGTCCAGTCGCCGATCCGCGTGCGCCACGGCACCGGCAATCCCCGCACCACGATCAGGTAGTCGATGAGCGTGCCGGGGCGCATCATAATCGGCTGCGGCGTCCGGATGCGGAAACTGAGCCACGGCGGCGTCAGCTTCTGCAGGTTGCCCGCGTCGGCGAAGAACGCGAAGGTCTCCTCCAGTGGGCGCGCCACGAACAGCCGGGTCTTGAGCCTATACTGGGCCATCGCTGCTAAGACGCTTTCATTTGGAGTCGCGGTGCAAGCCCTAGCCCGTGGAGGCAACCCGTTCTTGGGGTTGCCTGGCGGTGGAGGCCACCCCTTTTGGCGGTTGCCTCGGTAGCTGTGGTGAGTTCGTGATTCGCGACGTTCGCACGGTGCTCGGCTGGCTCACGCGCCGCGAACGCTGGCCGTGGCTCACCCTGGTGCCGCTGGTCAGCGTGAGCGCGCTCATCGAGGCGGTCGGCGCCCTGGCCACCTTCGGCCTGCTCCGCCTGGTCGTCGAACCAGAGCAGGTGCGCACCGCCCCGGTGGTGTCGCGGATCTGGCAGGCCTGGCCGGCCGACGACCCGCGATCGATGGTCGCGGCGCTGGCGCTCGGCGTCGGCGCGTTCTACCTGGCGCGCGCGCTGTTCCTGTCGTGGGTCGAGTGGGTCCGCCAGGGGGTGATCTTCCGGTCGTCGTCGGCCGCGGCTGAGCGGCTGTTCGCGCGGTACCTGGCGGCCGACTACCGGTTTCATGTTACGCGGGCGTCGGCGTCGCTGATCCAGCCGATGACGCGCGCCTCGGACATCGCGTTCGAACTGGTTGGCGGGTCGGCCGTCAACATTCTCGCCGAGGCGGTGACCATAGCCGCCCTGGCCATGGTGTTGCTGTCGACGGCGCCGCCGATCACGTTGATCGCCGTGGCGATCGTGCTCGCCGTCGTGATCGCGCCGATTGTCCTGACCCGCCGCGCCTGGGAGCGGATCGGCGAAACCGAACGAGGGTTGCTGCAGCAGCAATTGCAGGTGCTGCAGCAGAGCCTCGGCGCGATCAAGGACGTGAAGGTGTCGGGCCGCCAGCCCTTCTTCGAGGAACGGTTCCGTCACGTCAAGCGTGACCTGTCGCGGGTGAAGCAGCGGCGGTCGTGGGCCGCCAGCGCCGCCCGCCACGCGGTCGAGACCACGCTCGTGTTCAGCATGCTGCTGGTCGTCTTCCTGGTAATGCGCGACAGCGCCTCGGGCGGCGATACGGTGTCGGTGCTGGCGCTCTTTGCCTACACCGGGTTCCGCGTCATCCCGTCGGCCAATCGCATCATGCTGAACGCCGGCTACCTGCGCGAAGCGCACCCGTGGGTGGCGAACATGGACGCCGACATGCGGGCGCTACGCGCGCCAGCCGCAGCGTCGTTCGCGCCGGAGCCGCCGATGCTGCGCGACGCGCTCGCCTGCGACGAGGTGTCGTACCGTTACGACGAAGACGGACCGCTGGCGCTCGATCGCGTGTCGCTCAGCATTCGCCGCGGCCAATCGGTCGGCATTGTCGGCGCCACCGGCGCCGGCAAGAGCACGCTGGTGGATGTGCTGCTCGGCCTGCTGACACCGATTACCGGCCAGGTGCTGGTTGATGGTGCCCCGCTCGAGGGCCGGGAGCGCGCCTGGCAGCGGCAGATTGGCTACGTGTCGCAGGACGTGTATCTCCTGGACGATTCGTTGCGCCGCAACATTGCCTTTGGTATTCCCGACGGCGGCATCGACGAGGCGCGCCTTGCCACGGCGATCGCGATGGCGCGTCTTGATGACGTGGTGGCGGCCATGCCGCTGAAGCTCGAGACGGTCATCGGCGAAGACGGCGTCCGCCTGTCGGGCGGTCAGCGGCAGCGCGTCGCCATCGCCCGCGCGCTCTATCACGACCCGCCGATCCTGTTCTTTGACGAGGCGACGGCGGCGCTCGACAACCAGACGGAACGCGAGGTGACCGACGCGATTGCGGCCATTCGAGGGTCGCGGACGGTGATCGCCATCGCCCACCGGCTCTCAACGGTGAAGGCCTGCGACCAGTTGATCTACTTGAAGGAGGGGCGGGTCGCCGCCATCGGCACCTACCAGGATCTGCTGGCCGATCCCGGGTTCCGGCAGCTCACTTAACCGCCAAAGTGCGCGACCACGTCGCGGACCTCGCGCACGAAGCGGTCGGTGGAGAATAATTCGGCCCGCTCCGCCAGCCGGCAACGCAGCCGCTCCTGCTCAGCCGGATCGGTCAGCACCGCGCCGATCTTCCGGACCGCCTCGTCCTCGGAGTCGAACCTCAGTGCCGGCTCGTCGCCGACAATCTCGGTCTGGCCGCCGCCGTTCGACACCCAGACGACGACGCCGGCGCGTGCCATCTCCGCGGGCGCCATCCCGAAGTGTTCCTCGCGCATGCCGTGCAGGCCGTAGCGGTGCGAAGCCATCAGGGCACGCAACTCGTCACGGCTGATGTTCCGGCGGAACTGGATCCACTCGCCGAGCGATCGGGCCAGCGATTGCAAGGTGCCGAAGTAGCGCGCGGTGTGGCGATCCGAGGTGCCGACAATGGTCAACCGCAGATCGGGCGCGTGCACGCGGACACGCGCCAGGATGCGCATGACCCGCTCGTACTCTTTCTCCGGTGAGATGCGGCCGACCGCCAGGAAGTGCGGCGCCCGTTCGGCCCACGGCAGGCCTGGGCCAGCATCCGCGACCGGCGGATACAGGGTGCGCGGGTGGCCGCCGAGAAACGAGCGCACGTGCTCGCCGGTCCAGTTCGAATTGACCAGTGTCAGGTTGGCCTTCATTCGTTCGAGCGAGAACCCGGCCACGCGGTCGGCGAGCGAGTAGTACGCGGTCAGCGCCGCGGCCGGCTGGTGATACCAGCGGAAGTCAACCTGGGGTCGCGGCCGCAAGTACGACGGGTAGTGGATGTATTGGATCCCGCGCCGGCCGTAGTCGGTTTCGTTGAACACGCCGAAGATCACGTCGAATCCTGCGCTCACCTGGCGCGTGTAGCGCATCAGCAACGACAGCTTCACCAGCATCGCCGGCGTCGGCATCAGGTCGGGCACGCGCCGCCACGACCGAGGCACGACGATTGTGTCGAAGTCGCTGCGGCGTAGATCGGTGCCGAAGAACCGGTTGATCGGTTCGACCTCGACCGGCTGCCACGACAGCACGGTCACCCGGTGTTCGGCGGCGAGCGCCTGCAGCACCCATGCCGCCACCCCGTTGCTGCCGCCCGGCGGCTGCAGCGACGGTTGCACCACCAGCACCCGTTTCATGGCGCCTGCGCCGTTGAGAGGGCCAGCCACGACAAGATCGCCGTGATGCCGTACAGGATGAACACCGTTTGCCGTGTCGTCCAGCCGAGCGCCAGCAAGCGGTGGTGAATGTGTTGGCGGTCCCCTTCAACCAGTTGTCGCACCGCGGCCCGCAGCGACGGCCGACCGCTGGCCGGTGGCGCCAGTCCGCGGCGAACGACCGTGGTCAACAGGTCAGCAATCGGCAGGGCGAAAATCAACAGCGGAACGCCCGTGGCCAGTGCGGTGGCCCCTTTCTGCCAGCCCGCAATCGCGGTGGTCGCGAGCAGGAAGCCGATCACCAGGCTGCCGCCATCACCGAGGAAGATCGACGCCGGAGCGAAGTTGAACGCCAGGAAACCGGCGGCGGCACCGACCAGGGCCGCGAGCATCATCGCCTCGGCCGTGTGGCCGCGGACGACCAGGATGGCCGTACACGCGGCCCCGGCCAGCACCGCGATGCCGGTAGCCAGTCCGTCGATGCCGTCGATCAGATTGAATGCGTTCGTCAGGCCGACAATCCACGCCGCCGACAGTGGCCATGCCGCCCATCCCAGTTCCCAGGTCGCGCCGAGCAGCGTGATGCGCTGAATGAGCAGCCCCGACGCCATCATCACGATTGCCGCGGCCAGTTGCACTGCGAGTTTCGGAACCGGCCTCACCCCCCGCACATCGTCGAGCAGGCCGATGCCGAAAATCAGCGCGGTGGCCACCGCAAACGGCTGCAAGGTGCCCCAGTTTACTGGGCCGAAATCCTGTGGCCCCCAGAGAGGGACGAGTATCATCCCCAGCACTGTGGCCAAGACGAGGGCCACGCCTCCCAGCCGTGGCACCGACCGCGCATGAACCTTCCGGCCACCGGGGGCGTCTACCAGTCCGAGCCGGATCGATCCCCGCGACACCAGCGGGGTCGCGAGCAGGGCGAACAGGGCGCTACTGAGGCCGAGGAACAGGTACACCTTCACTATGCGGACCGCGGTTATCGTACTCGGAGATCTGGGCCGCAGCCCGCGGATGCAGTATCACGCCGCGTCGCTGGCCGCGGCCGGCCACGAGGTGGACCTGGTGGGCCTCGAGGGCGCGGAGGTCGTGCCCGCTCTGGCCGCCAATCCGCGCGTGCGTTGTCATCGCCTGCCGGATCACAGCTTCAAGGGCCGGGCAAAGGGTGGGACCAAGCGGTTTGTGTTTGGTTCGCTGGCGCGCGCCGTGGGCCAGGCGCGCCGGCTGTGGATCACGCTGATGCGCGCGCCCAAGGCCGACGTGATTCTCGTGCAGAATCCACCAGCCGTTCCGACGCTGGCGGTGGCGTGGCTGGTGGCGAGGTGGCGCGGCTCGCGCCTGGTCATCGACTGGCACAATCTTTCGCACACGGTGGCGGCCATTCGCCTGGGCGAACGGCATCGCGCGGTGAAGGCGGTGGCACGCAGCGAGCGCCGGTGGGCGCGTCGCGCCGATGGGCACCTGGCGGTCTCGAAGGCGCTCGCGGCCTGGCTGTCGAGTCATTACGGCATTACCGCGTCGGTCGTCTACGATCGGCCGCCGGCTGCGTTCAGCCGCCCGGCGCCGTCGGCCGCGGTCGCGATGTGGACGAAGCTCGCCCAGCCGGCATCGCTTGGTGCCGATCGCTTGCCCCTCGTGGTCTGTCCGACCAGTTGGACGCCGGACGAGGATTTCGACCTTCTGCTCGAGGCCCTCGAACGCGCGGAGCGTCAACTCAGTCGTATCGCCGCTCCTGCTCCTTCGCTCGCCGTCATCCTCACCGGCCGCGGTGTCCTGCGCGACGGGTTTGAAGCGCGCCTCGCGCGCCGCTCGTTCAGCTGCATCGCGGTCCGCACGCACTGGCTCGAGCCGGACGACTATCCCGTACTAATCGGCATGGCCGACCTCGGCCTGTGCCTGCACCAGTCGTCTTCGGGCCTCGACCTGCCGATGAAGGTGGCCGACTTCCGCGGCGCAGGAGTGCCGGTCGCCGCCTTCGACTACGCCCCGGTGCTCGGTGAGGTGCTCACGCCGGGACACGAGGGCCTGACTTTCCGCGACCCCGGCGATCTGGCCCACGTGTTGGTGGCGGTGGCATCGCGGTCGGCCGACCCCGCGTCCGCCCTTGGTCGGTCGCGCGCGTGGCTGTTCGAGAACCCCGCCGTCCGGTGGGAAGAGCAGTGGCCCACGGCAGCCCTCCCGCTTCTCCAGGCCCGCTAGCCTCGTCTCGCGCGAAGACCCGCGCGACCCGGTAAGATGTGGACGCCCCTATGCTTCCCATTACAGAGATCGCGGCGCGCCTCGGCCTGACCGGCGACCTGCTCGAGCCCTATGGCCGCGCCATTGCCAAGATTCGCCTCGAAACCCTCGACCGGTTTCCACGACGTGGCAGGCTGATCCTGGTCACGGCGATCACGCCCACCACGAGCGGCGAGGGCAAGACGGTCAACACCATCGGCATCACGCAGGGGTTGGTGAAGCTGGGCCACCATGCGATCGCCGCGCTCAGGGAACCGTCGCTCGGCCCGGTCTTCGGCATGAAGGGCGGCGCCACCGGCGGCGGCCAGGCTTCGCTCGCGCCGCTCGACAAGATCAACCTGCACTTCACGGGCGACTTCCACGCCATCACCGCCGCCCACAACCTGCTGGCTGCGCTGCTCGATACGCACCTGCATTTTGGCAATGACCTGAGGATCAATCCGCAGGAGATCCTGTGGCCGCGCTGCATGGACATGAACGACCGCGCGCTGCGCCGCATTGCCACTGGCCTTGGCGGCCGCGAGAGCGGGCCGGCTCGTGAGACCGGGTTCGTGATCACCGCGGCGTCGGAGATCATGGCCATCCTGGCGCTGTCGGAGGGCCGCGCCGATTTGCGCCAGCGCCTGTCGCGCATTGTCGTCGCCTTCAACTACGACGGCGCGCCTGTCACCGCCGCCGATCTCAAGGCCGTCGGGCCGATGATGGTGTTGCTGAACGACGCCGTCCTGCCCAACCTGGTGCAGACCACCGAAGGCGCGCCCGCGATCGTGCACTGCGGTCCGTTCGCCAACATCGCGCACGGCACGAGCAGCGTGCTCGCCCAGCGCATCGGGCTTCACCTGGCCGACTACGTGGTCAACGAGACCGGGTTTGCCGCCGACCTGGGCGCCGAGAAGTTCTTCGACCTCGTGATGCCGATGTGCGGACACGTGCCCGCGGCAGCCGCGGTCATCGTCACCCTCAAGGCCCTGCGTGCGCAGGGCGGAACGCCCGATGGTCCGCTCGAGCCGGGCTTTCCGAACATGGTGCGGCACCTCGACAACCTGAAGCGCTGGGGCGTGCCCTCCGTGATTGCCTTGAATCGCTTCCCCGGCGACAGCGATGCCGATCTCGAAACGGTGATGACCTACTGCCGGTCGATTGGCGCCGACACCGCGCTGGCCGAGGGCTACACCAAGGGCGCCGCGGGCATGACCGAGCTGGCGGCGAAACTCGTGGCTGCGGCCGCCACCTCAGACCCGGCGGCGGTCAAGCCGATCTACTCGGCGTCGCAGTCGCTCGAAGAGAAGATCACCGCCGTGGCCACGACCGTCTATGGGGCCGCGCGCGTGTCGTTCAAGCCGGCCGCGAAGTCGCGTCTGGCCAGGCTCGCGGCGCTCGGCTTCGGCGAGTTGCCGGTGTGCATCGCCAAGACCCAGTATTCGTTCACCGACGATCCCAAGCAGATGGGCGCGCCCTCTGGATGGACGCTCACCGTCAGCGACGTGTCGCTGTCGGCCGGCGCCGGGTTCGTGGTGGCGATTGCCGGCAGCATGATGCTGATGCCGGGCCTCGGTAAGGTCCCCCAGGCTCAGAAGCTCGACGTGGACGACCAGGGCGCCGTGATTGGCATGGACTACTGACGCCCGGTCGCGCCGGCGCCGGCGGATGTCGATTCGAGTGACCCTCGATCGTCACCAGGGCAGGAGGACAGATTCAATGCCGAAGTTCATCATGCTCTTGCACGACTCGGGGACGTTTCCGCCCGACCTCAGCCCCGACGAGATCCAGGCAATCATCCAGCGCTACGTCGCCTGGAAGCAGAAGGTGCAGGCCAATGGCCGCCTCATGGACGGCCACAAGCTGATCGACGGCGCCGGCCGTGTGTTGCGCGGGACGGTGGGGTCGCCGAAAGTCACCGACGGCCCCTACGCCGAAGCCCGTGAAGTGATTGGTGGCCTCTTCATCGTCGACGCCGCCAGCTATGAAGAGGTGGTCGAGCTCAGCAAGGACTGCCCGCACCTCGATTTCGGCACCATCGAAATCCGCGAGGTGGAACCCACGTAAGTGGCTGCCGACTCCATCGCCCTTGTTGAGCATCTGTTCCGCCGCCAGGCGGGACAGATGGTCGCCAAGCTCACCCGCACCCTTGGGCCGCGTCACCTCGCCGTGGCTGAAGACGCGGTTCAGGACGCGCTGATCGCCGCGCTGCAGCAGTGGCCCTTTCGCGGTGTTCCCGCTCAACCCGAGGCGTGGCTCTACCTCGTCGCGAAGAATCGCGCGCTCGATCGCTTGCGGCACGTGAAGATGGCCGCCGGCAAGGAACCGGCGCTGACCCGGGCGCAACCGGATGCGCAGCCTCCGGCCGAGGTGCTGCTGCGCGACGAACTGCCGCCGGTTGATGACGATCAACTCGCCTTGCTGTTCCTGACCTGCCATCCGGCGCTGGCCGCCGACGCCAGGGTGGCGCTGGCGCTGAAGCTCGTCGGTGGCTTCAGCGTCGGTGAGATCGCCCGCGCGTTCCTGGCGCAGGAGAGCGCGATCGCGCAGCGACTGGTGCGCGCCAAGCGCACCTTGCGCGATCAGGATGTCGGCTTCGGCATGCCGGCGCCCGCCGAACTTGCCGCGCGCCTGGATTCGGTGCTGGAGTCGCTCTACCTGATGTTCAACGAAGGCTACGCCGCGACCTCTGGCGACGCGTTGGTGCGCGACGATGTGGCGGGAGAGGCTATTCGCCTGGCGTCGCTGGCCGCCACGCACCCGGCGACGGATTCGCCCAATGCCTGGGCGCTGCTGTCGCTCATGCTGCTGCATGCGGCGAGGTTTCCCGCCCGGATCGATTCGGACGGCACGCTGTTCCTGTTGCGCGATCAGGATCGCGCCAAGTGGGACCCTGATGCGGCCGCCGCCGGTTTGCGCGCCCTCGATCGCGCGGCGTCGGGCGACCGCGTCAGTGCCTTTCACCTCGAGGCGGGCATTGCCGCCTGCCATGCCGTGGCGCCGTCGTGGGACGCCACCGACTGGCCGCAGATCGTCTCGCACTACGACGACCTGCTGGCGCTGACCGGCTCGCCGGTGGTGGCGATGAACCGCGCAATTGCCGTCTCGCGCGTCGAAGGGCCGCTCGCCGGGCTCGCCGTGCTCGACAGCATCGCCGGCCGCGCCGCGCTTGCGCGCTATCCGCTGCTGCCCGCCGTCGAGGCCGAGCTGTGGCGCGAGGCCGGCGACCAGGTCCGGGCCGTTGCCAGCTACCGCGAAGCGCTCACCCTGGCGCGCTCAGCCCCCGAGCAACGGTGGCTCAGCTCCCGGCTGACGCATCTCGTATAATCACTCGACCCGTGGAATACCTCATCAAGCAGTACGCGCTCGAGCCCGGTGCATTGGAGATCCAATACATCGAGGAGTACTTCGGCGAGTATCCGCGCCGCAAGACGGCGACGGAGATCATCGAACGCCTGCACGATCGCGAATCGCTGATCCTGATGGCCGAGGCGCCGCTCCCGGACGACCCCTCGGGGGCGCTGGTGCCGGTGTCCTACAAGATCGTCCACGAGATCCGGCATGACGAGAAGGTGCCAAAGCTGCGTGACCTGGTGGACCGGCTGACCGGTCCATTGTCTTTCGATGGCCGCCGGATTCTGTATTCCTGGATTGGCGGCACGCGCCGCGACTGGCGAGGCCAGGGCCACTTCCGTGCGCTGACCGAAGAATCCGAAGTGTGGGCGCTTGCCGCCGGCTTCGAGGAAGTCGTCGTCAAGACCAAGAACCGCTACTACGACATGCGCGCCGTGCTCGCGCAACTGCACTTCAACGTCGTCAAGCACGAGCCGAACGCGGCCGACAGCGCAGAGTCGAAGGTCTACCTGAGCAAGCTGTTGCCGGCGGAACTCGCGCGCCGCCATCGCAGCGTGCGCACGGTCGTCTATTCAGAGTAGGGGCGCGCTCTAGCGCGCCCGGTCGTCACTCCGCCTTCAGCGTCACCGCCGGATCGACGCGCGTGCCGCTGCGTGCCGGCAGGTACGACGCCACCACTGCCACCAGCGTCAGCGTGACGG
The DNA here is from genome assembly GCA_038213735.1 of Vicinamibacterales bacterium. GTDB lineage: Bacteria > Acidobacteriota > Vicinamibacteria > Vicinamibacterales > UBA2999 > 12-FULL-67-14b. Next base: position 866 of record JBBQSP010000034.1, on the reverse strand, counting down.
CGATCGCGATGAAGGTCGCCGGATCGTTCGGCCCCACCTGGAACAACAGGCCTCGCAACAGCCGCGTCGCGGGCACCGCGCACAGCAGGCCAAGCCCCAGGCCCCAGCCGACGACCCTGAGGTTCTGGCCGACGACCATGCCGATGATCTGGGTGGGCTGAGCGCCAAGGGCCACGCGAATGCCGAACTCGCGCGTGCGCTGCGACACCGAGTAGGCCACGATGCCGTAGACCCCGAGGGCGGCGAGCAACAGCGCCGCGCCCGCGAACACGCTCATCGCGACCGCGGTGAGCCGCGGTCGCGCAATCGACTCCGCGAACACTTCGTCGAGCGGCCGCACCGCCGACACCGGCAGTTGCGGATCGATGTCCCTGATCACGCGCACCGCGGCCGGCGCGAGCCGTGCCGGATCCGCCGTCGTGCGCACCACGTAGGTCATCATGCCGAACGCGTACTGGCGCGACGATAGATAAGCGGTCGGTCGAATCTCGCCGTCGAGCGACGCCAGCCTGACGTCGCCGACGACGCCGATGATCTCGTGCGGTTTCTCGTTGCCGAGATTCAGGATGAAGCGGCGGCCGAGAGGGTTGTCGCCCGGGTAAATCTGGCGCGCGAAGGTTTCGTTGATCACCGCCACGGGCTCGCGATTCTCGGTGTCGGCCTCGCTGACGTCCCGGCCCGCCAGCAGCGTGATACCCATAGCCTCGAAGTAGCCGGCCGTGACCGGCCGCGCGTCGACCACCGGCCGCTATTCCGGCGGCGGCGGCGCCGCGTCGGCGCGCCAGAACGACGTGGCAGGTCCCACGCCGGCGAGTTGCAGAAACGAGGTGCCGCCGGCCGCGGTCGTGTTCGGCAGCGCCCGTAAC